>DATFSO010000146.1:0-7572 GCA_035262585.1 Occallatibacter sp. | reverse complement strand
CAGGTATAAAAGGAACTCCGTGGCATTCCGTGTTTGTCCCAGGTAGGCCGTTCTTCAGGCAACCACCTGTACCCCGTAGCCGCCGAGGATATCGCGCACCGGCTCAACGGAGACGGGCCAGTGCCGGAGCGACCAATCCGTCAATCCCAGCGCCGCACTTTCGATGCTCGCCGCTATCAGCGGAGTCTCGCGGCGGTTGTGATTGCAGCCGGCGTGTTGCCGGGCCTCCGCGGCCTGCTCAAAACCGATCCTATCCGCGGCGATGAACTTCATGAACTCCTGCGTGGGATGTACAACCAAGTTGTTGGTGTATCGGCAACTCCTGTCATCGATTTTCTCGACGCCGAGCGTCCAGATCACCTGCATGCGCGTGCGGCCGTTGGGCGTGAACGCGTCCGAGATGGATACCATTCTGCAAAGCGATGGACTTGCCAATTCCGCCACGTAGTGCTGGATCATGAGCGTCTTGCCTACCATCTCCACGTTGACTGACATCGGCCTTCCATCTTGCGTGGTCGTCGATGCACACGAGATGTGATCCGGCGCACAGCAGCGGCAGTACTCGGCTTCGGGAAGGTTGAACAACCAGGCCGCGATGTCGACCTTCTCCATGGGCGCGTGAATGGTCGTGCTGAAAGTAGAGTCGGATAGTTGCCGGTCAGAAAGTATGATTTCGGCCATTTCGCCTCCTTGGGGAGAGAGGGTTTTCAACAACTCGGCGTAAAAATACAAGCCGAGCGCGGGGCCGTGCCTTGTTTGGAAATTCCGAGCTTGCTGGTGCAGGAGACCCGACGTGCAGAGCCCCACTATACCACCAAATTTGCGCCATCTGCACCAGGCCCCGCGTGCAAGAGACGAATTTCTCAGAATTCGCGAATACTGCGGGCGGCGTTAGCACTTTTCTTTCCGGAACCGCCCACGCGCAGTCATATCTGCGACACAGTCCCACCGAAAATCCATGGGAACGATACTTGCCGCGTGGCGACGCCCCTCTCGAACGCGACGCTCACAGGGTCACGGGCCGCCCATAGCGGCTGGAGGCAGCATGGAAGCGGGCCCGCAGTAATGGTTGCGGCCGCCCGAATTCCGTTTCATTTTTCCTGTATTTTCGGCAAATCAGCTAGCCCACCAGTATGGCCGGGCATGAAAGCCGATCCCTTGTCTTACTTGCCCTCGGTGATCGTCACAACCCGATCTACACCGGGGACGGTCGCGTGTTCCACCTTGCCGTCCGGCCAGTGGATCTCGATGTCGTCGATCTTCGTGGCCTGGCCGAGGCCGAAGTGCGGCCGCATATCGTTCGATGAGAGATAGCTTCCGCCACTGATCACATCCCCGCGCTGCTTCATGCCGCCAGCCGTCAGGTAAACCGTTGTGCCCACTGCATCCCGCGGGCTCTTTGGGCCGCCGACCAGCTTCATCTCGATCCAGTGATTGTGATCGTCGCTCACATTGCGCAGCAGCACCGGGTGGCCGTCCATCACATTGATCACCGCGTCGATCTTGCCGTCGTTGAACAAGTCTCCGACCGCCATACCGCGCCCTGCGATCACGTCGGCCAGCCCCGTTCCTTCCACCGCTGGCACATTTCCGAATCCTTTGCCCTCCAGGTTCCGGAAGAGCATCGGCCGCTCTTTCCAGCTGGTGCCCCAGTTGTATTTGTCGGCCTGCGGGTAAACGTGCCCGTCCGACATGAGCAAATCCTTCCAGCCATCATTGTCGTAATCGAAAAACGCATCGCCCCAGCTGAGGAAGGGAACCGTGATCTCGCCCAGCCCTATGTGGTAACTGATGTCGGTGAAGTTGGCATCTCCCTCGTTGCGATAGAGCGGCTTGTAGTCGTCCGAGAATGTGGTATTAAAGACGTCGAGCATGCCGTTGTTCCGGATGTCTCCCACGGCAATGCCCATCGACGCCGTCTCGCGGCCCGCCTCGTTCAGAGCATAGCCTGAGGCGTAGCTGACATCCTCGAAGGTGCCGTCGCCCCTGTTGAGATAGAGGTAGTTCGGCGTCGAATCGTTGCCGACCAGCAGATCAGGCTTGCCGTCGTTGTTGATGTCAACAAAGACCGCACCCAGGCCGTAGTAGCCGGGCTTGTCCGCAACGCCGGCCTTCTCGCTCACGTCGGTGAAGGTTCCGTCGCCGTTGTTGTGGAAGAGATGATCTGGCTCGCCCTTCAGCCCGCGCGGACCGCAGGCCGTGGCCTCTCCGCGAAAGGTGCAGAATGCGTTGCTCGATCCGCCTTCGCCGCCCTTTGCCGGCGGGTTGTCCCAGTCCCAATGCAGATAGCCAGCGACAAACAGATCCGGACGCCCGTCGCCGTCGTAGTCGCCCCATGTCGCGCCTGTTGACCAGTTGCCAAGCGTCACGCCGGCCTTCTCCGCGATGTCGGTGAAGGTGCCGTTGTGGTTGTTGTGGTAGAGGCGGTTCTTGCCGAAGTTGGAGACGTAGAGATCGGGAAAGCCGTCGTTGTCGAAGTCGGCGACCGCGCAGCCGAATCCCCAGCGATCGTTCGTCACCCCGGCTTTCGCCGCCACTTCGGTGAACGTTCCATTGTGATTGTTGTGGAAGAGCGCGGCATGTGGCGGCGTTGCCTTACCAGTGAGCGCATCGACGGTCGACCCGTTTACGACGTAGATGTCGAGCCAGCCGTCGTTGTCGTAGTCAAGCAGGCACACCCCCGAGCCTTTGGTCTCGATGATGTAGTCCTTAGCAGGCGTGCCCATCTTGTGGGTCCACTTCGTCAGGCCGGCCTTCTCGGAGATGTCCTGGAAAACTATGGGACCGCTCTTCACGAATCCGCCGGCGGTAATGACGCGATGCTGATCATCGAGCTGAATCTGATGGTTGGAGCTGATTGCATGCGCGTCCTGCGACGGCTGCTTGCCGTCTACGGTGCCCGATACTCCCGTCTGTGCATAGACCGATGCCGAAAATCCTGAAGCCGTCAGGATTCCAATACTGAACGCGCGCCTCACCCGAAACATTCGCCAAGTATACGGGCCGCCGCGCACAGCGGTCTCTCATCCTAAAGATGGATGAACGAACCGCGTTTGATAGCAGCCTGGCGAAACGGGGGCCGCCTCTCATCGGCAGAAACGCGTTTAGGGGCAGAACTGGTGTGGGTATAATCCCAGTTGCTATGGCAGTGTTCAGCTCAGATGAAGCTAACGATCAACGCAGAGATTTTGTCATTCTTCGAGATGGGGGAGTCGCTCTGTATTGGCGACCGGAAGCACTCAAGCAGGACTTGAACTGGCTCGAATTGAACGAGTACGAAATCGTGGAGTTTGACGCGGCCGAGTGGAACAGCGAAGAGCAGATGCACGATTCTCTCCGATCTAGACTTTCGTTTCCGTATTACTACGGAAAAAACCTCAACGCATTAGACGAATCCATTTGTGACGACCTCATCGTGCCTGAAAGCGGAGGAGTTGCGCTTGTTTTTCATCACTATGATTGCTTTACGAAGATCGATGAAAGCCGCGATTCGAACGAGAAAGGTCTCGCCCAAAAGGTGCTCCACATTCTCGCTGGTGCGGTCAGATATCACATGCTTTTTGGAAGAAGGCTGTTGATCCTGGTGCAATCGGACGATCCTCGAATACGATTCGACGACCTCGCAGGGATGTCCGCCGATTGGAATCCGCAGGAATGGCGTAACAAGAACCGCGAGCTCTGAATCGAAGGCGCAGGTTTCGACGGCTTGTTGCTACACTGCACTCACCTATGTTCCCCGATGAGCGTTCTCATGAGCCGGAGCCCCTTGAGCGCGAATTGGATCAGCTCTGCGCGACCGCGCGGGCCTGTTACGCGCGCGGATGGGTCCCCGCGACCAGCGGCAACTTCAGCGTTCGTTCCGCCGGCCGCATCTTCATCACGCCGAGCGGGTTCGATAAGGGAACGCTTGCGCCGACTGATCTTCTCGAAATCGATCTTGAGGGCAAGGCGCTGGGCGGCCAGGGCCGCCCTTCTGCCGAAGCAAGCCTGCACACCGTGATCTACCGCGAGCGAACGCAGGCGCGCGCCATCCTGCACATACATTCAATCTGGAATACGCTGCTCTCCGGCAAATTCGCATCCAGCGGTTACGTCGTCCTGCGCGGCTACGAGCTGCTGAAGGGCCTTAGAGGCGTGTCAACGCATGAACACACCGAGCGAGTGCCGATCATTGAAAACACGCAGGAATATGCGCCGCTGGCCGATCATCTCGGAAGTGTGCTTTGCGATAACCCCGGCGCGCACGGGGTTTTGCTCAGTCGTCACGGGCTTTATACTTGGGGTGAATCAGTGGCTGAAGCTCGCCGTCATCTGGAGGCACTCGAATTCCTCTTCGAGGTGGAGGGACGGCAACTCTTCGGCCAGCCTGCGTGAATCGACGTAACGAACGGTACGGGCTTCAAGCCCGTACGTTGAGATCGGCAAAATCGATGGGCTTTAGCCCCTGGAGGGAAATGCAATTTCTCCCTCGACGCAAGGAGCGCCATGGCAGTTCTTCGCTTCCCCGAAGTGTCACCCCAACAACATGGACCCTTTGTTGGGGGCACCGGCGACCGCACCATCGAGAACGAAACCGAAATCCGCTCTGAACTCGCGGCCCTCAGTATCGACTACGAGCGCTGGAGCCTCGATCGTGTGGCTACAGACGCATCTGCCGATGAGGTTCTCACGGCCTACGGCTTGGAAATTGACGAGATGAAGCGTCGCGGCGGGTACGTCACCGCAGACGTCATCGATGTGACTCCCGAAACGCCCAACCTCGAAGCGATGCTCTCGAAATTCGACAAGGAGCACACGCACTCCGAAGACGAGGTGCGATTTATCCTTGCCGGGCGCGGCGTTTTCTTCTTCGCTCTGGAAAACGGTGTTGCTTCGGTTGAGGTCGGCCCGGGCGACATGCTCCGCGTGCCGCGCGGCACCAAGCACTGGTTCACGCTCTGCGAGGATCGACGGATCCGCGCTATTCGCTGGTTTCAGGACACCTCCGGCTGGACTCCGCTCTATACCGGCTCGGGAATCGACAGGAATTATCAGCCGCTGTGCTTCGGTCCCGCTTACCTCGGGCCACGCGTTGAGAGCGGCCCTCGCGTATGAGCTCAAAATCGCCGAAGCTCTTTCTTCTTGACGTAGAGGGCACGGTTGCGCCGATCTCGCTTGTTTACGATCAGCTCTTTCCCTACGCGCGCGCACGATTTCAGGAATTCCTCGAAGAACATTGCGGAGATACCGGCGTGATCAACGATCTGAAGCTGCTCGCCGAAGAGAATGCTGGAGAGACGGATGAGGCGCCCCAGTTCACGAGCCCGGAATACTGGGACGAGGCCATTCCGTACCTGAACTGGCTGATGGATCGCGACCGCAAATCCACCGCGCTCAAGAGCCTGCAGGGCCGCATCTGGAAGGGCGGATTTGAATGCGACGAGTTGAAAGGCACGCTCTTCGAGGATGTGCCGCCGGCGCTCGAGCGCTGGTCCTCGGCGGCGCATGTGGCTATCTATTCGTCAGGCTCGGTCGCAGCGCAGATGCTGCTGTTTCAGCACTCCAGTTTTGGCGATCTGACCCCGCTGATCGCCGGATACTTCGATACCCGCACGGGTCCGAAGACGGCAAAGGCGAGCTACGAGTCGATTGCCGCCGCCATGGGTTGCAAGCCGGGCGAGGTCATGTTCTTCTCCGACGTGGTGCGCGAACTCGACCCGGCGCGCGAGGCCGGCTGCCTCACCCGCCTGGTGGAACGAGAGGGCAACGCACCGGTTGATGATAGCCATGGCCATCGACGCATCAAGAGCCTCCGCGTCCTCTAGAATTCGAGACAACGATCGTGATGCTCGACTGGACGAACCCCGCCACTACCGCGCTCAACGAGTTGAGCCACGCGCCCATCGTGCGTTTTTCCGTGCTCGCGCTCAGCTCGATCTTTTTTCTTGTCGATCCCTTCGCGGCGATCCCATCGTTCATCGCGATCACGGAGAGCGCCGATACCGCGCGCCGGAAGCGGATGGCAAGGAAGGCTGCGATGACATGCTTCATTGTGCTGACGAGCTTTGCTCTTGCCGGCCAGTTGATCTTCCGGATGTTCGGCATCACGCTGCCTGCGTTTGAAATTGCTGGCGGCCTGATCCTGCTGTTGATCGGCCTCGACATGCTGCAGGCGAAGCGTTCGCCTACCCAGGAGGCGCATGGCGATACGGAGGAGGGCGCGGCCAAGGAGGATGCCGGCATTGTTCCGCTCGGTATTCCGATGCTGGCGGGCCCGGGCGCGATTTCCTCGGTGATGGTGCTGGTGGGGCCCGTGCCGAGCATCTTTCACTGGCAGATGGGAGCCGTCCTCGGTGCGATCGCTATAACTTGTCTTATCAGCTATTTAGTCCTGGCAGGGGCGGGGCGGGTCCGGGCGGTTCTTGGCGAGACAGGGATTCGTATTCTGGTCAGGATCATGGGGCTGTTGCTGGTTGCGCTGGCGATGCAGTTTTTCGTGAATGGGCTGACCGACCTCGGCATCATCTCGCGGCAATAGAAGAAAGGGCGCGGTTTCGCTGCCTCGGGCGTGTTTCCGGTTCGAAAATGCGCGAATTTAGGCAATTTTTTGCGCGACTTGAAATGCAAAAAGCGCTGATTCCATGCACCTCGGAACGTATTTCCCACAGAAACCCTCCTGTTTCCACAGTCGGCCGTGGGTTGCACAATTCACGAGCCGTTGTTATTCTCAAAAAGTCGCGGAACGATGCTGAAACGAAGCGGTTCGCGACTTGCAACAAAGACTCACAAGTGTTAGTCTTAAAAAGTTGCACTTAAGCAGTGGAGCCTCCCGGTGGCCGATGTGGCCTGCCCCAGGTGGGAAGAGGGAAGCCGGTTCGTTGGGTTGGACGAGGTAGCGGAAACGCACCCCTGGCCCCTGTAGGGAATCCCGCAGAGAACAAACCATTGCATGACCCGAGAGGCAAGTTCCTTTCGCGCGCCTTTGTGGCGCTAGGCATTCGTTGCCGGTCGCTCTTTGATATTTTGCGCTGTGTGCGAACGATTTAGTGAGTCCTTTGGGCTTGCTCGGACATCAGATATGCGGGGTAAAAGCCTCAATCTGAAGAGCTTCGCGTCGACGGTTTAGGAAGTTGATTCCTCCGGAATCCTACCTTGACATGACTGCTGAAGTTCGATAGTCTCAAAAAGTTCGCGCAAAAACGCCGGTGGTTGTTGCGAAATGCAGTTCCGGCTTAGCGCATCAAGTTCGAGGACACCCTGACGACAAAGTCCGGGCCTCGATCCAAACGGCCCCGCTCAGGCGGCCAGCCATAAGGATCTTTGACAATAAGGTTGAACGTGCCAGTCGTGAGAAACGATCAGGTTTGGCTCGATCATTCTCACAAGGTAAGGTGCACCGCTGAGAAGCGAGTGCACGGTCGGACTCTACTGACCTCCGTCGAGTAGAGACGACATCAGGTTTCAAACGAGAGTTTGATCCTGGCTCAGAATCAACGCTGGCGGCGTGCCTAACACATGCAAGTCGAACGAGAAAGTGGAGCAATCCATGAGTAAAGTGGCGCACGGGTGAGTAACACGTGACTAACCTACCCT
>DATFSO010000145.1:0-3667 GCA_035262585.1 Occallatibacter sp. | reverse complement strand
AAGGCAAAGACCCGCGCGAAGCCATCAAGGAGCTGATGCTGCGTCCGGGAAAGGGCGAACACTAGAGATGTTCCCCAAGGTGAGTTTTCTGAAAGGGCACGACTTTAGTCGTGCAGCAAAGCACCACGAAGTCGTTGGGCTTTAGTCCCGAGCGACGTTGAATCATCCATCGCTCCGCCGGCAATTGCCCCGATGATGAGCAGCGGTTCCCTTCCTTCGGCAACTGCATCGGGCAGTGGCTTGTCCGGCGGGTCGTGGGTCAGGTCTTCCTCGCAAGCGAAGAATCGTAGAAAGGGACGTCGCTTCAGGGTATCGTGATCGCGGATGGTCCCCATCAGCATGGGATATCGCGCCTCGATTGCATCGAGAACTGATCGAATCGTCACCGGCGACGTCACTTCAAGCGTGATGTCCCCATCCACCCGCGCCAGGTTGCGCAGGTGGTATGGGATTTGAACGCGCACATTGCGGACCGATTCAGCCATCGTCAACTGCTATGCTATCGTCTGCACTTCAACCGACAGCACCGCCGGCAGATCGTGCACGATCGCTTTCCACGAATCCCCGCCATCGGGCGAGACATACACCTGCCCGCCGGTCGTCCCGAAATAGACGCCGCACTTGTCGAGTTTGTCGACAGCCATTGAATCGCGAAGCACATTCACGTAGCAGTCTTTTTCAGGCAGACCGTTGCCAAGTTCCTGCCACTCGTTCCCACCCTGGCGGCTGCGATACACGCGCAGCCTTCCGTTGAGCGGGAAATGCTCCGAGTCGCTCTTGATGGGCACCACGTAGACTGTTTCGGGTTCATTTGAATTCACGTCGATCACAAACCCAAAATCCGTCGGCAGATTGCCGCTGATCTTCGTCCAGTTGTCGCCCGCGTCGTCGGAACGCATCACGTCCCAATGCTTCTGCATGAAAAGCGTACCGGGCCGCGAAAGATTCATCGCGATGTGGTGTACGCAGTGGCCCACCTCGGCGGTGGGATTGGGAATATATTTTGAGTAGAGTCCCTTGTTGATCGGCTTCCAGGTCTTGCCGCCATCATCGGTTCGGAACGCGCCCGCCGCCGAGATCGCAATAAAGATGCGATCGGGATTGACGGGATCGAGGAGAATGCTGTGCAGGCACATGCCTCCGGCGCCGGGCTGCCAGTTCGGGCCGGTTCCGTGGCCGCGCAGTCCCGGCATCTCGTGCCAGCTTTCGCCGCCATCGGTCGAGCGGAAGATCGCCGCATCCTCAACGCCGGCATACACGGTCTTCGGATCCGTAAGCGAAGGCTCCAGGTGCCAGACGCGCTTGAACTCCCATGGATGCTGCGTTCCGTCGTACCATTGGTGCGTGGTGAGCGGCTTACCCGTTTCGGCCGACGAGTCGTACACAAATCGGTTGGATGCCTTGGCGGGAAACACAGGCGGTCCGGCCTCTTCAGGTTTCAAGCCGGGCTGGAACCACGTCTTGCCGCCGTCGCTCGATGCCTGCAGCAGTTGCCCAAACCAGCCGCTGGTTTGGGAAGCATAGATGCGGTCAGGGTCCACTGGGGAACCCTTCATGTGATAGATCTCCCATCCGGCGAAGAAAGGGCCGCTGACTTCCCATTTGTCCCGTTTGCCGTCTGAAGACAGAATGAACGCGCCTTTGCGCGTCCCGACCAACACACGTACCTGGCTCATGAATCGTTTGTCCTCCCCCCGCGATCGTTCGGCGTGAAGGGAAATCGCGGGCCGCTTGGAAATTCTTCCGCAACTCCTGCCTGCGGTTCAAGCCACAACCTGTGCAAATGTTCTGAGTTGGCCGGCGAAATTCCTTATCCGGCTGCAATCGTCGGAACTTCTCGCCGTAATCCCCTTGTTCGCGCCAATCTCAGGAATGCTCTAGACTCAAGACTGGGTGCGCTCGCAATGATTACGCTGTTCACCGGTTACGACGAAGAGCCGAAAAAGAAAGAAGAGCAGGCGGCCGAAGAGGAGCAGGCTCAGAAATCCGGGGTACCCACCGGCTTCTTCTCGCGGATGCGCGACGCTGTTACGCGTACGCGCGAAACCTTTTCCTCGAGGATCAACGAGATCGTCGCGCTCACCCGCGAGGTGGACGAAACTTCCCTCGAGGAACTGGAAACCGCGCTGATTATGAGCGACATTGGCGTGCAGACCACGACCGAGATCCTCGATGCCCTGCGCGAACGCGCCCGCCTGCGGGCCATCGAGGGCGGCGAAGAACTGCGCGAATTGCTGAAGGCGCAGTTGCGCACAGTTCTGGCAACTCCACAGCGCTCGATTCCCGAGCCTGTGGCTCCCCCTAAGGTGACATTCCTCGTCGGCGTCAACGGCACCGGCAAAACCACGACCAGCGGCAAGCTCGCCGCCTGGTATCGCGCCCAGGAGAAGTCGGTGCTGCTCTGCGCGGCCGATACGTTTCGAGCAGCGGGAATCGAACAGCTTGAAGTCTGGGCTGCCCGCAGCGGGGTGGAGATGATCAAGACCCGCCAAGGCGGCGACCCCGCAGCCGTTCTCTACGACGCGGCCAGCTCCGCGAAGGCGCACAATATCTCGGAGTTGATCGTCGACACGGCCGGCCGTCTGCACACCAAGTCCGGCTTGATGGACGAACTTGACAAGATGCGCCGCACCGCCTCGAAGCTTGTGCTTGGCGCTCCACATGAGGTTCTGCTCGTGATGGATGCGACCACTGGCCAAAACGGACTGCAGCAGGCGCGCCTGTTCACACAGTCCGCCGGCGTCACCGGCATCGTGCTCACCAAGCTCGACGGCACCGCGAAGGGCGGCATCGCGGTCGCGATTGCGCGTGAATTGAATCTGCCGGTGCGCTTCGTCGGAGTCGGCGAGCAGATGAGCGATCTGCTCGAATTCTCGCCGGAGGCATTCGTAGACGCGCTGCTGGGCTAGTCCTCACGGTCGGAAGCAAATCGCTGCCGGTAATGCCCCAAGTATCCGCCTGACCTTTGAGAGCGGGTGATCCGGAAGCCGGGAATCGTACGTCTCATCGTCGCTCATGAACCACAAGACGCTCCGATCCACTCCGTCATAGCCCGGATCATACGGATCGCGCGCAAAGGTGCGCTCGTATTCCTTGATGTCGAGGCGCTCCTGCGCAATAAGCTCCTAGGTTACGACAGCCTCTCGGACTCCCGTGGTCCCCAATTCCCTGCAGACGACGCTGATGAATATGTCCACATCATTCCTGGCGAAAATCAGTTGTCCTTGATACAAGTATGCCGGCCGCTCGAGGGTCTTGAAGATGAACCGCAACCCGGGACCAAAGGGTAGCTCTTCATGGTTAGCCTCAATGAGCCACCCGATGCGTCGCGGGCAAAAAATCTCGCCCAATGCTGCAGGCTCCATCCTTGGGTGGCTGCGCCCGATGTGGTGAACAACCGTCGCCTAAAGGGCGACGGCTTCTTGGGGCACGCATGAGACAGCATCCTCTACGTTAAGCCCCAAAAGCCCGTTCCGGGCTCTGGAAAGGATCAGCTGAGCGCTGACATGATCGCGACTCGCATACAATCCGCAAGCAGGGCAATCGTGCCAGCGATCCCGCAGGGTCTTGGCGACGTTGGCTCCGCACAGACACGTCTGCGACGTGCCATGCGGATTGACTCGCAGCAGCTGCCTACCAGCGTTCTCAGCTTTGTAGGCAAGCATAG
>DATFSO010000144.1:0-16562 GCA_035262585.1 Occallatibacter sp. | reverse complement strand
GTGGCTTGAGGGAGTGTCTACAGTTGCGGTCACGGCCGGGGCTTCAGCCCCCGAAGTGTTGGTTGAAGACGTAGTCAATTATTTGCGTCAAAACGGATTCTCTAGCGTCGAAGAGATTGAGGTAATGCCGGAGAATGTGCGCTTTGGCCTGCCCCCGGAGATCGTTCAAGCCATTGGAG
The DNA here is from genome assembly GCA_035262585.1 of Occallatibacter sp. Lineage (GTDB taxonomy): Bacteria > Acidobacteriota > Terriglobia > Terriglobales > Acidobacteriaceae > Telmatobacter. The sequence continues at coordinate 16,383 of DATFSO010000144.1, read as the reverse complement.
GCCCCGGAGGAGCTGAGCCGGTGCCTGTCCGCTGAATCTTGAAAGCCACCGCGCTCGGAATGGTCAGTATCGAACTGCCGTGACCGGGATCCATACAGCAACAGCTTTCGTTGAATGGGGCTGGTGCTGCTTACCTGTTGCAAGGTAGTTTCTATTGCGTATTGTTATGTGGAATATTGAAGGAAGTCTATCGCGATGAGTGCAAAGCAGATTCAAACTCAGTCTGCGACGCCACGGTTCGGACGGCTCGATGCTGCCCTTACTGATGTCGATTCCGCAATCCTCCGCTCAAGCGACTACCTGCTTTTACAGCAGCATTCCGATGGCTACTGGTGCGGCGAACTCGAAGCAGATGCCATGCTCGAGGCCGATTACATCTTCCTTCATACTCTTCTCGAGTCCGGTGACCCGGAACGGCTCAAGCGCGCATGCATCGAGATGATGCGCTACCAGAATGACGACGGCAGCTGGAGCCTCTATCCCGGCGGTCCGGGCAACATCTCTCTCTCGGTCAAGTGCTACTTCTCCGCCAAGCTGATGAATATGCCCGTGACGGATCCCCGGCTCGTCAAAAGCCGCGAATGGATCCTTGCTCACGGCGGCGTGATCGCGTGCAATACCTTCACCAAGATGTACCTCTGCGCGCTCGGCCAGTACGATTACGACGCGGTGCCTGCCATCCCGCCCGAGATCGTTCTTTTTCCCAACTGGTTCTACTTCAATATCTATGAGATCTCTTCGTGGTCGCGCTCGATTCTTGTTCCGCTGGCCATCATCTACGCCAAGAAGCCATTCAAGAAGATCCCCGCAGAGCACGCCATCGATGAGTTGTACGTAGGTGGCCGCGAGAACGCAAACCTGCGCCTGCAGTGGGACCGAAAGAAGAAAATCTCGTGGCGCAACTTCTTCATCGCGATCGACCGCCTGATGCATTGGGCGGAGGCTGTACATCTGCGCCCCGTCCGCAAGATTGCGCTCAGAAGGGCAGAGAAGTGGATGCTGGAGCGCCTTGAGATGTCTGACGGACTCGGCGCGATCTACCCTGCAATGCTGAATGCGATCCTTGCTCTGCGCTGCCTCGGATACTCCGAGGATGATCCGCAGGTGATCCGTGCACGCGATGAATTCGAGAAGCTCGGCATTGAAGAGCCCGCAAGCGATGTGGTGCCGGAGCCCACCTTTCGCATGCAGCCATGCGTCTCGCCGGTGTGGGACACAGCTCAGGCGCTTTATGCCCTCGGCGAGGCCGGTGTGCCTCGCAATCATCCGCAGCTTTTGAGGGCGGCGGACTGGCTTCTTTCCAAAGAGGTCCGCCACACGGGCGACTGGGCAGTGAAGGTGCCGAAGACGGAGCCAGGTGGTTGGTATTTCGAATTCAATAACGAGTTTTATCCGGACACAGACGATACGGCGCAGGTGCTGCTCGCGCTCAACAAGGTGGATAATCCTCGTGAACGCTATCAACATCAGGTGGTACAGCGGGCGATCGAGTGGGAGTTTGCCATGCAATGCCGGAACGGCGGCTGGGGCAGCTTCGACAAAGACAACACGAAGATGATCTTCCAGTACATCCCGTTTGCGGACCACAACGCAATGCTTGATCCGCCTACCGTTGATATCACGGGACGGATGCTGGAAATGCTGGCCTGCTATGGCTACACACGGGCAGATAAGCGCGTGGAGAAAGCCATCAAGTTCATCCTCAGCGAGCAGGAGCCAGATGGAAGCTGGTTCGGCCGCTGGGGCGTCAACTACCTCTACGGTACGTTCCTCGTTCTCCGCGGTCTCGAAGCCATAGGGTTCGACCAGAACGAGCCCCAGGTTCAGCAGGCGGCCGAATGGATCCGCATGGTGCAGAACCCGGACGGCGGCTGGGGAGAAACCTGCGGCAGTTACGAGGACCCGAATACGCGCGGCGTGGGGGAGAGTACGCCATCGCAGACTGCGTGGGCATTGCTCGGCTTGCTTGCCGCGGGCGATGACCGCTCCGACTCGATCGCCAAGGGTGTCCGCTGGCTGCTTGAACGACAACAAGATGATGGCGGCTGGGATGAATCGATGCGCGAAGGCGCGAAGCGCGAAAGCATCATCACAGGTACAGGATTCCCCAAGGTTTTTTATCTTGCATACACGATGTACCGGCAGTATTTCCCGCTCATGGCTCTCACAGCCTATAAGCGGGCCATGGAGAAGGCAGCTCTTAGCTCCTAGCTATCAGCTTGTGCCGCGTAACGAGAATTTTTTGTTAAAAGCTAAGAGCTAACAGCGAATAGCTCTGGAGGGTCTTTTAAACGATGGCTGTTCCGATCTCGCAAATGTGGACGGTCGCCACTTATGTGCTGAAGAAGCGCTTCACTGGCGCCAACCGCTATCCGCTGGTGCTCATGCTCGAGCCGCTCTTCCGCTGCAACCTGGCGTGCGCAGGCTGCGGCAAAGTGCAGTATCCGCCGCACGTGCTCAAACGGATGCTCACGCCCGAGGAGTGTTTTGCCGCGGTCGAAGAGTGCGGTGCACCCATGGTCTCCATCCCAGGAGGCGAGCCGTTGCTTCACCCGCAGATCGTCGAGATCGTAAACGGCCTCATCGCGCGCAAGAAGTACATCTACCTGTGCACCAATGCGCTTGAACTGAAGCGCCGGCTGCACGAGTTCACGCCGTCAAAATATTTGACGTTCTCGGTGCACCTCGACGGCGAGCGCGACCATCACGACTTCAGTGTCTGCCGTGAGGGTGGATGGGACCTCGCGGTTGAGGGCATCAAGGCGGCGGTAGCTCGCGGCTTCCGCGTCACGACAAATGCGACATTCTTCGATGGCACCGATCCGCACAGCGTCCGCGCATTCTTCGACGAAGTGATGGATATGGGTGTTGAGGGCATTGTTCTCTCACCGGGGTACAGCTACGAGAAGGCTCCCGACCAGCATCGCTTCCTCGGCCGTGCACGTGTGCGCCGGCTCTTCCGCGCGATCCTGTCGAACCGGAAGCCGAACTGGAAATTCAACATGTCGCCGCTCTTCCTTGAGTTCCTTATGGGCGACCGCAAATACGACTGCACTCCCTGGGGTTCGCCCGCCTACAACATCTTCGGCTGGCAGCGCCCGTGCTACTTGCTGCAGGACGGCTACGCGGAAACATTCCAGGAACTGCTCGAGACCACGAAGTGGGAAGAGTACGGCGTGGGCAGCGGCAATCCCAAATGCGCCAACTGCATGGTAAGTTGCGGCTACGAACCGACGGCCGTGATGGATGGTTTCGGCTCGATGCGTGGATTGTGGGCTATGATCCGTGGCACGTTCTCAAGGTACAACGATCCGCACGCACTCAAGCTGCTCAACGAGTTTCCGAAGCGGGAATCGCACTCGACGCTGGTGCAGATCGAATCCACCGAACGCGAGATGGCAACAAGGTAAGAAGCGGAGAAAGAGTCGCTTTGGCTGAAGGCTGAGAGCTGAAAGCTGACGGCTGATTCTCGGAGAGAACATGACCGCCGAAGTTCAGAAGTACACGCGGGAACAAGTCGAGGCCCTCGAGCTCGCTCCCGGCACAGAACACCAACAACTCGAAGGTTGGGTTCCCGAACTTGCCAGTGAAGGGGACCTGCGCGAAGCTCTTGAGAAGGCCTTCGACTACCGCGGCGACGTCACCATCACCACCAAAGCCGGCAAGAAGATCGAAGCCTTCATCTTCAATCGCCGCACCGGTGCCACCCTTGCCGAGAGCTACGTTCAATACTTCGAGGCGAACGTTGAGGGAAAGCAGAAGCTCAGCTACGCAGAGATCTCGCGCCTCGAGTTCACCGGCAAGGATCGAGCCGCAGGCAAGCACTGGGAAGACTGGGTAAAGGCCTACAACGAACGCAAAGCCGCCGGCGAAAAGAATATCGCTCTCCACCCGGACAAAATCGACTGAGGACCTCTAAAGTCCGTTGTCATCCAGAAGGCACCCAGGGAGGTCCCTAGATAGTTGGGCCCGCTATCTTTAGAAGCAATGTCCGATAACAGATATTCTGTATAGTGCAAGTCGCCATTTAACTGTAGGCGCGTAACACGTAGTTCTGAAAAGCAACTTGCGAGTGCCGCGATCTCTTCCCTACATCTTGTAGCGGCTGCCGAGATCCTCGTCGTTGAGGCCTTCGAGCCAATCGCGCAGTTCGTTGGCGGCCTGGCCTTCCGGAGGCCCGGACATGTTGAGCTTCGCGGACTGCAGCACCTGCTCCGAGACGTAGATTGGGCAATCGGCGCGCAGCGCAAGCGCGATTGCATCGGACGGGCGAGCATCAAGCGTAATCATCTCGTCGCCCTGGCGAAGCCACAGGACAGCGAAGAACGTGTCATCTCTAAGTTCACTGATTACAATCTTTTCTAACTGGGCGTTCATGTGACGCATGAGATTCCGCGTCAGATCGTGAGTCATCGGCCTTGGGGCTGCAACTTTTTCGATCTCGATCGCGATGGCGTTGGCTTCGAAGATGCCAACCCAAATGGGCATAACCGTATCAGAGCCCACGTCTTTGAGGACAACGATCGGCATGTTTGTGGCTGGATCCATCATCAAACCGCGGATTCGAACCTCGATGTCCATGGCTTCCCCTCTGTTACAGTGCTTAGACGGCTTCGCCGGCCAGACTGTTGGGAAATATGTTGGTGATTCTCACCTTCATGTACGCTCCCGGCGCTGGTGCAATCGGGAGTCTGGTCGTAAAATTGACTGTCTTATTCTGCGAACTGCGTCCGGCCACTTGTCCGCGGGCAGGATTCAATCCCTCAACCATAACCTCTATTTCTTCGCCCAAGTGCTTGGCATAATTGGTTCTCTGGATCTCTCGCTGGCGGTCAAGCACGATCTGCAGTCGCCTGGCCTTTTCTGTTTCCTGAACCGAATCGATCATCGTAAGAGCCGGTGTGTTCGGGCGGCCGGAGTACTTGAATCCGAAGACGCAATCGTACTGCACTTCCTGAAGCAAGTCCATCGTCTGGATAAAGTCGTCGGGAGTTTCACCGGGAAAGCCGACAATGATGTCCGTCGAGAGCGAGATCTTGCGCCTGGCTGACTTGATCCAGCTGATGCGTTCGAGGTACCAGTCGGAGGTGTATTCGCGTGCCATCAGTTTGAGAACCCGCGAGGAGCCCGACTGCACCGGAAGATGGACGTGATCGCACAGGGTCGGATAGGCGTCGATTGCCTCGACGATGTCTCGGGTGAAGTCGCGGGGGTGGCTCGTCGTAAATCGGACGCGGCGGATGCCGGGGATCTGGCCGACGGCGGCGAGTAGCTCTGCGAACGACAACTTCCCTTCCGGATCGCGGTAGCTGTTGACGTTCTGGCCGAGGAGCTGAATCTCGGTGTAGCCTTGGTCGGCGATGCGCCGCGCCTCGGCGAGCACCGACCATGAAGTGCGGCTGCGCTCTTTGCCGCGGGTGTACGGAACAACGCAGTATGCACAGAATTTGTCGCAGCCCTCGATGATGGTGATGTAGCCGCGGTAGGGATTTTGGCGCGAGGTGAATTCGGTTTCGAAGGTTTCGTCCGTCTGGCGGTCGTCGAGTCCGGTGATGCGATTTTCGCCGGACTCCAGACGGCTTAGCATCTCGGGAAGCTTGCGGTAGGAGGCCGAGCCGGAGACGAGCGAGACATAGGGTGCGCGTTCGAAGATCTTTTCGCCTTCCTGCTGGGCGACGCAACCCAGCACTCCAAAGCGCTTACCTGCTTTGTGGAGCGCCTTGTAGTCGTTGAGACGGTGGAAGACCTTCTGTTCGGCCTTATCGCGGATGGAGCAGGTGTTGTAGAGGATTAGGGATGCTTCTTCCTCGGTTTCAACCTGGCGGTAGCCCTCGTGCTCCAATGTGCCAATAACCTTTTCAGAGTCATGGGCATTCATCTGGCACCCGAACGTTTCGAGGTAGAAGGTTTTCTCAGGCGCCATGACAAGTCTCAGTATAGAGCAAATGGAATGAGGAATTCTCGGCCCCAGGCGCGACAATCAGGCGTCCATTTGCGAACATGGCGCGGCGGAAGCGCACAGCTTCCGGCGATCGACCGACAATCCGGAAACATTGAATCAACAACTTAAGCGCTGCCGGCATTGGGCTTCGAGTTGCATTGCACGAGCATGAGCCTCTTTAGGAGGGCTGCGATATGGCAATCGAAGTTCAGGGTGTAGCACCACTCGTGCAGGTCTTCGACATGCCGCGATCGATTCGCTTTTATCGGGATGTGCTGGGGTTTGCAGTGACGGGCAGGTCCAGGGCAAAGTCGTCGGATCCGGACGATGTGGACTGGGCCATGCTGCAGCTTTCGAATGCGACAGTGATGCTCAATACGGCTTATGACCCAGAAGATGTGCCGGCGAAACCCGATGCGGCGCGGTGGTCAGGCCATCAGGACACATGCCTCTATTTCGGCTGCCCCGACGTGGAAGGCGCCTACCAGCACCTGGTTACGAAGGGATTTGATGCGAATCCGCCGAAGGTGGCCTGGTATGGGATGAAACAGCTGTACCTGACCGATCCCGATGGATTCGGAATCTGCTTTCAGTCGCCCATCTAACGAAGTCAAGCTGAGGAGCGCATATGCGAACCGTTTTGCAGGATATTCGTTTTGGATTCCGGCAACTGATCAAGATGCCGGGGTTCACGCTGACGGCGATCCTTTCGCTGGCTCTGGGGATCGGCGCGACGACGGCGGTGTTCAGCGTGGTGTACGCCATCCTGATGGATCCCTATCCCTACAAGGATTCAGACCGAATGATTCACATGCGGTGGACCATGCCCTCGGGAGATCCCAACGGATTCGGTGTTACAGGGTCTCAATGGCAGGAGCTACGCAAGTCGCCGGTGGTGGAAGATACGTTTCTTGAGGACGACTGGAACCTGACCGTCACGGGAGCAGATCTGCCGGAGGATGTGCAGGGTGTCTATCTCAGCTCGAATGGCTTTGACTTTCTGGGCGTGCCCACAACGCTTGGCCGCGGATTGGAGCCATCGGACGCCATCGACGGCCAGGATCCGCAACCGGTCGTGGTACTCGGTTACAAATTCTGGCGGCGGCACTACAACGCAGACCCCAGCGTGATCGGCAAGACAATTCAGTTGATGCGGAAGAACTACACGGTCGTAGGCGTCGCGGGATCGCGATTCACCTGGGGTGATGGAGACGTCTACCTGCCGTTGAAGATTACGGGCGACCAGGTGAAAGCCTTCTATGCCGGCGTGCGGCTGAAGCCCGGCATCACGCACGCGCAGGCTAATTCCGCTCTTGAGCCGCTGCTCAATCAGTTTGCCAAGGAGACGCCACGCCATTTCCCCATAGATCGCCTGCATGTGCATGTCGTCGGATTAAACGAACAGTTTGTTAAGCAGCTTGGCGGAACGCTGTATCTGCTCTTCGGCTCCGTTGCCCTTCTTCTGATGATCGGATGCGGCAATGTCTCGATCCTTCTGCTGGCGCGCGCCACGGCACGCCAGCACGAATTCGCTGTGCGCTCAGCTATCGGCGCGAGCCAGAGCCGGATCATTCGTCAACTGCTGACGGAATCGCTGCTGCTGTCGCTTACGGGCGCGGTCCTCGGCCTTCTGCTGGCCCACCGGACCATCGCGTTTATCGTGGCCCATCTGCCCGAGTATTCCTTCCCGCATGAAGCGGCCATTCAGATCAATCTGCCTGTCCTTATCTTTTCGATCGTGGTTGCGGTGGGCACGGGCATTCTTTTCGGGCTCTGGCCTGCCTGGCAGCTTTCGCGGCCGGAAGTGAGCCAGGTAATGCAGTCGAGCACGCGGAAGACTACCGGCGATGTTAAGGGACGCAGGACCCATGCAACGCTGATCGGCGGGCAGATTGCACTGACATTGCTGATGATGGCAGGAGCGGGCGCTGCAATCGAAGGCTTTCTGCGCGTGGCGCACGCGAGATTGGGATACGACCCGCACAACGTCATGTCGGTCGGGATCCCCATTCACGATGGCACATATAGAACGTGGCCTGAGCGCGACGCATATTTCGAACGGCTTTTTGCGAAGGTGGGAGACGTACCTGGCGTGAAGCTCGCTGCGGTTTCCAGCAATGCTACTCCCCCTTCGAATGGGTTCAACACAAGGCTTGAGATCGTCGGCAGGCCGTCGACGGGCGAGCAGTCATTTCGCTTCAACCTGGTGAGCAAAGAGTATTTTCCCGCCCTGCGGATCCCTTTGCTCCAGGGCCGCTTGTGGGACGAAGCGGAGACGCATCGCGGAGCAGCCCTCATGGTGGTCAATCAGGCATTTGCGAAGCGCTACTTCCCTGGCGGCGACGCGATCGGACACACGATCAAAGTGCCGGAACTGAAAGCGCAGCCACCGTATCTGTTGACAGCGCCCGGAGCCGAAAATGGTTTTCTAATTATCGGCTTAGCTGAAGACAAGCTAGACGACGGACTGTCAAAGCCGATTTTGCCGGAGGCGTTTGTTCCCTACACCTCTGCGATGACGATGTACACGCAGATCCTGGTTCGCTCGGAAGTGCCGCCGTTGACATTGCTTCACGCCGTGAGGACCGCTGTGAATTCCATCGATCCTGATCAGCAGACAAACAACGACGTCCGCGACCTCGAGCACTGGATTTCACGCGAACCGGAGTATGCGCGTGGCCAGCTCGTCGCATGGCTGTTCGGCGCCTTCGCCTTCCTGGCTCTGGCGCTCGCGGCGGTGGGCTTATACAGCGTGGTCGCCTACACGGTGGTGCAGCGGACAAATGAATTCGGCATTCGCATTGCCCTTGGTGCAAAGAAGAGCCACGTGCTGGGCATCGTCTTTAAATCGACTGTGGCGAGTGTTGGCGCAGGCATCGTGGCCGGCCTGGCCCTCACGTTTGCATCGAACAAGGTGATGGCGAGTTGGGCGACCGAGAGTGCTCGCGATCCACTGTTGCTTTTGGTGGCCACGGGCGTTCTTTCCATCGTGGCGACGATAGCTTGCATGATTCCTGCATGGCGTGCTGCAGGTCTCGACCCGATGAAAGCGATTCGGTACGAGTGAGGGACCTTATACTGCTGGGTCGCCTCAACTGACATCGTAGCTTCGGAAAGCATTTGCTTGTTTTGCCGTGACGATCTCAATTGAGAAGGAGCGGCGTATGCAAACCGTTTGGCAGGACATCCGATTCGGTTTTCGGCAACTGATCAAGATGCCGGGGTTCACGCTGACGGCGATCCTTTCGCTGGCTCTGGGGATCGGCGCCACGACTGCGGTGTTCAGCGTGGTGTACGCCATCCTGATGGATCCCTATCCCTACAGGGACCCGGACCGCATGGTGCATGTACGCCTCGTCGCGGCCGACGGGCAGTTACGTGATTTTCTGGGGGTTGCCCGGCCCCAATGGCAGCTGTTGCGCAAGTCTCCGGTGGTCGAAGACTCGTTCCTGCAGGGTTCGCGGAGCATGACGATCAGCGGGAGCGAGTTCCCTGAAGACGTACAGGTCGTGGACTTCAGTTCGAACGCGTTCAACTTCCTGGGCGTGCCTGCGGCATTGGGCCGGACTCTGCAGTCCTCAGACGCGATTGACGGACAGGATCCGGCGCCTGTGGTTGTCCTCGGATACAAGTTCTGGCAGAGGCACTTTAACGCGGATTCCGGCGTTATTGGCAGAACGCTGCAACTGGATCACCAGAGCTACACAATCGTCGGCGTGGCCGGATCGCGGTTTGCCTGGGGAGACGGTGATGTCTATCTGCCGCTCAAGATCACTGGAGATCAAACTACCAGCTACTACGTTGGGACGCGATTGAAGCCGGGCGTAACCCATGCACAGGCCGATGCAGCATTCCAGCCACTATTTAGTGAGTTTGCCCAGCAATCGCCGAAAATCTTCCCGCCGGGGAAGATGCGGATTCATATCGTGGGGCTGAATGAGCAGTTCATCTCAGAACTCGGCGGCACTCTTTACCTGCTCTTCGGTGCGGTCGCGTTATTACTGCTGATCGGCTGCGGCAACGTTTCGATTCTGTTGCTGGCGCGCGCGACGGCGCGGCAGCATGAGTTTGCGGTGCGGGCCGCGATCGGGGCGAACCGGCCTCGCATCATCCGGCAGTTGCTGACCGAGGCGCTTTTGCTGTCGGTGGTCGGTGCGAGCTTGGGCCTGATGCTGGCATACAGAACGGTCTCCGTTATAGCCGCTAACCTGCCGGAGTTTTCGTTTCCGCACGAGGCGGCCATTCACATCAACATCCCGGTTCTGGTGTTTTGCATAGTCGTGGCCGTTGGGACCGGCGTGCTGTTCGGCCTCTGGCCGGCATGGCAGCTCTCGCGACCCGAAGTGAGCCAGGTGATGCAGTCGAACACGCGCAAGACGACTGGCGATGTGAGAGGCCGCAGAACCCATGCTGCGCTGATTGGCGGGCAGATCGCGCTGACCTTGCTGATGCTGTCGGGCGCAGGTGCCGCTATTGACGGTTTTCTGCGGCTTGCACACGTGAAGCTCGGCTACGATCCGCACAATGTCATGTCGGTGGGGATCCCGGTGCATGAAGGCACACACAAGACGTGGGCGGAGCGCTCACGGTACTTCGAACAGCTCTATGCAACGGTGGCGCAGGTCCCGGGAGTCAGGATGGCAGCGGTTTCGAGCAATGCGACGCCTCCGGCAAACGGATTCAACATGAGATTCGAAATTGTGGGCAAGCCCTCATCGCAAAATCAGAGCTTTCATTTCAACATGGTCAGCAAGGAGTATTTCCCTGTTCTTCGCATCCCCATCGTCCAGGGCAGGTTGTGGGATGAGGATGAGACGAAACGCGGCGCCCCTCTCGCCGTAATCAATCAGACCCTTGCCAAACGGTACTTCCCCGCCGGCGACGCCATTGGACACACGTTCACCATGCCCGAGTTGAAACCCCCGCCTCCCTTCGTCAGGCTTGCGCCGGGCGCGGAGAACGGATTTCTGATCGTGGGGGTCGTTGGCGATAAGCTCGATGACGGGCTATCAAAACCGATCCAGCCTGAAGCCTTTATCCCGTACACGACCGTGCCGCTCGATTTCACGCAGATTCTGGTGCGCACAGATGGGCCGCCGCTCGCCTTGCTGCATTCGATCCGCACGGCAATCACCTCCGTAGATGCCGACCAGCAGACGATCAACGATGTTCGTGATCTCGACCATTGGATCAGCAGGGCGCCCGAGTATGCTCGCGGGCAGCTCGTTGCTTGGCTCTTCGGAGCATTCGCGTTCCTGGCGCTCGCATTGGCAGCCGTTGGGCTGTATAGTGTGGTGGCCTATACGGCGGTGCAACGCACGAACGAGTTCGGAATTCGTATTGCACTAGGGGCGGACCGAGGGCACGTGCTGGGCCTGGTCTTTCGTTCCACTGCGGCAAGCGTCTTTGCAGGGATCATGGCGGGTGTTATCCTCACGTTCGCGCTGAACAAGGTAATGGCGAGCTGGGCGGCTGAGAGCGTGCGCGATCCCCTGCTGTTGCTAGGCGCGACGGTCGTTCTTTCCATTGTGGCGACGAGTGCATGCATCATCCCGGCGTGGCGAGCTGCAGCTCTCGATCCAATGAAGGCGATCCGCTACGAGTGATGCGCATGGGTGGGCCGAGGATTTGAGGCGATCAGAGGCTCATCTCAGCCCTGTGTGGAGGTATGCGAGGAGCGCTGCCATCTGCGCATCATCGAAACGGCCGGCGAATGAGGGCATCATTCCCTTCCCGCCAAGGACGACGCGGCGGACTTCAGCATCCGTCGCGGGCGCGCCGCTGGGCAGCGTTGTGCTTTGAAACACTCCATGCAAATCGGGCGGCACTTTCTTGAGAGCCAGATCGTTATCGCGGTGGCAGTGTGCGCAGCGCCCTTCGTAAAGGTGCTGCCCTTCGACCTGCTGGGGAGTGAGTTGTGGCGCCATACAGCCGATGGCGAAATCGCAACCGGTGACGAACATGAGCCAGCCAAACAAAGTGAGGCCAAGAACAAATCTCCGAATCGTCATCAGCCTCATTTTAGGCTGGGATCTGTTCGGTATGCTTGAGCCATGACGCTTCCCTCTCTTGCCCGGATTCGTGAGGCACAGGATTCTCTCTACCGTTACATGCCACCGACGCCGCAGTACAGCTGGCCATTAATCAACGAACGGCTAGGCGCCGAGGTCTGGATCAAGCATGAGAACCACACGCCTGTGGGAGCTTTTAAGCTGCGCGGCGCGCTGATTTACACAGAGTGGCTGCACCAAACCCAGCCTGCGCTTGAAGGCGTGGTAGCGGCGACGCGCGGCAATCACGGACAGGGAGTCGCCATGGCCGCGCGATTGCACAGAATCGAGTGTGTGATCGTTGTTCCCCATGGCAACAGCATCGAGAAGAATCGAGCAATGAAGGCACAGGGAGCGAAACTCGTCGAGCATGGGCAGGACTTTCAGGAGTCACTCGAGTTCGCGCGAGGATTGGTGAATGAGCGCGGGCTCGTGATGGTAGATTCATTCCACGAGCGACTCGTAATGGGTACTGCGACCTACGCGATGGAATTCTTCAAGGCTGCTCCGCGACTCGATGCGGTATATGTCCCGGTCGGGCTTGGCTCCTCTATCTGCGGCGTCTCGGCGGCGCGCAATGCGCTGGGGCTGACAACGGAAATTGTGGGCGTCGTTGCTGCACAATCGCCCTCGTATGCACGCAGCTTTGCGGAGCGAAGGATCGTGGACGCGCCCGCGAGCACAGCAATTGCGGATGGATTGGCGTGCCGGACGCCAAATCCGATTGCCATGGAGGTCATATGGCAGAATGTTGCCCGATTCGTGGAAGTCGGAGAAGCGGAGATTGAATGCGCGATGCGGGTGCTCTACCAGGACACCCATAACCTGGCCGAGGGCGCGGCCGCTGCGGCACTGGCCGGAGCCATGAGGGAGAGCGACACGAATCGGGGCAAGCGGATCGGCGTGATTCTGACGGGAGGCAACGTCGACGCCGACGTTTTTGCGCGAGTGCTCCAAACGGAGGCCGTGGAGGCATGAAGCCGCATTTCGATAACCTCACCCCCCTGGCGCATTCGGCCCAGAATTGTTGCTTCGGCTGCGGTGAGGCCAATCAAAATGGACTACAACTCGAGTTTTTGCTGGCGCAGGACGGGACAGTCGTTTGTCCGGCCACGATTCCGAATCGCTTTGAGGGTCACCCGGGGTTTCTTCACGGTGGCATCATCGCAACACTGCTTGACGAGACGATGTCTAAAACTGTTCGCGCGCGCGGTCTGACCGCCATGACACGGCATCTCGAAGTGGACTACAGGCGACCAGTGTCCTCCTGCACGCCGATCCGGATGGAGGGCCGGATCGTACGCGATGAAGGGCGCAAACACTGGGTGGAGGCCACGATATTTGACGGCGATGGACACTCGCTTGCACACGGCAAGGGACTGTTCGTTGAAGTGCGGGTGCAAAACGAAAAAGAGCCCCGCCGCACGGGTGCAGATAGCAACGGGGCATGAGGAAACGGAGTCTCGATCTGTATTTCGCGGTCTGGATAATTCCGCAATCGGGACGATGAACATCGGGCAGCGGCAGGCGACGCGGAAGTGACGGAGTCCCGGCCCTTAGTTGCCCAAGTCGGTACAGCGGAGAAAGAAAGGCAAATAAAAGTTCTTGCGGTTCGCTTTTTGTTCGCTATAATCCGCCCATGGCTGTCACACGAAGACAAAAAGAGATCATCGACTTTCTGGAATCATTCGTGTCGCGCAACGGCTATTCCCCGTCGTTTGAGGAGATCGCCCGCGGAATGGGCCTGAAAAGCCTCGCGACGGTGCATAAGCACATCACGAACCTCGAGAAAAAAGGCCTGCTGGACCGGGTACACAACCGAAGCCGCTCGATTGACATCTTGCCGCCGGGCGCCCGCAACCGGTCGAGTGACCGCTTGCCGCTCGCGGGTCGGATCGCCGCCGGCCTCCCTGTAGAGACATCCGAGAATCAGGAATCAATCTCCTTGCACGATGTCGTGGGAAATCGCGATGTGTTTGCCCTTGAGGTTCGAGGGGACTCCATGCGCGACGAGCACATCATCAACGGGGACTATGTTTTGGTGGAGCGAACGCGGACTGCCCGGCAGGGCGAGATTGTCGTTGCATTGGTGCGCGGTAGCGAAACCACCTTGAAGCGCTTCTATGCGGAAGGGAATACCGTTCGATTGCAGCCGGCGAACATCGAAATGGAGCCGATCTATGTTCCTGCCGCGCAGGTCGCGATTCAGGGACGCGTCCTTGGTGTCTTGCGCAAATACCGATAAACGATAGACCCTTCCTCCCCCAGAAAATGAAGAGCCCGGCAATTTGCCGGGCTCTGCCACTCGCAAGAAGTTGTCCTATGCCAGAAGACGTTGAACCTTCTCTTCGATCTCATTCTGAGGCGCATATCCAATCACCTGGTCTGCAATCTTGCCTGACTTGAAGAACAGAAGCGCCGGTATGCCTCTGATTCCATAACGCGATGGAGTGGCCGGATTCCGGTCCACGTCCACCTTTGCAACCTTCAGTTTCCCCGCGTAGTTCTGCGCCACTCCGTCTACGATCGGCGCAATCGCTCTGCACGGCCCACACCAGGTGGCCCAGAAATCGACCAGAACCGGCTGGTCGCTTCGCAGCACTTCCTGCTCAAAGGTCGCATCGCTTACTTCAAGAACTCCCAAACCTGCCATGTCTCTCCTTGTACTTCCCAGCCTCAAAATCGCCAAAAACTTCGCCATTATAGGATGCTTCATGAGGCTATAAAGTCGCAATTGCAATGATGCCCAAACGCACCGGAAACGTGCAGAAGTGTTTGTCCGTGATTCGGGGGAGAATCGGTTTATTTCGCCACAAACCCGCCGCAAAATAGAAGCGCCCGGATCCCCGAAAGGAATCACGGGCGCCAGAGCAGCCCTCCCCCAGAACTGCCCACGGAGCGAATGTATGGCGTCTGCGTTTCAATAGCAAGTAAACTTAGGTAACGTTTTCGGTAATCTCTAGCTGGTGATTTATCTTACAATTACCGGAATCCTGTGTGGGTATACAACTAGTTAACGCTCATCTGATTGCATTGCCGAAGGCATTACCGAGAGCCGGTCAGTGATCGATTCGCGCCCACCCGCTCAAAGCACGAGACCAGCAGTCTTGGTTTCGGGAACCCCTCGAGAGCGGCCAGAATTGCTTTCGATGCCGGCTCGACCTGGCTCTCTTCGCCGACGATCGCCAGGACAGATGGCCCGGCTCCGCTGAGCGCGACACCCAGAATTCCTTCTTTCCCAGCGAGAGGCAGCAACCTCGGCAGAAACGGACAGATCTCCGCACGGTAGGGCTGGTGAATCCGGTCGCGCATGGCCGCCTGTAGCAACTCGCCGCGTCCTTGCGCAAAAGCCAGCCCCAGCATAGAGACTGCCTGGATGTTCGCTATGGCGTCGACGGCCGCATAAGACTCAGGGAGCACGGCACGCGCCTTGCTGGTTGCAAGCGATTGTTGTGGAAGTACGACGATCGCGCGCCACTCCAGCGGCGGTTCAACGCGCGCGACGCTTACACCCCCCTCATCATTGGCAGCGGCGACGAATCCGCCCAACCAGCACGCGGCGGCATTGTCTGGGTGGCCTTCGAGCGCGCAGGCCGCTTCGAGAATGCGGCCTCCGCACCAGTCAAGTCTTCCGAAGTGTGCCGCCATCGCTGCGGCTGCGAGCCGTCCTGCCGCCGATGATCCGCACCCCATGCCCAGAGGAATCTCGTTGTGCATGCGGATCGCAAGTGGAGGTGCAGAAGAACCATGATCAGCGAGAATCTTGCGATAGCAATCCACGATCAGATTGCCGCGAAGTCGCGAACACAACTGAGCGTCATGGCCAGTCGCATGGATTGTGAACTCGTCAGCCGCTTCGGCCTCGATATCCAGATGAAAGTTCAAGGCAATTGCGGCAGCGTCGAATCCTGACCCCAGGTTCGCAGATGTCGCAGGCAAGCGCATCCTGAATCCGGTCATCGAGTGATTTCCTCGAGAACCGAGAGGACTGCGGCAGGGGAAGGGTCAACCACGACGGCATTGCGCTGCAGGTCTTTCAATTGCTGCTCGTAGCCTCCCATCTCCGGTCCGCTCAGCAGCGTGCCGCGATGAAAGTGGATCGTGTAATCGGCATCCTTGAGGGTGTGTCCTGTGAGTAGCAGGACAACAGTTTCATTCGACGCAACCTTGCCCTGCGCTCTCAGCTTCTTGAGGCCCGCGAGTGTCACAGCCGAGGCGGGCTCGGAGCCGAGGCCCTCGGCTCCCAGTTCAGCTTTGGCGATCGCGATCTCCGCCTCACTCACGTCGAGGCACCAGCCGCAGGTGTCTTTGATCACTCGCGCCGCTTTGCGCCATGATGCTGGATTACCGATCCGAATCGCTGTCGCCCTCGTGTGCGCTTCGACCGGCTGC
>DATFSO010000143.1:0-16321 GCA_035262585.1 Occallatibacter sp. | reverse complement strand
GCTGTTTTTCCTATATCGTTCGCTCATTCGCGGCAAGTATACAGGTGCCGCTCAACTAACACAAAACGAGCGACCCTTCGCACCGCACGCCCTTTCCGCTGTCGCCTGAAGGCGACAGTCCCCAAGGCGTAACTTCTATGGGAACCTTCTCGGGATCGAGGAGATTTTAGCTCATAACGGCCGTCTACCCACGGCGATTCCGCGTCCAGGCAAACCTACTCATTCAACGCGCAGGATTCTTGCCAGCGTTTTTGCAGATAATTTCCTGCTTCTATTGCACAATGAGAGTCGCCCGCCTAACATCTCTCTGCAGGACGAAATCCAGCGCCTCCGTAAGTTCCAAGATGCGATACAAACTCCCCCAGCTCTCTCCCGAAATTTGCGGTGTTCCACCCCCCAATCCGACGATAGGTTGTGAGGTAACCATGCGACTGCTACGCCTCGTTGTTGCCGCCACCCTGATGCTGCCATTCCTCTCGCTCTGCAATATCGTGCAGGCGCAGGTGCCGGTCGAACAGCTCGCGAAACCTCCGGAAGGCGCCCGCCAGTTCACGATTCTCTCCACGTCGGGCGTCAACGGTCACTCCTATATGTGGACCACCGCCGACGGCGCCCGCATGTCGCGGGAGAGCATTCTGCTTCGAGGCCAAAAGTGGGAGGTTGACCAGGAAGTCAAGCTCGGGCCCGATCACATGCCCGCCCTTTGGGTTGTGCGCGGATCAACTCCCAACGGCGATGCCGCGGAGACTTTTCGCATCGAAGGGCATCACGCCAGTTGGAAAAGTCCCGTCGACAAGGGCGAAGCCGACTACACTTCGCCGGCCTTCTACTCCTCATTCGGAGGTACAACAGCCGACGGAAGTGCGATCTTCATCGAGGCTCTCCTCGCCGCTCCGGACAAATCGATGCCCATGTTGCCGGGCGGCCGCGCGCGGGCAGAGAAGTTGACTGAGGCAGTTGTCGGCCAGGGCAGCCGCAAGCTCAACGTGACCGCATGGGCGATCACCGGTCTGGCTCCGTCCCCGTTTCCCGTCTGGACGACCGCCGACGGCAAATTCTTCGGCTCGGTAGGCGGGCTGGCGTGCCTGCCGGCCGGCCATGAGGACGCGCTCAAGCCCCTGCAAAAGGCTCAGGACGAAGCACTCGCCGCACGTAGCCCGGTGATCGCAAAGCGATTTCTGCAAAAGGCAAATGCTGCGATCGTGTTCCAGCATGTTCGTGCGTTCGTCGAAGGCACTCACTTTGCCGACGATCAAACCGTGGTGGTGCAAGGTGGAAAGATCGCCTCGGTTGGAAGCTCCGCAACCACGCAGGTTCCGTCTGGAGCCCAGGTCATTGACGGAACTGGTAAAACCCTTGTGCCGGGACTGTGGGATTCTCACCAGCACGTCGGCGATGACTTCAGCGGCCCGTTCCTGCTCTCCCTGGGCATCACCTCTGTCCGCGATCCTGGAAACGACACAGACCTGACTCTGGCACGCGCTCGCCGCAGAGCCGCCGGAGACCTGTTGGCGCCCCATGTCTATCCTTCCATGCTCATTGATGGCAAGGGCCCGAATACGGCGCAATTGGGAACAGTGGTCACTTCCGAGGCGGAGGCGCTGGCCGCGGTGCGCAAGGCGAAGGCCGAGGGCTTCCGAGCAATCAAGTTTTACGGTACGTATAACCCTGCCTGGATTGCTCCGGCTGCCGCAGAGGCACATGCGCTTGGGTTGCACGTGCACGGGCACGTTCCTGCGGGAATGCGACCGTCTGAGGCTATTGCCGCGGGATATGACGAAATCACGCACATCTACTTCATCATGATGGAAGCCATGCCGAAGGACGTGGTCGATACGTCGAACGGAATTAACCGCTTCAACGGCACCGGACGATACGCGAAGGACGTCGATCTGGACAAGCCGCCGATCAAGCCGCTGCTGGCAACGATGTCGGAAAAGCATATTTACTCGGACCCGACGCTGGTGGTCGCCGAGTCTCTCTTCGTGCCCGAGAATGGCGATCTTTCCCCGGCGTACGCGCCGTTTGTGGGAACACTTCCCCCTGCGAGCGAACGAGGTTTCCGGCAAGGCGGCTTCGCCGTTCCCAAAGACCTTACCCGAGAAGACTTCCGGCGGAGCTTCGATAAACTGGCCGCGCTTGTCGCGCTCATGCACAAGGATGGAATTCCTATAGTGGCCGGCACCGACGGCACGGGCATGGAACTGGTGCGTGAACTGGAGCTGTACGTCAATGCCGGCTTCACACCCGAAGAAGCGCTCGCCGCGGCCACAATTGTTCCGGCCCGGCTTCTGGGCGTGGAGAGTTCGACTGGCTCGATCGCCGCCGGGCGAACGGCCGACCTCATCCTAGTCGAGGGAGACCCTTCACACAGGATCGGCGACCTTAGAAACACGCGATGGGTCATGATGGATGGCCATCTGATGGATGCCGACGAACTGCGCAAGGTCAGTGGGTTTTCCGGCCGTCCCAAGATGGGCGACTGACCGGCGAAGACGATCTTGATCCCCGGTGAAAAAAAATTCCGCCGCGTTGTAAGTTGAATCAACTCTAACCGGGAAATTTTTCCCTAGCAGAATTCCTAGTTGCGCCGGTCCCGAATTCGAGCGATGATGCAGGCCACGGTCAGCGATTCGCAGGTTGATCCGGCCGACAAGTGCGCGGGTTGCGCCACCCTCCCCCTAACCCCTCCCCGTAAGATGCGCAACCCGCACGCTCCAGGGAAACGAGACAGCTACTCAATCTGCGCACGAGTCGTTCGCGCAGAGCGGAGGGTTCTGCTGCTCTTCGACGGAGAATGAAACGGCGATCAGGATGAAATCAGATGGTGCTTGAGGGCTAACAAAACCAGTTCCGTATTGTTCTTGAGGTTGAAGGTTTCCATGATGTTGTATTTGTGAAACATCACGGTCTTCTCGCTGACCTTGAGAATATTCGCTATCTCCTTCATGGGCCTGCCTTCGGCGAGTAACTGAAGCACCTCCATTTGGCGTGGGGACAATTGCTTCGAAAATTGCCGGGCCCGAATTTCGCGCTCGGCCACATTTACGGCGCGAAGCTTGGGTGTAATGTAGGCCTTTCCATCGAGTACCTGAGACACGGCACTTCGCAACTCCGATGCTGCTGCGTGTTTGAGAACAAACCCGATCGCACCCAGTTTGAGGGCCGCTGCAGCAAGGTTGGCATCATCCTGCATGGTCAAAAAGACGAACTTCGTGCCCGGAAGAGAATCCTTCAAACGCTCGGCGGCCTCAAGGCCATTCATCAAGGGCATACCGACATCGAGAACGATTACGTCTGGATTGAGCTTGGATGCCTCGCTAATCAACTCCCGGCCATCTTTGACGATCCCGATCACGTGGCAGGCCGGTTCAAGCAGGGCGCAAATACCCTCTGCCACAATGCGATGGTCATCAGCAACCAGGACACGGGGACGTGATGTTAGTGGGTTTGGATCCGGCATAATTGTTCTTCCAATTGCACGATATTCGAGCTTGCCACTACCAAATGGGAACACGGACGTCAATCTTAGTGCCTTCCGCGGGCCGAGCGCGAATTGCGAATTGTCCTCGCACCAGACGCACCCGTTCCTCCATACTGCGAATGCCGATGCCGTCCAGCTTTGAAGTGCCCCTTGCATCAAAGCCTGATCCATTATCGGATACCGACAAGTGGATTTCGTGGTCCATCCCCTCCACCCGAACATCAGCCAAATCTGCGCCGCTGTGTTTCTTGACGTTTTGCAGCGCTTCTTGCGTGATGCGAAACAGACACAATGAGACTTCTCTCGGAATGCTGCGCGGCACGTTCTCTTCCTGGAAGTTGACGCCAATGGAATGATAATCCGCGAATTCCGTGCACAGGGATCTCAGTGCGGCAGCGAGCCCCACATTGTCGAGTGTCGAAGAATGCAAACGGTGTGATAACGAATGCAAATCGGCTCCCAATTCGCCAACGCGATTCCAGAGCTCATTCAGTCGGCCGCTCGCCTCGGAGTCTCTTCCTAGATACAGAACAATGTTTTCCAAATCAATGGACAACATGGCAACTCGCTGCTGAAAATCGTCATGGATCTCCCGTGCAATCCGGATGCGTTCCTCCTCTTGAGCGTTGATTAGTTGCCCGCTAAGTCTGCTGAGCGCCTCCTCAGCCAACCTGCGATCTGTGACATCAACGCACGATCCGATGTACCCCACAAACGTGGCCCCCTCATCGAATCTCGGAACGCCGGTGTCGAAGATCCAGCGGTATTCGCCATCGTGGCGACGCAAGCGATACTGCATCTGAAACGGTACGCGGCGGTCGAACGAATCAACGTATATCGCGAGGCATTGCTTGAGGTCGTCGGGGTGAACGCCCTCTGCCCATCCGTTTCCCATCTCCTCCTCCGCCGAGCGGCCGGTGAATTCCAGCCAGGGCTCGCTGAAATAGGTGCATAGCTTGTCTGTGCCCGACATCCAGATCATCACTGGGGCAGCTTTCGCAACCCGCAGGAAGCGATCTTCGCTCTCCCGGCGTGAAAGATCTTGCTGTTCCAGATCGGCCGCGGTGAGCACGATCCCGATAAGAAGAGACCCGCCCACTCCAAGACCAACAAGTGCCAGCGTAAAGCCGTTCTCCCAGTGGTAGTGTTCCTGCGCGTTCCTGGCTACGAGGCCAATCAACAAAGTAAGGAGAAGGCCCGCGGGAAGCAGGCGACGCAGCATTACTCCACCGGCGTTGTCGGCATGGAGAAGACGAACCATACCCTCAGATGGATTTGCATACTGCACACCGATGGCGCTGATCAGGAAACACAGTGCAGTCGGAATAGACACATTGCTTTGCGGGTCAATCAGGTTCACTGCATGGGTGTCGTAAGCATGGCTCACGATTGCGAGGGCGCCCAAAGCACCCGTTACAAGAGCGAAGCCGCGGGCGAGCCGCCGCATCACACGTTGCCGCGAGTTCATCGGCAGGAGAGATGATCCCAAAAGCATGAAGCCAAAGCTGGTGTACTGCGACATCCGGCCTGGGTAGAAGAAATAATGTGCGTCGCGAAAGAGAACTTCATCAATCCCGAGATTGGTCTTCCGAAAATACTCGCTCAGAGTCAATGCACCGATGAGAAATACTCCAATCGAAAAGAGAGCCATGTCGCGATGCTTGCGGCGCAACAGCGCAACAGCTGCAAGCATCGTTGCGGCAGCCGAGTTGGCCTTCATACCGGCCGACTCGGGAACGAAGCTCTCCAACCCTCTCAGGTCGAAAGCCCAGCCGGCCAAGACCAATCCCGCGAGAAGCAACAGGACCCACCCTGCCGCCGTCGATACTTCCGCGGTTGCTGGTTGACCTTGCGCTCTCATTGTTCCTGTTACGTGCCTCGGCCCGAAGAAGACGCAAAGAACTGCCGATATCTGCGGATTGTGGACATGTCTCATTTCTGGATTTGGGTCAGCCGTTCTGAACGCCTTAGCAGATTACTCCGGCGACCCTGAATTGGAAAGAGAGATTTTGCTTCAGAGCGCGCAGGCCCCCTCGTCCATCGGCAAGCTCGAGCCTCCGATCGGTCTCCCTCGGAGCGTAGTGTAGGATTCGGGCATGCAGAAAATGCGCTTACCAGTCTTTGCCTTGGCAATCGCGACCTCGCTGTTGCTCGCACCGGCGCACGCACAGCAGAGCCACTGGGCGTCAGCAGAGGATCAGACCGCGAAGTACATCATCGACATGGAGCGAAAGTGGGCCGAGGGTGTGTGCGTTGATAACGGCATCGTCGCCGCTCTGCTAGCCGACGATTTCCAGGGAACGTCAACCAAAGGTGAGCGCTTCACCAAGGCCGATGAGCTAAGAGATGAAAAAGGCGTGCGCACCGCACATGATTGCGGACTGGATGAAGCTAAAGTGCGCTTTTTCGGGGACGGTCTTGCCATTGTCTATGGCAGCGAACATGCCGTCGGAAAAGACAAGTCCCAGCCCAATGCAAAGGTATGTCAGGTCTGGACCGATACGTGGCTGAAGCGCGACGGTACGTGGAAGATCATAGCCTCGCATGACAATCGTGCGGAGTGCAGGTAGCAGGACAACGTCGCACGGGCACGGGCTTTACTCGACAACGCAGTGTGATTGTTTGCGACGAAAGACTCTCTGAGTGATTCGCTCCCAGGTTGAATCCTCGGGGACGAGCTTCACAACCTTCAGGAGCAGGAGAATCTCCCACAGTTTCTCCATGGCTTCATCCGGGGTCTGCTGTTTGTTTTCTACCAGAGCCTTCAAACGTTGCACCTCTTCGCAATGAGGTCTAAGCGACACCAGTCTTTCGCTGGTGTAGAACAGTTCGCGCTTTCTATCCCAGTAGTGATCGAATGCAGGCAGCTCGGCGGAGACCCATAACTTCCCCGCTGGCAGCTCGCCGTCGTGAACGCGTATCGCGCTCTCGGAGAGGGCGGAAAGATCCCAAAGGATGGCGTCCTGCATCTTCGCAATGTCGATACGCGATTGAATAAGACCGCGTATCGGATCAGCAATCAAGCCGGTGAACATTCCGGCCGTTGCGGACAGGAGAATCTTCATCCATTCGATATTCATGGGTCGTTGGCCTCTGCACGATGAATGTTCACGGCGATCGATGCGCGCCATGACATCCTTCATAAGCTCATCTTCGATTGCGTTCTCAGCTCTGACAGTCGACACTAAGCTGTCTGAGATTGACGCGTTCTCGAAGTCATCTAGGTACCTGGCAACGGAATTGGCACGTCAGAAAGTGTTCAACGTCTCATAATTATGAATTGGCTCAACCAATTCGGTCATAGGTTCGGACCCCAGTTTCTGCGCGTGTCAGAACCAACTCCGCATAATACCGCCGCACAACCGACGATAACCGTCGTTACAACCAGCGAGATGGCAGCGCAAACCATCAAGACTGCTATTTCAATCATGGGGTTTCTCCCGGCAGCCTGACTGACAGCATACGACCGGAAAAAATGGGGCGCCACTAGCGAAGGTTCATTGCCCGGTTGGACCTACGGCGCTCGGATACGCTCGGGTTGCGCGCTAAACCCTGGCTTCCATTGAGATTGATTCATTGTGGGGGAATTACCGGCAAACCAGAAGTTAACAACTGCTCGGTCCGCATCGCATTGGCTCGGATCAAATCTTCATAATCTGTTCCCAGACCGCCTCATCGACTGGCAGCCCAAGCCTGCGATTCTCCTCCCGCAGCCGCAAAGTCCCCTCGCCCGGATACCTCACTGGCTTGGCTTCCTCTACCGGCCGCGTGCGACGCAGCGACGCCAACACCGCGTCTGCAATCCTGTCCATCTGCGCCGCGTCTCCCACCGTCCGCGGGTCGATCGTCACAAACACCTGCGACAATCCCGTCTCGCGCAGAGGATCGTTTGCGATCTGGTGTGTCGCGTTCCCGAGTGACAGCATTGCCGCCACGATGTCCAACACGACCGCCAGCCCGGATCCCTTCCAGAAACCGCTGGGCAGCAGCCGCTGCGTCTGCTCGATCGCTCCCGGATCGCGGGTCAGCTTTCCTTCGGCATCGAAGCCGCCATCTACCGGCAAGAGTTCGCCACGCCAGCGGTAGCTCTCCAGCGCGCCATATGAGAACTGCGACATCGCCATATCCAGCACGACGTGCCCCTTTGCGCACGGCACCGCAATCACCAGCGGATTGTTTCCGATCGCGGCCTCAACTCCGCCCCACGGCGGCAGATTCGGCATCGTATTGGTCCAGCAGATGCCGATCACACCTGCATCCGCAGCCTGCCATCCATAAGTCCCGCCGCGCATCCAGTGATTCGTATTGGCAACCGCCACGCAACCGATCCCATGGTCGCGGCCCAACGCGATCGCCTGCGTCATGGCCGCGTGCGCATTCAGATTTCCCGGACCGCGCTGCCCGTCCCAGCGCTCCAACCCGCCAAACTGCGCCACCACGACCGGCTCCGATACCGGATCCACACAGCAGTTGCGTATCGTAGCTACAAATCGCGGAAACCGGTTCAAACCGTGTGAGTACACGCCATCGCAGGTCGTCTCGGCAAAGAGCCGCGCGCAGAGTTGCGCGCGCTCCTCGCTGAATGCAAGCTTGCGCAACACTGCCGCAAGCCGCTCCACCACTTCTTCCAACGGAATTCTAAGCATCAGAAAAATCTAAATCTCGATGTTTGTTACTCCCTACTCTCTATGTCCCTGGTCCCTTAGTCCCTGCCGTTGTGATAGTTCGGATAAGCCGGCCGCTGCACTTCGATCTTCGGCTCCTTGGCCAGTCCCTCGAGCGCCAGCGAAACCGCCTTCTCCAGTTGCGGATCGTGCCCTTCGCTCACAGCTTTCGGATCCTGCTCGACAACATAATCCGGATCCACGCCGTGATTCTCGACGTCCCACTCGCCCTTTGGAGAAAAGAATGCCACGCTCGGCGAGGTCACATGCCCTCCGTCCATCAGCACCGGGATCGCCGAGATTCCCACCAGGCCGCCCCATGTCCGCTTGCCGACAAGCGAACCCAGCTTCGCCTGCTTGAAGAGCCACGGCAGCGCATCTCCGCCTGAGCCCGAAAACTCATTGGCGATCATCACCTTCGGCCCGTAAACTCCTGCGTTCGGCGTGTGCTCGATCTTGCCGTAACGCGGAGCCCAGTATGATTCGATGTGCCTGCCCAGCACTTCAATGAAGTAGTCGGCAACCTGTCCGCCTCCGTTGAAACGCTCGTCGATAATCGCGCCCTGCTTGTCCGTCTGGGCAAAGTAGTAGCGGTTGAAATTCGTGAATCCGCCTTCACCGGTGTCCGGCAGATATACATATGCCAGCTTGCCGCCGGAGAGCCGATCCACCTTCTTCTGATTGCCCTCGATCCAGTCCACGTTGCGCATCGCAAGTTCGCTTCCAACCGGCGTTACGGAGATGTCGCGCGGTTTTCCATCCGCACCCTGAATCCGTATGCTGATCACTTTGCCCGCAGTGCCTTCGAGCGGCTGCTGGATGTCCATATCCGCCGTCAGATCCTGCCCGTTAATCGCGAGGATACAGTCGCCCGCCTTCACGTTCAGTCCTGGCTGCGCCAGCGGAGCCTTCTCGCGCGGATTGAATTCCCCTCCCGTGTAGATCTTCGCAATGCAGTAGCGATTGTTTTTGATCTCGTAGTCTGCGCCCAGAAGGCCGCCCGGCACCTTCTTTGCATCCGGAATCTGCCCGCCGTTCCCGCGCAGATGACCCACGGAAAACGCGCTCAGCATTTCCTGGAAGATGTAGTTCAGGTCCGCACGCGAGGCGATCGACTCAACATAAGGCTCGTACTTCTTCTCGTCAGCGACAGTATTGGTACCGTGGAAGTTCGGATCGTAGAAGAACGCCCGCTCGATCCGCCACACCTCGTGATACATCTGCGCCCACTCGGCATGAGGCTCCACGCGCATCTTTACATCGCCAAATGAGAGCACTCCCTCGCCGGGTTTCACCGGAGCGTTCGCCGGCACGATCACCCATGTCGGCTTGCCGCCTCCCATCGGAGGCACCTCGGCGCCTTCCGGCCGCGGATGCCCCAGCGCCATCAGCATCTTCTCGCCGTTCGCCGAGAGCTCAAATGCCTCCACGTGCTCAGCCAGTTTCTCGGTCTTGCGATCCTCCGGCGTCCACCGGCTCAGCGTCTCGCCCCGCTCCCCAAACCTGCCCGACACAGGCCGTTCCGTGAGGTAGATACTGCCCTTCATCCCCGCCGTCACGCCGGTATACACGCTTGCCGGCAGCGGCAGAGCCACTACACGCTGCTCAATCCCCTCCAGGTCCACCTTCACCGGCTTTGGCGCCGGCTTTGGATGCGGTTTCTCCTCGCCGCTGTTTTCCTTGGCCTCAGCGGGCTTTTGATCCGCGTGATCGCCCTCGCTCCTCTTCTCGCCTGCCTTTTCCTCAGCCGGAACTTTCTCGTCCTCCATCTCTGGAGCAATCGGCGATGCAGTATCGGCAGCCAATGTCACCGCATAGATATTCGAATTTACCTGGTAGAGATCGCTCGTCATGTCGAGCCCATCCGATGTCGCACCCGCGTTCGTGCTCGTAATGAAGTAGAGATACTTCCCATCGCGATCGAACGCCGGATTGCGCGAGTCACCCATTGCGCTCGTAACCTGCGTCGACTGCCCCGAATCCACCGAGTAGATAAAGATCGCGTGCAGATGGTTCGGCATCGATCGCGTGTAAGCGATCCACTTCGAGTCCGGTGACCAGGCAAAATCGTACGAGTTGTTCGAGAAGCCTCCATACACATTCTTGTCGTTGACCACCGCCAGCTTGCCCGTGGTCGTGTCGAGCACGTGCGTCTTCAGGCGATTGTCATAGAACGCAATCTTCTTCGAATCCGGCGACCATTTCGTTCCAAAGTAGTAGGCCGGCTCCTTCTCCAACGGAAACTTCTTCACCCCCGCTGCGCCCGCCACGGCATCGCCTGTCTGCGGCGCCACGTGCAGGGCGTAGAGGCCCGATTCATCCGAGAAGTACGCAATCGATTGGCCGTCCGGCGACCATGCAGGCTCGCGCTCCATAACACCCGGGGTATTCGTGATGTCGCGTGTCGGGCCATGCTTCACCGCGACCGTAAAGATATCGCCATGCGCCTCGACCACTGCCCGCACTCCCGTCGGCGAGATGGCTGCATTCTCCAGTTCATCTCCGACGCTCTGAATCCGTGGCCGCACTTCGGGCAGGTCCGCATTGATCTCGACCGGAACCAGCTTGCTGGTCCCTGTCTTCGTATCGAAGAGATAAACTTCGCCAAGCCGGTCGTATACCAGCGTGTCGCCCTCGCCCTGCAACGACCGGATGTCCGGTCCATCGTTGGCGAGCGCCTGCGTCACGCTCTTCGCCGCCGGATCGTACTTGAAGATCGTGATGCGTCCCTTGCGCGCGGAAAGAAAATAGATTTTTCCGCCTGCGTACACCGGTGAAAAGTCTGAAGCAACCTCGTGCGGAATCTCCACTGTGTCCAGTCCCGGGAGCGTCGTGACCCAGATGCTCCCCGCCAGCCCGCCGTGGTAGTTCCCCCACGCCACGTATGTCGTGTAGTTGAAGTTGAATCCCGGCGGCAGCGGCGAATACGCGATCTCCTTGCTGTCCGGAGAGAACTGCCCCTGGTATGCCATCGGGAGCGGCAGGGGTCTGGCAATGCCGCCCATCGCCGGCACTTCGTAGAGTTGCGTGTACCGGCTCGTCGAAATTCGCGTTGACCGGAAGATGATGTTCTTGCCATCTCGAGTCCACGCCACCGCGAAATCCGCCGCCGGATGATACGTCACTCGAAAGGGAACGCCGCCTTCGGCCGGGATCGTGTACACATCGGTGTTGCCGTCGTAGTCGCCGGTAAATGCGATGATGCTTCCGTCGGGTGAGAAGATCGGATCGCTCTCGATGCCGACACCCGTAGTCAATCGCCTCGCCACTCCGCCGGCGCGCGGCACCGTCCACAGATCCCCGGCGTATCCGAACGCAATCAGATCCTTGCTTAACGCTGGATGCTGAAAGATGTGCGGTTTGGCAGCCGCAAGAGATCCAGCAGGTTCGAATACAACTCCTATAGCAATAACGACAACAGCAATCCAAGCCAGCACTGGCAGGCGAAACGCGCGCACAAGGCCCTCCGGGTTACAGCGGGAATGGCAACATATTACAGTCCCGGGGCGGGTTGTCGAGGTCTGAGTTACACAACCAAAGAATCGAACTGGTCGCTACGGGCAGCCGCAGCTCTCACCGCGCCACGCGCGTCGTCCCTCTGCGATAAGGATCGGCACAGCCGCGATCGCCGCTACCGTGTCTACCCAGCGAATCTGCCAGACTGCGTAAATGGCCAGTCCGGCCAGCGTCACAGCCGCCAGATAGGCGCACGTTGCGGACTGCGTTGCGTCCGCGGCCAGAGCACTATTGTTCATCCGTTGAGCCTCTCTGCGCTTCATCCATGCCAGCACCGGCATGACCGCCAGTGCCAGCGCCGTTACCGCGATCCCGACGAAACTCGCCTCTATTGGCCGGCTGCGCCCCAGCCATGCAATCAGCACCACGACCGCAGCTAGCAGAAACAGCAGCACTGCGGCGGCTCGGCCCGCGTGCGTTTTCTTCAATGGAAATCGGGGCAGGAACTGCAGCATCACGACCGTGGCCGACAGCATCTCCACCAAGCTGTCGGATCCGAAGGCAAGCAGAGCAACACTATTCGCCTTCGCCGCGGCCCAAAGCGATGCGCCGCACTCCACCGCCATCCAGGCTAATGTGATCCCTTGCAGCCATGCCACGGTTCGCGGCAACGTCGGGGCTGCGACCTGCGCACAGGATCGGCAGCAGTCCGCATCAATTGGAACTTCAGAGTGCATAAAGACCGATCGAACCGCGGGGGAATATCTCAGTGCACATCCGGTTCATAGGGCAGACGCTTCGGCTGGGGCGCAACTCCATTCGTCAGCTTCTGTCCTCCGCCAACCTTGGTCGCATCATCTTGCCCGGCTGTCTCAATGCCTGTCACCACGAGGTGCTTGTTGCCACCGGCGAATCGCGTGTCGCTCGACTCGATTCCGACCACCACCGGCTTCCTCGCCGTGGCCGCTTCTATTTGCGAGGCATTCTGATCCAGGTAGAAATACCGCGTATCGGTCGAAGTGCCGTTCACCACCTCAACCTTCAGCTCAGAAGGCTCCGCCTTTGCTGATTCGCCCGGCTTCTCCTCGTCATTGAAGACAACCCGCTGCGTGGATGATCCGTTCATCACTTCAACCGCGTTCTGCTGGTAATCGGGCCGATAGTCGTTGCGCTTCGCGCCTTTCTTGTGAGCCGTCTTGTGGTATTTAGCTCTCGTGGCGCGATGGACTGTCGCCTTTTTAGGCGTGTCTGATTTCTTTGCCGTGGTCGCCTGCGCAGGCTTTTGCGCCGGTCCGCTTTGCCCGCTGGCGCTGACCATGGATATTGCAAGTGCAAAAACGAGGCTTGTGCCGATCAATGTCCGACGCATGGTACCTCCCTCTTGTCCGAGCAGACCCAGGGAAAATCGGAGCTAAGAACAGTCGCGGTCGACCTAGTCTTTCAGCGTCACCGTGATCTTCCGCGCATCTCCGCCCGCAGAAGTAATCGCAATTTCGCCCGTCGCCTTTTTTCGGATGCTTTTGAACTTCTCGCCCCACTCGACCAGCACCAGCGCATCGGGGGTAACCAGCTCATCCAGTCCAAGCGAATCCAGCTGCCGCTCCCCTTCCAGCCTGTAGACATCCAGGTGAAAGAGCTTCAACGGTCTGCCTTCACGCGTACCGTCGTACTCGTGCAGCAGCGTAAATGTGGGACTGGTTACCTCGTCGGGTTCGGCGGCATCGAGCGCCTGCGCAATCCCCTTCACCAGCGTCGTTTTGCCGGTGCCGAGATCACCGCGAAGAATCAGCAGTTGCGGAGGAACGAGCAGGCTCACCAGCTTGCGCCCGACTTCCACAGTGTCGGCGCTGCTGTTCGTCTTGAATTCGTGAATCCGGCCTTCCGCCACCGGGGCTTCCTTGCTCATTCTGCTGCTGCCTCAGGGGAGCGCGTGAACGGCAGCCCCTGCAACCAAACATAACCTCTTTGGGTCCCTGCGGCAAAGCGGAAAGGGCGAAACTGAAAAGCACGGGAGAAGTACTTAAGACTATCGGTCGCGAGCAATGTATGCTCGTCAGCATCGCGCACAGCCAGATCTGCGGCAAGTCCATGAAGATAAACAGCTCCCTCCACGGCGCGAACGGGCTCCTGGCTGAACTGCGCCAAGAAGCCTGCAATGATCCCCGTCAACATGTCTCCGCTGCCACCCTTCGCCATTCCCGGATTTCCCGACGTGCTCACCGCCACCTGCCCGTCTTTATGGGCAACCAGGGTTCGCGATCCTTTCAGCACCAGGGTCACACCGAATCTGTGCACAAAGTCACGAGCTTCTTCGAGCCGGTTGGCTTGAATCTGTTCGACACTCCTACCTACAAGCCGCGCCATCTCACCTGGATGCGGCGTAAGCACCACCGAGCGCCCTGCCTTCGCGACCTCACCCATCTTCTCCATCAGGGAGCGATTCTTCGCGAGCACGTTAAGGCCGTCAGCATCGATCACCAGCGGTAATTTGGTGTCTGAAAGCACAGCTTCCAGCAGAGTCTCCACTCCAGGTCCTTGTCCGAGGCCAGGGCCGAGTGCGATCACGGTCTTCCTCTCAATCAGCCTCTTGAACTGCGGCGCCGTGATTCCCCTGCTTCGAAGCTCGCCGCTCGGGCCAGCCACCATCGGCATCGTCATCAGTTCAGGCGCAAAACCCGATACCTGCTCTACAATCGGGCTCGGCACGGCTGCGGTCACCAATCCGGCACCCGATCGCAACGCAGAAATCGCAGCCATCGCCGGCGCGCCCGACTTGCCGACTGACCCGCCGATGACCACCACATGGCCGAACTTCCCTTTGTTCGAATCGGCAGGGCGCGGCTTCTCCGCAAGGGCGTGCGAACTGCCCGCCCACGTCAGACCCTGATCTGAAACAATCGCCTCTTCCGGCGAACCGATCGGCGCTATGACAATCGGCTGATTCCAACGCCGGGTCATTTCGCCGAATACATGCGCCCTCTTAGGAGCAGTAAATGTAATTACCGCATCCGATGGAAAGGTTTTGTCTCTGACGCTACTGTTGGTCGCGTCCGCAGGCCAGCCCGAAGGCAGATCCACGGAAAGAAACGACGCCGCGCTGGTACTCGCCCACTCCATCGCTGCCAGGGCCAGCCCCTTCATCGGAGGTTTGAAACCTGTGCCAAGCACCGCATCGATGATCAGGTCCGCTCCCAGCGCTGCCTGGTGCGCGCTCAACTCCGCCGGCGAATTCACTTCGTATAGATGTCGACTCTCAGAGGCGCTCAATTCGCGCCACGCCGTCGCAGCATCGCCCTTGAGCTCATCCTGCGAACCCAACAGAATCGTCGTGACGTCCAACCCCGCCTCGGCCAGCAGCCGTGCTGCCATCATCCCATCGCCGCCGTTGTTTCCTTTGCCGCAGAGCACGGTAACGCGCCGCGCCCGGGGAAACCGCTCCCGCAGAAATGCGACAACAGCCGCCGAGGCTGCACGCATCAGTTCGATCGAAGGCACGCCATAGCGTTCCGACGTTACACGATCGCACGCCTGCATCTCCTCTGCTGTCAGAACCTTCATCGCAACCATCGTAACGCGATGGAACAAGACACGGACTCAGACGCTCGAGATGACCGGGCGAGGATTCAAGGCGTTTTCATATCTCAAAACGCAAAAAAAATCGGCCCCCGCTTTTGACGGGGGCCAAGTTGCCTTGGTTCTCTCGTGTTGCGAGAGCTTTATTGGCGGCCTTCGGCGGGGTAGCCGTCGGCGCGGAAAGGAGCCTCAGGGGTGTGGCTACTCAGCTATTGCTGCACCGCACCGGTCGAGGACGCCATACCATGGGGGGATGTGGTGCCCTGGGCCGCCAAACTGTTTTCCATCAACTTGATATGTACGCTGCTGGGAACCCGCTCACGGTGATGAGTTGCGGGAGCCTGATCGGAAGTGTTGCTTGCAACTTCCGTGATCGGAGCATTGCCCAGTGCGACAGCGTGCATACGGTAGACGGGAATCTGATGTTCCGTCACCAGGTAGCGCTTCACTGCTTCAGCCTGGCGTTGTGAGTTCGCGATTCCTGCTGCCCCTGCCGCAGGCGAACGCGATTCGATTTCGATGATGTAGCCCGAATGACCTTCCAGGTTCTTCGCCATTTCGTCGAGCTTTTCCTTCGCATCCTTCGACAACACTGGGCTGCCGCCGTGGAACGGCACCTCGACGTCGCTGATCGGCTTGTACGTATCAAGACCGTTCACGGTGGTATTCAGAGTGTCAACATGTCCCGACGCCGTAGTCGCGGTGTCATGGGCCCTCTTCGCCTGATCGCCGGCCGCGGTCGCCGCCTGGTTCGCAGCATCGGCCGAGTCCTGCGCCTTCCTGATACCGGCCGTGGTGCGCGCATCCAGATCCTTGATGTCGGAAGCATTCTTTGCATTCACCTGGTCGAGCTCGCTCAGGTGGTCGTTGATCGGATCCAGCCGCTTCTTCACCCACTTCTTGCGGGCCATAGGGTTGATCCGGCCCCAGAATCCTTCTTTCTCCTCGGTTGGAAGCGGAGTCACCGCTGGAGGAGTCTGGGCTGGAGTTTGCTGCGCGGTGGCCGCCGGCGCACTTTGGGAACTGCTATCAGGCTGCTGGGCAGTCTGGGCCATCGCGGGAATCGCAATCGCCGAAGCCAGGGCCAGAACGGCTACCTGGCTGGGAAGTAGAAACCGACCTCTAATCTCGCTTTTCATTTTTT
>DATFSO010000142.1:0-15398 GCA_035262585.1 Occallatibacter sp. | reverse complement strand
GCTGTTTTTCCTGTATCGTTCGCTCATTCGCGGCAAGTATACAGGTGCCGCTCAACTAACACAAAACGAGCGACCCTTCGCACCGCAAGCCTTTTCCGCTCTCGCCTGAAGGCGACAGTCCCCAAGGCGTAACTTCTATGGACAACATCGTATTCATCACG
The DNA here is from genome assembly GCA_035262585.1 of Occallatibacter sp. Lineage (GTDB taxonomy): Bacteria > Acidobacteriota > Terriglobia > Terriglobales > Acidobacteriaceae > Telmatobacter. Next base: position 15,237 of record DATFSO010000142.1, on the reverse strand, counting down.
TCTCCTGATCATCCAGCATGAGAAAATATTGTTGTGATCCCTCGTCTTCTTTCTTTCTTTTCCCTGCTTTTGCTCGGCTTTACTTGCTACCATCCTGCATTCGCCCAGAAGAAGAGTGAAGAGGAAAAAACAGGCGCCATTCTCTTCCGCGACAAAGGCTGTACGTTCTGCCACGGGCAGGGAGGCGTAGGCACTAAAAAGGCCCCCTCACTCACCGAGCTCTGGAAAGACAGGACGTGGACGTCCGAGAAGATCACGAACCAGATACTCAACGGCGGCCAGAAGATGCCGCCATTCCGCGAGTCCGTGACCGACGAGGATGTGACTAACTTAATCGCCTACCTGCGCTCAAAGAACAAGCCGGTTCCCCCACCCGTCGAAACAGAAGATTCAACGCCTACGCCCTCGCCACAGGAATAAGCGAGTTCACTGCAATCCGGAGAGCCCTCTCCAGAACAATGTGAATCCCACCTCACTGCACTCGGATTCAAGCTCTCTGTGGGCGCCGATAAACTCTGCCGTTGCCTCGGCGTGGGCACGGAAAAGCAGTACCAGCAGCTCTGCCGGAGCATTCTGAATCTGTCCCAGTTTGGCCGCGTCCTTCGTGGTTTGCATCAGCTCCGTAAGCGCCAGATTCGGCGCTTCGGCATCCCTGAGCAGCCGGCCCGATGCGCGCAGCTGTCGCAGAACCTTGAGCCGCTTCGGAAACCGCATTGCCATGCTCAGGTAGCGATCCCAGATATAGCGCAGACGTGTTCTCGGGTCCGCGGTGTAGGGATAGTCGACCATTTCCCTATCAACTTCTCTGCGTAATTCGCGATAAAGCTCGCTGATCAGCCCATCCTTAGTCTTGAAATATCTGAAGAGCGTACCTTCTGCAACGCCCGCGGCTGATGAGATCGCCGAGCTAGGCGCGTTCGCGACCCCTCGCTCCGCGAAGACCTCAATCGCAGCCTCTATAATCGCTTTCCGTTTTTGGTCGCTCCTTGGCCGGGCCAAACACCGCCTCCTGAATGAGAGAGCGCACTCGCTCATTTCACTGGCACAAAGCGAGGGAGGTTCGGTCCGCGATGAGGCTCGAGAGCAGTTCTCCCCAGAATGAAAACAGGCATCCGAAGGGCTGCCGGGCACGAATTCGAATCACCGTGCCCTCGCAGGTCTAAATCACCGGTCGTTCGATTGAGGATTTGGTTTTGAGTCGGCGCCGCCTCCCGGCACTGGCTCGGTTAAGGGCCGTGTTGCCTTATACGTGCCGTTGTACTCTGAGAATGACCAATCGCCTGTAAGCGCTGCGTTTTCGTCCAGTTTGCCGTCGATTTTCATTGCAGCCGTTGTTCCTGCCTCCTCCGAGGTGAACTGGAAATCAAGCGCAAGCTTCCCATCTTTGTAGGTACCCGAGACATCCGTACCGCCCCACTTGCCCGTAACGAGGCCCTCGGAATTGACGGTGAAATCGGCATCGACCTCTCGCTCGCCGCCCGGCGTCTCCAGGACAAAATGCCACTTCCCGTCGATCCCTTTCTCCTGTGTTTGCGCGACAGCTCGACCGCCTGCGAAACAAAGCAATGCGGCGGCAATAATCAGAAATCTCCTCAATGCCCGACTCCTTTCAAGATGATTCCCATCCTGGTTTCTCTTCTGGACGTTAACACATCTGGAAATTCTCATACAGCAACGGGAATATTGGCTACCCCGGCGGTCCCGAAGATCCGCCGATAACCCTCAATCTCTTCTGGCGGTCCCATGGCTTTTTGATAGTTGTCAGAGAGCTTAACTGCCGGCCGGCCGTCGACTTCACTGAGTTTGCACACAAGACTCACCGGATTAAAGCTTTCGTTGCCGTGGGGATTGCAGTTGCGGAAATCGTTGGTCAGGTATGTTCCCCAGCCGGAACTGAAGCGGATCCGCTGATCCTGCCGCCATTTGGATTCATCGAGGAAGTCGCCGGCGTGATGGAAATCGGCCGGCGACGCTCCCTTCGAGATCGTTCCGCCAAAGTAGGAATGAAGACCGAGAATAAGGTCGACATCAAGCCCATCGGAGGCAATCAGACGCTTCGTGCGTGGATCGCGGCCGCGCTGCCGAAGCCACGCAATATACTCGTCGCCGGCGACGTAGGGATCCTTGCTGTCGATGCGCTGACCGGTCCAGTCTGCGACCCAGTCAGGCGCATCCTCAAGGAATTGGGTTGTGCCAAAAGTATCGGGAAGCATGATCAGCAGCTCGCCCTGGTAGGTCTGCTGCCACAACTCGAGCATCTGGTACTGGGATTGCCTCCTCTCTTCGTCGTTATCCGCGAGTGCTGCCATTGCCATTGGCAGCTCGTGTGCGTTTGTGCCGATCGCCTCGAGGTCGTGAGTGTAAGCCAAGTACGTGTTCGAACTCCCAATGAACGTTGGTCCGAGAACGTCGCTCATAGCCTTGACTACGTATTCCTGCCAAAGAAAGCTGTGGCGGCGGCGCGTACCGAAGTCGCTGACGGTGAGGCCGGGCACGCCTCGCAGGCGCGCCATCTTCTCCCATAGGCGCGTCTTGGCCCGAGCGTAGAGGATGTCGAGTTCCAGTTCGGTGAGCTTCTTCAGGCTGGCGCGAGTCTTGAGTTCATCGATGGCCGAAAGAGCGTAGATCTCCCACATCGTTGTCTGCGCCCAGGGGCCTTCGAAGCGGAGCGATAGTTGGCCATCGCGCACGGCAAGATCGAAGTCGCAGAGTCGAAAATCGCGCTCGAGCCATTGGAGGAAGCCGTGCTCGAAGATGCCGCGCGTGCCGTAGAAGGTGTTGCCGGCGAGCCAAATCAACTCGGACTTGTGAAATCGAAGTTTGCGCGTGTGCTCAAGCTGCTCGCGTAACTCGCGGACATCGACGATTTCGCCCAGCGGAACGTCGTGCGACCGGTTGATCAGACTGAAAGTGGCGCGCGTGTTCGGGTAGTGCTTCCAGATGAACTGGAGCATCAGGAACTTGTAGAAGTCAGTATCGAGGAGCGACCGGGTGATGGGATCAAGCTCCCAGTTATGGTCATGCGCGCGGCGGGCGAGATTAACAATCACGGGGTAATTGTAGATGCACGAGCGAGGCAGACCGGCAGATGCGCTCGAATTGCGGTCCATCCTTGCAGCCATCGCCGCTCGAAGGATGGGCTCAGGTTAAGCGCAGACTCTATTGCTGATAGACGCCGGCCTTCTTGAAGTCGCCGCCCTTTACGATGGAGATCACTGAGGGATCGAGATGCCGTTTCAATGCGTCGTTCACCTGCTGCGGCGTGAGCGCGCTTATTTTGTTCTCCAGTTGCTCCTCCCATTGCATGGTGCGGCCCCATCGCTCCAGCTCCGCGAGCTGGCTTGCAAGGCTGCTCTCATCGGCACGTTGCAGAAGTTGCTGATCAAGCCACGTCTTCTTTGCCTTAGTGAGTTCATCGGCAGTGACGCCATCTTTTAGGATGTGGCCAACTTCTTCCTGGAAGGCGGCCTCTACCTTCGGCATGTTCTGCGGCGCGGCTATAGCCGATGCATAAAAGGCTCCGCCGTCGTCCTTCGTCGGTAGATAAAATTGCGCGTTGGCGCCGTAACTCAACCCGTCCTTGACTCGAATACGCTCGAAGAGCCGCGAATTGGGCGAGCCGCCAAGTACCATTCCGCCCATGGTAATGGCTGCATAGTCCTGGTCATCGTCATTCATCCGGATCGTAGAGCCGGCCATGAATAGGGCGTTCTGCTTGTCGGGCGTTTCGACCTTGTGGTTAATGGCATCGGCTTTCTCGAAGGTGTCGTGAAGGCGTTCATAGGGCTGTGTGCTTTTCCAGTCGCCCAGCAGCTCCACAAGGAGCCGCTTGACCTGCTCTGGATTGAACTGACCGCTGACGACAATTTCACCTTCGGCCGGAGCAAAGAAGTCCTGATAGAACTGCCTTGAATCTGCGAGCGTGGCCTTCTTGAGTTCCTCGATCCGTTCATCGAGCGTAGGCACGTACCGCACGTCCCTTTGGGGATAACGCGCGTTCAGATGTCGATTAAGTTCAATCTGCGCGAGGGTGGTCGGCTCAGTCTTCTGGTTTTCAGCGCTCGAGATCCGCTGCTGCCTTATCTGTTCAAATTCCGCTTCCGGGAAGGATGGTTCGCGCAATAGTTCCCGAATGAAGCGCAGAGTATCGGGCAAGTTGGCTTCCACAGTGCGCGCCCTCGCTCCGCCGTAGCCAGCGCTTCCAAACACGTTCATCTGTGCTTTCAAACGATCCGTCTCGTCCTGGATTTGCTGGCGGTTCTTGGTTTTTGTCCCACGCATCAGCATGGCGCCGGCAAGCCCAGCGGCGGTCGCTTTACCGAAGAGCGATTTCTCATTGCCGAAACGGAACCCCATATTCACCACGACGATTCCGCCGCGAGTCTTTTTGGGGAACATCACTAGCTTCATGCCGTTAGGAAGCGTGTAACGCACGATCCTCGCTTCTATGTTTTTCGGAGTCGGGTCAAAGACCTCGCCTTCCTGGACAGCTGTGCCGCCCTTATAGTCCTTGAAGCGGGTTGTCGAATCCGGAGCAGCAGCTATCTCCGCCCGATCGGGCGCCGTCGTTGGAATGAACTCTCCAAGTGTGCGGTTGGAAGACTTGAGGTAGGCCTTGGCGACTCGCGTAACATCGTCGGGCGTGACTTTCGCGACTTCATCGCGATCAAGGAACAGCAGACGCCAGTCGCCGTCACCGATATAGCCGCCCAGCATGATGGCCACCGTTTGCGAGTTGGCCAGGGCAAGCTCGATATTCTTCCGCAGACGTGCCTTTGCGCGGTCCACCTCTTCCTGGGTTGGCGGATTCGCCGCCAGGCTTTCAACTGTCTTCAATAGGACCTGAGCGGCGTCGTCAACGGATTGCTCAGGTTTGAGTTGTGCATAAGCCAAGGCAAAGCCAGGATCATGCATATCCGATGCGTACATGTTCGTCGAGACAGCCTTATTTGTATCGACGAGCTGCTTGTAAAGACGGCCGGTTTGAGGGGCTCCGAGTATTTGCGCCATGACCTGGAGTGCAGCAGTATCAGGATGCAGAGCAGCAGGCAGATGATAGGCTACGATGATCGCCTGGATATTGCCGACGCGGCGCAACAGCACTTCACGCTCTCCCTCCTGTGTCGGTTCCACGGTGTAAGGCTGGGTAAGAACACGGTCCGGTTTCGGAATGGAGCCGAGAGTCGCAGCTACGATAGACAACGCCTTCGCTTCGTCAAACTTCCCGGAGACGATGAGATCGGCGTCGTCGGGCTGGTAGTATTTTTTGTAAAAGACGGCAAGGTTCTCGATGGGGACGCGCTCCACATCGCTTCTCGCACCGATCACCGTCTTTCCGTAGTTATGGAAGTTGTAGGCAGCGGCGAGGACGCGTTCGTTCAAGACGTTCACCGGGCTGTTCTCTCCGGATTCCATCTCGTTGCGAACAACCGTCATCTCGGTGTCCAGGTCCTTTTTGAGCATCGTCATATTGACCATGCGATCCGATTCGAGTTCGAGGGCCCAGCGAAGGTTCTCGTCACTGGCCGGGAATGACTCGAAGTACATGGTCTGGTCGTAGTTTGTGGTGCCGTTGAAGAACCCGCCAGCCCGATCTGTAAGCTCCTTGAAAAGTTCGCGGCCGGACTTCGAGGATTTGAAAACCATATGCTCGAGCAGATGGGCCATGCCAGTCTCGCCGTAACCCTCATTCCGTGAACCCACCCGGTAAGTCACGTTGACGGTGATCTTCGGCTGAGAACTGTCCGGAAACAAAAGAACATGCAGCCCATTCGGAAAGGCGTATTCCGTTATGCCCTCGATGGATGTGATTCTTTGAACGCCAGGCGGAAGACTTTGAGTCCGGGCACAAACCGAGACCAGGAAGACTGCAACGAACGCAAGAATCCTTTTCGAAACCATGCTCCGTCCCCCTCTTGCTTGAATGAGCCGCAATTATATATCGAATCGAGGGGAACTTCCGTGTGCAGGACTGATCGACTTCCGGCCGGAAGAAGCAGGTTGGGGTGCAACGTAGAGGTTGCCTGCTTGTGGTTTCAGGCGATCTAGGATCGGCGGCTGAAGCGGGACTGCTCTGCTTCATCAATCAGCCCTTCGGAGGCTGAGTGTTCCGTCTGAGCCGGACATTGAAAACTGAATTCAACACCCGGCCCAGCTGGCTATAATCCTGATTACTTTGCGGAAGCTTTCGCTGCGTCGACGGCGAGGCCCAATTCGCGCTCTGCCGCGCGAAGATGCTCTTCGGCCTTGACGCCGTGACCCATCATGTCGTAGTGGTTTGCTGCCCGTGCATGCTCCAACTCGTGGATGGACTCGATAACATGCTTGTGGACCGCATCGAGATCGTGCCAGTCACGAACCTGTGCGGACAACGTCACGCCGGCCACAAATGCCGCCGCCAGTGCAAGGATAGAATAGGCTTTCTTCATCTTTCCCTTCCTTTTGGAGTTTAGTTTTTTTGAGAAGCGAACGCCCTCACTCTACCTCAACCCTGCCCAGGACGAAAAGTTACTTTGGAATTCGGCCCGGCATCGTGATTCCGAGGTTGGCTTGCGTCTGCGCGGACCACGCCAACCGTAAGGCTCCAGTTCCTCCGCGCCCTGGAATGCGAGTGTCAACGACCTAAGCACAGGAGAGTAACCGGACTTTAATTATGCTCGACGCGTTCGATGCTAGAATTCGTCAACTATCCACAGCCGAATAGAAAGAGAAGCGGACATGGCCTACATGGTTGAACACGATGGAAAGGTCGTTGGCCCTTTCACGGTGAAGAACTGAACGAGCGCGTTCGATCGAAGGAAATCGCTCCGACCGACCTCGCATGTGATCAGTATGTCGGACAATGGTTGCCGGTTTCGAACTTGATCACGAATAAACCGACCCCGATCCCAGCCGCGCCGCAATCACACGATCCTTCAATAGCCTCCCGCAGTTCGTCTTCATTCAGTCTCCCCAAAGGAACATTTGCAGGTATCGGTGGTGCACTGCTGGCGCTGCTCTTCTTTCTTTGGCGGGCGTTCAGGATCATGAACGCGCTGGCAAGAATGCATAACTCGCATTAGCGAGGTTCACGCCTCATCGCTTTCGTGCCATGGAGACGGGAAGAATCACCCCAAAACCAGGCGAGTTCCTGCGCAGGTTTTCGCGTCGACATGCCGCAGGCGAATTCCTGTGACAATCCCACACGTCTTGTGCGACATTTATGTGGTATCACCACAGGAGGAGTATCTATGGGCAAATCCAAGCTCGATCTCTTGCAGGGGACGCTGGACATGATGGTTCTGCAGACATTGACGTCGATGGGTCCGCTCCATGGATACGGCATTGCGCGCCGTATTGAACAGGTCAGCCAGAAAGAAGTTCTTCTGAACCAAGGCACAATTTACGCATCCCTGGTGCGATTGCAACAGCGTGGCTGGATTGCGGCCAAATGGGGTATCTCCGACAAGAATCGCAAGGCTCGGTTCTACTCCATCACAAGGGCCGGCCAGAAACAATTGGAGCAGGATACGGCTTATTGGGAACGGTTGGCAGGCGTCATGGGACGCGTTCTCGCGATGCAGAGCGAAGGAGACGAACCGTGAAACATTTCTTCCAGGAAGCTCTCAACCGCACCCGCTCCTTCTTTCGAAAAGCTCCGCTCGACCAGGAACTCAACGTAGAGATGGCGACGCACGTGGAGATGGCCGTGGAAGAGAACATGCGCCGAGGCATGTCTGTGGAAGAAGCGCGCCGTCAGGCCCTTGTCCAGTTTGGCGGAGTGCAGCAGGCGCGTGAGCGGCACCGCGAATCGCGCGGATTGCCCTGGCTCGATGTCCTGATGCAGGACTTGCGATTCGCCTTCCGCACATTGCGGCGCGACAGCAGCTTCACCATCATCGCAGTGGTGATTCTTGCGCTCGGCATCGGCGCCAATATCGCTGTCTTCAGCGTGGTGAATACAATTCTGCTGCGCCCTCTGCCATTTCGCGATGCGCAGCAACTCGTGCGGATCGTGGAGAAAGATGCCAAAAGCGGTGAATCCGGTAGAACCTACACCGCGGACGCAACGCAGGACTTCCAGCAGCAGAACCGATCTTTTCAATCCGTGAGCGGCTATTTCGCCTTTACCGGGCCCAACAATTTCAAACTCTCCGGAAGCAGCCAGCCGCTGCCTGCCACGGGGATGCTGGTGGCGGAGGGATTCTTTGAAACGCTCGGCGTGCAACCTGCCATAGGGCGCCTGTTCCGGCGGGAAGAATTTGTCCATCACGCTCAGCCCGCGGCATTGTTAAGCTATCCGTTCTGGAAACGCCGGTTCGGCGGCGATCCCAGCGTCGTGGGGCGGACGGTTGACCTGAGCGACAAAGTCGACCTGAACAATAAGTCCGTCACCGTCGTCGGAGTCCTCCCGGATACGTTCGATTTCGGCTCCGTCTTTTCGCCGGGAGCAAAGGTCGATCTCTTCGTTCCCTACATCATGGACGATTTTCGCGAGGACGGAAACGATCTCGCCCTGGTCGGCCGCCTCAAGGCGGGGGTGAGCATCGCGCAGGCGCAAAACGAAGCCGATCTGCTGTTTCCGCAGTTTTATTTCGAGCACAAGCACCCCGACTACGGAAAAGGCTACACGGGCCAGCTTACCGGGCTGAAAGAATATGTCAGCGGCAAGCTGCGGCGGTCTTTGATTGTGCTGTGGTGCGCGGTAGGGCTGATTCTGCTTATTGTCTGCGTGAATCTCTCCAACCTTCTGCTGGCCCGCGCGGCGGCGCGCAGCAAGGAATTTGCGATGCGCAGCGCATTGGGCGCACGGCTTGGGCGGATCGTGCGTCAGTTGCTTACGGAGAGCCTGGTGCTGGCTGGTGTGGGAGCCGTGCTGGGCCTGGGGATTGGCTGGTCCATCCTCGCGTACCTGGCGCACCAGGGATCGCTTGCGCTGCCGCTGCTGAGCACGGTGCGCATTGACGGCGCGGCGCTCGCGTGGACGCTGCTGATCGCAGTGGGAGCAGCGGTTCTGTTTGGGCCCGCGCCGGCGCTGCGCATGTCGGCCGGCAACTTGCAGGAGGCCCTGAAGGACAGCGGGCATGGAACCAGCCAGGGCAGAGAGCATGATCGTCTGCGTTCAACGCTGGTGATTACGGAAATTGCTCTGGCCTGCGTGCTGCTGGTCGGCGCCGGCCTGCTGTTGCGCAGCTTCCTTCGTGTTCTGGACGTGGACCTGGGCTTTGAGCCGAGCCGCGCAGCCGCTGTCAGCGTGGACTATGACGACGGCGGAAATGTGGCCAGGCAGGCGGCGATATGGCAGCAAGTTGTGCAGCGGGCCTCGACGATTCCCGGCATCGAGGCAGCGGGCATCTCCGACAATCTGCCCATGAGCCGGAACCGGAGCTGGGGAATTGCTGCAAAGGGAGAACAGAAACCCAAAGAGGGCGACTTCATCGGTGTATTCGTCTACATTGTTTCGCCTGGCTACCTGAAGGCAATGGGAATGCGCCTGCTTCAGGGGCGCGATATCAGCTGGGACGACCTTGTAAACAACCGCAACGTAGTTGTCCTCAACGACACAGTCGCGCGGAAGCTCTGGCCGGGACAGAACCCCATTGGCCGCATGGCAATTGCGGGCGGCGCCGTATCGGAGGTGATTGGCGTGATTGCCGACGTACGCGAAAGCAGCGCGGAAGATAGCGCAGGAGCGCAGATGTACTTGCCGGCGACGAAGCAGTTCGGGCCGGAAGGCTCTTATCTCGTGGTTCGTTCCAGGCTACCTCCCGCCGCGCTCGCGATGAGCGTGATGCAAACGCTGCGCGACATTAATCCCGGACAGTCAGCATCAGAGTTCAAGCCCATTCAGGCCCTTGTGGATCACGCTACGTCCCCGCGCCGCTTTTTTGTGCTGCTGGTTGGGGTTTTTGCCGGTCTGGGGCTTCTCCTCGCCTCGCTCGGGATTTATGGAGTCATCTCATATTCCGTTACGCGGCAGACGCAGGAGATTGGGATACGAATCGCACTTGGCGCGACGGAAGGCCGCGTTCTACTCGATGTAATCGGGAAGACACTTCAACTTGCGCTGATTGGCATCGCCGTTGGAATCGGTGCTTCGCTTGCAGCTACGCGCCTGATTGCTTCCCTTCTATTTCAGACTGCGCCTACAGATCCGCTTACCTTTGCGGGGATGCTGGTTCTGCTGGGAGCGGTAGCTTTACTGGCCGGCTACCTGCCTGCACGAAGAGCTTCGAAGATCGATCCCTTGGTTGCACTACGTACAAATTGAGACTCAGGAGTGGCCACCGGAGTGGTTTGCCCAATTTTCGGATTGTCGCACCAGGTTTGCGCCGCACGATCGGCGCACGACGAGCCGCACGGGAACAAGAACATCACGGATGGGAAGTTCGGGATGCTCGAGCCGTTCGAGCATAGTTGCCATGGCGACTGCGCCAATGCCGGCGCAGTCCTGATGGATCGTACTGAGCGGCACGGGCAACAGACTCGCGTAGCGAACATTGTCCATGCCAACGATACGAATCTGCTCTGGGATCGCCATCCCCAAAGCGATAAGCGTCTGCATCAGTCGCGCAGCGGTCAGATCATTGGCACAAACGATACCTTCAGAGCGACTTTCATCCAGCATCCGCTGGACTAAGGATTCATCCTCCGCGCTGCCGCGCCAGACTGGATCCCAATCTAGTTTGACTCCGTGCGTCCGCAACGCCTCGTGGAAGCCGGTAATGCGCGCATCGACCGTGTTGGAGGCAAGTTGCTCCCCGAGGAACGCGAGACGGCGCACGCCAAGATCGAGCAGATGCGTCGCCGCAATGTAACCGGCGCGGCGGTTATCCACACCAACCAGGTCGTGGGGCGATCGCTCGGGATATTGCATATAGCAGCGGTCGAGAAGAACGAACGGGATCTGAGCCCGGTCGAGTGCGCGGGCGATACGACGGTTGGCTGCGTCCTTATCAGCGGTCAGTTCGAGAGGCGCAAAGAAAACTCCCGCGACTCGATGGGAGATAAATGACTCCACCATCTGCTCCGCTGCCTTGACGCTGTCGTGTTCTGAGATGGACGAGTTGCCCCACAGCAGCGCGTCCGGACGAGCAAAATGGCTCCGCATCATACCGTTGCAGATGGGTTCAAATATCTCCGTCAATCCCAGCTCCGGGATGAGGAGGCCGAAGGTTCGGCCGCTGGGCTGGTTTTCGGCCATGACGTGCGTCCCGGCGCCCGGCCGGCGCGTCACCAGACCCATGCGCTGCAGGTCGTGCACAGCCTTGGCGACGGTGATGCGGGATGCATCGAAGAGCTTGCCCAACTCCGCTTCACTGGGAAGGCGGTCGCCGGGCTTCAGTTCGCCCGACTGAATACTCGCGAGCAGATGCTCAAAGAGACGGCGATGCTTCGACTGCCCATTTGCCGGATCGCTCTCAGGAGGTGGTGGAAGCTTGCTTGCCAGTCGCCGTGACTTCGGCATCTTGTTCGGCTCCAAACTGCAGCGCAGAGAAAGTCTCTCCTAGACGATATGAGACCTGCGCCTCGAATGTCGATACATTAGTAGGCACAAAGGACCAGCTCTGGTCGGTTTTCGACTAGACAATGATCCATTCAGGCTGACTGTTCGATGGCAGCGTCAATCTCAGCTTTAACTCGCTCAGGAAGCGGGGGCATGGCGCCCGACTGGGATGCGATCCAACTTCCCCATCGATTCCCTGCCTCGTTCAGCACGGGGAGTTCCGCGCCGCGCAACAGGTAGTGCGCCAGAGCCGCTGCAAACGCATCGCCGGCCCCGATTGTGTCGGCGACCTTGACCGGGATTCCGGCGTGCTCGTGCCATTGTTCACGCTTGACCAAAAGACTTCCGCCTGGCCCGCGGGTCACCGCGACCATCTGCAAGGTAGGAAACTCAGCGAGCAGACGTTCGCCGCCGGAGCGAAGACTTGTCCCCGCACCATCTTCTTCCACGGCCATTCCAAGCTGGGAAAGCACAAGCGGCATTTCGGCATCGTTCATCTTCACGACAGTCGCAAGTTCGAGCGACTCCTGCATAACCTCGCTCGAATAGAACGGACGCCGGAGATTCACATCGAAGATGCGAATGCAGCGGGACTGGGTTTGGGCCGCAAGCGTCTGGATGGTTTGGCGAGACTCCAGACTGCGCTGCGCTAGCGATCCGAAACAGATCGCGTCTGCTCGCTCGGCAAGTTGCACCCACTCATCGGACAGCTCGAGAGCATCCCATGCAATCGGCCGCTGAAAAGTGTATTCGGGCTGTCCGTCCTGAAAGGAAACCGTCACCTGTCCGGTTGGGTTGACGGGGTCGATTTGCAAAAAGCTGGTGTCGGCGGGAAGCGGATCCAGTAGATGCACGGCCGCTCGACCCAGATCATCACGGCCGATGCGGCTGAGGATGGCTGCGTGATTGCCGAGACGGCCGGCCATCACTGCGAAATTCGCCGGCGCGCCACCAAGCCGTTCTCCAGTCGGGAGCATGTCCCACAGCAGTTCGCCGATTCCGAGGATCAGGTGCGGCTCTTTCAAGTTCGTACTCCTTTGACCATGAGCGGGATCGCGGAATTCTGGTTGTTGCATGCCGTCCGACTCCTACGCCCGCAACGAACAACTTTCAACTTGCAAGGGAGATTCGTCAACCATTTCTCAGTTTTTAGATTGGCCTGTCCAGCGCCAGATGGAACAGTCTTCGTAGTTGGCTGAAGCGTACTCGCCATCCGGCTGATTGGCCATGATGCGGTGGTCGGCAATGGCGTCACTGCGCGATCGGCGCACCTGGCCGAGATAGAGGCGGGTGAAGCCTGAATGGCGCTCTATGATGCGATCCTCTTCGTTGTTGACATAGAGAAGATCAAGCTCGCATGGACGGTCCTTGAAAGCTCGCGCGAGACGCGCAAGCAGGCGGCGCATGACGGACTCGCCAAACGGATTGAAGAGAAAGAGGAGGCATGGGCCTTTCGGAATTCGGAAATCGAGAACGTCGCAGCGGAGTATCCGCATCGGAGAGATGACACGGTCACCTGCGCGCCAGGTCGCAAGATTTTTGCGCGCAATGCGGACGAGGGCCGGATTGAGTTCGATTCCTGTGACGCCTCGGAAGGGATACTCCGAGGCAAGCAGCATCGCACGCCCCATGCCTGCCCCGATGTCGACGAAGGTAAAGTGTTGGAGCTGCGCATCGGGTTTGGTCCGTTGCCAGCGCCTAAGGAGGGCATGAAAGACCGACGGCGCTACGCCGAAATATGCGGTGGAGTGGCGATCGTGCAGGTGCCCGGTTTTGAGGAATCGCCCGGGGATGAGGCCGCTCGTTTGAACTCCGTTGGCAAGATCGAACGGGTGGAGCGTGAATCCTTCCTTTTGGGAGAGGCGCGGAAGCCGATATCTTCCTGCCCCATGAACCAGGTTTCGTTTTGCCGCTGTCACAATTGAACGTTAGCAGAGCGGAGATGACTTTCAGTTGCTGCGTTGGCGGTGCACAGACGGGAAAACTCCCCATTCCCCGCCGTGACAGGGAGCGCAGAAAAGAGATAGGCTTGTGGGTAATCGCGTATTGACGAGAGAAGGAGCTCGCGATATCCCCATGCCCATTCAGAAGACCTCGAAAATCTGGCACAACGGCAATCTGATTCCCTGGGAGGACGCCACAATTCACGTGATGAGCCACGTGATTCACTATGGCTCAAGCGTATTTGAGGGCATCCGATGCTATGCCCAGCCGCAAGGTTCGGCGGTTTTTCGCCTGCCGGAGCACATGCAGCGGCTGATCGACTCCGCCAAAATCTACCGGATGGAGATTCCGTTCTCGCTCGACGAGCTTTGCGCGGCGGTGGTGGACCTGATTGAGGCTAACAGTGTCGCGCCGTGCTACATCCGGCCTATCGTGCTGCGCGGATACGGTGAGATCGGCGTGAATCCGAAAGGTTCGCCGATCGATGTTTATGTGGCCAACTACCCGTGGGGCAAGTACATTGCGGGAACAAGCGGTGCGGATGTATGCGTCTCCAGCTGGAACCGCCTCGCGCCGAATACCATGCCGGCTCTGGCGAAGGCCGGTGCAAATTACATGAACTCGCAGCTCATCCGGATGGAAGCCGAGACCAACGGCTATGTCGAAGGCATCGCGCTCGACACCAACGGACTGGTGAGCGAAGGCTCCGGCGAGAATGTTTTCATCGTGCGCAACGGCGTTCTTTATACGCCGCCGCTGGCAAATTCGGCGCTCTCGGGCATTACGCGTGACAGCGTGCTGACGATCGCGCGGCACCTGGGGCTGGCCGTTACCGAGCAGCCGATTCCGCGCGAGATGTTGTATATCGCCGACGAGGTGTTCTTCACCGGGACCGCAGCCGAGGTGACACCGATCCGGTCGGTCGATCGGATCGTGGTGGCCGACGGCAAGACAGGCGAGATCACGAAGAAGATTGCCGACGAGTTCTTTGCCATTGCCAACGGGCTGAAACCAGATCGATTTGGCTGGCTGACCCCCGTGAAAGTCACCGCAACAGAGCCGGTTTCGGCCTAAGAACAAGTCGGGAAATCGACCAAAGTTCGGGAAATTAGCGGTAAACAAGGGCGGCCTTCGTGGTCGCCTTCTCTTTCTTGCCGCCAAAAGGAGTGCCACTGTGCTCACTTTTCCAGCCGGGAGCCCCAAGCAACAGGCACGGGATCATCGGCCTGGATAAGCGGAAATTCTGGGTGCATGGTATTGAGTACCAGATTGAACTCCGGCCCGTGTGTCACGACGCTGGGCACCTTGAGGATTGGCGTCCTTCGGGAGTCATACCACGCATCCCCAAACGCCTGTGACACGCGGCTATCCTCATCATCCCATCCGGGCAAATCTGCCGGAAACACGGTCTCGATACCGAGAGAATCAGGAATGAAAATGCGAACGGACTTGTGATGTCTGGGGAGCGTCGGTCCGTTCCTGTGCGCAAGCACCTCGAGCAAGGCCGCCGCAAAGGAAACCGACGCATAGATAACGCGCTTGCCCACCGAATTCCACCGCCCACCATATAGGGCGGCGCCGGTCGGGTCGAAGATTGGGTGCCGGGAATCGGCGATGCGGTAGGCCTCCATCAGGCAGGAAGTCCGAAAAAGAGCTTATTGAGAACGGACTCAACTCGGCGTGCGCCAATCTCTGTCCGGGCAGCTTCCAACGGCGACTCGCCGTTGAGCTCCCTGTGCTCTGAATTCATCCACCGGCGGGCTTCGTCTCGATTGTCGAGGACGTATTCGGCATAGGCCAGAACTCGG
>DATFSO010000141.1:0-4342 GCA_035262585.1 Occallatibacter sp. | reverse complement strand
TGCGTTTCGGAACCTCATCAGGGCATTTGATGATCCTGAGGTCGCGGCCGCTTATGGCCGCCAACTGCCGCGAGAGAATGCGACTCCGATCGAGGCGCATGCGCGGCACTTCAGCTACCCGGCAATGTCGCGCGTGCGATCCTGGGAGAGCCGCAGCACCATGGGCTTCAAATCGATATTTTTCTCGAATGCCTTTGGAGCGTACCGCCGCGAAGCGCTCCTCAGCGTTGCTGGATTCTCGTCGGACGTTATCTTTGGCGAAGACACCCTGGTTGTGGCTCGCATGCATCGCGCGGGATGGAAGACCGCCTATGTCGCCAATGCGCTCGTGAGGCATTCTCATGCGTATTCAATCGGCGAGGAGTTCCGCCGCTACTTCGACATCGGCGTATTGCATGCGCGCGAACGCTGGCTCATTGATCAGTTCGGCAGCGCATCAGGAGAAGGCCGGAGGTTCGTTCTCTCAGAACTGAAGTTTCTCCTGAAGCACGGGCCGTACCTCCTCCCCTCGGCATTGATGCGAACCGCTGCCAAATATCTCGGATACAGGATCGGCCGGCGCGAAAGCCGGATTTCTCCGGCGTTGAAGTATCGCCTCGGGCTGAATCGTCACTACTGGCGTCAACCCTCGCCATAAGGCAGGGTGAAGAAGAAGGTCGCACCCTGATCGACGCCCCCGCGTGCCCAGATTTTTCCGCCGTGGCGCATGATGATCCGGTAGGCTGTTGCAAGACCCACGCCGGTGCCGGTGAACTCCGTCTGGGAGTGCAGGCGCTGAAAGGGCCGGAACAGACGGTCAGCATAGCGCGGATTAAAGCCGGCGCCGTTGTCACGAACGAAATATACCGTTCCCGCCTCTTCCTCTGCATAACCGAACTCAATCTCCGCCGAATCCAGCTTCGACGTATACTTCCACGCGTTCCCCAGCAGGTTTTCAAGCACCACCTGCATAAGTCCCTCGTCGGCAAACGCCTGCGCGCCCTTGGCGATCGTGATTCGGAGCTGACGACTGTCTTTTTCTGCCTGGAGACGCGCGGCGATCGTCTCGGCAATGTGGCTGAGATTGATCGTCGTGCGGTGGAGCGGGTGGCTCGAGGCTCGCGAAAGATTCAGCAGGTCGTCGATGATGGCCGACATGCGGTTGCTTCCCTCAAGCAGGCGGTCGACCAGCATGTGGCCTTCTTCATTGAGGCCTTCTGATGCGGAGTGTTGCAGCAAGAAACCGATGTTGTTGATGTGTTGCAGAGGGCCGCGCAGGTCGTGGGCAACAGAATAAGAAAAGGCCTCCAGCTCCTTGTTGGTGGCGGTTAGTTCGGCAGTGCGCTCATCGACCCGCTGCTCCAGTTCGCTACGTGAGGACTCAAGCGCGCGATCTCGCGCCTGGATCTGTTCGAGCATCTCGTTGAACGATTGCACCAGGAATGCGAGCTCGTCGCTGCGCAGGGGTATCGTTGCGCGGACAGAGTAGTCGCGCTCGCGTGTAACAATCTGCGCAGTACGGGCCAACCCGGTCAGAGGGTCGGTTACGAGATGGCGGATGGTGGAGGTAGCCAGATACGCAATGGCAAAACAAAGGAGGAGCATACCGGCCGAAATAAGGCCGAAGCGCCCGGCGCGGCGTGCGAGGTCCCCGGTCTCAGCGAGCAGATAGACGGTCCCAATCCAAGTGTTCTGGGACTGGATCCTTCGGCCCAGCAGGATGTCGCGCCCCTTTGTCCAATGATGTTGTGGTTCGTTCTGCGAAAGCTGGTTCTTGAGCTCAAACGTGGTCGATGGATCGCGCTGGTATCGTGCGAATTCGCTGCCGTCGGAACGAAGAATAACCGCGGCACGAATCTGGGGGGAGCTGTGCAGAGCAGCGAGGGTGTTTTGCGCGGCCAGCCTGTCGTCGAACGTCAGCGCCGTAACGCTGTTCGCGCCAACAACACTCGCTTGGGTGCTGAGGTACCCGATAAGTTCTTCCCGAAGACTGTAGAGGTCATAGACCAAGAACGATATATAAGCAAGCAGCAATGCGGTTCCGCTGACCAGAAGGGTCATGCGCATCAGCTTGTCGGAGATCGACTGGCTGTTCCAGAACCTCATGGCAGGTCCCCCGCCGCCGGTTTTCCCCTGACTGAAGAGGCCACTCGCAGCAGCTCAGAACTGAGGACAAGGTGGGTGCGATTGACGGCATTGAGATTGACCGCAAACCTGACCTGCTTTTCAATGTGCACGAACTGGATCATTCCGCCGTCGTCGAGAAAGTTGGGCGCATCGCTCACAGTCAGTACGTCTAAGCCCGCAAGAATCGCGAGATCCTCACGAATGTGGATGCTTTCCGATGCGCTGATGAAAACGATCGCGCAGGACTTGGTTGCGGTCGCGTCAGGCTCGCGACGTACGTGAACGGGAAGATTGCCGATGGTTTCCCTGGCAGCGAGTTCGTCGATACTCTTGTCCAATACATCCTGGCCAAGAATGCAGAGATCGAAGCTGGAGCGCGGAGGCGGTGTATCGGCATACCGGAGAAATCTCCCGAAGTTGAGCAGATCCTCTGCCTCGACGTCGCGCTCGGCGCGCGTTGTTGCCTGTGTGAAGCCAGAACCGGCAAAACAGGCCGCGAGCATGATCGCAATCCCAGGAGCAGGTTTGACGCGACTGGATCGGCGGGCTAGTGATGGCACCGTTGGCAGGTCTCGCTTCATATTCTTGCTTGCGGCCACACTCAGCGACTTCAGACTACCCTGGCCGTGTTCTGCATCCTACGCTCCGAACCCTCCGTGATGCTGCTGAAACAGCTTATTGCCGTTCACGGCGTTTCGGCAAAAGTCTGCAACATCGATCTGGCGCAGGCTCACACTACCAGTGATATTTCTGAAGCTGACGTTTGGAGCGTCGAAGGCCAGAATTGGTTGTCTGGGGTCCAACCAATCGGCGTTACCAATAGCGTGCCCTTCGCCGTCGGAATTACTGATTCGATAAAATAGAAAAGAATGGCTTTTCCAATCAAAACGTGCGTTATTTGCGGAGAAGAGTTCGAGCTAAAACCCGATAAGCCCGGGTTCGCGAACCGCTGCCCGGAGTGCAGTACCTCCGAAGCTGATGAGCAGACCGACGATCGGCACCTCACGGCGGAAGAACGGAAGGCGCAGACCGAAGTGGACGCGGAGAGGCGAAAGGCTATCCGCGACTTGCTCTATCGCAAGGACCGTTAACCGCTGAGCCGTTTCGGCAGAGCCGGTTTTGCTCAGGCGGCTGCAATTCGCTTGATGAGATCAGATTGCTCCCCATCGTTTTCCGCACCGATGGTGAACGCATCAAGCACACCCGATCCGAGCGCAAAGCGGACGGCTTCGTCCTGGCGCTTGCGCATTGCTCCCTGGCCAAGGATCTTCATGCCGATGATGCCTTTGCCTTGTGCGCGCATCTGCTTGATCACGCCGATTACAGTTTGCGGATCAGCGTCCATGTGCGCTCCCACTGGATTGAGCCGGACCAGATCGACATCGACCCACGGAGACTGGGCAGCCGCACGCAACGCCTCGATGCTGTGACAGGAAACGCCGTGTGTACGGATGATCCCCTTTTGCTTTGCCTCAGAGAAGACGTCCATAACGCCGCGGAAGCGCGTAGTCCAGTCGCCTTCTGTAACGCAGTGAATCAGAAGAATGTCGATATAGTCGGTCTTCAGCTCGCGGCGATAGCGATCGAGGTCGGCCTTGGCCTCTTTAGGGTCGCGCGAGTCGCACTTGGTCATGATCACGACCTTCTCGCGCGGCAGTCTGCTGACCGCCTCCGCCACTTCGGGATGCGAACCGTAGCTGTCGGCGGTATCGAAGAACGTCAGCCCGCGATCGTAGCCCGTTCGCAAAAGGCGCGTCAGTTGGCCTGCGCGCGTCTGGTTGGATGACCCGCCGAATCCGATGGTGCCTGTGCCCATCGCAAGGCGGCTCGTGCGAATGCCGGTTTTGCCGAGCGTCACAGTGTCCGTGGCTTCGACGCCATGGGCCGGCGCATCCAGCAGCTCTGCGAAGACACCGGGCGTGAGGCAGGCAGCGCCGAGGCCGGCTGCCGCATTGGAGATGAATTTCCTGCGGTTCATGAGACCTCCCTGGGGATGTGCTCCTGGATCGGGGCCGGGAACGCGGCGCGCACCGCGCCGTGCCGAAATTCTACTCCCGATTGGCGGGGTATGCGGTGGGTCGCGGGAGATTTTTACGTGAACAACCGTCGCCTAAAGGGCGACGGCTTCTTGGGGCACGCATGAGACAGCATTCTCTACGTTAAGCCCCAAAAGCCCGTTCCGGGCTCTGGAAA
Source organism: Occallatibacter sp. (assembly GCA_035262585.1). Taxonomy (GTDB): domain Bacteria; phylum Acidobacteriota; class Terriglobia; order Terriglobales; family Acidobacteriaceae; genus Telmatobacter. The sequence continues at coordinate 43 of DATFSO010000141.1, read as the reverse complement.
GGATCAGCTGAGCACTGACATGATCGCGACTCTGAGACAATCC
>DATFSO010000140.1:0-10329 GCA_035262585.1 Occallatibacter sp. | reverse complement strand
CCCATACCCGGTGACTGGACAAGTAACACGCACCAAGGCTGCACCTGCTACACATAATGCGCTGGTCTCTGTGTGATTCAATCGGAATGCCATTTCAGTTTGAGCGAGCCTTTCGAATCAAAACTGAATTGTTGTTCGTAGAAGCCGAGTCCAAAGAGCGCCAGGTTCTGGTCATAGTACATTGGAGGAGCCCCAAGCAGTCCACTCTGCGGCTTCAATTCAGACTGAACCCGCGACATCTGCTGGCTCCGGATTTGATCCTCACGAAGCGCAGCTGCGTATGGAATAAGGGCCGCTGAAAACCCCACCGGGCCTTTTGGATCTTGAATGCTTCCGTCCGGCCGCACCTTGGCGGGAGGAATCGCATTAGCGCGAAGGTAGTTCGCCATTCCCGAAAGAGACTTCAGCATGGCCTCGCGTTGAGGTGTGGCTTTGTCGAGCATGCCTGCCCAGAGATACACGCGGATCGCGTCGTAGCTTCCGACGCTTGGCGTTGACTGAAGCCCTCCATCCGTTTTGAACTCGGTCCAGTCAGATACGAATCCATGCGGTGCCGATTCGCTGATCAGAGTTGAAACCGACGCGGCCACTTTTCCCCACGGACCATCCGGGACCAAGTGATTGAGCCGGAGGATGAGTTGCAGCGGCACGTAGCTCGCATTCAAGCGGTACGAGTTGCCATGTTGAAATCCCGTTGGCCCTGGCATGACAGTGGTGCCGAGCCCGGGTACTTCAACGATTTCCTCTGCAGCGATGTGGTGAGCCAAAGCCATGCCGATCTTTGTATAGCGCGGTTCGTTCCAGGCTATGCCTGCTTCCAGAAGCGTGTAGGCCATCCAGAGATCAGCGTCGGACGCGGAATTTTTGTCGAGCACGCCCCACTGATTGTTTGCGCCGTGGCCCCACAGCCATGCAGGCAGATGCGCCGACAGATCGTTCGCAGCGAGATTCTGCTCAGTCCATCGAAGCAGGCCATCGAAATGAGAACGATCATTCGCGACGAGCGCGAAGAACATTCCATACGCCTGCCCTTCCGACGTCGTACGGTCACCGGCGCTGTGATCGATCACGCGCACCTGATTATCCATAAAGCCGCTGACGTAGCTTTTCCACAGCAAGGGCCAGTCCTGCGCTGCGCTACTTCCTTGCAAAACGGATAGCAAACAGAGTGTGAGAAGTGATTTCAGTTTCATGTCACCTTTTAATTTATTCAGTTTGAGTTTGATGCGAGATCAATGCGAGGCGGTTCCTTACCCGAGAGAAAGGTCGCTAAAATGCGCACTTTGAGCGAACTAAGGCGTCTCCGCTCTGCGGAACGAGCAACCAAATTCCAGTTGAGCGCACCAAAGAAATGGTCGACAGCAATCAAGAACTTTAGATGACGCGGTTAATCATACAGGCGCTCGGGATAGATCGTTTCTAACTTGTTAGCACTACCGTACATGAGAATTACATGAGACTAAGATGTGCATATTCAGGAAATAAGCCAGCGACAACTGAAAGAGATTTGCCGGCTGCGTCACGCACGGCAAAACTAGAGTGCTGCCGTGAAACGCTGAGGTGGCCTGCATGACTGGATCTGCGATTGAATCCAGGCAGCCTTCACGCTTTAAGTTGTTTGTTCTGGGAATAGTGGCGCTGCCTGCAATTCTTGCCATGGCTCCACTGATCGCTCTTCCACTGGCATGGAAAGAACAGGCGATTTTCGGCTCCGTACTCATCGTGATTGCAATTTTTCTGAATACTGCGTCGAGATCTATAACCGTCACGATGATGCTGATGGCGTTCTCGATCTTCAGTACTCTCCGTTACGGCTATTGGCGCGCGACGCAAACCTGGGAAGGTATCACAAGCGCGGGCCATATCCATCGTTGGGACAACGTATTTGTTCTTTTGCTTCTCGCTGCTGAGTTGTTCGCATTCTCAACGCTGATACTGGGCTATTTCCAGACTCTTCGCCCTTTGAAACGCCCTCCCGCGCCGCTCGGCAACAATCATGCGAATTGGCCAACGGTCGATGTGCTCATACCCACATATAATGAACCGCTTCACGTCGTACGCGGAACCGTGCTGGCAGCAATGGCACTGGACTATCCCACAAGAAAAATGAGAGTGCTCTTGCTCGATGATGGTCGGCGAGAGGAATTCCGGAACTTTGCCGCACAAGTTGGCGTGGAGTACGTGACGCGCGACAATAACGCGCACGCAAAGGCAGGAAATATCAATCATGCGCTCAAGGACACGCGCGGTGAGTATGTGGCGATCTTTGATTGCGATCATGTCCCCTCGCGATCATTTTTGCAGATGACGCTGGGATGGTTTCTGCGTGACCACAATCTCGGTCTTGTTCAGACGCCTCATCGCTTCTATTCTCCGGATCCTTTCGAGCGGAACCTCGGGCAGTTTCGCAGCGTGCCGAATGAAGGAGAGTTATTCCACCGCCTCGTGCAGGATGGAAACGACCTGTGGAATGCGAGTTTCTTCTGCGGTTCGTGCGCGGTGTTGCGGCGAACAGCGCTCGATGAAATCGGCGGGATAGCCGTTGAGACAGTTACCGAGGACGCACATACCGCGCTGCGCATGCAACGCAAAGGCTGGAGCAGCGCGTATATCAACGTTCCTCTTTCGGCCGGGCTGGCCACCGAGAGCCTGGCCGCACATATTGGCCAGCGTATTCGCTGGGCACGCGGCATGACGCAAATCCTGCGCCTCGAGAATCCTCTTTTTGCCTCCGGTCTGACGCTTTCGCAACGTCTTTGTTATTTCAATGCGACCACCCATTTCTTGTTCGCGATGCCACGCCTGATTTTTCTCACCGTTCCGCTTGTCTACCTGCTCTTCGGGATGGTGAATATCTACGGCTACACGTGGGCGATCCTGGCATACGCATTTCCGCACCTCGTGCTTTCGAACCTGACAAATTCGAGGGTTCAGGGCCGTTATCGCTATTCCTTCTGGAACGAGATTTACGAAGTTGTACTGGCCCCGTACATCCTGTTCCCGACGCTTCTTGCTCTGATCAATCCACGGCTCGGCCACTTTAACGTTACGAGCAAGGGCGGCGTCATCCGGCGCTCGTACTTCGACCGGCGCATTGCGCTGCCTTATTTTCTATTGTTGGCGCTCAACATCGCAGGGATCGTTATGGCGGAGCGCCGCTACGTTGCCGACCCCGCGCATCGAGATACGGTGATCATGAATGCCGCTTGGACCGTCTACAGCACGATGATCCTGCTTGTCGCCGCCTCTGCTGCGTGGGAGCGGCGCAGGCTGGAATCGGGTGCGTGCCTGCGTGCGACATTGCCTGCAACCTTGATTGCCTGCGGCCAGAGGATCCATGGAGCGACGGTGGTTCTCTCTCGCACCAGCGTGACCGTGAAGATGGACGCACCGGTAGAACTCGCGAGAGGCATGACAGTTGTGCTCTCGCTCGGTGATCACAGATTCGACTGCGAGGTTCCTGCGCTGGTGGCACATTCCGCGGGACGACGCCAGCATCTGTTTCTACCGGACCTTACCGATGAGCAGGAGCGCCGTTTTGAAAACCTGGTGAACACGCGCCGTAGAACCTGGCGATCGTTGCACATAACACACCCCGATGATCGCCCGCTGCGCAGCTTGCTGCAGATCTTCGTGCTCGCGATCCGTGGTCTGGTCACCGTGCCGTTAGGACTATTCGTGCCTCCGCCGGAGGCCGAACACGAGCCTTTGCCTTCAGAAAGGAAGAGGCGGCCAACATCCATCCTCGTACCGACTTTGATCGTGGGAGTCCTCTTGCTTCCTTCTTCGCCAGGGGCGTTGGCGATCGGCTCCAGCGGGCAGCCAAAGGCGGGCGGCAATCAAGTCGAGGGGACGCAGCCGGCTAATTTCCACGATGACTTCGAACTGAGCGCAGCCGGCGCCGTGAGGGTTCTCAGGTTGGACAAGAGCGGAGCCTCCCTCAATTTCTTCTTCGGCGAGCCCGTCACCAAGGTGACGACGCACGCAACCTTGAAACTCAGCTATTCTGCGCCAGACCTGAGACCGAACGAAGCCCGGCTAGACTTGACGCTCAATGGCGCGGCAGTGGGATCTATCGCCTTGGCTCCCGGACCAGCACGACAGACTGAGATCGCACTGCCCACGGATTTGCTGACCAGTGATAACACGCTCTCGATTGCTCTTCAGGGAACGTGCTCCTCGTGCGGAGAAAGGCAGGCGCCCTGGGTGACCCTGGATCCGCGCAGCACGATCAGCGTGACGGGCACACGGTTGCCGTTGGCGAACGACCTCTCGCTCCTCCCGCTTCCATTCTTCGATCCATCCGGATCGCGATCGTGGAGTCTTCCGGTGGTTTTCGGAGGGCAGCCCGACGATAACACTCTGGAGAGTGCCGCGCTGGTCTCTTCGCGGTTCGGCATACTCTCAGACGTCCGGGGCGTTTACTTTCCGGTCAGCGTGGACGAGTTTCCCAACGGAAACGCGCTCGTGTTTGCACTGCGTGGCTCGAAGCTGATTGACGGCTTGTCACTGCCACACCAGCCAGGTCCTCTGATCGCGATGCGCGATAATCCTCACGACCCTTACGGCAAGCTGCTGGTCATCACCGGCGATCGTCCTGAAGATATGGTTCAGGCGGCTCGCGCACTCGCAGTCGCGAGTTGGATGCCGCATGTGGACAGCATCCGCCCGCGTGCGGTTCCGATCCCGGTGCTCCCGGCGTATGGAGCGCCGCGATGGCTTCAGGCCAACGGTCCATCAGCGATCGGCACATACACCACTGACGAACGCTTGAAGCTGCACGGAACAGGCTCGATCAATCTCTACTTTCGCTTGCCACCCGACCTGTTCTTGCGTGCCCGCCAATCGGTACCCCTGCTTCTCAAGTACGGATACAGCGGCACGCCGCAGGGCACGCGCCCCGCCGTTCACGTGCGCCTGAACGGACAAGACATCGACAGCATTCAGCTGAAACCCTCTTTGGCTCATGTCGACGAGTCGGAGACTGTTCGGCTCCCGACGGGCAGCTTGCTTCCCTTCAACAACACGCTCACAGTCGATTTCTATTTTGAAGGCAGCACTCCGCCGGATACGCACCCGTCGTTTGCAATCCGTCGAGATTCGACGATCGACCTTAGCGGGCTACCGCACGCTGTTGTTCTTCCTCGCCTTGAGCTGTTTGCAGATGCGGGCTACCCCTTTACGCAATGGCCCGACCTCGGCCGGACCGCGGTTATCCTGCCGAGCGCTCCAACGCCGACTGATTACGAAGCCTTGCTGGACATGGCCGGCTTTTTCGGTGCACAGACGGGAGCTCTCGCGACACAGGTCACGGTCACCGATGCCGATCGCCGGGCGGAGGTTCAGGAGAAAGACATCGTTCTCATCGGGACGGCCGACGCCCAGCCGCTCTTTTCGGAATGGGCGAGTGCGATGCCGTTGTCTCTCTCTGGTCCGGATATTCGCGTCAACGAAGTTGCGCCGTCCGCCCTGTTATTGCATCCGGAGTGGCCGTTCCGGAGCTACGACGGCAGACGGCTAAGGCGGCTTCTCAGCGGCAATGCCAATGCGGATCTGTTCGTACAGAGCTTCGTTTCACCTTTGCGCCCTGATCGCATCGTGGTTGCGATTGTCCCTAGCGGCGCCGATGCGGTGAACGCTGTGCGCGCCTTGTTTACGCCGTCGGAGCGCGAAGGTCCTGTATACGGTGGCGTCGCCATCCATCAGGGAGCACGATTCGAATCCTTCCTCGTCGGGACCGAAGCTTACCATTCCGGAAAGCTCGATCGATATCAATACACAGTAGTACTTCTAATTGAAAACTACAGAATCATCCCTCTGCTCGTCGTCCTCTTCGCAGTAATGATTGTTGCCTGGGTGGGCTCGAGTACGGAGCGCGTCGCCGCACGGCGTTTGGCGACGGAATCCTAGCAAAACCAGAGTTGGTATCTCCTAGGAACCTGGTTTGGCCGTGAATCGAGGCTTACTGCAATGACAAAACTCATTCGTTTCCATCTGCTGCTTTTGCTGGCATTGGTCGTAGTTGTGCCGGCTCCGTCACAGGCTCCCGGGGGCGTCGACATCCTCCTTGCGAAGGCGCGCTCCCTCGAAGGGCGTGGCCGCATTGATCTTGCGGCTGATAACTGGCGCAAGGTTCTTCTCGTGAACCCCAATCAGGCCGAGGCGATTGCCGGCCTTGCGCGCGCCGCCAAAGAGAACGGTCAGACCAATGAGGAGCGCTCGTACCTCGATCGTCTTCGCAAAATCAATCCGCGCGATCCTCAAATTGCAGCAGTCGAAAAGATGCGTGTCTTCACGCCAGAAGAGCGCGGCAGGCTCGACGAGGCCGGACGACTCGCGATGCAGCACAAATTCGATGACGCCATGAGGATCTATCGTCAGGTGCTGGGGGACCAGCTACCCCCGCCCGGAAAATGGGCTCAGCCCTTCTATGAAACGGAAGGACTCAGCACCGGCGGCAAGGAGAAAGCAATCTCCCAGCTTCGCCAATTGTGCAACCAGAATCCTAACCAGGAAGCGTATCGGTTATGGCTTGCTTCGTTGTTGACCTACGACCCGAAGACGCGCATGGAAGGACTGCAGATGTTCGAGTCGATCAAGGATCCGGGCGTAGCCGATCAGGCACGAGCTCCCTGGCGGCAGGCTCTGCTGTGGGAGAAGCAAAATCTCGAGGTGTTGGAGCCGATGGAAGCTTATCTGCAGCGCTACCCCGAGCCGGATATGCAGCCGATCGTTACAGCTCTGCGCGCAAAACAACAACAGAACATTGCTGACGCCAACAAGGCTCAGGCCTTCAAGGCTCTGCGCAACAAGGATGTTGCAACAGCCGCTGCCAGGTTTACCGAGGTGCTTCAGAAGTCGCCCAACGATGCGAATGCAATTATCGGTCTTGGATACGCCCGTCTCGACCAGAAGAAATTCAGCGAAGCCCTGAGCCTCTTCGAACGCGCCCGCACACTCGCCCCCCAGCGGCAGGACGCTCGCGAAGGGTACGACAGCTCGAAATTCTGGCTAGCCATGGAGCGCGGAGCGAACGCACAACAGACAAACCCCGAGGCAGCTGTAGCGGCTTACCAGGAAGCGCTGACGCTGCGTCCGTTGGATAACGGAGCCCTGTTGGGCATGGCCAACGCGTTCATGCGAGAGCGGAAGTTTGCAGACGCCGAAACTCGCTTCCAGCAAGTGTTGAAACAGGCTCCGAACAACGCAGACGCAATCGCCGGCCTGGGATTCGTTCGCCTGAACGAGGCCAAATTCGACGATGCATCAAAACTTCTGGCGCAAGCGCATAAGCTGGACCCGTCACGCAAAGACGTCGACCAGGGCTACCACAACGCGCAGTTCTGGGGGATCATGAACCAGGCTGCGATCGCTCTCAAGCAGAATCACGCTAAGCAAGCAGTCGCATCCTATCAGCAGGCTCTCGAGTTGAATCCCAACGACAAGGACGCGATCCTTGGATTAGCGCACGCTTCTGTGCGCGCGGGCGATTTTGCTTCGGCCGCCAAGACCTACTACCGGCTCGCCGCGGCAAATCCCAACGACGAATCGAACTGGCTGGGGCTCATACAGGCGCAGATGGGCCAAAAAGCGCCGCAAGCTGCCATCTCCACTTTGCAGCAGATTCCCCCAGCCGTGAAGCAGCACCTCGAAACACGTTCCGACTATCTCTCGGAACTGGCATTTCTGTATTACGAGGCGAATCAGCCCAACGAAGCCGATCAATTCCTGCGCCGCGCATTGGAGATCGCTCGTAGCTCCGATAACGACGATGCACTCAGTCTCCGTCTGCAGATTGCCGGCGCATTCATGGACCAGGGCAAAACAGGGCGGGCAATCCAAATCTACCGGCAGGCAACACAATCGCATCCCAATAACCCGAGCGGATGGGAAGGGCTCGTCGGCGCCTATACGCGCCTTGGCGAGTTCCCTCAGGCAATTACGGCCGTACGCACGATGCCTCAGCCTTCCTATGATGCGGCGCTGAAACATACAGGCTTTCTCGACTCCGTTGCCGTCCTCTATTCGAATCAGGGACAGTGTGCCGCGGCGGAGGATTTTCTGCATCGATCGCTCGCGTTGGATCAGGCGGACGGGCACGCACCCGCCGAAAGCACGCGGCTCCAACTGGCGGACATCTGGATGCGAGAACACAATTATGGCCACGCCCGCGATCTCTACAACGACATCGTAACGAGGAATCCGAAATCTGCGGATGCCTGGCGAGGCTACCTCGTAGTGTTGCACCAGCAGCGAGACGATCGAAAGCTGGTTGCAGAGACTCCCAATATTCCGGCATCGGTGCGTAAGCAGCTTGAGACCGATTCGAGCTTCCTCATTCTGGAAGCAAGTGCCTACTCATCGACCGCACGCAACCAGGACGCCTTACAACTATTAGAGGAAGCGCGTTCACGATACACAACACAGCATCACGCTACGCCGGCGATTCTGGACATTCAGACTGCCTGGACCATGCTTGCTGTTTCCCTTGATGAACCGGGCCTCAACGATCTCTTGCTGAACGACAAGAAACGAACTGATCTCACATCGAAAGAACGCCAGGCAATCGAGGAGATCTATTCCAATTGGAGCGTTCGCCGCGCCGAGCGCGCCTTCGAAACAAAGCCGGAACAGGCATTTGCGATTCTTACTGAGGCAGGACAAGAGTATCCCGAAAACCGGAACATTCATGCCGGTCTGGCTTCGCTGTATCTGAGGCGCCATGACAAGCAGAAGGCACTCGAAGTGTTTCAGACCTGGGGAATGAAAGATGCGCAAGCGGGAGATTATCGTATGGCCGCTGGAGCGGCCATCTCTGCGCACAAATCCGATCTGGCCGACCGGTTCCTCCACCAGGGTCTTCGAAGCTTCCCCCACGATCCAGAACTGATGCATATGAACGCACGGCAGGATATCGCGCGCGGCAACTATGACGACGGAGAGCGCGAGTTGAGATCGGCGTTGCAGGCCATGCGCGATCCGGACGCATCGGAAACTGCGACCAAGACTGGGGTTGTGGCGGACTTTGATGCGGATGGAGCAGGCAAAAGCTCTCAATCCGCTCAGCAAGGCTCCAACGTCGCAGCAGGTGCTGCTGCGCAGAGCGCAGTTGCGCCATGCAAGCCAGAGATGTCTCGCAGCGCGCCGAACGAGGCTCGCATTCGGCCGATCAGTCTCGTGATTTCACGCCCTCTCTCACGCCATGCATATCTGCTGGAAGCAGCATCTCAGGAGCCGCAACAGCCCCAGCAGCCGCAGCCACCTCAACAACCGCCGCAGCAAGATCAACAGCCACAGCAAACTCAGCAGCAGCCACCTCAACAACAGCCGCAGCAAACCCTGCAACAACAGCAGCAACAGCAGGTGGAAGACGAGGTCGAAGCCGTTGACAACCGCAATACGCCTTTCGTCAACGTCGGTGGCGTCGGTACAGGGCGTATCGGCGATCCCGGAATCGATCAGCTCATCATCGGTGACAGCCTTCTCGGCGGTTGGTATGTTGCTAACAATCGTGTACGACTCGGCGTCGAGGGCCACGGCGTTTATGCATACAGCGGAACTCCGGATGGCAGTTCAACCCAGCCATTCGGTACGCTGCCTGCCGGCGCACTCTTCGGCACCCAATCCAAGATCGGCTACTCCGGCATCGCGCAAGTATCGACGAACGCCTTCGGAATGGCTTTCGGAACAACGCCGCAAGGATTCGCAGTCCACAACCTGGTCGGAGGAGTTCGCTACCAGCCGCTCCACGGATGGTTCACGATTGAAGGTATGCGCGACGCTGTTAAGGACAGCTTGCTGTCGTACGCGGGTTCGCGTGATCCGGGCACCGGCCTCAAGTGGGGAGGCGTTGTCTCGAACACCGGAACCGTGAGATTCAACTCGGCGCCATCCACCAACATCCGCTACAAGACCATCGGCGAATACGCCTCGGGCAGCTACTCCTTCATCCAGGGATTGCACGTGCCTAATAACTGGAGCGTGTCGGCCAACGCCGGGCTGTATTGGCAAATCGTGAGGGGATTAACCCTTGGCGTAAACGCCACCGGCACGCATTACAACAGGAACCTGCAGTACTTCACGTTCGGGCAGGGAGGTTACTTCAGCCCGCAGGAGTATTACCTGGCTTCCATACCGATCACGTGGTATTCGCGTCATCCGCGCTTTGAATACGAGGTCAAGTTCAGCGGTGGCGCCCAATATCTGAAGGAAGACGCGTCGCTGTTCTATCCAGCGTTGCCTGGATCCGCCCCTGTGAAGCAGGGCATCTTCGCGCCCAACCACGATATGGCTCCGAATTACGACGCCAATGTGCGTTTTGGCTATCGC
>DATFSO010000139.1:0-129780 GCA_035262585.1 Occallatibacter sp. | reverse complement strand
CTATGACGTGCTGGTGGGACCGACGTATCGCTTCAGGCTGCGGCCGCGTTACTCGCTTGCGGGACGCGTACAGGGCGGCGTGGCCATCGGCAACTTTACCGGAGACACGAACGGATTCGGCCAAATTTGCCCGCCGGGCCAAGCGTGCCTTCTTTATGCGGATCAGACGACGTACGCCTTCACGGCGAGCATGATCGCAGAGTGGAACCTGTCTCCGAATATCTCTCTGCGGCTGGCGCCGGAGTACATGGCCACCGGCTTTGGATCCATTCAGAGCAATCCCGGGTTTACCTACGGGCTTGTGTACAGATTTGGGAAAGGGTTCTAAGAGTCGGGGAATAGGGAGTAGGGAATAACAGGCAACGGCTCGCCGGACGATCTGGCGAGCCGATTCTACTTGGCGGGCTTGTGGGCGGCATAGTCGGCGGCGCCCATCATGTGGAGCGAGACGTAGGGCTCGTCGCCGATGACCCAGCTGTCGTGCCCCGGTTCGATGTAGAAAATGTCGCCGGGCTTCATCTCGATGATGCGGCTGTCATCCATCGCGGCGGTCGCCCGGCCGGAGATGACCATCCCGACGTGGGATACGTCGCAGCTCTTCTTGCCGAGCGCTTTGCCGACGTGTTCAGACCACTTCCAGCCGGGCTCGTACGTGGCGCGGCCGATTGTCATGCCGCCGAGGTGGACGAGCTCGAATTTGCCCTTCTCGAAGGTGCGGACTTCGTCGGGGTGGTCGAAGCGCTTGAGGATGACTTCGTACATGGTGCCCTCCGTGGGCAACGACCCATGACTGGCTCGTGCAAGCCTGCTCATGGGCATGGCAAAGCGGTGTTAGTCACTGTAGTTGGCGACAACGCGAACCACTTTGCTGTCAGCATCAAGTTCCATGAACTCGCCCGTCTTGGTGCCTCGTTGATTTTTGTAGTAGAGCACTACGCTCGCTAGTCCCTGCATCACATCAATGAGCTCGAACTGAAGGTTGGGAAAGAGCGCGAGTCCCTGCTGAAAGTAGTTGCGCAGGGCTTCCCTGCCGTTCAATGTGCCGGAGGCTTCACCGAGAACCTTGATGACAACCGGCGAGGTAAGAACGACGTTCGGGGCGTAGTGGGAGAGAACGGCTTCGAGGTCGTGGGAGTTCCAGGCATCTATCCAGGCGCGCGCAAACTCTCGGGTATCGAATGGCGAGCGCATTCCGCGGTTTCCTCCTGAAGGTCAGAGTAAAGCAGAATGTACTTCTTCGCCGCGGCCCTTGTTGCAGGCAGGCCAAAACGTACGGTGAACTGCAGGTAATCATCTGTGGAATGGCTCGCCGCTGCCGACCTCACTCAGAGACCGGCGGCAGGGGGCCTCCCCGACTGACTCAAGCAGGTGAATCGCGTGTGTCAATGATGAAGAGGAGCAACCGCAGATCCTTCGACTTCGGTCAGGATGACAGATTCGAAGTCTAGTTACTGCAGTATCGGAATGTTGGCGATACGTTGCTGCCACTCCGCGGGGCCGGTTTGATGGACACTGGTGCCTTTCGCGTCGACTGCGACAGTGACTGGCATGTCTTTGACTTCGAATTCGTAGATGCCTTCCATGCCGAGATCTTCGAAGGCTAGCTGGCGTGCGCCGATGATTGCTTTCGAGACAAGGTAAGCCGCGCCGCCGACCGCCATGAGATACACGGCGCCGAATTCCTTGATGGCGTCGATGGCGGCGGGGCCCCGTTCGGCCTTTCCGACCATGCCGAGCAGGCCGGTCTCGGCGAGCATCTGGCGGGTGAACTTGTCCATGCGTGTGGCGGTGGTGGGGCCTGCGGGTCCGATGACCTCTTCGCGGACTGGATCGACGGGGCCGACGTAGTAGATAAAGCGATCGCGGAAATCGACGGGCAGCTTTTCGCCGCGGCTGAGCATGTCAGTCATGCGCTTGTGCGCTGCGTCGCGGCCAGTGAGAAGCTTGCCGCTGAGTAGGAGAACTTCGCCGGGCTTCCAGGTCGCGGCTTGGGCGCGCGTGACGGTATCCAGGTTGACGTGCTTCGCCTTAGAGACGTCGTAGGTGAGCTTCGGCCAAGCGTCGAGTGAGGGCGGATCGAGATAGGCGGGGCCGGAGCCATCGAGCACGAGATGCGCGTGGCGCGTGGCTGCGCAATTGGGGATTATCGCGACGGGCAGGTTGGCGGCGTGGGCGGGGGTGTCGAGTACCTTGACGTCGAGGACGGTAGTCAGGCCGCCGAGTCCCTGGGCGCCGATGCCGAGGCGATTGACCTTGTCGTAGAGCTCGACACGGAGCTTTTCGGCGGTGGTTCTGGGGCCGCGCGCGATGAGGTCCTGGATGTCGATGGGGTCCATCAGCGATTGCTTGGCGAGGAGCATCGCTTTTTCAGCCGTGCCGCCAATGCCGATACCAAGCATTCCGGGCGGGCACCAACCTGCGCCCATAGTGGGCACGGTTTTGAGCACCCACTCGACGATCGAGTCAGAGGGGTTGAGCATGGCGAACTTGGATTTCGCTTCCGAGCCACCGCCTTTCGCCGCGACGGTGATTTCGACGGTGTTGCCTCGGACGAGCTCGACATTGACGACAGCGGGCGTGTTGTCACGGGTGTTTTTGCGGGCTCCGGCGGGGTCGGCAAGCAGGGAGGCGCGGAGAGTGTTGTTAGAGTCGCGGTAGGCGCGGCGCACGCCTTCGTCGACCATCTGCTGGATGTCGAGGGGTTCTTCGCCGGGCGCTGCTTCAAAGCGGACATCCATTCCGATTTTCACGAAGGCGTTGACGATGCCGGTGTCCTGGCAGATGGGGCGATGGCCCTCGGCGCACATGCGGCTATTGATGAGGATCTGCGCGATGGCGTCCTTTGCCGCGTGAGACTGCTCGCGCTCGTAGGCTTTGGCCAGGCTGGTGATGTAGTCAACAGGGTGGTAGTAGCTGATGTATTGCAGCGCGCCGTAGACGCTGGCGATGAAGTCTTCCTGCTTGATGACGGTCATGACGATGCCCTCGATTTGCTCAACTCTCTAGGGTAGCGGACGCGGGAGTGCTTTCGTCTAGTGCGGCGCGGTTAACATGAGCTTCGCGCATCGATAGGAGCTAGTTGTCCGTGTTCGGATTTGCTCGGACCGGAAGAGACTGGTCGATCACGAAGGACGCGAACTTGAGAATCGCGGGCGTTGTCCGGTAGGGAAGACGACCTGTCGTGGCCAGCTTGGCGATGCCGTGCACCATGGTCCAGGCAAGGAGCGCGAACTGCAGCGGATCGCCGGCGGGCAGCTGCTTGCTCCGCTGCGCATCCGTCACGAGTTCAACGAGAGTGGTGAATGCCTGCTTCGCTTCGGGGCCGGCCGATTCGCCATGTTCTGCTGTTCCCGGTGCATCGAACATGACCGTGAAGTGCTCAGGGCGCTGCAACGCAAATCCAATGTACGCCAGACCCGCATGTTTCAGGCGATCGATGGCCTGAGGATGCTTAGCCGCGGCGCGGCCCATTGCGGCGGTCAACTCGCGATAGCCCTCGGCAGCAACGGACGCGATCAGGTCGTCCTTGTCGCGAAAGTGGCGGTAGGGCGCGTTATGCGAGACGCCCGCGCGCCGGGCCACTTCGCGAAGTGTGAACGCAGTCGGTCCGACTTCGGCGATAAGGCTGATAGCTGCCTGCAGCAGGCTCTCGCGTAAGTTGCCATGATGGTAGGGTTTGCGCCTGGTCATTTCTCCTGGGGCGATTGTAGATGTGGAGTATTCAGAGCAGCAACATCAATTATTCACAAGAGCACATGTTGACATCAGCAACATTATAGTGTCTAAGTTATGAAATGAATGTTGTCACTGCCCACATCGGGGTGCCTACATGCATTCGACTTCCCCGCGAGGTGATTGGAATGGAAAAGGAGATTCGCAACGGATTTGCCGCCGCTGTTGATGGCGCCTTCAAGATTCTGAAGGAGCAGCGGATGTTTTCGATTCTGACGGCGCTCAGCTCGTTGCTGCTGCTCAGCGGATTTGCTTGGAACTGGCAGGCCGATGAGAACGTCGAGAATGCCAGCAGGGCGGCGATCGGTCATTTCTGGGATGCCTATCACGGGAACGAGTATGACCAGATCCCTCAGGTGCAAGCTGAGCTTCAGCGAGCGATAGAGAACGATCCGAACAATCCGACGCTCTACGCGTTGTTGGGAGCGGCGCACTTCTGGCACATCGGAGAGGCGGCGCGTGATCCGAATCCAACGGATCCGGCGCTGGGGCAGGACATGCCGGAGGCAGTGGACAACTTTGGCAAAGCGCTGAACCTGGATTACTACACAAAGCATTTCATCGGATATATCAACGACGATCACTTGCCGGGATATTTGGGGATCACAACGGTTCACCTGGGTCAGATGACAAACGATCCCGGCCTGATTGCGAAGGGAGATCAAACGCTTGATTTTGCAGCCTATCAATTCCCTGAATTCAACAACTTCAATCGGTGGGCGGCGCACAGTACGGATGGCAAGGACAGCGCGAGCTATCAAAAGGCCCTCGATTCGTTGTGGCAGGGGATCGACAGCTGTATTGGCGGAAAGATTGATCGCAACAATCCGGACGTCAAGCCCTACCTGAACCTGCTGACGGCTGTGGGCCGTAAGAAGGCCTGCTGGTGGGAAGGTGTCCTGGCGCCGTACAGCTATGAAGGCTACATGCTTAATCTCGGCAACGGACTCGTGAAGGCTGGGCAAGTGGATGCGGCGAGGATCGTGTACAACAATGCGCGCTACGCTGCGAATTACAACACGTGGCCTTATCGGAGCGTGCTGGAGGCGATTGCATCATCGGACCTCAACGCCCGCGCGGCGCTTTATGACAGCGGCAATGCTCAGACCCAACCAGCGCTCGGCGTACCCAGTCGCGGCTGTTCCTATTGTCATGCGACAGTTGCGGAAAAGGGCCAGTACTCTTGTTCCCAAATCAGCCAGTCAGCGTGCGCTTCGCGCATCAACGAGTTAGCGGGTGAACAACGAGCCGGATTCGTCTGGAGCGGGGTAGGTGGGCTGTCCGTCAACGACCTTGAGGAACGGCGTGAGCTTGTGTTCGGCGGCCGGAGCAGCAGTAAGGATGTCGCGAACGTCCCATTCCTTCAGGATCAGGGCATCGGCAATCAGGGAGCGGTGACAGCGCCACGGGACGGCTTCGGCGCACATGATGGCAGTTGGCGTGGATCGGGCGATCTGCATCAGGGTGTCGAGGCCTTCTGCGAATTGCGGGGTGGCCATATAGTCGGCGTAACCGCGGAATGAAGCGTTGCGCCAGCCGGTGTTGATCGAGTCCTTGCGCGTGTGGCGGCGGCCGCCGAGGGCTTTCAGGTGCGTATAAGCAATATCAGCAGCGCCTAATGAGGAAGCTAGCGTGTCACTGTTGAATTGCGGAACGTGGCGCGATTTGGGGATGGAACGGACGTCCACAAGGTGGCGGATGCCATGAGCGTTAAGCAAGGTGAAGAACTCGTCGATAAAGTGCGTGGAGTGACCGATAGTGCAGAGGATGTCGCGCGTCATGATTGACCCTACGCACATCTGGATTCACTTTGCCCGAGTCAGGGTTTGACGGCTGAGCGCAGGTCGGTGTGGATGAAATCGTCGCCCTTGAAGAGAATCGGCTCGCGCTTGGCGCGGGCGAGGGCGTAGCTGAAGCAGTCGCCGAAGTTGAGATTGGCGGGATGGCCGCTGCCACGGCCGTAATCGCGATAGGCCTGGCGGGCGATGTGAGCCTGTTCGGGAGTAACAGGCTCTATATCAATGCTGAACCTATCAAGCAAGTCGTCGATCTCTCTGCTCATCGCAGGATCTCTGCGACTGTCTATGACGACTGAGAGTTCAAAGTAAGTGGCAGCCGAGATGAAAACCCGGTCGGCGTCGTTCATCGCAACTGCAAAGACGGTACTCCCCGGCTCGCGTTTCAAAATCGCGATAAGGGCAGAGAAGTCGACGATCATAGAGGCAAACCGGTCTCTTTGTCGTAAATGAGATCCCCAATCTTGTCGGAAGGCGGAAGGTCCTTGAGAAGAGGCGAGGTGCGTTTGGTAAGCTCGTCCAGCCACTCCAAACGTCCTTCTCGCTTCTTAGCCCTCTCTGCACGTTCAAGTCGCTCTTTGATTGCAACCGTCACGGCCTCCGTGATGCTTTCGCCGGTGTAGCGGGCGAGCTCTTTGGCGAGGCGCTCGGTCTCCGGGTTCTTAAGATTCAGGGCCACCTCATTCCACCTTTCTACCTATAATTTCCACCATTCTACCACATGTCGAGGTGCCAGTGCCCCGTCGCCGAGGTGCTGGATGGCCTAAGCTGAATACATGGCTGACTTTCCTGCGGATTCGATTCCTGACGCGAGACCCTCGTCCACGCTGGTACACGACGATGGGAAGGCACGGGACGTCACATTCGATGTGCTCGTGGTTGGTGCGGGGCCGACGGGGCTGGCTTGTGCGATTGAGGCGCAGAAGGCCGGCTTCAAAGTGGTCCTGGTGGACAAGGGCTGTGTTTGCAACTCCTTGTTTCACTATCCGTCGCACATGACGTTCTTTACGACTCCGGAGCTGCTGGAAATCGGGGATATTCCGTTTCCGAGCCCCAACCCGAAGCCGACGCGGAACGAGGCGCTGCAGTACTACCGCCTGGTGGCGGCGCATTACAAACTGGACGTCCGGCAGTATGAGCGCGTGGAGCGGGTCACTGGAGCGGATGGCAGCTTCACGGTACACACCGAGGATCGATTTGGACGGCCGGGAGCCTTGAGGGCCGGAAGGCTCGTCATTTCGACCGGTTACTATGACCTGCCGAACATGATGTCCATCCCGGGCGAGCACCTGAGCAAAGTCTTCCACTATTACAACGATCCTCATCCGTACTTCGACACGGACGTGGTGGTAATCGGCGGCAAAAATTCGGCGGCGATTGCAGCGTTGGAATTGTGGCGCAGCGGCGCGCGCGTAACGCTAGTGCATCGGCACGAGGGGATGCATCGGCACGTGAAGTACTGGATCAAGCCGGACATCGAAAACCGCATAAAGAACGGCGAGATCAAGGCATTCTTCAATGCCGAAGTCACGGAAATCGCACAAGACGCAGTGACGCTGCGCACGCCCGAGGGCGCACAGATGATCAAGAATGATTTTGTGTTTGCGATGACGGGGTATCATCCCGACTTTGGTTTTCTTGAGGGCATGGGCGTTCAGTTCGAGGGCCAGGATAGGCGGCCAGTCTGCGATCCCGAGACGCTGGAGAGCAATGTGCCGGGTCTTTACCTGGCGGGAGTCATTGTGGCAGGATCGCGCACCAACGAGATTTTCATTGAAAACGGCCGATTTCATGGTGGACAGATCGCCAGGGCACTTTTGAGCAAATAGGTTGACGCAGCGGGACGAATCTTTTGGGGTAGACTCTATGGAACCGGGTTCCCCCATGGTGTTGAGGTCCAGTTAATGCGTTGGTGGCCGCGCACTGTCCGTTGGCAGCTCATCCTTTGGTTGATGCTGCTAGAGGCTTTGTCTGTCGCGTTGTTTGCTGTGCTGCTCGCGAGAGTGGAGGGGCGCGAGGTACGCAAGCGTACCGTCGACAGGCTGGCTCACGAAGCGACCTCGATCTCACTTGAGGCCGAGGATGCGTACCGTCAACAGCGGCCGGAGCTCGTATTGCCATCCTTACGCCTGGTGCGCGCAGCTCCAAGTGTGGGGCGAGCTTGCATCACCGACACGGCCGGCAATGTGCTGTTCGGGAGCGATGGCAACTCGTCTCAGTTTCGGCTCGATCCCGCGGAGACAGCACAAATCTCGCAGGTCAAAGCGCACCAGCCACGAGTCTTCGCCTTTGGCCATCATCAGTGGGAGGGCGTGGAGGCGATTTACGAAGGAAACAAACTTCGCGGGTACGCATGGGTCGAAAACGACAACTCCGCGGACAGGGAGCAGGTCAACGCGGTTCTTCGAAGCTCTTTTTCATTCGGCTTGATCTGGATCGGAGCATCGGGGCTGCTGGTTCTGCTGATGTCGCGCACCATCTCGCGGCCGTTGAGCATTCTGCAAGGCGGCACGCGAGCGCTGATGGAGGGGCCTCAGTCGAAGGCGAAGTTTCCACTGCCGGTGACAGTCGATAACGAATTCGGAGACCTGATCCAGGCGTTCAACCGAATGGTCGCGGCGCTCGAAGAACAGCGGTCCGGGCTGAACGACACGCTCTCGCTGCTGGACTCGATGCTCGCCAACGCGCCAATCGGGCTGGTGTTCTTTGATCGTCGCTGCCGGATTGTGCGCGTGAATGAAGTATTCGCGGAGATGACTGGAGTTGCGTTAAGCCGGTTCCTGGGGAGATCACTACCGGACCTGGTTGCAGAACCGGCTGCGAAGCGGCTGGAGGATGCTGTCCGGCACGTGATTGAGACCGAGATGCCGGTGCATGATCTGGAGCTCTTCGGTCACGCCAAGAACGGTGAACCGTGGACCTGGCTCACGACCGCCTACCCGGTGCGACCGACAGCGAATCATGTGCGTTGGGTGGGCGCGATCGTGATCGACGTGAGCGAGCGCCGCCGCAACGAAGAGGTTCTGCGCAGAACGGAGAAGCTGGCTGCGACGGGGCGCCTTGCAGCATCGATTGCGCACGAGATCAACAACCCGCTCGAGGCGATTACCAATCTCCTCTATCTACTGCGCCGATTCAGCCGGTTGGATGACTCCGCTTTGAACTACGTGACGATCGCGGAGCGCGAGGTACGGCGGATGTCGGAGATCACGCAGCAGACGTTGCGCTTTTACCGGCAATCGACATTGCCGGCGCGAGCGACGATGCACGAGCTGCTGGATTCAGTGCTGGACATGTACAACGTGAGGCTCAGTACGCAGGCAATTGTGGTGGAAAGGCACTACGAGCCGACCCTCGATCTCCATTGCTTCGCCGGCGAGGTGCGGCAGGTGATTGCAAACCTGGTGAGCAACTCCATCGACGCCATGGCGGCGGGGGGAAGGTTGATTGTTTCCGCGCGGAGATCACGCGATTGGGTGCACCCGCAACGCGACGGCGTGCGGCTCACGATTGCCGATACCGGGAGCGGCATGACCAGCGAGGTACGCGACCGGCTGTTTGAAGCCTTCTTTACCACGAAAGGCTCGACCGGAACAGGCCTTGGACTGTGGGTGAGTCACGAGATCATTCTCAAACACCACGGAATCATTCACGTGCGCAGCCGCGCGGCAAAAGGAACGGTCTTTCAGATTTTCCTTCCTGACAACGAAGAGTTCGGGACAAGCGCGGCAGAGGAGCGCACGGCGGCAACCGAGGCGTAACGGCCTCCGCCGATGCAAGTTCGGCCCGGTCCCGGAAGACCCGGAAATCCATTACCAAAGCGCGGAACTTTTGCCCTGCGGGCGGGTCTTTACCAGTGACGGCGTAGGTCCGAAACCGTCAAAATAGGTAAAGTCGCCACTTATAGATGCAGGAGACTAAAACAATGATCAGGCCACTGTTCCTGAAAGTATTGACCTTGGTTGGTGTGCTTGCTTTGGGCGCCACGATGGCGCTGGCACAGGATGCCGCGCCTTCCAATTCACAGCGGAGTGACGGTCAGATCGAGATGGATGTGGTGCACGCGCTCGACGCTTCGCAGGCGCTGAAGAACGACCTGATCACCGCGGCGACGATCCAGGCGGAAGTTACGCTTTCGGGAACGGTGTCGAGCGAGTCTTCGAAGCAACTTGCCGAGTCGATTGCGAAAACGGTTCCGGGAGTTACGGCTGTCCATAACAATCTGAAGATCGGCAACCCGGCCGACGACGCAAATGCACAGGGTGCGCCAGCCAACGATGCCAGCAACGACATGGCGGAAGCGCAGCCGATGCCGAATCAGAGTGCGCCGGCTCCGTATGACCAGAATGCACCGAGCATCAACCAGGCGCCTCCTCCGAACTGGGATGGCCAGAATCCGCAGCGACCGCAGTACGGCCAAAATCCTCCCCAAGGCCCGGCTTACCCACAACAGGCTCCCCCTCCCCCGCCGGGATATTCTCAGGCCCCGCCACCACCGGGTTATGGACAGGTTCCTCCCGGCTACGGGCAGGCTCCTCCGCCGCCCGGATACGGACCCGGATACGGACCTGGATACGGGCCCGGATATGCGCCGGCTCCGCCTCCTCCGGCGTACCAGATCGCACGGGGACCGTTGACCGTGCCGGAAGGCACCCTGATCCAGGTACGCACGAATGAGCCGGTGAGCAGCAAACAGGCGCAGCCAGGCCAACCGATACAGTTCACCGTCATTCAGGACGTGACGATGGGCGGCGTGCTGGCGATCCCGCGCGGCGCGATAGTGCACGGCGTCGTTGCCGATGTGAGGCGTTCAAATTCAGGATCGCTTACCGGCAGCAACGAACTCGCGCTGCAATTGACCTCGCTGGACCTGATGGGGCAGAGCTTTCCGCTGCAATCGGACCTGTTCAAGGTGAAGGGACCAGGCAAGGGTGAGCGGTCCGCAGGGAACGTTGTCGGCGGAGCGGTGCTCGGTGCAATTATCGGCGGCGCAATCGGTGGCGGCACTGGAGCTGCCGTTGGCGCGGTGGCCGGCGGGGGGACGGGAGCAGCCGCTTCGGCCGCGTCCTCCGGCCCGAATGCATGGATTCCCGCGGAGGCGCTGGTGAGTTTCCACCTGACGGTTCCTGTAACGGTGCCGCCCGTGAGCCAACAGGAGGCGATGCGTCTTTCGCAGGGATTGTATCCGGGCGGACCGAATCTGTATCGCCGTGGACCCTACGGCAATCCATATCAGCCCTATCCGTACGCACCCGTGTATTACCGCCCGTATTACATGGCAGGTGGCTACTACTACTGGCGCTGAGTCAGCGCCAGTGAATGATGGCGCAAGGCAGCGGGCATCCTGGAGGGGGATGCCCGAACTGTTTCCGTGCTGTCCCAGTTCGTCTCCTGATGTGACTGGAGATGTTTGACTGTTTGGCACTTGGCCTACTTAGCGTCTCCTGGTGTCTCTTGATGAATCAGAACTGCTCGACTTCCAGACAGACCGATCGAAATCCGGGATAGATTGGAATGACAGGATACCGACCCCAAAAACAGATCAGGGCACCCGGATTGAATGGAACTCCCTGCCGGTGATGAAAACATCATCAGGATTCCGCTTGGCTGGCTCCAAGCTGACCGGCAGAGTGCAAGTCTCTCCAGTTTCGCAAGGCGTTGTTGGCCTCGCGAAATTCAGTCATGTCGGCGCGACGGCATGTCTGCTTTGTAACGCATTTATTTTGTAAAGATTGCGTCGGAAACCCTGTTTGCTAAGCCGGAATTCCTGGCTGAATCCGATAGAAACTCGATGTGCAATTCGAACCGGCCATTTTATAGCATCGAAGGGACAAGCCGGTATGGACAACACCAGGGTATTCAGAATGGCGTTCGCGAGCGTCTACCCGCACTATATCGCCAAGGCGGAGAAAAAGGGGCGCACGAAGGCAGAGGTCCATGCCATCATCCACTGGCTCACGGGCTACGACGAAATGGCGCTGCAACAGCAGATCGAGACAAAGGTTGACTTTCAGACTTTCTTTGCCCGAGCTCCACAGATCAACCCGAATGTTTCCAAGATCACCGGTATGATCTGCGGCTATCGTGTGGAGCAAATCGAAGACAAACTCATGCAGCAGATTCGTTACCTAGACAAATTGGTGGATGAACTAGCCAAAGGAAAGGCCATGGACAAGATTCTGCGGAAATAAGCCGGTCGTTGACGTTGCCGCCGAAGTGCAACTCAAACCGACGCTCCCCCAAAAAACGAACATTGTGAGCGAGTGACCGGCAAACCGGAAAAATATTTCTTCCAGCAATGTCGTAATTTGTCCCACTCATACGATTACCAGTAAGTAAGGGAGTTTCCGGGGCCAGAACCTCCAGACTGGCCGCTTGAGAGCCACCTTTTAACCGGGGTGGCTCTCGCTATTTGAGCTGGGCGCAGTACCGCGCCTTCTGCCACGGCTGGCCGTTCTGGGCGGTTACCGGCAAACCAGAAGTTGATATGTCGTGACCCGTCAAGGTGCGCTGGTCGTTTTTTGGGGATCGAGGACAGGGGTCAGCAGCAGCCAAGGCAGGTAATGGCGACGATTGATCGAGCTGATATTCGCGGGTCGGAACCGCATAATCATGATCCGTCGGGAGCTGCCTCTGACCACTACCGTGAGTCCGGCCAGGCCTGTCGCAAACTTCCGCCGACGGGTTCTCCTTCGGGCTTGCCCCAGCTGCTGCTGACGTTGCCCTCGAGTTGAAATGCCTTGTTCAAGGCTTTTCCTAGTTAAAAAGGTCCTTATCTTTGTCTTTCATGCAGCACTTGGTTGTTGGAGAGCTTGCTCGGCCTCGCCCACTCCTCAAGTCGCAGAATCTCTGCGTACCTCTGTAATGTGTACGGCCGCGAGGGATGCGGTGTACAACTACAACGGAATTCGGCCAATCGAGTTGAACCCCGCGGCTTGTTTCTAGGGCCATAGTCGAGTTCTGTGCTGAAGAGCGTCAAACCTGCTCCTCCTTCGGCTAAACGCATCGGCGAATGAGAAGAACCCGGGGCAGTTTTCGCGGATCTCTCGAGAAATATCGCCGAGGAATTCAGGTGGGCGAGCACGAGTCCCGCTAGTCATTGCTTCCCTGATCGGTCAACGTTGCCTGGCCAAAATACTCCCATTTTTTGGGAAAGAGGAAATCGCTATGCAAAAGTACGCATGTCTCTCCGCTATGAAGAGTCTTCGGTATCTCACATGCGCGATCTTCTTGTTCTCAGGCGTGGCCTTCGCGCAAAGCAGCGGAAACTTCAGCTATGCGACCACCGGAGAGAACTTTGTTGGTTGCACACTCAACACAAACGGCAACATAACAGGCGGATTTCAGTGTCAGCAGAGTTGCACCCTCAACTCCGATGGCACAAGCTCATGCACGACGGCAAGCGGCGAGTGCATGGGTAATGCTGTCGCCGGAATCAAGACCAGCAGTGGCAATGGCAACGTCTTCGTGGTGAGGCCTTCAGCCGTCGTTGGCCTGCTCACCGACGTCACTGTGAGTTCGAACCAGAAAGGTGCCACGACGGGCGGCGTGAGCAGTTCTGCACTGGCCGGAGTGGACTTTACGGTGTCTGTAACTGGCCCCGGAAGCCCCCAAGTTATTCCGAATACCGCGGTCACGTATGACTCGCGGTATATCCAGATCAGTACCAATCTCTTTCAAGCACTCGCCACCCAGTGCACGGCGATCGCCGGTGGGTGCTTCCTGAGTTTCAACGAAAGCACCGTTTCGGGCCACAGCTTCGACTGGATTGTGACGAACCTGTCATCCGGAACGTATACCGTAACAACAAGTTGGAAAGACACCCTCGCCGGAAGCGGCATTAGCCAGTCCCTGGCATGCGTGGGGCCCCTCAATATGACAGTGCAACAGAACAAGATATTCCAGTTCAACAAGCCCGGAGGCGTGGTGCCGGTCAACACCCCGTAGATGTGCGAACATCACTGCCGCAGCCTCAAGCCCGGGCTCGAGGCTGCGGATTCCGGGCCCGGCAAAATAGATTAAAAGGGGAAAAAATTGAGAATGCGTCTGCTGTTCTGGATTTTGCTTTGCTGTACAACGATCGTTCAGTCCGCGGCGGGTCTATCCGCCGGCGTTGATCTCGCAACCGCCCAACAGGCCTACAAGGAAAAGGACTATGTCACAGCGCTGAAAGAGTGTGCGCCGCTGGCCGAACACGGGAACGCAGAGGCGCAACTGCTCCTGGGCAGGATGTACTTGATGGGCCAAGGCGTTGCTAAAGATGACAACCAGGCCGGCAAATGGTTCGAAGCGTCCGCGGCGCAAGGGAATGCCGACGCTCAGTTCATGCTGGGATCGATGTATCTATTGCCTCAAAGGGACGTGACCAAAGGAGTCAATTTGCTTCGCCTCTCCGCTGACCAGGGAAACCAGGACGCCCAGTACCTGCTTGGCAAGGCATACCTTCACGGTCTACCAAGCCTTCCTCGCGACCCGGTCCAGGCGGAACTATGGCTCTCGCTGGCAGCCCAGAAGAACCTACGGTTCTACAAGAGCGAACTCGACAGTGCAGAGAGTCAAATGACACCGAGCGACATTGCGAGCGGCAGAGCGCTGGCTACGGCGTGGAAGCCAAAGGCTGGACAGAAGGCGCAGGCTGGCGAGGAGATCCGAAAGGACGGGGACCCGAAGGCCCAACAGCGTTGAATTCAGTCGCGACTTCGCAGTCCTATGCGTCCAGAACCTTGACCCGTCCTCTGCTTGAGACGGAACGCAAATTGCTACTGGATAGTAACGGAAGACATCGCCCTGGGCCTGGATCAGGTTCGGGTGCGAGGAGTGACGAACATGGTTCAGAGTTGTACATTACAGTTCGTACACCGGCTAAATGCAGACGGAACAATTGATTCTATTTGTCGCGATTGCTTTATTACCGTAGCAACAGCAAGATCGAGATTCGCTTTGGAGCGCGAAGAGCAAAAGCACAGTTGTGATCCTTCGCTGCTCCAACAATATAAAAAGGTTTGGCGGCGCTGAAAAATTTCCACAGTGCCCGGTTTGCACATGACCAAGTTTCGTCAAGTGCCCGGCGTGTCGGCAAAGCCACGTCGCTATTCCGCATCCCTGATCTGGCTTAGTACTTCAGCCCCAGCCGCATCGGAAAATCGTCCTCTCCTTCTTCCACTTCTGCCTGCAGACTGTGAATCCGCACTGATTCCCGATGCCGATACCGAAACCACAGATGCACCACCAGGATCGCGATCGCCGCCACGCCGAAGTGCGCCCAACTCTGCTCGATCCAATACTGCGACGCTAACGCTGCACCGGTCACGAACGGGAAGAACGTAAAGAACTTCAGTAGCGTGAACGCGAGGTTCGGCTTCTCTCCTGAAGCCTCGCCCGTAAACGGTATCGTCAGGACATTCGCAAACGCGGCATCGGTCAGGATCACGCAAACGCCCAAGCCCACCAATGTCTGCGCCGCAGTCGCCGCCCAGCTCCTCAGCTCGACCGGCGCCACCAGGCGCAGCAAGCCCACCACGCCCAATGTGACCGCAGCCGAACACAACAGCACCCAGACTTTTGATGCCAGCAGTTCTTCGATCGCCGCGTCGAAGTGTGCCGGCTTGCCATGCGTAAACCGGAAGATCCAGTTCCCGCGCTGGTTTCCTGACGACACGAAAGCAGAGCGCAGCCCCACCGTCACCCAGAACGCGACGATGCCCACGGCGGTCCGAATTCCGTCCGCCGAAGCCTCCGCCTGCAATCGTCCATGAATTACCTCGAGGCGCAATACAGTTGCAATCAGAACAGAGAGCCCCACACCGCCGCACAGCACAAGGTGGATGCGATATCGCGGCACCCGGAGCAGCGTCTGGTTAATAAAGTGAAACACAGCCCGCCGCACGGGTGTTCGCACGGCGCTCGCGTGAATCGCCACATTCCACGGTGCAACCAGATGGTTGCGCTCTCGATGCGTAGGCGCTCCAACCATCAAATGCTTCACCCGCCGTAAATACGCCACCGGATAGGCGGCTACTGCAACAAAGACCGCTCCTGCAACCGCTGTCAATCCAATCCGCCCCAGCTCATGAAACACCGGCAGAGCCTCCGGGCCATCCAGCAAACTTTGATAAATACCAAGAAACCAGAACGGAGGGAACCACAGCACCAGCCAATTGCCTGACTCGAGCAGCGCGGGTGTTACACCCGAAAGCACGGGAAACAGCAGCAACAACATCACCAGCACGGCCACTGCCCCACCCTGCAACAGCAGCGACACCTTGCGGAACCAGGGCTCTCCCAGCACGGCGAGCAGTGCGCTCTGCGCCGCCACAATCGTCGCGGTAGCAAACAATCCGCCCGCCGCAACAGCCGCGACGTGTCCAATCAGAAGCCGCGCCAGGTTCGGCGGATCCGTTGCCGCAGGCAACACAATCGGAGCCAGAAAATTCGCATCGAAGAGGAACCCGGCAACGAAGATCCCAACCGCCGCCACGCGCGCCAGGAACACTCTGCGTTCGGCCACTGGCAGCGTACCCAGCACAAACACATCCAGCAAGTCCGGGAAGAAGAGGTCCCACTCAAATACCGTGATCAGCCCAAGCGCAACAAACGAGTAAAGGACGAAGAAGAAATGATGATTCATCTGAACCCAATATGGAGGCGGCCCAACGCGCGTGCTGCCCGGGGGCCAGCCTGGGAAAGGGTGATATACGGGCCACAAGTACACCGCTAGAATGAACCCCGGCAACCCCGCCGCGAACGCCAGTTGCACCAGCCGAGTCTTTCCGTCTCCATCGGGCGAAGCGGTCTCGTGATTGAAAAACCGCTCCAGGAAATGCCGCACCAGCAACTCAAACTGACCGCGCTGCGGCTCGCGCACCGGTCCCATCGCCGCCTGCACATTCAGCGACAGCACCGCCGGCCGCACATCTCCCTGTATCAGCAATCTCTGGAATCCATCACTCATGGGCAACCTGCATGACCTCAACAATCTGTTCTGCTGCAACCCGCGTATCCTGCTGTTCGACCAACTGCGCAAAGACGCTCTCCAGGCTCGGCAGTCCTTTCATTGTCTTCAACTCGGCGGGCGAAGCATCCGCCAGCACCCGCCCTTTTGCAATCACGATCACGCGATCGCAGACCTGCTCCACGGTCTCCAGCACGTGCGAGATGTACAGCACCGCCTTGCCTTGCTTCGCCAGCATCTCCAGCAGATCCTTGAACAATCGCGCAGAGATTACGTCCAGGCCCGAAAGTGGTTCGTCAAAAATCAGCAGCTTCGGATCGTGCAGCAGCGCCGCCGCAATCAGCACTCGCTGTCGCATTCCCTTCGAATAGGACGAAATCGGCGAGTACTGCCACGACTCAAGATGCAGCAATCTCAGCAGCCCCGTCGCCTTTGCCTCGATCAGGGACTCGCTCATCCCGCGCAGTCGTCCTACCAGTTGCAGATACTCCAGCCCCGAAAGATACGCATACAAGTGCGCCTCCTCCGGCACGTACCCCAGAACCGCTCGATATGCTTCCATGTCATCGCGGATATTCCGTCCCTCGAACAACACCCTGCCGTCATCCGGCCGCAGCATTCCCGTGATGATCTTCACCGTCGTCGATTTCCCGGCTCCGTTCGGCCCGAGGAACCCGACGATCTCCCCCGCAGCCACCCTGAAGTTCACATCCACTACGGCCGGAATCGTGCGAAAACTGCGACAAAGATGCTGAACCTCGAGCACTCCAACCTCCTGCCTGTCGGCCACGCTGTAAGTTTCTTTTTGAAAGGGCACGGCTCAACCGTGCCAAAAGTAAGCGCCATTCAATGCGGCTTTAGCCGCCGAGGGAGCTCCTTTTCCTTCCACCGCGACGTCTACCCTATGTAGCATTCAGCATACATAAATCACAAACCTTGTCAAGTAGATTGCTACATAGGTAGAATGCTGGCCATGGCCGCTGAGGCGAAACTCTCGCACACCGCCGCGATGATCCTGCAGGCAATCTCCGCCGGCTATGTCTACGGATTCAGCATCATGGAGATGACGGGACTGCCCAGCGGCACGGTGTACCCTGCCATGCGCCGCCTCGAGCGCGACGACCTCATCCGCTCGCAGTGGGAGCGCCAGTCCATCGCGGACGCCGAACAGCGCCCTCCGCGCAAGTACTACAAGCTCACCGCCGATGGACGAGCCACACTCGAAGCCTCTCGCAAGCGCTATCCGCTTCTCGATCGCCTCATCTCGACTGAGGAGGCAAGTTCCCGATGAAGTCTCCATCCGAAGTTGCGTTCTCGGTCCTGCAACGCGGTCTTCTGAGCGGTGCAGCGCTACTGGTCCCCTCGTGCGATCGCGATGAATGGCGTCGCGAGTGGTTGGCCGAACTCTGGCACGTTCGGCGCTCCTGCATCAGCATCGACGAGACATTTTCCCTTGATTCTCAGCGCGAGATTACCGGGTTCTGTCTGGGCGCATTCCCTGATGCACTTTGCGTCCGTAACCTGTCCGACAGGACCAGCGCCCCGCCGGCGCACATGCACGGCTCCGCTGCCCAGACGCTCCTGTGGCTGTTCGTCATCCTGCTCCTCTGCCTGTTGGTCACCAGCCTGCTCCCGGGCGTGCAGGCCGAAAACGAAGCAGCACGTTTCCAGATCGACCGCAACGTTCTCCTCATCAGCGAAGCTGCTGCGTCCCGCACCAAGCCTTCCATTCCCGCCGACCTTTATCGCGGCTGGAAGAAGACACCGCAACGGTTCTTCGACAATCTCGCGTTCTATCGCGTCAGGCGCGAAACCGCCGATTCAGGATCGGCCCGAATCTGCTGGAACGTCGCCCGCGCTACTGCGAATCTCTTTCCGACGCTCGGTCTGCCTCTGACCCACACTGCCGAAACAGGCTCCGATCTGTCCTCGATTGTCCTCAGCCACGAAGCATGGATGCGTTCCTTCGGCGGCGATCCCCGGATCGCGGGCCGCATCCTTCGAATCGGGAACGCCAGCGTTCGCATCGCCGGCGTTGCTCCAGCCGGCGCCTGGCAGCTTCCCGGCTCACCTGACGTCTGGTTGCTCGAGCCTGACGCCCAGATCGCCACTGAGGTATCCGCGAAAACTCCCGGCTACTTATTCGCTCAGCTCTCTGCACGAGGCCAGGCTGCGCGTACCAGTCCCGGCATCACGATCTCCGCGCGCGATCCCGAAAACATCGACATCGATCTCAGCGGGACGCCGCTCACCGAGCCTGTTGAGGGACCTTGGAATCTCTACGAGTTTGCCCTCTTCCTCGCATTCATCGCGCTGCCGGCCGTCTCCTCCGTATCCCTCGGAGAGACGCATCTCACCTCGCATCGGCCTTCGTTCAAGCAGAGCCTGCGGCGCTTCCTCTTCCTTGGCGCAAAGTTCGCGCTCATTGCCGGCATTGCGCTCTTTGCATCGTTCGATCTGGCCTACTGGTACACCCCGAATTACTCCCCGGTAGCCGAGTGCGTCCAGCTCATCTCCTGTTTCCTGGTCTGTCTCACCGGATTCCGATGGGCGCTCGCCGACCAGCGCCATCGCTGTCCTGTCTGCCTGCGCCGCGTCACCAATCCTGCAACTGTCGGCCTAGCCTCGCGTACCTTCCTTGGCTGGAACGGCACCGAGATGATCTGCATGGGTGGCCACACTCTCTTGCACGTGCCCGCCCTGCCCACCAGCTGGTTCAGCGATCAGCGCTGGCTCTACCTCGACAGCTCGTGGCAATTTCTCTTCGCCGATACCGGAATTTATTAGCCATTGGAGCTGATCTCGGCGGATTGTAGGCCGAACTCCATCTGTGGACTATGGTTGGAGAGAATCGAGCTGATGCTCGCCGAAGGCAAGACAGTGCTCTTCGAAGGGCAGATGCGAATTGCTTTCGTTCGCGAGGCACTCACAGCCTTTGAGATCAAGAACGCACGTATCCTTTGTGTCGAATGCGATGACTCTACTCGTGCGCGGCGCTTGATTCATGACAGGCTTCAGCCAGAATTGGCAAACGAAATAGGTGCCGCTCAACTAACACAAAGCGAGCGGCCCTTCGCACCGCAAGCCTTTTCCGCTCTCGCCTGAAGGCGACAGTCCCCAAGGCGGAGCGAACGTCGCCAAGACCCTGCGGGATCGCTGGCACGATTGCCCTGCTTGCGGATTGTCTGCGAGTCGCGATCATGTCAGTGCTCAGCTGATCCTTTCCAGAGCCCGGAACGGGCTTTTGGGGCTTAACGTAGAGGATGCTGTCTCATGCGTGCCCCAAGAAGCCGTCGCCCTTTAGGCGACGGTTGTTCACCTAGTTCCGCGAACGCGCGAAGCGCATGCTAGCTCCGCTATTCTTTCGCAAACGGCCACTGCGCCAGCTTCCTTGCGCGCAACAGATAAATCAGCGTTCCGCTCAGCGCAATGCCTACAGCCACGGCTAGCCCGAGCCACACGCCGCCGCCCTTGCTCTGCCCCCGCCGCGGATCGACGAGCATGAACGCAAATCCCGTCACCGCGAGAAGCGGCGGCAGTGGGTACAGAGGAATGCGAAACGGCCGCTCCAACTCCGGCCGCTGCGCACGCAGCAGCATCACGCCTACATGCTGCAGGAAGAACTGCAGCACAATTCGGGTGACCACCAGCATCGTGATCACCTGCTGCAGGGTGAAGAAGCAGAAGACTGACGCGACCAGGCCGAGCGCCACCAGCGACCGGTGCGGAATTCCATGCTTCGGATGCACGGCTGCCAGAAAGCGAAAGTAGTTCCCGCTCTGCGCCGCAGCAAACGGGACGCGGCTGTAGCCGAGCAGCAGAGAAAAGACCGAAGCGAACGCCGTCCACATCACCAGCGCCGCGATCGTGTAACCCGCCAACTGCCCGAACGCCGATCGCGCAATTTCGGCAACCAGTTGCAGGCGCAGGATCGCGCTCTCCTTCGCATGGATAGCTGCATCATGAATGGACGGCAGCGCCGACAGGTTCATCACCACATAAAGCGAAGCCACGAACAGCACTGACAGCAAAATCGCGCGCGGGATCGTCCGCTCCGGCTGGCGTACCTCGCTGCCCAGAAACGTGATGTTGTAGTAACCCCAATAGTCATAGGTCGTAATCAGTGTGGCCTGCGCCAGGCCGCCCATCGCTACTGCAGCCGACTGAGCAGACGAAGCCGGCATGTGCCATCCGCCGGTCGCCGCAGCGTGCGCAAATCCCGACGTAATCACGCCGGCCATTGCAGCCATCACGCCTGCAAACAGAACCCATGCCAGTCGCGTCACTGCGCTGAGATTCCGGTACAGCAGTAGCACCACCAGCAGGCACGCCCCAGCAGCCGCAAAGTTCGCATAGTGCAACCCCGGAAGCCGTGCAATTGGCGCGTTCTCGAGCCCCGGCCAGAACCACGCAAGAAAGCTCGATAGCCCGATGCACCCTGATGCAATCGAAAGCGGCGCGGAAAAGCTGAGCTGCCACACGTAGAGAAAGCTGAGCCAGTTTCCCGCTCGCTCCGGCCCGTAGATCTCGCGCAGAAACGCGTACGATCCGCCGGCGCGTGGAAACGCAGCGCCAAGTTCCGCCCACACAAGCCCATCGGCAACGGCGATGGCCGCGCCCAGTAGCCATGCCCACACCGACAGCTTGTAACCCGCCGCAGCAATCACCAGCGGCAACGTGATGAACGGCCCCACGCCGATCATCTCCAGCATGTTAAACAGCACCGCCGAGCGCAATCCGATGCGCCGCTGGAGCTGTCCGGATTGTGCTTGTAATGTGTCGTCAGACGTGGACAAGGGTGGGATCATTCCACTGCATTGCTGCACGGATTGTACACTGAGCACAACCATGTTCTTTTTCCAGGAACTGCGTCGTACATACGCCGATAGGTCGCTTACTGCCTTGGTTGCTGCGGGCCTCGCCGCATTTGCAGCGACTTGTTCACTGCTCGCGCAGCAAGCTGCGCCGTCGGCCGAATCCTCATCCACTCTGCCCGAACCGCAGGTCGTCGCACTTCCGCTCCCCGAAGACCGAGGCGAAGCAAAGCTTGAGCAAACTCTAAAGAAGCTCGGCACAACGGCGAGTGTGATGGAAATCGTCGCGCACCCCGACGACGAAGACGGCGGCCTGCTCACCTATCTCGCCCGCGGGATGGGCGTTCGCACCATCCTGTACACGCTTACCCGCGGTGAGGGCGGCCAGAACGCAATGTCCGCCGACGTGTACGACGCTCTCGGCATCATCCGCACCAACGAACTCCTCAAAGCCGACGAGTACTACGGCGTAAAGCAGCTCTGGGGCACCCAGGTCGACTTCGGCTTCTCCAAGACCCAGGAAGAAGCCTTCCAGAAGTGGGGACACGATCGCGTCCTCTACGATGCCGTTCTCGCTGTTCGGCGCGAGCGCCCGCAGGTAATCCTTTCCACATTCGTCGGCGGCATCACCGACGGCCACGGACAGCACCAGGTCTCCGGTGAGATCTCGCAGGAGGTCTTCAAGGCCGCCGCCGATCCAAAGGTCTTCCCTGATCAGCTCAAGCCGGTCCCCGATGGAGGCCTCGGGCTCCAACCCTGGCAACCACTCGCCGTCTACTCGATGACACCCTTCGCGCCCGTCACCGACAAGGGCATGTACGACTACGCCACCGGTAAATGGGCGCCGGCGCGCTTCAAGAACTACGTCACCGGCGAGTGGATCGAAGGCGTCGTGCCATCGACCGACGTCCGGATCCCTGTCGGCACGCTCGACCTCACACTCGGCCGCAGCTATGCCCAGATCGCACGCGAGGGCTGGGGCGAACAGAAATCGCAGAACGGCGGAGCAAACCCTACCCTCAGCGGACCGGCAACGGCCAGCTATCACCTCTGGGCCGTTGCACCGGCTGCGGTGCAGCGCACTGAGGCAAAAGCAAACAAGCTCACAGACAACAGCTTGTTCCGCAACCGCCGCGTGAACATCGATACGAGCGTCGCCGGACTCGTGCGCCTCGTGAAGAAACCCGCGCCCGCATGGCTCCCGACGAGCCTCAACGAGATCGATGCCGACCTCCGGCAATTCGAATCCAAATGCCCATGCAACTCCGGACTTCCGACGGCGCAGGCCCTGGCCCCTATCTATCGGAAGACCATCGCTCTGCGCGACAAAATCGCCGGCAGTTCTCTCGACGCCAAAGGCAAAGCAGGACTCCTCCTCGAGCTTGGCGCCAAAATTGACCAGTTCCAGTCTGCACTGTCAATCATCCTGGGCCTCGACCTCGTCGCCTTTCGCACCAGTGAAGCACATGCGCAGGGTGCCGGCTTCCGAGGCGCCTCAGCCGACGAAACTCCTGCCAGTGTTGCGCCCGGTGAAGAATTCCACGTGCACGTTCACGCGTCGCAAGCCACCTCCGAGACGCGCCTCGAAAGGGTCTGGCTTGGGGGTCATGCGGGGGAAGACTGGAAAAGCAGCATCACCGGGGGCTCGGTTGATCCCGCTGCACCCGTCTCGGATCCTGTCTTTACCGTCCATGCGGATAATGCCGCCCCCACTGCGCCGTTCTTTACACGTCCCGACATCGAGCAGCCCTACTACGACATTTCGAATCCGCACTGGCGCGAGCGTTCCTTTGTGCCCTATCCGCTCGCGGCGTGGGCCGAGTTCTCCTTTGATGGCCTGCCCATTCGCATCGGCGAGGTTGTCCAGACCCTCCAGCGCGTCACCGGTCCCGGCGGCTTCTACCAGCCGCTGGTCGTCACTCCCGCCATCGGCGTCAGCATCGATCCGCGTGCCCGCATCCTTCCCCTGGACGGCAGCGCACTTCCGGTGCGCGTCACCGTTCATGCCCAGTCCGCAGCCGAAGGCACTGTTTCGCTCAAACTCCCCGATGACTGGCGCTCCGAACCTGCGCAGGCCACGTTCCACCGCAAGACGGCCGGCGACACTGACCCGATTCTCTTCTCTGTGACTCCCACAGCCACCCAGACCGGAGCCTACTCCATCAAGGCCATCGCCCAGTCATCCGGCCATACGTACGAGTCGGGCTGGCACAGTGTCGGATACGCAGGTCTGCGGCCTTACAACCAGTACGCCTCCGCCGAGCTCAAAACGCGCAAAATTGACGTCAAGATCACGCCTGGACTCCACGTCGGCTACGTCATGGGGCCCGGCGACCTTGTTCCGGAGGCAATGGAGGGCATGGGCTTAGCGCCGGAGCTGCTTTCCAGCTCCGACCTTGCCGGAGGCGATCTTAGCCGCTACAACGTCATCGTAATCGGCATCCGCGCTTACTCGGTCCGCCCAGAACTCACCAAGGCCCAGCCCCGTCTCGAAGAGTTTGTACGCAATGGCGGCACCCTCATCGTGCAGTATCAGGGCAGCAACTTTCCGGCTCCGCTTCCCCTCTCGCTCGGCGGTCGCCTTCCGGAGCGCGTTGTCGACGAACAGGCTCCAGTCAAACTGCTCGATCCCTCGAACCCGCTGTTCAATTACCCCAACAAGATCACAACCGCCGACTTCGATGGATGGGTTGAAGAGCGCGGCCACTCCTTCCTCGACTCCTGGGACTCCGGTTACACCGCGCTTACCGAGACCGCCGATCCCGGCCAGGATCCGCAGCGCGGCGGCTTGCTCGTTACCCACCCCGGCAAGGGAACCTATATCTATGTGGCCTACGCCTTGTATCGCCAGTTACCCGAACTGGTACCCGGTTCTTACAGGATTTTGGCCAACCTGCTTAGCGCCGGAAAGAGCTCGGGCAGCAACTAAGTCGGCTACCAATAGGTGGCGGATTGGTTGCTTTGTCGATGTGAATAGAGAGTTAATTTCGTAGACAGCTAAGAGGTTTAGCGCCTCTTTGCATTGTTAAAAATAGGTAAATTCGTCAAATATTAATCAAACTCTGCGAGCGTGAAACCTAACAGCAGCATGAAATAGCTACCCTTGAGAGTGCTGATGCACCTGCGCAGCTTCTCTTCGTGCCTGCTCGCGATTGATCGATACATACAGCTCCCATCTTCCAGTTTGTTAGCGGTCGAGATGGGAGCTTGCACGACTCAACCTGTATTTGAGAGGAAAACGACGCCAAATGAAATTCCAAATGAAAATGGCTGCCGCAGCAGTTCTGGCAGCCAGTCTCGTTGGTTCTTACGCTTACGCCGGTGATCCACCTGCGCCGGCGAAGAAAAAAACCGCCGCGAAGAAGCCCCCTAAACCTACAGTCGAAGATCAGATCAACGCTCTCCGCCAGGAATTCCAGGGCCAGATCGACGGCCTCAAGTCTGACCTCGCAGCAAAGGACGCGCAGCTCAGGCAGGCACAACAGGCGGCTGCAGATGCTCAGGCCGCAGCCGCCAAGGCTCAAGCCGCCGCGGACGCTCAGCAGACGGCGGTCACAGAGAACGCATCGGCGGTTTCAACCCTGCAGGGTACAGTAACCGACCTGAAAGCAAACTCCCTTTCGCTTGCTACGACAGTTTCAGACGAAACGGCAAACCTCAAGAAGGCGATCAACAGTCCCAATGCCCTGCATTACAAGGGCGTCATTCTGACGCCTGGCGGCTACCTGGCTGGTGAAACCGTGTGGCGTTCGAGGGCGACCGGCGGCGATATTCCAACCCCCTTCAATGCGCTTCCTTATGAACACGCCGACGCCTACAACCTCAGCGAGTTCTACGGCAGTGCCCGCCAGTCGCGTATTGCCCTGATGGTGGAGGGCAAGCCCGACTGGGGCTGGCTGCGCGGCTACTATGAGGCGGACTGGCTGGGCACCGGCATCACGTCAAACAACAACCAATCGAACAGCTATGTGCTCCGGCAGCGGGTACTCTGGGCACAGGCGGAGACGCACAATCACTGGGCTTTCACCGGCGGCCAGATGTGGTCTCTCGCTACTGAGGATAAGAAGGCGATCTCCAATCTCTCCGGCGATATCATGACTCCCCAGACCATAGACCCGAACTATTCCGTGGGCTTTGTCTGGACTCGCCAGTGGGGATTTCGCGTAACCAAGACCGGCAAGTGGGCTGCGTTTGGCTTCGCGGTTGAGAATCCTCAGGTTCTCTACACGGCAACGCTCGCAGGCAACACGCCGTATGCCGTACTCGGCAGCGCCGGCAACAATGGCGGTAACTATAACGCTGCAGTCAGCACCGTTGTGCCAACGACCTACATCCAGAACTACAACCAGGTTCCCGGATCGACAAGTTACGTTCCGGTCTACAACACTGTCTTTGCAAACACCAACATTGCAAACTATTCCTTCAACTACACGCCGGACCTCATCTTCAAGGTCGCGCTCGATCCCAAGTGGGGCCATTACGAAATCATCGGAATCGGCCGTTGGGCACATGAAGAGGTTTATCCCGGCGTCACGACGGACACCACGAAGTACGGCGGGCAGAAGGACATCGTGACCGGAGCAAATGTTGCTCCCGCGTCGACGACCGCCGGGGCGTTCAATAACCGGGTCAGCCTGGGTGGCATGGCAGGCAGCTTCCGCGTTCCCCTTGCAAACAACAAGGTATCGTTTGGTGTGAAGGGCATGTACGGACCAGGTCTGGGCCGGTACGGAAATTCAACCCTTGCCGACGTGACAGCCAATAACTGGGGTGGGCTCTCTCCGATCCACAATACGTCCGGCCTGGGCACGCTTGAAATTAACCCAAATCCCCGTCTGTTGGTCTATTTCAACTACGGTATCGACTACGCCAGCCGTGTCGATTGGACAACCGCGAACACGACGACGCTTGGTGGCCCAGCAGCAACCTTCTGCCCGACCGGATTCACCTCGGCCTCTCAATGCACCACTAAGCCGACAGCCGCACAGCTTGCTGCCGGCGGCACATGGGGCGGACATTGGGGCGCGCCGACGGTCTCGGCTGTGGGTTATGGCTCGAGGCTGACAAGCAATTCGGGTTGTCTAATCAACACTCTTCCTGGCTTCAACGGCGGCTCGACGGGCTACTATCCCGGCGGCTCCTGCGGTGACCAGACACGCAACGTGCAAGAGATCACCGGTGGTTACTGGTACGACATCTACCGTGGCGAACATGGCCGATTCCGTCAGAGCTTCCAGTACAGTTATGCTTCTCGTTACGGTTGGTCGGGCGTAGGCGGCATCCAGGCCAAGGGCATCGATAACATGTTCTGGACCTCCCTTCGCTACTACCTGCCGTAAATCCGCGGCTCCACGCAAACGCAGAAGAGGCAGCCACGTGGCTGCCTCTTCATTTGTTATTTGCGATCTTCAATAGCCCGAGCAAAGGATCGTTTCTCAGTGAACGCGCGGTTCTCCCGTCTGCTCGAACGTCAGGCCGGCCACAACTTCGCCAGATGCAAGCACGGCGCGCAATCGTTCCGGATTCGCGCCGCCTCGATCCGTAGCGGCTTCAATCAGCCGAAGTGCTGCAGCTGGAGTTGTCTCAGGGGGAAGCCGAAAAATCCACGGAACGTTTGTAGAAGTAAGAGCTCTATCGCTGCTCAATGCCACTACCGGCACAAATGCCTTCAGCGCCAGTTGTTCTGAGAGGTGTGCGGCGTCGCGATCCAGTGCGATGACGGCGAGCGCGTGTTCGTCCATGAGCGCGTGCACCAGCTGAGTCGAAGCTGCACCCCAGTTCTGATCGCTTGAGACGGGAAGCGCCACCCAGGACCTGCCGTTCGAGTTCAGT
Organism: Occallatibacter sp.; assembly: GCA_035262585.1. Lineage (GTDB taxonomy): Bacteria > Acidobacteriota > Terriglobia > Terriglobales > Acidobacteriaceae > Telmatobacter. Next base: position 102,655 of record DATFSO010000139.1, on the reverse strand, counting down.
TCGGCCTTCACTTCAGATGTTTGCGCAACCTTGTCGGCGGCTCGACCGAATATGACCACGCGGATCGGTCCAGCCGGCACATCCGGCACGTGCGGCCCCGCATACGCAACGGCTTCCTCGCCCACACGTGCATATGGCACGGGCGATCCGGGCGTCGAACTCGCTATGGCCCTCTGCGCCTGAGCGGACGACTTTTCCATGGTCGCGACGCCATAGGCAATTGATCCGTTATGCACGGCGCCGAGGTACATTGGCGCGACGTTCTTCTGATTCGGATCGAACCTCATGTGCCCGGTCACGCCATCGTACTCCTCGATATTCGCGAGCGCATCGTGTATCCGCGCACGATTCAGGCCGGCCTTGCAGATCGAATCCAACAGTGCGTTCATGCCGTCGTACGCCAGGGACGCGAACTGCTCCGGCCTCTCCTGAAACCGAGCTTCGAACCTCGATTCGAAATCCAGCCACTTGGGATCTTTCCGCGTCGGGTCGTATGGGAAGACGGCCTCGAACCCCTCCGCAGCGTCGCCTGCCTCCGCCAGCAGCTCCGGCCCCAGTGTCCGATACGAGCCGAAGACGCGCTGCTTCATTCCCATGGCTTTCATCTGCTTCAGAATGTTCGCCGCCGGCATCTCGTCCGACCAAAGAACAATCGCCTCAGCTCTCGAAGACTGGATGATCCGCAGTTCACGTGTGAAATCCGTATCCCCAGGCAGGAATTTCTGCTCGATCACAACCGGATGCCCAACCCGGCGTGAGGCGTCACGGAATTTCACAACGCCGAAGCGCCCATACCGGCTGTTCACACGCAACAGGGCAACACGCTTCAGTCCGAGCTCGGTGTAAATGTGCCGGGCCAGCGTTAGTCCCTGCACACGATCATCCTGGAGATCCGTGAAGTACCACGGAATATATGTCTCGGGAATGGTCGGGTCCGTCGACGCCGAGTTCACAATTGGAATCTCCGCCTTCAGTGCGACCCGCAAAGCGATATGCGTCGATTCAGAACTGATTGATCCGAAGATCGCCCAGTCATGATCGTCGTAGACCATCTTCACCGTCTCGTCCGACGGTGAACCCCAGATACTCGCGTCCGTCGGCCGGTCGTCTCCGTAGACGGCCTTTGCCTGCCAGTTGTCGTAGTCGTTATGGAGCATCAGCTTGAAAGGGATGCCGCCATAGCCGCCTCGTGCGTTCGCCTCCTCAACAGCCAGCTGTGCGCCACGCAACATGCGTTGACCAAACTCGCGCTCCGGGCTGTGTTCGATCGGCCCGAAAAACCCGATTCGCACCTCCGTTAATCCCTTGGGATCAGGGATATCGCGGCCTGAGCCCACGTAGATATTGGGACGAATGTAATTCAGGTCATAAGGTTTGGCGAATTTCTCATACGGACTCAAGTCCGCCGGCTCGCCCGCGTAGGGTTGAACCACGCGATCCCTTGGCGGACCCGGCGGATGTTTGCCGCACTCGCAGACGCGAACTGCTGTTCCTTGCGGCGCCGTGGACGGCGGCGATTGCGCGATCGCCATCACGCAGGCTACTCCGGCCGCAGCTGCAACCAATGACGATCCGATGCGCATAGCCGTCACCCCCTAGTCCCTACCTGTTTCCTTGTTCTTTCTTCTCCGTGCGGAACATCGCGATCGCCTCGATCTCGATCAGCAACTCCGGCCGGCACAGGTGCGCCTGGATCCCGGTCGAAGCCGGCAATGGATCAAGCCCCTGTTCCTTGTAGAAAGCGGTGCGCTCCTCGTTGAACGCATCGTAGTCGCGGTCGATGTCGCGCAGGTAGCAGGTGGTGCGCACGATGTCGTGCCACGTGGCGCCGCCCTCGCTTTCCAGGAGTCCCGTAATATTGGCCAGCGTCCGGCGCATCTGAGCCCGGAAGTCGCCGATGTGCACGCTCACTCCGTTCTCATCGATGGAGGCAGTGCCCGAAATGAGCAGAATTGTCAGCCCGTTCAGATCGATCCGCATCCCGCGCGAAAACGAGCTCGGTTTCGCATACGCAAAGGCCTCGTTGAGCACACCGTGGTTCGTCACAGCGCGCTTGGCGATGGGCGCGTTTGCAATGGTCTCCAGAATCTCAGATAAAGCAATCATGTTTTTATGGCTCCCTTTTATGGTTGATGAATCCCATGGCTTAAACCCCTGGCAGTGGCGACCCAGATATCACTGCCCTGAAAATCAATTCCCAGAACATAGTTGTGCGCCGGCGCCGTGCCCACGGCGACAGACGAAACCCTGCCTTTTGCATCACGAACCGTCATCTCGGGCTTGCCTGTTGCAAGAGACGGACGGTAGACGGCCCAGTTGACACCGTCGTAGTACGCCAACCCCCGGTCTGTGCCAAACCAGGCACGATTGGCGTCTACACCTTTTACGACGTTTGTAAAGTTTGACGGTAGCCCGCTGTCCTTGGTTAAGAAATTATGCCAGTAGCGGCCGTCATACCGGCTATCGCCGAAATATGTGGCCACCCAGAGAATGTTGTCGATGTAGCTTACCGAAGTGGTGATTTCGTGGATTAATCCCTGATCTTTGAACAGCACCATCTCCGTCTCGCCGTCGGGATCGTCATACTTATCCCACAGCTTCTTCTGCTGATCGTACTCAAGTACGCCGCTTCCCCATACCGCGTAGAAAACTTTCGTCGGAGTCGCTGCCACGCCATACACCCAAATCTCATTCATGGGCGTATTGCGCTCGTTGAAAAGCGACCACTGGCCGGTGCGCAAATCGAGCCTGCATCCGCCTGCAGCCGTGGCTACCCAGACGTGCTCGCCTTCAACCGAAACGCCGTACACCACGTCGTTGCTCAGCCCGGAGTTAAGTTGGTTGAACGTATCGATGCGCCCGCCTGAAATACGGCTCAACCCTCCCATTGTTCCGGCCCAAACATCGCCCGTTCGCTTGTCGAGCGCCAGAGATAGCACTGCGCGATGCGCAAGCCCATCCTTCGTCGTGAAGGTCTTCCATTTTCCGTTTTCGTAAAGTCCAAGGCCTTTGTCCGTGCCCGCCCATATGCGATCGCCATCTACCAGCACCGAATACACGTGATCGTCGGGTAATCCGTTCGCAGTGGTGAAGTTCTCAAACCGAAATCGCGGCATCGCGGGCGCTGATAAGTTTGCAGTCGCGGCATTTGTTGATTTGTGAACTGCGGAGACTGCCGCGTTTGCTGGAGCGGCCGACGGACCGCCCCACATCGTCGAAGCCGATGCCGCGAGCAATGTGATTGTGCAAAGTGTCTTCATCGCGTCCTCAGATACTCAATCAGATCGTTGAGTTCGTCTTTGGTCAGATCGTTGGTCCGGCCATGCTTGTCTTGCGGATTAAAGACGGTCCAGATCTGCTCCAGTGTCGCGGCGGATCCGTCGTGCAAATATGGAGCGGTGAGGGCGATATTCGTCAGCACGGGCGTCTTCAACATCCCGGTATTGTCCGTCGGCTTCCTTGTCCCTACATCGAAGTTCTTCTGATTGGTTCCCTTCGGTCCGCTGTGGCAGTACACGCACCGATTCGACTCCGAAATCGGCTTGCCGAACTTGTCGACATCCCTCACAAACAGTTGCCGCCCATGCTCCTGTGCCTCTGTCAGCTCACCGCCGGGCAGTTTCCAGCGGTTCGGCCGCGGCGGCAGACTCCGCACATAGACAACCAGGTCCGTCAGAGTCAGATCATCGTAATTCTCTGCGCGCCAGAAGTACTTCTCGGTGCGCGGCCCGCACTCAGTCGGCAAATTCGGATTTCCACCGTTCCACTTGTAGGGCTCCGTATCCTTCACTGCTTCGAGAGGCTTGTTGTCGACGATGTCCCGGCCGAATCCGTCCGGCTCCAGGTCCCACTGGAGACCATCGAAGGTAGAGTCGATATGGCAGTTCGCACACCCAATCTCTCCGTGAAACGAATACCCCGCTGTGTAAAACGTCTGCTCGCCCTTCCGCAGCACTGACAACTTCTTCGGTCCATCGAGCAGAATTGTCTCCGCCACTCGGAATGCTTTCGCATCGATCACACTGATCGTGTCATCCAACCGGTTCGCAACCAGCAGCTTCGATCCGTCACGCGTCAGTGCCATACCACGCGGGTCGTGGCCGACATTGATTCGCCCAATCACGTAATTCGCGCTTGCGGAAAGATCCGTCGCATTCGAACCCGGATGCACCCGCGCATAACGGAGAAGCCGCTGTACATCGATGACAACGACAGCTTCCGATCCTCCGCACGTCACGAAGATCCGCGACTTGTCCGGCGTGATCGCAACTCCAAACGGCCGCACCGCGTAGCGCTCCAAATCATCGAGCGGCACTTCCACCGGCTTGCCCACGTCGGCCCCAAACAACGTCAGTGTGTCTGCGAAAGCTCCGCCGTGTTCCAGGTGTGCCAAAGGCACGAGGTTTTTCGGATGCAGCCCAGCGGCCACGCCAAGCCGTCCATCCGCGGAGAATGCGACCTGAAACCCGTGTGCAATGTATGGGAGCACGATTCGATCCGATACTGCTGCCCGCGCGGAGTCGATCACGGTGATCTCAGACTCCGGCGGCGTCCGGTGCGCCGTTGCATTCGGATACACATGCGTTACATAGAGTTTGGTTCCGTCTGGAGACTGCGAGATGTAACCCGCGCCGCGCCCCGCAGCCAGCCGCTTCTCTTCGGCTCCGGTTTGCGCTTCGAGCACAGCAACGTCATTCGAAATTCGGTTGGCGACAAACAGGTGCTTGCCGCTACGATCCTCCACTACGTTCGACGGCTCAGCACCCACGGTCCACGTCGCTGTAACTTCCAACGTTTTTGTGTCGATCACTGAGATTGTGTCGTCCCACGAGTTCGCCACGAATAGCCGATCAGCTTTCGGCGACAGCGAGAAACCGCGGGGCGCCTTTCCCACTTCGATCTTCTTGATCTCTACGAAAGTCTTCGCGTCAAGCACGCGCACTTGTCCGCCCTGCTGGCAAAGCACATACAGCCAGGCGCCATCAGGCGAAAACAGCATTTCGACCGGAGACAGATACTCGAGCCGTTCACCCGTTACGTTTGTCGTCGCAAACCCCTGCGCAGTCCTGCTGTTCCAGACGCACACAGTCAGCAGGAACGCACACAGCGCCGCCGCACCATTGCCGACAGCACCGACGGGCACCGCGCTGTTCCGGCGTCGACTCACTTCGGCTCCTCCACGGTCAGCACACGGTCCACGGCCTGCTTCTCGAGCGTCTGCTCACGGCCGCTCGGCCACTTCACCGCGATCTTGTCGATTTGCGTCGCAGCGCCCAACCCGAAGTGCATCCAGCCGTCATCCTGCGAGAGGTATCCCGAACCGGCTACGCGCTCTGCCGTCCAGCGCTTATCACCGGCATAGACCTCCACGCGCGCACCGATCCCGTCACGATTACTCTTCGTCGCCACTAGCTTGATCGCAACCCAATGGCCGGTATCGGTCGAGACATTGTGAACCAGCGTTCCCTTCGCGCCAAGGTTCACCAGGAACGCATCGACCTTACCGTCATTGTCGTAATCCGCGAAGCACGCGCCGCGTGCTACTGTGCGCGCGCTCAGCACCGGCCCGGCAGTCTCAGAAACATCGGCAAACCGTCCATTGCCCAGCCCGCGAAATAGCGTGTGCTCCTGCGGAATCAGGTGAATCAGGCCGCCGTGGAAGACCAAGATGTCGGGGTATCCATCGTTGTCGAAGTCGTAAACGCCTGTTCCCCAGCTCACGTACTGCGCGTTCGTCTGCGAAACTCCATTTGACACTCCTATATCCTCAAATCCCTGCTTGCCATTCCGCAAAAGCCGGTTGTAGTGCCCGTCGGTCACCCAGAGGTCCAGAACGCCACGGCCTTCCAGATCCGCAAACACCGGACCCATCGAAGACGTCGACTCGCCATTTTGTCCGAATGCCGTGCCCGTGTCGTTTCCGACTTCTTCAAACGTTCCATCGTGCTTGTTGCGGAAGAGAAAATTCTCCGTGCGGTCATTCGCGACGTAGATGTCATCCCATCCGTCGTTGTCGTAGTCCGCCGCGGTCACGCCCATCGTCCGGCCGACAAACGCAGCGATTCCCGACTTCTCCGAAACATCCGTAAATGTCCCGTTGCAGTTGTTATGGAACAGCTTGTTTGTCTCGCCTTCATAGTCCAGCGGTCCGGGATAGTTGTCGGCCGCGTAGTATGCGCGATACTTCGGGTCGAACTTCACGTAGCGGCCGACAAAGAGATCGACACATCCATCTTTGTCGTAGTCCAGCCACGTTGAACTGATGGTCCAGCCATCTACCTTGATCCCAGCCTTCGCCGTCACATCTGTGAAATGGCCTTTGCCGTCATTGTGATACAGGATCGTCTTGCCGTATCCCGTCACCAGCAGATCGACGTACCCATCGTTGTCGTAGTCCGCTGCGGTGACTGCTACGGCATACATATCGGGGTCGAGGCCCGACTGCTCTGTCACATCCGTAAAGTGCCCGTTTCCGTCGTTGCGATAAAGATGGTTGTGCGGCGGCACCGGCTTATTCTTCAGCGGATACGGATGCATCGAGTCATCCAGCGGCCTACCATTCACCACGTAGAGCGACGGCCGGCCCGAGTTGTTGTAGTCGAACCAGATGCACCCCGCGCCAGTTCCTTCGAGCAGCGAACCCAACTTCGCCGAGCCGAAACTGTGCGTGAAGTTGATCCCGGCTTTGTCGCTTGCGTCTTCGAAGCGAATCGTTGACTTTGCGGTAACGCTCGCCGGAGCGGCAGTTCCAGTTGTTGCCGGAGAGTTGCCCGTCTGCGCCGCTGCTAAGCACGCAGCGAGCAACCATAAAAGAAGTGTGCGGCGAAACATCTTAATTGCCTCCCCGCTGCAATTGCTGCGAAGTACCGGTCAGATCAACCGGTGTCGTAGTACGCAGCAGCACTTGCGGAACGCGGTTCTCCGGCGCGCGCTCCGGCCCTGCGTGGCAACCAACGCAATAGCGCTGCTCGCCCTTACGAATCCAGAACCAGCCGTGCTCCTGCCGCTGAACCTCGCCTCTTGCGTTCAGCAAGGCGAAGCGAATGGCGCGATCCGCCGGCGCTTTGACGAAAAACGATCCATCCTGCTCGACCGGCGCCGTTCCCATCGAGATCGCGCGTCCCGCCGCGTCCTGCGTCTCCAGCCGTATCGTCGCCGGCACGCCTTTCAGCGCGCCGTCGCGCGAGATCCGCGCATCGAGCGCCAGCAGATTCGCATAGTCCCAGTCGTGCAGGGCCGAAGGGTGTCGCTTCGGCCGATCGTGCGCTGCAACAATCACCGGTTGCACCAGGTTCTCGCCGTCGCGCGCCAGAATCGCTTGCATCGCAGGAGCGCCCGGTTTCCACAGCTTCAGTGCAAACTTCTCCACTGCGGAATCGCGAGCACTCAGCAGCCACTCACCGGAAGCCGTTTCCGCAATACCACCTGCATACTCACTGCTTGGCGCCGTTACTCGCTCCTCGCGCGCGAGCCTGGAGGTAAAGCGTGCCAGCGATCCGCCATGCGTAAACACCACGTCGCCGGACTTCAGCTGCGTTCCACCCCACCGCGAACCCGTTGCATTCGTGGGATGGTCGCAGCGGTACGACTCCACCCCGGACCCATCGGAGTAGACAAGAAACAACTCCGGTGTTGCGCCGTCACCGAGCGGAAACCCTGCTTCAAACAGAATGCGGCCATCGGCCAGCACTTCGGACGGTAGGGCGCTCGCGTTCATGTACATCAGCGAAAGCACCGGCTTCGAGCCCGCGCCCTCAATCTCAACGAGCGCTTTTGAGTCCATCAGCCTCGCTGATTTGAGTTGAAATCCATGTTCGGTCCGTTGTGCATACACCACCCTCCAACCGGGCAGATATAGCGGCCTGATCGCGTCGTCTGCGGATGTAACGGCCTGGCGCACGTGGTGATCCTTGAGCGTCAGCTCCCAGATCTGCCACTTATCGCCCGACGCCTTCTTCCCCGCAAAGAGCACGCTCGCGCCATCAAACGAGACGCTCGCATCCGCGCTCGCTGCAAACTCGGGCACAAGAGGTTCCGCTTTGCCGTAGTGAATCTCCAGCAACTGCGCGCCTTTCGGAAAGCGCTCACCGCCCTTCAGCGCCGCCAGGGGCTCATACACTGGCGCAGCCGTGACAATCACATCTGGATCGATTCTTTGTGCTGGATTCGGAGCGAATCCACACATCAGCATGGGCAGGGCACAGCAGCCGGCGGCGAAAAGCACTCTGGAACCGAACCTCATCCAACCGTCTCCAGTGCCTTGCAGGTTGCCGCTCCCCGCAGCGCAATGTGTGGCTCAAGCATCGCCATCATTCCTTCGAACTCATGGAAGTTGAGTGATTGTTCGCCGTCGCTCCACGCCTTCTCGGGATTCGGATGGACTTCGACGATCAGCCCATCTGAACCTGCCGCCACGCCTATCCGTGCCAGCGACGGGACCAACTCGCGATGCCCGCACGCGTGGCTCGGATCCGCAATCACCGGCAGATGTGAAATGTGTTTGAGCAGCGCGATGGCCGCCACATCGAACGTGTTCCGAAGCGTCGCGTCAAACGTGCGAATACCGCGTTCGCAGAGGATCACGTTGGGATTGCCGTTTTCAACGATGATCTGCGCCGACTTCAGCAGATCGCCGACCGTCGCCATCATGCCGCGCTTCAGCAAAATTGGCTTGCTCGACTTTGCCGCCGCCTCCAGCAGCGTGAAATTCTCCATACTGCGCGACCCGATCTGGAGAATGTCCGCGTACTCGGCGACCAGCGGTACATCGTCTTCGCACATCACCTCGGTGACGACGGCAAGACCAGTCTCCGCCCGTGCCTGCGCGAGCATCTTCAGCCCCGCCAGGCCATGACCCTGAAATGAATAAGGAGAACTGCGTGGCTTGAAGGCGCCGCCGCGAAGAACCCGTGCGCCATGCTCGCGCACGAAATGAGCTGTGGAAAGGATCTGGTGCTCAGTCTCTACCGAGCACGGCCCGGCCATGATGATGAATTCACTGCCGCCGATTTCGAGATCCAACGCCTGCACAACTGTCTGCTGGCGTTTCGAACTCTTCAGAACATCACTGGTCTCGGCAAAATGTTCCTGCCAATTCGCGCGCACCCGCTGCGCTCCAATCCGGGGAAGCGTCAGAGTACCGCCAGCCGTCCGCTCCCGCATCCACCCAAAGATTGAGGTGCAGAATCAGCAACTTGCCGCACCTGCCATTCTGGTTCTAGGCGCAACGGTTATCACTTGTCTGTGACGGATAAACTTGACTGCATCGCAATTTCGGCTACCGATGACTTTATGTTGTCAAAAAGACGCGCTCGGGGCCGCGTGATTCTCGAAGATCTTCTTTCTCGGAGCTAGGTGAAATCTTTTGAGATTCACGATGAGCTTGAAGGCTGAGATCTGAAGGCTGAAAGCTAAGAGCTAATAGCTGCTTTTGGCGGCTTGAACCCAAACGCTGCCTCGACGACCGCAGCCACGCCCAGCGCCAGTTCGTCCTCAAACGGCCGCGCCGCGATTTGGATGCCGATGGGAAGCCCCTCCGGCGAGCGCCCTACAGGAACCACCGCCGCAGGTGCGCCTAGCGTGTTGAACCACTGCGTATAGCGCACCGCATCCATATACTCGACCGTCTGGCCTTCGACAGACCACGAACGCTCGCCGTGCTTCCAGGCCGGCACGCTCGCTACTGGACAAAGCACAACCGGATAGTTGCGCATCTCCTCGAGTGTCTTCGCACGCAACATATCCATCTCGGCCCAGGCATTCAACAGTTCTGTGGATGTAAGAGGGCCAGTTCGCTCTGCAATCGCAAGAAACTCCTGAAAAATCGGACTGAGTTTCTCGCGGCCACGCTGAATTTCCGGCTGATAGAACATTGCGCCGCACTGCACAAAGAACGTCCACCACAGCTTGCGCAATCGTTCCAGCGTGCGCGGCCTGAACGGCGCAACGCAAAAGCCCGCATCGCTCAGCGCACGGGCCGCGACCTGCACCGCAGCGCACGTTTCGCGGGTGACAGGCGTCAGCCCATCATCTTCGAAAAAGCCGATACGAAACCTCCGCAGTTCATTCAAGCTCAATTCGCGCAGGGCCACCGGCGGGCCTGCCGGATCGGCTTTGTCCTGCCCGCCAAGCGTACGAAACATCAGCGCGATATCGCTCATCGTACGCGCCATCGGCCCGATCGCACCCAGCGTCGAAAAAGGCCCCACGCACGGAGGCAGATGTCCGCGCCCCGGGAAGCGCCCCGGTGTCGGCTTCAGAGCGCATATCCCGGTAAAGTGCGCCGGCACGCGGACCGATCCGCCGCTATCCGATCCCAGCCCGCCTGCCGACATGCCCGCCGCAATCGCAGCCGATTCGCCGCCGCTCGACCCGCCCGGAGTCCGTTCCAGGTCCCATGGATTCCGTGTCTGCCCATGCAGCAAGTTCGCAGTCTCGTAGGCCATCAGGAATTCCGGACAATTCGTCGTCCCCAGAATCAGCGCGCCCGCTGCGCGAAGCCGCGCCACTACGACCGCATCCGCGCTCGGCACGTCGCCTTTATGCAGCAGGCTACCGATCTCGCACTTATATCCAGCCGTCGCAATCGACGACTTCACCGTAACCGGTAGGCCATGAAGAGGCCCGCGCGCCTCCGTCGGCACGGTGCCCATCGCTTGCGCTTGCGCCCGAACACGTTCGACATCGAAATCTGCAAATGCATTCAATAGCGGATTCAACCGCTCAATCTGGCGGATGTGCGCCTCGGCTAGTTCCGAAACCGAGACCTCGCGCGCCCCCAGCATCTCCAGCTGTCGCACTGCCGGCTCAAGCGTCAGAGCATTCACGGCCGCGATGAGCCCCTTGCCGCGCAACCGGCGCCCGCCGCACCGCAGGCGCTATCGTCGGCCGGCGTCGAATGCATCACCTTATAGTCGAATCGGTACGAGTGCACCGGCTCGCCCGAATCGAACCGGTCGTTGTACTTTAGCTGGTAGTCTATCGCATCCTCATCATCCGGGAACTTCTCCGCCGCGGGATACGGATACGTGCTCATCGTATGGAACGGCATCTGCGCCACTGTGAACGGCATCGCATCCCACCAGTCCATGTCTTTCACGTATCCGTTCGCATAGAAGAAGTAATCGCGCTCCCAGTGCGGAGGCAACGCCGGCAGCTTCGAAGCATCGAACTGCGTCGCGATCTCCTCGCCGCTGCCGAAGATCGCATATCGATCGTCCACGCCCTTCACGAGCGCCGTCACGTCACCGAAGTGCGTGTAGTTTCCGCGCTGATGCTGGAACGGCCCGGTCAGACTCACGCGATCATAGTCGTAATCGAGATCGCCCGGACTCTTCCCTTCAATCTGTGTCGGATACCCGCGGAAACGCTCCGTCGCCAGTACTAGCGGCGCCTCTGTCGCGTGCGTCTCAGCTTCAGGATTGTTGTCGATCAGCACCTGGTCCCAGAAGATTTCGAGATTGCTCACCAATCGGATCTTCCGCGTACCTGTCGACAACTTGCCCGTCAGGTCCACGACAATCGTGCGCTCCAGTCCGGCCGGGAACCCAGCCTCGCCCGGAATCGTCACCCAAGTCCCATCCGGCCGCTGCTCCTCCACGTATGGAGAGATCGGCCTGATCCCCGACTGCCACGCCGCGTACAACGATGTCGCGCTGAAGTAGTTCACATAACCGGTCATTAACAGCTTTAGTGAAGCATTTGTATTTACGGCGCCGAGATCCAGCGTGAGGTTGTGCACATTCGCAAACCCGTCATATGGAGTTGCCGTGAACCCACTCGCAAACCTGTGATCGCGTTTGCTCAACACCTCCAGCACATCGCGCCCCTCGCCATCCCATGCACCAATAGGCAGCCGCGTTCCGCGCGACGCCACAACGCGCCCTGAAGCAAAAGGCGGATCGTCAAGGAATCGCTCATCCGGATTCACCTCCACATTCTCCGGATGATCCACCGCTACGAGCCGCAGCTGGTCAATGTAATTCACCTCTTCCATCGGCTCGATGAAACGCAGGCTCAGCTTGCCGTCCACGCTTGCCAGCCGGTCGCCATCTACCTTGATCCACTCGCCCGGATTCGGAATGTTGCGCCGCGTCGGCGTGAACCAGTGTCCGACAACAGCAGCTCCGATCACGTCCGTAACCAGCTTGTATTTGTGCCCATCCCACGCAAACAGTACCGGGCAGGAACTCCCGCGGCGGTCCGCCTCCTTCATGGCGATCACCTGCGTATGCGGCAGATCGATCTCGTCCTGCAGAATTCCCGTTGGCCACAGTATGCGCAGCAGATCTATGTGGTCAGCCTCGCCCAGCCCGATCAGCAATTGCGGCGGAGCCTGCGTCGCGAGTCCCGAAGCGCCGGCGAGCTCCCACTTCTGCCACTGTCCGTTGGCGAAGATCTCCACCTTCGATCCCAGCGCCGTCTTGTTGTCCGCATACCCGCCGAGGTCGAGCCGCACAGAATGATTCTTGTTCGCGCCTACATTGCGTAGCAGCATCGGCTCGGCATTCTCCTGCGTCACGATCAGGTCTGCCGCACCATCGCCATCGATATTGGCCGCAATCAGTCCACGCGGAGCGGCCAGCAGAACTCCGTCCAATCCCAATGCGTGGCTCACATCCTCGAAGGTCCCATCGCCTTTGTTGCGAAAGACCTTCACGCGCGGCCCTGCGCTCGTCTCGACGATGGCGGCCAGATCGATCCATCCGTCGTTGTCGATATCGACCGCCGTCACCCCCCATCCGCGCGTAGCTCCATTCAGCGGCAATGACACGCGCTCGAAGCGCCGCCCGACGCCATTCGATCCCGCAACGTTTCGCCACAATGTCAGCCCCGGTGCGCCTGCATGAGTCACCGCGATGTCCATCCAGCCGTCCTTGTCGTAATCAAGAACAGCGATGCCCGCAGTTGCCGGCAGTTTCTCGCCTTCATAGAGCGGCTGCTGCGGATATTTCCCCTCACGTGGATTCACGAACAGTAGCGGCGCAGGGCCGTCGCCCGTCACCGCCAGGTCGACCGCGCGATCATTATTAAAGTCGGTCAGGATCGCGGCTGCCGTTCTGCCGCTGCCTCCGAGACCGGTCGGCTCAGTCCATTCGGTAAATGTCTTGTTCCCGTTGTTTCGCCACAGGACATTGGGTGAGCCGCCCTCCTTAAGAGGCGCACCCGTGATGAACAGATCCAGATCGCCGTCGTGGTCGTAATCCACAAACGTAATTCCCGTCGGGCGATTCCGCGCCGCAAGGCCGGCTTCTTCGGTCACATCCTGAAACTTCCCCTTGCCGAGATTCCGAAACAGATGCACACCATCGTCCAGCGCGACGGCCAGGTCGTTCAGGTTGTCCCCGTCATAGTCGCCGACAGCACACGCGGCTGCCCTACCTGAGATCTTCAGCCCGGCGGCTGTTGCATCCACATCCTCAAAGCTGCCATCGCTTTTCCGATGCATCACGCGGATTGCCTGCGAACCCGACTCCATCAGGACCAGATCCATCTGCCCCGACCCTGTCACATCCAGCATGCAAGCCCCGCCAGTTCCGGCCTCCGAGGACGCGGGTGCCCGATCCATTTCGCCGGGTGCCCCAGGTCTCGATGCCGGGGTCCCCGGCAACCGGTCTTTGTCGTTGGCGTGGTGTGAGACCTGGGAGACCATCTTCTCGGCAACCAGCTTTACCGGAATCATCGTCCGTTGCCGCGCCTGCGGCTCCATCACCGGAGTCACGGTCGAGTAGTGCCCCTGCTCGCCATACGCCAGACCGATCGCCGCCGAGACCTTAGTGCTCGTCATGTGCTGGAAGGCCTTGAAGTGCTCCTTCGCCGCATCCTTGTCGCCCACAGCCTGCAGGGCCCGAGCCAGTGCAAACTCTGCCGAGGCGTGCAGCGGCTGAATAGCCAGCGCCTGTCTGAGCGCTTCGATTGCCTTGTCGAACTGCTTCATCTCGCGATAGCAGACGCCCATGAAGTAGTACGAATCCACATCGCGCGGATCGAGTTTGACCGCCTGCTGAAAGCTTTTCAGCGCGTCTTCAAGTTCGTTGCCTGCGTGCTGCGCCAGTCCCAGGTTGTACCACGCCTGCGGATTGTTCGGATCGATCGCAATAGCTTCTTGCAGTACCTTCTTTGCGTCATCGATCTTCTGCAGCGTCAGCAGCGCAATGCCGTGGTTGATGGCTGCCTGCGCCATCTTCGGATCCTGCCTGAATGCCTCGGCGAAGCTCCGCTCCGCCTTCTCGGTGAACTGCTGCCCCATCAGCGCCACACCGCGATTGTTCAGCCGAACGGCATCTACATTAAAGCGCACTTGCGCCCCGGCGGTAACGGCCACAGCCACGAAAAACATGGCCACCTGGCCGCCCACTCGCATAAACTTCCTTCTCAATTCAGTCTCCAGATTTCACGGGCCTATTGCGCATTGCGATGCGGAACACTTCAGTGTATGCGAGCAATACGCCCCGGCAGAACATCGGAGATTCCGCTTTCGGTTCCACGAACGCAGCAGTCACCTGGATCGCACCAAACCAGCCTTGAGGAACCCCGTATGACCACCTCTTATCTGGGAATCAGTACACGCCACGAGTACCGGATCAAGACCTGGTATCGCTCCTTCCTGCTCGTACTTGGCGCGCCTGCGCTCGCCGGCGGAATCACCGTCCTTGCCCTGGCGTCAAGAAGCTCCAGCATCTCGCTGCCCACGGTAATGTCATTGACCTTCCTGGGTTTCGGCGCCTACTTTGTTGCCCTTGCCCTTCGCTCCCGAGTCATTATCGAGGGCACGCGTATCGAGATCCGCGGCGCGTTCACTGATCGCGAAGCAGATCTCAGTGAAATCAATGGCTATCGCACCATCAGTTCTCGCAATGGGAAGTACACGCAGATTTACCTCAACAACGGCCGCCGCGCTGTTACTCTTTCCAATCTCTTCGATCACGACGACGCCTTCGATGCATGGTTTCGCAAGATTCCCGACCTTGACAAACGCGATCGCGACGAATTACTCGTGAAGATCTCCCAACAGGAACAGCTCGGTGCAACGCCCGAGGACCGGCTGGCCGCTCTCTCCCGGGCAAAAACAAACAGCATCTTTGCACTCGTCATTTCCCTGGCGGCATCGATCGCCGCTAATTGGGGCGTACCAGCCCTCTATCTGCCGTTCTCGCTGGCTCTTGCGCTCATCCCGATCGTTCTGGCCGTCATGCTCCACCGCGCACCGCTATTGTACGCAGTATTCAAGCGCAAAGACGATCCGCGTGCCGAGCTCTTTTTCGCACTTACCGTCACGAGCTTTGGCCTCATGATTCGCGCACGTAGCATTCATTTCGTATCGATTGAGTCTATCGGAATCGTCGTGGCATTTCTCTCTGTGGTCTATCTTGGCGCTTTCTATCACTCCTATTTCGAAAGCTCTTCACCCGCCCGCACCTTTTTCCTGTTGCTGCTGCTTGCGGGTCTGTATAGCTATGGCGTCGTTACTGTCGCCGACGCAGTGACCGATCCATCCACCCCTGCCCACTTCGTCGCGCATGTTGTCAGCAAGCACTACACCACCGGTAGATCGCGCTCCTTCTATCTGGTGCTCGAACCGTGGGGTCCTCTTGAGCAGCCCAGCAATCTCGGTGTCTCCCAGACACAGTACGACCGAACGGAACCCGGCGATCAGGTTTGCCTCGATCTATATCCCGGCCGGCTCAATGCGGCCTGGTACACGCAGGTTTCCTGCTCAGCTTCGCCTCTGGACTCGCAGCAATAGCGCGGCGTACGCTCCGTTGCACGTTTATACTGCGAGCTGTGATGCTGGCTTGTGATTCCGTCCACTGGCAAAGCTTTCTGGCACGCTCACCGTTGCCATCGCCGTCGAAGAGGTCTATCGATTCGCTCATTGAGCGGTCAATTCTCATCACCGGCGCAGGTGGCTCAATCGGCTCTGCACTCGCGCTCCGACTGGCGGTCCACGGTGCACGCCTGATTCTGCTCGAATCGTCGGAGACGGCGCTTCACGAGTTGCAGCAAGCGTTCGCCGATCGCGGCGCAGATGATCGTGCGGCGTTCTACCTTGGCAGCGCCGGTGATGGCATTCTGCTCAACGAGATCTTCGCAGTTCACCGACCCCATCTCGCCTACCATGCTGCGGCTTTCAAGCACGTTCCCCTGCTTGAAGAGCAGCCGCTGGCCGCGATCGCGAACAACGTCCTCGCCACGCAAGTGCTGGTTGCCGCCGCCTCTGTGCACGACGCACATATCGTTCTGCTTTCCACCGACAAGGCCGTCGCTCCGGCAGCTGTCATGGGAGCGACTAAGCGCGCCGCCGAGCAGATCGTCCTCGTAAACGGCAGCACTGTACTTCGCCTCGGTAACGTGCTTGCTTCGCGCGGCAGCGTGGCCGAGGTCTTCGCAGAGCAGATTGACGCCGGCCGTTCCCTAACCGTCACGTCTCCGGCCGCGCGACGCTATTTCATCACCGTCGATGAAGCCGTCGATCTTTTGCTCGCGGCCGCCGGTGACCGGGTCAAACCATCACTTTTTGTTCCCGATCTGCACGTTTCGCACTACATCGTCGATCTCGCCCGGTTCATGGCTCGCACCCTGGCGCCCCATCGCAAGATTTCGCTTGAGTTCACGCATCTGCGCGCCGGCGACAAGGAATCGGAGTTCTTGTGGTCTGCGACGGAAACTCCGTTTGCCGTTGGCGCAAATGGTCTTGTACGCGTCGACTCGCCTTCTCTGCCCACCGACCAGCTCGAGCGCATGCTGGGAAATCTGCAAGCCGCTGTCGATTTGCGCGAGGGGAGTACAGCTCTCACGATTCTCTGCAAGCTCGTGCCTGACTACACGCCCAGCAACGTTGTTCGGACTCTCTGTTCGCGCCTTGAGTCTCCTGTTCACGATGCGTAAGCACGGCAAACCCAAGAGGCGCATCGCGGTCGTCACCACCTCGCGCGCCGACTACAGCCATCTCTACTGGCCGCTTCGCGAACTCGCTGCTCACCCGTCAATCGAGTTGGGCGTCTTCGCCCTCGGCCCACATCTCTCGCCGCAGTACGGCAACACCATCGCTGAAATCGAACGCGACGACTTTCCGATCCAGGCACGCATCGAGTGCCTGCTCGGATCCGACACAGACACCGGAATGGCCAAGACCATCGGCGTCGCCGTTCTCTCGCTCGCCGACGCGCTCACCGCATGGCGTCCCGACATCCTGCTGCTCATCGCCGATCGCTATGAGATGCTCGCACCCGCCAGCGTTGCTGTCGCACTGCGCATCCCGATCGCGCACATCGAAGGCGGAGAGATCAGCCAGGGCGCTATCGACGACCAGGTTCGCAACGCCATCACCAAGATGGCGCATATTCACTTCACGTCAACCGAAACCGCGCGTCGCCGCGTGATCGCAATGGGCGAAGAGCCCTGGCGCGTGCATCACGCTGGAGCCCCCTCACTCGATCATCGGCGCCGGTCGAAGCTCCTCACTCGTACACAACTTCAGGAGCGCTTGAACCTGAAGCTCGCATCGCCAACGATTCTCTGCGCGTGGCACCCAGTAACGATTCTTCGGGATACAAATGCCGAAGCAGATGCGCTCTTCACCGCGCTTGCCGAAGCGCCGGGCCAGCTCATCTTCGTCTACCCCAACACCGATGCCGGGAGCCACGCGCTCATCGCACGAACGCGCACACTTGCCGCGACCCACCCCGATACACACATATTTATCAATCTCGACGCCGTCACCTACTGGAGCCTTCTGAGCCAGATGGATGCGATGGTCGGCAACTCGTCTAGCGGCATCATGGAAGCCGCGTCTTTCGCTCTGCCCGTGGTGAATGTCGGCATCCGCCAGCAGGGACGCGAGCGCGCACGCAACATCATCGATGTTCCCGCCGACACGGCAGCCATCTCCTCTGCTCTCAAGCGCGCTCTTAGAGAGTCCTTCCGCGCCAGACTGCGCGGCATGACGAATCCTTATGGCGACGGCGCCGCGGCAAAAAACATTGTCCGCGTTCTCTCAGCGGTCGCCCTCGATAGGCTCCTGATGAAGCAACCGGCGCCAGTTCCACCGCGAGAACTTCGGTCCTGATTGCGCGGGTTTCTATGCCTTCCCTGCGCAACAGGTGGTGGTTCGCTCCAGGTCCTAGAAAATAAGAACTTCTATCCCATTATCGTTCCACCAGGAAATTATCTCTTCTTAAACAACTGATCTTTACCGGGGCGCATCCATTCAGAGTGTGGGCGTGTCTGCTGGATTCTACGCCCGCAAGAATCCTCAGACTCGTCTCAACCTCCACAGTCGATCGAACTATCGGAGCGATCAGGCGGTGTTGTGC
This sequence comes from Occallatibacter sp., assembly GCA_035262585.1. GTDB lineage: Bacteria > Acidobacteriota > Terriglobia > Terriglobales > Acidobacteriaceae > Telmatobacter. The sequence goes on along the minus strand of DATFSO010000139.1, from coordinate 84,341 downwards.
CTGCGCGGTTCCCCGACGGAAATTAAATTCCCGGCAGGGAATCGGCACCGGTTGCGCCGTCGGTTCCCGCTGTTTATTGACTCCCAACCGACAAACGAAGAGCAGGTCACCAATGGTAGTAAAGACACAGAGCAAAGGTCACGGAATAACCGGACTGAATGTTGGAACTGAGAACGTCCGGCGCTATTTCCCGAAAGGAACCCAAAACATCGAGCTTCAACTCGGACACCTTCGCATCCAGTGTGGTCTCAAGCCCGACTTCTGGCAGGGCCAACCAGAAATCTACGATCCACGGCTCTGCGCCTGGCTCGAGTCGAAGAATCTCCACTCCAACTCACGACACACTTCCGTACCGCTTGCGATGATCCCCGCCGGCGAGAATTCCTTCCAGCTGCGACCCATGTCTGTCGCGCGCCACTCGCACTCCAAAATTCCTCCCGCAACGGCGGCCTAAATAGAAAAGTTCATCTCCATCGCAAGCGGCGCCAGATCCTTGGCGCCGTTTTCTTTTGGAAACAAAGCAATGATTTGCCACAGTTTGCATCAACAAAAGAAACTGTTGAAACGGTCCTTTCGCGATTACGAGGTTCGGATCGCAAGAGGATCAACGATTAGCATTGAATCTATGAACCCTTCGCAGCTCGAACAGGCCATTGAGCGCCACTTTGCCGCAGGCGCAGCCGCTGCAGCCGACCGCGCCGCACTCGAATCTTTTCTTGCTCTCCGCGATGCGCTCGAACGGGGCGAACTTCGCTCCGCCTCTCCCAATCCGGCATCACCCACTGGCTGGCGCGTGAATGCCTGGGTCAAAAAAGGCATCTTGCTCGGCTTTCGCATCGGCGCTCTCGAAGATCACCAGGCTTCCGGCTTCTCTTTCGTGGACAAGCACACCTATCCGGTCCGCCATTTCAACGCATCCAACGGCGTTCGCGTTGTTCCAGGTGGATCGTCCATCCGTGCCGGAGCGTATGTCGCCCGCGGAGTCGTATGCATGCCGCCCATGTACATCAACACTGGAACATGGGTTGACGAAGGCACGATGGTCGACTCGCATGCCCTCGTTGGATCCTGCGCGCAAATCGGCAAGCGCGTTCACTTGAGCGCCGCCGCGCAAATCGGCGGAGTCCTTGAGCCCGTCAACGCAAGTCCCGTCGTCATCGAAGACGACGTTCTCGTTGGCGGCAACTGCGGCGTCTACGAGGGCACGATTGTCCGCGCAGGCGCGGTTCTCGCCCCGGGCACCATCCTCACTCGCGGCACGCCGGTCTTCGATCTCGTCAACGGCGTCACGATTCGCGCTGACTCCGAAACGCCCCTCATCATCCCTTCCAATGCGGTCGTGGTCCCCGGTTCACGCCCAGTGGCGAAAGGCAAAGGCCACCCCAACGGCGAGGCCTGGGGACTGTCGCTCTACGCTCCAGTCATTGTGAAATATCGCGATGACAAGACCGACCTGAGCACCGCCCTTGAAGATCTCCTGCGATAATCCGCACTCTTCTCTTCCCAGGTCTCAAAATCGAGACCTGGGTAACCCAAGGATGTTTGTGGAGTCAGCAAGGCGCCCCATCCCCGCGGCGGCGAGAGTGGGAACCAATCAGGCCTCCACTTCGAGTCTCTCGCTAATGGCGCTTCAGCGCCACTAACTCCGCTGCTCTACTTGCTACCCTTGAATCCGTGCCAGAGACCCCGCAACTCATTCGCTTCGGCGTAATCGGCCCCGGCCGCGCCGCCTCCCGCTTTGCCCAGGGCATCCGGGCCGTTCCTCACACTTCGATCGCGGCAGTATGGGGCCGCGACCCGGATCGTGCCCACGTCTACGCGCGCAAACTCGATGTGCCCGTAATCGCGGATTCGATTGACGCCCTGCTCGCCTCCGACATCGACGCCGTCTATGTCGCCACCCATCCCGATTCGCACGCCAATTTCTGCCTTGCCGCACTCGTCGCTGGCAAACACGTGCTCTGCGAAAAGCCGGCCGCCCTCAACGTCCGCCAGCTCGAATGTATCCTCGCAGCCGCCCGTGGTCACGACCGTCTCTTCATGGAGGCGATGAAGCCGCCTTTCTTCCCGCTCTACCGCAGTCTCCGCGCGCTTCTTCAGGTTGACCCGATTGGCCCCATTGGCTTCATTCGCGCCGGTCACTGTGATTCATCACTCGCGCCCGACCACCCGCTTCACTTCCTCGAACTCGGAGGCGGCGGCATCCTCGGTATCGGCCCTTACGAAGCCTTTCTCGTGCTCGACTGGCTCGGCCCGCTTAAACGCGTGCAGACCATGGGTCGGCTCAGTCCCGCAGGTGTCGACAACTTCGCTATCTTTCAGACGGAGCATGAGCGGGGCATGGCCCAGTTGCACACCGGCCTCGATCTTCTCAGTCACGGCGACGCGATGCTCTGCGGCGCCCGCGGCTATGTCTTGATTCACGCCAACTGGTGGAATCCCGCACGCGCGACGATCCATTATCTCGACGGTCGAGTCGTGGAACTCGACGAGCCCTACACTAACGGCGGATTCAACTACGAAATCGCCCACTTCTGCGACCTTTTCAGCCGAGGCCTACTCGAGAGCCCCATTATTACGCACGAGCTGTCCCTCGGCATGGCCCGCCTGCTCGAAGAAGCGCGCCTCGCGCTTGGAGTCCAATTTCCTAAAGAACAGACAGTCGGCTAACCTTCCGGCTCAATGTTTCGAGTTACCCGGTCGCAGCGCACCGTCGATCGTATTGAGCAGCTTGCCCTGAGAGTCGCCGAAGTACTCCCAGAACATCACACCGCCCAGCTTGCGGCTGCGCACGTAGCTGCACTTTGCCTTCAGCGACTCCGGATCCTCGTACGAGACGAAGATGCGCTTCTCAGTGTTGTAGAGGTAAGGCACCTGTGCCTTGTCATCCCAGAACCGCGCGAACCCCTGTCCGAGCATGGTCGAATCGATCGCGCTAAAAGGCGCGTAAGCACCGGGAATAGGCTTGCCCGGCTGGAACAGTCCATGATTCCGATCCGGCACCTCGCCCCACTCGCGGCCGTAGAACGGAACGCCGAGCAGAATCTTTGCAGCCGGCACGCCCGCCTTCTCAAACGCCCGCACCGACTCGTCTGACGATGCCTTCTTCGGATCGGCCGGATTGGCAAACAGTGGGGCATGATGCCCTGTTGTTGGATCCGATGCTGCCTCGTAGTAGTCGTACGTCATCAAGTTCACAGTGTCCACGTATTTCTGCACCTGCCGCATCTCCGTGTGCGCAATCACCTCATCCGCGGCACCCATCGCAACTGTCAGATACAGCCTGCGTCCCGTCTTCTTCGCTCGGCCATCGAAGCGTTCGCGCAGCTCCTTCACGAGCGATGTAAAGTTCTGCTTGTCCTCTGCGCGAAATGGATTTCCCGCGCCCGGCAGTCCCGGATACTCCCAATCAATATCCAGCCCATCGAGATCGTACTGCGTGAGAAATTCGATCACGCTCTCTTCAAACACGCGGCGGCTGCTCGCCGTCAGCGCCATGTCGGAGAAGTTCGTCGACCCGAGCCACCCGCCCACAGACACGAGCACCGTCAGCTGCGGATTCGCGCTCTTCAATCCAATCAGGTAGGCAAAGTTCTGCGCGTCTGCAGGTCCGCCAATCACCATGCGTCCGCCCTTGATACCGGCGAACGCATAGTTGATCCGTGTCAGCCTTCTCGCGTCCACCTGTCCCGGCTGGAGGGCAGCACCGCGCGTGAATACATATCCCGTCACCTCCATCTTGGCGGGAGCTTTAGGCGCGGAAAAGCCAGGGGCCGGGACGGCGAGAAAAGAGAGCACAATCCAACGCAGCGAGATCTTCATGTCGGGTCCACCATCAACCTAACAGATGCCGCGCTGCCAATTGTGCATCTCCCATGCGAATCGAACCCCGCCCTAAGGCCGCTGTCCCATTGGCCTCTCGTGAATGATCATCCACAACGTGCCGAACCGATCGCGGAGCTGCGCAAATCGCGTCGCGAAGAATGTCTCCTGCAAAGGCATGAACACCTCGCCGTCATGGGAAAGCAGCGCGAAAATCCGCTCCGCATCTGCGTCGCTTGCGACCGCCAGGCACAGATAGGCGCTGCGCATCGGCTTGAACCGGTCCGGCGGAATATCGCTGGCCATAATCACCGTTTCGCCGACCGTGATCTGCGCGTGCAGCACCGCGTCCTGCATTCCCGGCGGTACTTTGCCCGGTTCCGGCATCTCACCGAACTTCATGATCATGCCGATCTTTGCACCCAGGTGCTGCTCATAGAACTTGAATGCCTCGGCGCAGTTTCCGCCGTAGTTCAAATATGTGTTCACTTTCATAGATCGCTCCCGGAAGGAAATTTGGTTCCTCCTGAATGAGATGCTGCAGGCTGGAACTTTCGGCATGTTTTTGAACGAGTTGCCTCCGCCCGGTATGCATCCAAGCAGACATGCAGGTGTTAGCATCAACCTGACAGATGCAAAACGAAAAGCTGAAGATTATCCCGCTCGGCGGTCTTGGCGAATTCGGAATGAATTGCCTGGCGATCTGCTGGGCAGACGACATCATCGTCATCGACGCCGGTCTCATGTTCCCCGAAACAGAGTTGTTGGGCGTGGATGTTGTCGTTCCAGACATCTCCTACCTGGTCGAAAACAAGCAGCACGTCCGTGCCATCGTCCTGACCCACGGACACGAGGACCACATCGGCGGACTCCCGTGGATCCTGAGCGAACTCAAGGTGCCGGTCTACGCGACCGAGTTTACCCTCGCGTACGTCGAGGGCAAGCTCGAAGAGCACGAACTTCTCGACGAGACCACGTTGATCGAAATCACCCCGCGGGAAAAGTTCTCCATCGGCCCCTTCACCATCGAACCCATCCGCGTCACCCACTCGCTGGTCGACTGCGTCGCCCTCGCCATCGACACCCCGGTCGGCGTCATCATCCACACCGGCGACTTCAAGATCGACCTCGCCCCGCTCGACGATGAGGCCTTTGACCTGCATGCCTTTGCCGAATATGGCAAGCGTGGCGTGCTGGCTCTGCTGCAGGACTCCACTAACGTTGAGCGCTCCGGCTATACGCCCAGCGAGCGCGCCGTCATCCCGCGCCTGCACGAGATCTTCTCGCAAACCAAGAAAAAGCTCTTCTTCAGCTGCTTTTCTTCCTCCATCTACCGCATCCGGATCGCGCTCGAACTCGCCCGCAAGCACGGCCGCAAAGCCGTCGTCCTCGGCCGTTCCATGATGGAAAGCACCGAGATTGCGCAGGACCTCGGCTACATTGAGGTCCCACCCGGCCTCATCATCAACCCAGGCCAGATGCGCGACTATACGCCCGACGAGCTTCTCGTCCTCATCAGCGGCACGCAGGGCGAACCCATGAGCGCCCTCAGCCGCGCCGCTGTCGACAACCACAAGCATGCCCGCGTCGAGGCCGGCGACACCGTCGTTCTCAGTTCGCGCATCATCCCCGGCAACGAGAAGAGCATCTTCCGCGTCATCGACCACCTCAGCCGCCGCGAGGCTAATGTGATCTTCGACGACGGCTCTCACGGCCTCATCCACGTCAGCGGACACGGCTCGCAGGAAGAGCTGCGCCTGCTCATCAATCTTGTCCGGCCAAAGTTCTTCATCCCCATCCACGGCGATTACCGCAACCTGCGCCGCCACGCGCAGCTCGCGATGGAGACCGGCGCCGTCGAGCATGCCATCGTGATCGAAGACGGCGACGTCCTCGAACTCGACCAGAGTGACGCCCGCAAGAAAGACAAGGTGACCGCCGGCCGCGTCCTCATCGACTCCGGCTCGACCATCGACGTCGTCGAGGATCTGGTCATTCGCGACCGCCGCATCCTCTCGGAAGACGGCATCGTCCTCGCCGTGTTGGCCATCAACAAGCGCATGGGCAAGATCGAGCGTGAACCCGAAATCCTTATGCGCGGCTTCGGCGGCGCCGACATCACCGAAGAGGCCCGCGAAGTCGTGCTCAAAACAATCGACGGCCTCAGCGAAGAACAGAAAACGGACTATGGCCTGGTTAAGGAAAAAGTCCGCGTCGAGTTGAAGCGATTAATCCAGAAGACCACCGGCCGCCGCCCCATGATCATGCCAGTGATTCTGGAGATCTGAACCCAGAAGCTATCGCGAAGAGCCATCGCGCCGTCATCCCGAGCGAGGCGACGAGGCGACGAGCCGAGGGATCTGCAGTAGTATCTCGGGGCTGGGAGTGCGCGAATGTTCGGCATGGCCGCCGCACGTATCGCCGCCATCGCTCTTGTATTCGTTTCCTGCGCAACGCTCTCCCAACAACCTGCGATAAGGAGCATTACGGTAACCGTCACAGAGCAGGCGGATGCTCTCTTTCCAGGCGCTCGTGTTTTAACCCCGAAACAACTATCAGGCCCCCGGTTTGAAGCCACAGCCGAGGCCATCGGTTAGGCCGCCCTCAATTTGGAGCCAGGACGATACGACCTGAGAGTACGCACCTTTGGATTCCTATCCTGGTTTGAAGCAATGGCGGACACACATCGAACCGTCACTCTTGAGTGACGGCGGGAGCATCCGTTCTCCTCGCGTCGATCCGCTAGGTCTCATTCCGGAAGAGCAGCAGCAGCTGACAGCAGATATCGCGTTGATGCCGATGCAGCAATTCATCCCTCGCGCGAAGCGACTCCGGTCACGATTGCATTTGTTCTAAACCCGACTGACTAATCCCTGTTCCCTAATCCCTGATCTTTGCCCCTCTTCTGTAGAATTCCCTCATGCACCGCCTCACGGTCTCGCTGTGCCTTGCCGCAGTCGTCGCCGCAGCACCCACGCTGCACGCTCAGAACCCTGCACCGCAATCCATGGCTGCGGCCGCGACCTGTCCGCCAACCACAACCCTCGGTGAGCTGATCAAGGCCGTCGACGAAGCGGTCAGTGGCCCGGCCAATAAGGATCGCACCTGCTTCCGCGCACTCTTTCTGCCGGAAACACGGCTGATCCCGCTGCGTCACCAGCCCGATGGCAGCTACCAGCCCCGCGTCCTCACTGTCGACGACTGGATCAGCGCCGTAGGCAAGCGCGGCAGCGAAAGCTTCACCGAGCACCAGATCAAGGTGAAATCGGAAACCTACGGCCACCTGGCGCACTTGTGGAGCACCTACGAAACTCGCGGTGCCGACGGAAAGCCGATGGACCGCGGCATCAACAGCATTCAGGCGGTCTTTGACGGCAAGCAGTGGAGAGTCATCCAGATCGTGTGGCAGGCCGAATCGCCCTCCGAACAAGTGCCGGAGAAGTACCTGCCATGACCGTAGCCGCTGATTCCCTCGTGTCCATCGACGCCATCCGCGCAGCCGCTGACCGCATCGCCCGCATCGCCGTCAAAACGCCGCTCGTGCGCGCATACTTCCCCGATGCGCCCGGCGAGGTCTTTCTGAAAGCCGAGAGCCTCCAGCCCATTGGCAGTTTTAAGCTCCGCGGCGCGTCAAACAAGATTCTCCAGCTCACGCCCGAGGAAATCTCACGCGGCGTCATCACCTACTCGAGCGGCAACCACGCGCAGGGTGTCGCCTACGCCGCACGCGAAGTTGGCGCAAAGGCTGTCATCGTCATGCCCTCGAACGCACCCGCCATCAAGCGCGCAGCCACGCTCGCTTATGGCGCTGAGGTAGTCGATGTCGGAGTCGCCTCCAGCGAGCGCCTCGCCAAGGCCGAAGAACTCGTCGGGCAACATGGCTATGTTGTTATCCCACCCTACGATGACGAACAAATCATCACGGGCCAGGCCACTTGCGGTCTTGAGATCATCGAAGCCCTGCCGGAAGTCGATCTCGTCCTCGCGCCTGTCTCCGGCGGAGGCCTCCTCAGCGGAGTTGCCACTGCGGTCAAGCGCCTTCGCCCGCAAACAAAGGTCTACGGCATCGAGCCCGAACTCGCCGGCGACACGGCCGAGAGCTTCCGCACCGGCAAGATCGTCACATGGCCCGCCGAACTTACCTCGCGCACTATCGCCGACGGCCTCCGCACCCAGAGCGTGGGCGACCGCAACTTCGCCCATATCCAGGCCTTTGTCGACGGCATCATCACCGTCACTGAAGCCGAGATCCGCGCTGCCATGCGGGCCATCGTCGCCCAGGCGCGTATCGTCCCCGAACCGAGCGGAGCAGTCTCCTCCGCAGCGCTGCTCTTTCACCAGGCGGAGCTGCCGCCCCACAAAACCGCCGTCGGGGTCGTGAGCGGCGGCAATGTCGATCCCGTGCTGCTGGCCCAGGTGCTTACTGAAACCGGAGGGTAACGTCGTTTCAATATGACCATCCCAGCGATGAAGTCGACCTTGAATCTCCGCGCCGCACAGTCGCTTGTGCTTTGCCTCATCCTTTGTGCCCTGCCGCTTGCCGCTCAGAAGAAGAAAGACCAGCTCCAGAAGCCGATTGCCGGCCCGCGCGCGACCGCCCTCCAGGTCACAGCGCTCTACGTCTCCGCCAACACCAACGCGCAGAAGGTCGATCGAGTGCAGCCCGGCCGCGAATTGGTGGTCGCGGAAAAGAGCGGTGACTGGCTCCGCATCTACGCCAATACCGACATCGAAGAAGAACACTCCAGCGACGCGCCGATCTTCGACACCAACGACACGCCCCCGCCGATCTCCGGCTGGGCCCAGGCGAAGGGCGTCGTCATCGAAAGCACGCCCAATGGCGACCAGATCCTGATGGGTGCGGCCGCTGATCAGGAATCGTTGGCCAACGATCCTCGAGGCCCGGTCAACGCTGCGCGCACCGCGCATCTGCTCTATCGCCGACTCGTCGAGATTTTTCCGAATTCTCCCTTAGCCCCAGAGGCCGCATGGCGCGCCGCCGACATCCTCTGGCAGATCCAGAAGGCCGACGCCTCCTCACGGCCCTCCGCCAAGGAACAGGCGCCCTATCTCCGCGAGCAGATGGATGAGGACGGGATGAAGCATGTGATTCGTAATTTTCCTCATACCAAACAGGCCGACTACGCTGCCTACGAACTTCTCGACAATAAAATGTGCGGCGACTGGCAGGGCCAGGAGAAATGTCCCGAGAAAGAAGCTGAAATCTACGAGAAGTTCGCGGCAGAGCATCCTGACGGATCGCGCACGGCGCAGGCTCTGTTCCAGGCAACGTTCCGGCAGGCCGTGCTGACTGATATGTACGCGGCCGACAACAACGATAAGAAAAGCGAGGCCGCGCATGCCCGCGCTCGCGAACTTGCCGGTAAACTTAAAGATAAATTTCCGCAGTCGGATTACGCAGCCCGGGCAGCGATGCTCGTGTTCAAATTGGATCAGGGTATTCCGGTTTACGGCATCGAAAGGCAATAGAACTGTACCGCAAATATATTCTGTGAAGGACAGGCTTCACCGCTTTTGGAGAAACGCATTGTGAAGAGCGTTCCGTATGACGGCACGACTTTATTCGTGCCGCAAATGTTCAAGAAAAACAACAGGGCTTTAGCCCCTGAGGGCCTTACTGCTCTAGTCCTTATCCTGTTCTGCTAGCGCCGGGTTTCCGCGCGTATCGGAGGCTTTTTGAACGTCTATATTCAGTCAGTTATTTTGGGCATTATTGAAGGATTAACCGAATTTCTTCCTGTGAGCTCGACAGCGCACCTTCGCATTGCCGAGGCTATGATGCGCATTCCGCTCGACGACACGTACTGGAAGATGTACACGGTGGTCATCCAGGCCGGTGCCATCCTTGCCCTTATGCTTCTCTTTCTGGGTCGCATCGTCGCCTTCGTCAAGAGCTTTCCGCGCGGCGAGAGCGGCGACCGTACCTGGCAAAATCATCCCATTTCCCTCACGCTCATCGCATTCGCCTTCACCTCGGCAATCGCCCTGCCATTGCATAAGCTTACGGAAAAACACCTCGGCAGCATCGCGATCATGGCATGGACTCTGCTGATCGGCGGCATTGTCATGTGGGTGATCGACGCCCGCTCTTCACGTTATGAGCCCACCACGATTCACGTCGAAGAGATGAGCCTGGGCCAGTCGATCTGGATCGGCATCTGCCAGTCGCTCTCGGCCATTTTTCCCGGCACCTCGCGATCAATGTCGACCATCGCAGCCGGGCAGATCACCGGCATGGACCGCCCGTCCGCCCTCGAATTCAGCTTCCTGCTTTCCATTCCCACCATGATCGCCGCGACCGCATGGGATCTCCTCAAGTCAATTCACCCCAGCAAGGCGGCGCTGGCCGAGGGCGCCGTCCCGGTTGCCGACGTCACCATGACCGGCCAGAAATGGGTTGTCTTGATCATCGGATTTGTGGTCTCGTTCATCGTGGCGCTCGGTGTCGTGGAGTGGTTCCTGGCCTGGGTGCGTCGTCGCGGCTTCACCATCTTCGCTGTCTACCGCATCATCCTCGCTATTTCGCTTCTGGTGCTTGGCGGCAAGTATCTGGGAAGCTGATTCTCCGAGGCACAGCCTGGAGAGTCTGGGCGTCTCTTCTCGACCAGTCAGATCTTCGGCACCAAACGAGCGCCGCCGATCAATCGCAGAGCGGCGTTCGTGACCCTCTCCAGCTCGAACGGTACAAACCTGTCCAGATGGAGTGCCGCCATCCCATGCAGCAGGGCCCATAGTTCATCGGCCAGAGTCTGGCCGTCGGCCGCAGTGGCTCCCTCCCCTGCCAGCGGCTGGACAGTATCTCCAATCACCTGGCAGAGATTCTGAGCAGACCGGCTGACCGCGTCCTTGTCGATGGGCGCCCCGTCCATTCCGTTCATTAGCCGGTAAAGTTGCGTGTGCTCGAGCATAAAAGTCCAATACCGCTCAACCATTATCAAAACAGCAGCATTGCCATCCTTCGGAAGGTTCTCCGTGAGACGGTTTTCGAGCATCGCAATCGCTTCGACGGCGATCTGCGTCAGCAGGTCTTCCTTGTCGCGAAAATGTTCGTAGAGCAACGGTGACGCATAGCCAAGCTCATGCGCAACCGACCGGATCGTCACCGCCCTCCATCCGTGGCGCACACCAATGGCCCGGGCAGCCGATAGAATCTGCTCACGCCCTGCGACAGGCCGCCTTCTGCTCCGGCTCATTCTCATCTCATCGGTTGTCATGGTCCTCCTGATCCATATGATCAATGCAGCCCATTCCACGGAGCGTCGTTTCCACCGCCGTCTGTAACGAAGTATGCGGCTCCCTCCCGAGAAAGTGCACCAGCCTCGTATTATCCAGTTGAATCGGCGTCCTCCACAGCGGACGTGTCGCGTTCAGTTCGCGCATCGTTTCATTGAACGGCGATGCGAGACCGAAGATCAACCACGGCAGTGACCTGACAGGAATCGATTCGCGACCCGCAGCTTCGCGGACTGCCGCGATCATCTCTGTTCCGTCCTCATCCCAGTGGCCCCGGAAATGGAATCGCTCGAAATCCGCGAGCTCTGCTTCGCGATCCATGAGTTCCGCGAAAGTCTCGCCGGCATCCGGAAGATAGGCCCACGAATGGCCGATCCCCTTCCTTCCAGGATTCGTAATGCTCCTGACTGAATGATTGGGTCTCACCATTCCCTGGGAGAACCAGTTGTTACCCGCCTTCGGTCCGAAAAAATCGCCGAGGCGAACGATGAGAGAGCGGACGCGCTCCTGCGCGGCGGCCTCGAGTCTCTGCTCGAGCGCAATCCGAATCTTTCCCTTGTGTGTTGCGGCCCGCTGCGGTGAGTCCTCGCGGAGCACCGGAAATGCATCCGGACCGTAGTTGTAGATTGTTCCTGGAAGCAGGATACGCGCGCCGCTGGCTTTGGCTGCAGCAATGGTGTTATCAATCATGGGCAAAACCAGGGTGGCCCAATTCCTGTATCCGGGCGGGTTAACGGCATGCACAATGGCGTCGACTCCCTGGGCCGCCGCAACAATCGAGGCCCGCTCCAGGGAATCGCCTTTGCGCCATTCCCACGCCTGGGTTGAGTTTGAGGGTGCCCCGCCTCTGGACAGCGCGCGAATCTTCCAGCCATGGCGTGCAAGGGCGAGGGCCGTTTCGCCGCCGATTCCACCGGTTGCGCCCAGAACGAGTGCGGTACGAACAGCTTTGGTCATCTTCTTTTCTCCTCCAAATTCGCCGATTTGCAATTCTATCGACGATAGATTATATCTATCATTGATAGATTCTGATGACGGCAAACAGATTCAAACAAAATATGTAACGCCCTTGCGAACCAATCTTTATGGGTAATTTTTGGGCTTAAGTTATTTTGTTTCAATTATATGAAAAATAAGTACACCACATCGACCTACGTGCCGGGAGCCTGATCGACTGGTAACTCAAATCTCGATTCTGGGCGGTCCAGAAAAGAGGATTTTGCGCGTGCAATAGCCATCACGCTTCGGGGAGATATGCATCCTACAAAAAGCTCAGAGTCGGGTGTCAGGAACTCGGAACGCACAACCAATCGGGCGGCGCAGTCTGCGGCAGAAGGTCTGCACTAGACAACCCACCGGGCGAACCGATTCAGGGGCACCCTGTGAGTTGTTGAAAGTGCGCGAAGTCAGGTTGACCCCAATCCACATAGGTCGGCGAGCCCCATCGAGATAGGCCGGCCTCCCAGCATGGAGATTCAACAGACTGAGAGCTGCTGTTGACGAATGCGATTTCACTCACGGGACTGCTTCTGGTTCCCCTTTGAAGAATTGCCGGCCAAGAACAGTGATGACTTGGCCGCTTGAGGCGTGCTTAGACGGCATCAAGCAAGAACCTGAGAAGCGATCCCAGTGCGAAGAAAGCACCCAATGGAGGTTTCCTTTTATGCGACTGGTAATTGCAGGATGCGGCGGTTTCATTGGCAGCCATTTGCTTGACGACCTCTTTAGGCGAGAGGGCATCGATGTTGATGGATGGGACCCAGAGACGGACAAAATCTCGGACCATCTTTTCAACCCGCACTTGAACCTACATCGCGCTCTTGTCGATAGCAAGGAAACGTGGAAAGAGTTCGAAGACGCTGTCCGGCACGCGGACGCTGTGATCAATCTGGCTGCCATTTGCAACCCCTCACAGTACAACACGAAGCCGCTCGCCGTAATCAAAGCGAATTTCTTTGACGTCTATCCCGTAGTCGAAATCTGTGCGCGCCACCACAAATGGCTGATTCATTTTTCGACAAGCGAGGTTTACGGTCGGACACTCGCGAGCTACCTGCCCGACAATCGTTACGACAACCCGGACTTGTTTGAGTTGGATGAGGCGACTACTCCGCTGATCATGGGGCCCATCCAGAATCAAAGATGGTCGTATGCCTGTGCCAAACAGCTAATCGAGAGGTTCATCTTTGCTTGCCACTATGAAACAGGAATGCCATTTACGATTGTCCGCCCCTTGAACTTCTTCGGTCCAAAGATGGATTTCATCCCCGGTCGTGATGGGGACGGCGTGCCGCGAGTTCTCGCGTGTTTCATGACGGCTTTGATGAACCGTGAACCGATGCTCCTCGTAGATGGCGGCAACAGAATGCGAACCGTGGTTTCAATCCACGATGCCATCAGGGCAATTTGGGCAATGCTGGAGCGGCCTGATCGTGCCATGAATCAAGTCTTCAATATCGGCAACCGCGACAACGAAGTTACGATCCGGGAACTTGCGGAGCTTATGCGCGATACCTACGCCGAAATAACCGGTAACGCGGCCTTTCTACAGCACCCCATCGAATCCGTCACGGCAGAAGAGTTTTACGGTCCGGGATATGAAGATTGCGATCGTCGTATGCCGAATCTCGATCGCGCACGTACTCTCCTCGATTGGGCGCCACGGATTAGTCTTCGAGAGACTCTGGTCGAGACGATGCAGTTTTATCACGACCACTACGCGACCGAGACGCCGGCCAGATCAGAAGTTACGGCTTGAACGGATTTGCCAAGCAATCCGGAATTGCCGTCTGATGGACATGCGCGCGGTCGCGCGTTCACGCTGCTCCATGCGAATGTGCGTGCGCCCGCCGTGCCCGATGCGGATCATCCAGAAACGCCGCCAGCTTGTTTCCGGTCAGTTCTTCGTAGACCTTGTGCACCTGCGACGGGAAGCCGTCCTGTTTACCCGGCTCTGAAGCATAGCGAGCGATCTGAGCGTTGCCTTTGATCGCCTTCCGTATGGCTTCGATCTGCGGCTTGGCATCTTCCGGCGCGCCCTTGGTCAGCTTTGCGTGGACCTCCTCCTGCAGAACTTTGAAAAACATCTGCTGATCATCGAGCACGGTGTCGACTGAGCGCGGACCATGCCCCGCGCAGACCGTCTTCGCGCCAAGTTTCCTGGCAGCCTCGAGCGTCGCGATCCACTTGCCGACATCGCCATCGCCCACATAGTTGTACGGTCCATTTACGCAAACATCGCCTGTAAAGAGAATCTTCTCTTGAGGCAGCCACGCGACGGCGTCCCCATGCGTATGTGCCACGCCCAGGTGCATCAACTCGACACGATGTTTACCATCGTCGAAATAAAGCTCCTTGGGAAACAGAACGCTGGGCGGTTTCAGCCGCGACCCTGCAAGATCGGAACGAACCTTCGCCTCACCCTCCCATCGTCCGCTCCTGTCGCCGTAGTAGCCGGTCTCGCAGCGCCGCATCTCTTCTACCACGCCCGTATGCGCAACAGGGACGCCGCCATTCTCCACGAACACCTGGTTCCCATACGCATGGTCGCCGTGGTGATGCGTATCGAAAGCAAAACGAATGGGCTTGTCGGTGATCGAGCGGATCTTGCTGATCATCAGCTTCGCGCCTGCGGGATAGTTGGCGTCGATCACGAGCACATAATCCTCGAAGATCACCCACCCGTTGTTGCAGACGGCCGGAGCATTGTCAGAAACAACGTCTCCCTCGTGAAAATAAACGTCCGGGGCTATCCTGTCCGCTTCTCCAGTTTGCGCTGCAGCCGCCTGAATGCCGTGGGAAAGGATCTCAGCCTCGCCCGCGACACTCAAAAATGCAGTCCCTTGCGCGAGAAATTCCCGCCGATTCACCTTGCACATACGGTTTCCTCCAATCTGAACGTGCTTTTGCTCAGTTTTCTGACGAAATCAGCGTCCTTCCAGCAATTTGGCGGAATTATACGCTCGGAATTGGGAGCGTCCGGTGAACGGATCCGAGAATCGGCTGGTGAGCCGATAATTCCCTCGAACCTGTCGCCTTTGAGCCTCGCGCCGGATCACCCGTAGCCTTGCAAGGCACCAAAGGACGCGACGCCCCATTCCCTTCTGCTATTCCCTACTCAGGTTCCCCTGCCGTGTTTTGACCGGAATCCCAACTTTGCAGCGCCGATAATAAGGGTTGCTCTGGGATTTCTCGTCCGCCTTGGCGGTTCCAGCCGATTGCGGCAGCCAGGGCGGAGGCGTCCCCCTCAATGAAGCCGATTCCGATCATCCTGTCGCCCACACGAAGTCGAGCTCTGAACGTATTCCTCGGCATGGTGGTGACGCTGGTATCGATCCTCCTGTTTCTTGCGCTTGCCACGTACCACCCCACCGATCCGTCGCTGAATACCGCTTCGGCCGGTGATGCGGCCCATGTTCACAACTGGATCGGGGTAACGGGCGCCACGCTGAGCGACATCCTGCTGCAGGCTTTCGGAATCATCGTGTTTCTTCTGCCGCTCTGGCTCGGCGAGATGGGCTGGAACTGGATTCGCTCGCGCTCCGGTGGTTCGGCCGTTCTGCGCTCGATGGGAGCAGCGCTGGCCATTATCTTTGCGCCTGCCGTTCTGGGACTGTTGCCGTGGCACTGGCACTGGCTGCACGCCGTGCCAGTCGAGGGCGTAATGGGCCGGGTCATCTCGGGAGCCCTTGTGGTCTACCTGAACACGCAGGGCGCTTGGCTGGTGGCTTCGGTTTTGGCGCTGGCCGGCATCTACTTTGCCTCCGACATCAACTTCTGGACGCTGAAAACGCAGATCGAGGATCGCTGGCTCAGCCTTGTAGCCTGGCATGATCGCTACCGCAACTGGCGCGATGAGCGCGCGGAACGGAGGCGGGACCTCGAGGAACGGCTCATCGAGCAAAGCCAGCCCGGCCCAGCCCAACGCCTCTTCTCGGGCGCCATCCCCGGCGGCCCCGAGCCCATTTCCGAGCCGCCCACACCCGCCCGCGGGAGCCGGCTCGCGGCGTTTTTCGGCCTGAAGAAGCGCGCCCCTGAGCCCGATCCGGTCGACGAGATTCCGGCATTCCAGAGAGCGGCAAAATCAGGAATGGAGGATCCGGCGCCGCCGCGCCGTTCCAGCATTTGGGAGCGGACAGTCGCCGAATCTGGTGTACCCGCGAAGGTCGCTGCCGACGTTTCTGCTCCTGCGGTCACATCGACGCCCGTAGAGACGGCTCCGCCTGCGCCGCGCAGCGTTGCGGAGACGCGGCCCGCCACCGTCCCCGCGCTCGCGCCTGCACCTGCACCGGCTCCAGCTGCACATCCACCGGCTGCTGCAGCGCCAGGGAGTATCGCCATCCACGAGCGCGCCGATGCCGACGAGCGCACGGTCACCGTGGCGCCGAAGAACGTTAGTGGATTCCGGCTGCCTCCGAGCACGCTCCTGAATTTGGGCAGCGGTCCGCAGATCGTCCGCGAGGACGCATTGCGCGATGAAGCCCGCGTGCTGGTGGAAAAATGCGCGGAATTCGATGTAACCGGCCAGGTTGTGCAAATCAACCCCGGTCCGATGGTCACGACTTACGAGTTCAAGCCCGAGGCGGGCGTAAAGTACAGCCGGGTAACCGGCCTCGCCGAGGACCTCTGTCTTGCAATGCGCGCTGAAAGCATCCTCATCGAGCGCATGGCTGGTAAAAGTACCGTCGGCATCCAGGTGCCGAACCACGAACGCGAGACAATCCATCTTCGCGATGTCCTCGAGTCGGAGACCTTCGCCAAGGCCAAATCGCGCCTCACACTGGCCATGGGCAAAGACATCAACGGGCGCATCGTCACAGCCGACCTGGCCTCGATGCCGCACGTGCTGATCGCCGGCTCGACCGGGTCCGGCAAGTCGGTCGCGATCAACGCGATGATCATGAGCCTGCTCTTCCGCACGACGCCGTCGCAGGTCCGGTTGATTCTCGTCGATCCCAAACGCGTTGAACTTGGCATGTACGAGGGCATTCCACACCTGTTCACTCCGATCATCACAGAGCCGAAGCTTGCCGCCAATGCACTACGCAACGCCGTCCGCGAGATGGAGCGCCGGCTGAAACTCCTCGCCAGCCGCAGCGTTCGGAACATCGATCAGTACAACAAGCTCTTCGAGGGCACGATGCCGTCGCTCTTCGACGACGGTCAGGAAGAAGAGCCACTGCCCTACATCGTCATCATCATCGACGAACTCGCTGACCTGATGATGCTGGACCGGGCGAACGTGGAAGAGTCGATTACGCGACTTGCGCAGATGGCGCGCGCCGTAGGCATTCACCTCGTTCTGGCCACGCAACGGCCCAGCGTCGACGTCATCACAGGGCTGATCAAAGCAAACGTCCCAACGCGCATCAGCTTCAGGCTGGCAACAAAAGTTGACTCGCGGACCATTCTCGACACCAACGGAGCAGAGGCGCTGCTGGGCCGTGGCGACATGCTCTTTTTGCCGCCTGGCACCAGCCGGCTGCTGCGATTGCACGCGCCGTTCGTAAGCGAGAAGGAGACCGCAGCGGTGGTAGCGTTCTGGAAGGACCAGGGCCAGGCGGAGTACGTCCAGGGCTTCCTCGAGTCGCCGCGCGAGGAGAAGCAGAGCCTGGAGGGCGGTTCGGCAAGCGATGAAGACGAGAACGATCCGATGTTCGATGATGCTGTGCGGCTGGTGTTTGAGTTCGGCAAGGCTTCGACGTCGCTGCTGCAGCGCCGTCTCAGGATCGGTTATGGCCGTGCCGCGCATTTGATCGACCTGATGGAGCGCGATGGGCTCGTGGGTCCGGCCGACGGATCGAGGCCTCGCGAGCTGCTGAAGGCTCCCGGCTGGCTGCATGAGATCTCGGTCGCAGAGGAATAGAGCACTCCGGCAAATCCAATCCAAGGCGGGGACAAATGCTGGGCATAGGCGAAAAGCACGAACTTCCGACCATCCTGCTTATCGACGACGACCTTGTCAGCCGAGAGGTGATTGCAACCGTTCTCACGTTGCACGGCCATTTCGTTCACAGCGCCGAGGATGGGAACGAAGCTCTGCGGATGCTGGAGGCCGGAACCGTTAAGCCCAGCGTGGTGTTGCTGGACACGCAGTTGCCAGGACTGTGCGGCCCGGAACTGATCACGAAGCTTCGCCAACTGGGCCAGGACGAGATCATCCTCATCAGCGGCAGCCCACCGGCCGGGGATCTGATTGCGGCGGCAGACGGCTTTCTGCTGAAGCCCTTTGGCCCTGAGGACTTGCACAAGCTGCTTAACCAGCACAAGCCCAAGATCGAACAGGTGGCGACTGATTCAGACGAAGATGACGTGGTTAACCCGAGCACGCTTGCCCAATTCCGCCAGTTGATGACAGAAGCAACGGTGCGGGAGATTTATGCCGCGGTCGTCAGCGACCTGCAAAAGCGCTTGGCCGCGCTGGAAAGCGCCATTAACACCGGGGACCGAGAGGAGATACGCCGGATCGGACACGCCATCAAGGGCGGGTGCGGAATGGCGGGCGCCATGCAGGTCGCGCGGCTGGGCGCTTTCTTTGAATCCAAGAGTGATCAACTGGATAACTGTGCCGATGCACTACAAGAGTTGTATTCAGCTACGAGAAAGTTGGAGCGTATGCTTGAAAGGGAGTTCCCGGCCTAGGGTCAGTTGATCTTTTCGCACACACCCAACAGGAATTCTCTTCGAACGGCTTTCTTGCCGCTCGGCTTAACAAAGGCTTGGAGGCCCGGGGCACGTGGATCAATTAATTCGCATCGTACTCGCCGATGATCACCCAGTAGTGCGCATCGGTGTGCGAAATATGCTTACAGAGCGCGACGGCTTTGAGGTGGTGGGAGAAGCCGACGACGGCGATGAGGCCATTACCCAAACCCTGGAAATGACCCCTGACATCCTCTTGCTCGATGTCCAGATGCCGCGCCTGCCGGGGCTCGAGGCCATGCGCGCGATCATGAACGGCTCGCCGACGGTCAAGATCATCCTCCTCACCTCGATGATCACTACGCAGCAGATCATCGAGGCATTGCACATCGGGGCGCGGGGCATCGTCCTCAAAGACGCGCTCGCCGGCGCCCTCCATACCTCTATCCGCACCGTCTACGCCGGCGACTACTGGATCGGCGGCAAGCGCGTTGTAAACCTGGTCTCGGCTCTGCACGACCTCATGCGCCAGGCACAACCGCCGCAGCGCAAGACCTACGGCCTCACGCCACGCGAACTCGACGTGGTTGGTTGCATCGTCGAGGGTTGCAGCAACCGCGACATTGCCAAGCAGTTCTCGCTGAGCGAGGAAACCGTGAAGCGCCACCTGTCGAACATCTTCGACAAGACAGGCGTATCAACGCGGCTGGAACTGGCTCTGTTTGCGATCGCGCACCAGTTGGTCGCGCCCCAACAGCAGCAGTAGGAATCGATGAGGCTTGGAGCAAAGATTTGTCAAACTTCCGAAGATGCGAGCGTTAATTGTTGGCCGTCTTTACGAAGCGCGCATCGATCCCGCCCGTCAAGCCGGCATGAAATTGAATAGGTAGGTTCCGACCAGCCCCGAAATGCAGCCTGAGACCGCATATGCGGACAACGCAGCAATAGCGTAGACAACAGGCGCGGACTCGGTCATGGATCGCGGAAGATTCAGGTTGATGTCGAAGTGCACGAACGGACGAAAGCACCCAGCCCCACGAGTGCGTAGAGCCCCGAGAAAACTATGCAGGTTGGGCGCACGCGAATTGCAACGATCGCATTACGTGAGACTTTCCCCTTTCCGATTCGAAAACGGCATGATTGTAACGCCTTTCGCGCTGGTCGCGGGGAATTCGGAAGCACGTAAAAGGTCACAGCAGGCGTGTCAGCGGCCTCTCCAATGTAAGCGCTCTTCATGTTGAAAGGCTTGCGAACGAAGGACAACCGCAGATGTTTCGACTCCGCGAACATGACAACGGATAATAAATAGCCGGGCGGGCCGAAGGACCAAGTGAGTGAAGGTGCGCGGAACCCCGATTCACGCATCCAGAAACTGCTTCGCCAGCCGATCGAGCAGGCCGTCGGTCTTCTCGCAAACACCTGTGTGTACCGGCGACGGCTGGATGATGGTGCTGCGCGGCGAGATGATCCAGTGGAATCGCTCTCGCTGCGAGAGCTTCGCGATTGGCCCGGCAGCGGGGTCGCCGTCGCAGATGCGCCGCACGGCCTCAAGGTGCTCGCGGGCCAGCTCCACGTCGGCGTCGGGCCAGAGCGCGCGGAGCCGCTGCTCGTTCAGATGAATGCGGGCGCCCAGGAACTTCTTCTCGAGACAGAAGGCGACCACGCCGGCATTGATAAACTCCTGCCGCTCGACGCGCGGCACCACGCGCAGGATCGCGTAATCAAACGAGGCGATTGTAGGCACTCTTCGCCTCCTTTTCGAAAGCTGCAGCTGCCTCAAGCCTTCGCGTGAAGAACTCCGTATATCCGGCTCGCCTCTCGGCAGAAGTTATATCACCCGGGATCGCCTTGAACCACTCATCCGGAACGAGCGCAACGACTCCCTCAAGAGCCTCCCGCGTCAACCGCTCATGCGCGATCTTCGCGGCGTGACCGATCTCCGAGGCCCAGGGCAGCAGTACGTGATCTTTGATCTCCGCAAAGGGTGAATCGATCTTCTTCTCCATGGTTGGCCAGTCGTGATGAAAGTAGAGCGCAGCGCCATGGTCGATCGGGTAGAGCTTTCGGTGCCACACCAGCAGGTTGGCGTTGCGCGGAGTGCGGTCGACATTCTGGGTAAAAGCATCGAACCAGACAAGCATGGAAGCCTCGCCGGCCGCGGCGGCGTCGCGCGCGGCGGGGTCGAACATTGTCGATCCTGGCAGGTAATCGAGGGCAAGATTTGTGCCGGAGCTGGCCTTGAGCAGTTGCCGGATCTCGTAGTCGGGTTCGTTGCGGCCGAGCGCTGCATCGATATTCATCAGCACGATCTCCGGCACGCGAAGGCCGAGGGCACGGCCAATCTCGCCGGCAATCAGCTCCGCGATCAGCGCGAGAATTCCCTGCCCTGCTCCGCGGAACTTAACAACGTAGAGCCCGAGGTCGTCAGCCTCTACAATCGCAGGCAGAGAGCCGCCTTCGCGCATCGGAACAACATAACGCGTCGCATTGACCGTTCGAAGCATCGAAGATTCAGTTTACCGGCACGGCGGCGCTCCAACGGATTGAAACCAAACTCGGACTTCAAGGACAAACCGATGAAGATTGCATTTCTTGGTCTTGGGCAAATGGGAACGCCTATGGCTCGCCGGCTTGCTGAAGCGGGCTACCAGCTCACTTTGTGGAATCGAACCCGGCATCGCGCCGAGGCACTCGCTTCCACCAGCGCGTTTATCGTTTCCAAGCCTGCCAAGGCGGCGCGCGGAGCCGATGTTGTGATGACCATGCTCTTCGACGATGCCGCGCACGAAGAGGTACTCTTCGGTGCTGAGGGAGTCTTTAGCACGCTGCCCGCTGGGGCGTTGCACATCTCGCTGAGCACGATCAGCGTTGCGCTTTCCGAACGTCTCACTGTCGAACACGAGCGCCGCGGCCAGCACTACGTAGCCGCACCCGTCTTTGGCCGTCCCAATGTTGCCGTTGACGGACGGCTGTGGATCGTTGCGGCGGGTCTTGACGATGCAATCGCAAAGGCGCGCCCGCTGCTGACGCCGCTATCGCGCGGGATCTCCGTCATCGGCCGGGAGCCCCGGCAGGCGCACGCCGTCAAACTCGGCGGAAACTTCCTGATCAGTACAATGATTCAATCGCTCAGCGAGGCCTTTGTCTTCGCCGAGTCGCAGGGGATTGCGCCTGGGGTGTTTTTCGACGCTGTGAACAGTGCACTCTTCCAGTCGCCGTTTTATGCAGCCTATGCCAACGTGATGCTGCACCCACCCAGGCACGCCGGCGCCAGCATCGATCTCGGCGCAAAGGATACGCGCCTGCTTCGCGAGGCTGCCGCCGGCCGCAACACGCAGCTCAGCCTCGCCGATAACCTGGCCGACGTTTTCCAGCAGGCGAAACAGGATGGTCTCGCCAACGAAGACTGGGCCGTCGGTCAGTATCGTCTCGCGCAGCGGCGTAGCAACCTGAACGAAAAGGAATAGACATAGTGAGGCGGTCGTCGGGGCTAAGCCCCTATCAATTTGGAGACATCTGCGGCATGACTGAAGTAGCGCCCTGTTACGAGACCCGCGCCGATCGACTTTTCTGCAAGCTGTACGAGTAATACCCGGACGCGAGGCGTTGGTACCAGCCGTCACGTTTTTCTGGTCTCGAGTCCGCTAGGATGGTTTCATGCGCTTGAACGGAAAGATCGTCTTCATTACTGGGGCCAGCGCCGGCATCGGCGCGGCGACAGCTCTCGCCTTTGCCGCTGAGGGGGCTCGCTTGCTCCTCGCGGCGCGCCGCGCCGGACGACTCTCGGAAATCGCCTCACGCGCCAAAGAGCGGGGCGCCCCTGCCGTGCACTCCATCGACCTCGACGTGCGCGACCGTCGCGCTGTGCAGAACGCCATCGACGGCCTACCGCTCGAATGGGCCGAGATCGACATCCTGGTCAACAACGCCGGCCTCAGCCGCGGACTCGACAAGCTCTACATGGGCAAGATCGAAGACTGGGAGGAGATGATCGACACTAACGTCAAGGGTCTCCTCTACGTCACCAGGGCCGTCGTTCCGGGAATGGTGGTGCGCGGGCGAGGCCACGTCGTCAACCTGGGATCAACCGCGGGCGAACTTAGCTATCCCAACGGCGCGGTCTATTGCGGAACGAAGGCCGCCGAGCGCGCCATCAACGACGGTCTGCGCCAGGATGTACTCGGTACGCCGATCCGGGTCACCAGCGTCGACCCGGGCATGGTGCAGACCGATTTCAGCCTGGTGCGTTTTCGCGGCGATTCCGAACGCGCCGCCAAAGTCTACAAGGGCGTAAAGGCGCTTACTGCAGAAGACGTCGCCGACGTGATCGTATGGGCTGCAACCCGACCGGCGCACGTCAACATCGCCCGAGTGCTGTTGACGCCGGTGCAGCAGGCAAATTCCATCCTGTTCAGCCGGGACGAATAAAACCGTTCTCGTTCTACCCCAGCGCCTCGATCTGCGCTTCGATCTCGGTCAGCGCCGCTTCGAGCGCCGCCCTCCGCGCAGGGCTCGATGTCCGCTGCGAAAGGATGTTTTCGCGTTGAAGATTCAGTGCCTGTCTGCGCCGCTCAGTGGCTGCACGCCTCTCAACGGCAAGCCGTCGTTCTTCTTCACTCATCTTTGCCTCTCCGGCGCGCACCGGTTTCTTTTCGTTGGCGCTTGCTAACTGCTCTTCCACCGATTTACTTTCCCAACCGCGCGCCATATCTTTCATTTTACGGATGAGTCGAAAGATCTCGTACCGCGCTTTGACCGCCTCGAACCAGCGGTGCAGACATTCCCGACCGGAGAAACGAAATGCGCGTGCGGCAAATTCTCTCGTTTGGTATTGATTCCCTTGAGCTTGTTGAGCGGCCCACTCCGCAGCCCGGTCCCGGCGAAGTTCTTATTAAAATTCGTGCGGTCTCGCTGAATTATCGCGATCTGATGATGGTGAAGGGGCTCTACAATCCCAGACTGCGGCTGCCGCGGATTCCCTGCTCTGACGGCGCGGGCGAAGTCGCAGCGGTGGGCGAAGGCGTCTCTGCGTGGAAGCCCGGGGACCGCGTCTGCGGAATCTTCATGCAGAACTGGCTCGACGGCCCGCCGACTCCGGCGAAGATCAAAGGCGCGCTCGGCGGCGACATCGATGGCATGCTCGCCGAATACGTACTGTTGAAAGAGTCTGGCCTGGTTCGCATCCCCGATCACCTTAGCTTTGAAGAGGCCGCGACGCTCCCCTGCGCGGCCGTCACTGCATGGAATGCCCTCGGAGCGGGAAATCTGCAGGCGAACGCGACGGTTTTAATTCAGGGCACCGGCGGAGTTTCGACCTTTGCGCTGCAGTTTGCGAAGCTGAAGGGAGCACGCGTGCTCGGCATCTCATCCAGCGATGCCAAGCTACAGCGCGCCAGCTCGCTCGGGCTCGACGACGGATTTAGTTATGGCGAGACCTCCGAGTGGGACCGCTGGGTCATCGAGCAGACGAATGGCGAGGGAGTCGATTTGGTAGTCGAGGTTGGCGGTGTGGGGACGCTGCCCCGTTCGCTGCGCGCTGTAAAGATGGGCGGCATGATTGCACAGATCGGTGTGCTCTCCGGCCCGTCGGAACCCATCCCGATCCCGATGATTCTGCACAAGCAGGTGCAGATCCGCGGCATCTACGTCGGCTCGCGCCACCACTTCGATGAGATGAACAAGGCCATCACGGCTACGAAACTGCGGCCCGTCTTCGAAAGCCATCCCTGGACGGATGCGCGCGCCGTCTTCCGGGAGATGGAATCCGCCACTCACTTCGGCAAGCTCGTGCTGAAGGTGCAATAAGGTAATTCGGAGTGAAGTAGTCCGGGCGCCGCGGCGAATTTGCTGCAAACTTTCTGCGAATTTCGGGAGGGGGGTGGGGTGAATTCTCCCGCGTTCATGGTATGAGTTCAGTACCTGTCTTCGTCCCTGTCTTCGTCCCGCCTTCAGGAATAGTGATTCGACGGAAATAAACATGCAAAAGCGCATAAGAACGGAATGGCTTGCAATCGAATGAGATGCAGCCACGGGAGACGGCCTGACAGGTAGACAAATCGCGAAGAAGAGCTGGCGATGAGAGAGTGCCGCCAGGAGTAGGAATCGAGGCAGTCTGGTCTCCCGACTCGTCGCCGTTGGCGACTCGCTCGGAACAACTCTCGGTTTTCCATCATCGCTCTACATCATCAGCATCATTAGCTGAACCCCAGCATGGGATGCGGGCGGTAGGGTTCTTCGAGCGCGGCGATCTCCTCCGCCGCCAACTTCAGCGACAGCGCAGCTACGGCATCGTTGAGGTGGTGCGGCTTTGTCGCGCCTACGATCGGCGCGGTGATCACCGGCTTGCTGAGCATCCAGGCCAGGGCCGCCTGGGCTCGCGGCACTCCGCGCTTCTCGGCGACCTCGCCGAGGCGGTCGACGACTCGTTCGTCGTCCTCCTCCGTGCGCGCATACATGGTGTTGCCGAAGCGGTCGGTCTCGGAGCGTTTCGTGGTCTCCGACTGCCAGGCACGAGTGAGACGTCCTCGCGCCAGCGGGCTCCACGGAATCACCGCGATCTCCTCCTCTTCACATAGTGGCAGCATCTCGCGCTCTTCTTCGCGATAGAGGAGGTTGTAGTGGTTCTGCATGGAAACGAAGCGAGTCCAGCCGCACAGGTCGGCAAGATAGAGCGCTTTCGCAAACTGCCAGCCATACATCGACGATGCGCCGATGTAGCGTACCTTGCCGACCTTCACCGTGTCGTGCAGCGCCTCGAGCGTCTCTTCGATGGGAGTTTCGTAGTCCCAGCGATGAATCTGGTAAAGGTCAACGTAATCGGTGCCTAGGCGAGTGAGACTCTGATCGAGCTCGAACAGAATTTCCTTCCGCGAGAGGCCGCGACCATTCGGATCGTCGCGCATCTCTCCATGCACCTTGGTGGCGATGACAACGGCTTCGCGGCGGGTATTGGCCTTGAGAAACTTGCCGACGACGCGCTCGCTCTCTCCGCTGGAGTAGACATTGGCGGTGTCGAAGAAGTTGATGCCGAGGTCGAGGGCCTGGCGCAGAAACGGCTGGCTCTCCTCTTCGTTCAGCGCCCAGAGATGGCGGCCGCCTTTCATCTCGCCGGGTTCGGGCGGCTTGCCATAGGTCATGCAGCCAAGGCAGATGCGCGAGACCCTAAGTCCCGTGCGGCCAAGATTCACATATTCCATTTGGTCCCCCCCCCGGGAGTTGAGAGGCTTATTGGCCTTGAAGAAACATCCCTCAGGGGCTAAAGCCCGAGTTGATTCTTGATCGCTTGCGGCAAGGCTGAAGCCGTGCCCCTTCAAAGCCGCAAATTCAAGCAGCCGAATTGCGTAGCGGCTCGGCAAGCAGGTCTTCGTAGATGGCCAGTGTAGCGCGATCGAAGCAGGAGAATCGCACAACCTCGACTCCACTCGCACCTACGTATTCGCGCACTGTGTCGACTGCAATCCTCGCCGCACGTTTTTGGGGAAAACCGTACGCACCGGTGCTGATGGCAGGGAAAGCGACGGATCGGACATGGTGGCTTTTGGCAAGCTCGAGGCATCGGCGATAGCAGCCGGCGAGCAGATTGTCTTCGCCGCTGTCGCCCCCGTGCCAGACCGGGCCGACGACATGGAAGACCCACCTGGCCGGAAGATGGAATCCTGGTGTGGCTTTTGCGTCTCCGGTGGCGCAGCCGCCGAGTTTGCGGCATTCGGCGAGCAGTTCCGGGCCGGCGGCGCGATGAATTGCCCCGTCTACCCCGCCGCCTCCAAGTAGCGATGTGTTGGCTGCATTCACAATGGCATCAACGTGCAAGGTGGTAATGTCAGCCTGTTCGGCGACCAGTTCAGCCATTGGCGCCCTCCGAGTCTTCCGCTTTGACGATACATCGATAGCCTGGGATGCTCAGTCCGACTTCCCCGAGTTTCCCGGATGCAGCACAAATTTTTGACATACTATCTGCTTAAAATCATTACTTTTTAACCGAACTGAGAAACACTCGCGGATGCCCTTTCATGCAAAAAGCGCTAACCTTTAAAGGTAGGCTCACTTGAAACCACGAAAGAAGCAGATCTCCTGCAATTAGAAAGACTTGTACCGCATTGTGCCCATGCCGAAGCAGCTCTCACTTCAGGACATCTGTTCTGCGGGCGGACATGCGTCCAGCTGCTTTCGACTGCTGCTTACGCTGCTTCTGCTTGCCAGTGTGGCGGTCCTAGCCGGCTGCGGCGCCGGATCATCTGCGAGGGCAACTTCTGCGAACCCGATCTCGCCCGCATCGGCGGTCATCGATACCAATTGCACCGGGTGCAACGCCGTTAACTCGCACGGAAGCCTGGTGCACCAGTTTTCGGCAGTGTTGAGCGCGGGCGGACCGACAGATGTGACGTGGTCCGTCAGCGGAGGCGATCCCACCTCCGGTCCGGGCAAGATCAGTGCATCGGGCCAATACACGCCGCCCAGCTATCTCACCAGCAATCGGGCCGAGGTGGTGGTGACGGCGGTATTGAAGAGCGATCCCACGGTCAGCGCCACCTCTGTGGTTACTCTGACCCCCGGCTTCCTTCAGCCGCTCACTCCTGAGAACGCTGCAGTCGGCCCGGGTGGCAGCGTTACGGTTACCGGATATCTGGCGGAGGCGGGCGGAGCCGGAAGCATCCGCTTCAGCCTGTCAAATACTCCCTCGGGTGATGCCGGCGGTGAGGGTACATTGAGCGTACCGGTCTGCCAGCGAACCCAGCGCGCGTTTACGACATGCTCGGTCACCTACACGGCGCCGGCGGTTATTTCCTCAACGGGCGTGACCTACGTAGTGGCCGGCGTCCCGGAAACGACCTCCAGAACGGAAGCAGCAGTGCTGTTGAATTCGACGGGCATCGCAAGCAATCCTGCGAGCCATCAGGATGCACTTGCCGGACCGGTCCTGCTGGGCAGCTCGGGCGGCAACAACAACGACTTCGACGAGAATCGCAATAC
This sequence comes from Occallatibacter sp., assembly GCA_035262585.1. Lineage (GTDB taxonomy): Bacteria > Acidobacteriota > Terriglobia > Terriglobales > Acidobacteriaceae > Telmatobacter. The sequence goes on along the minus strand of DATFSO010000139.1, from coordinate 56,654 downwards.
CATCGTCGACTGCTGCAGCGGTACTCTCGGCTCTCTTGTGCAGGACGAAAGCGGACGCCAGTACCTGCTCAGCAACAACCACGTGCTTGCGCGCAGTGACCACGCGGCGGTCGGCGACTCGATCGTTCAGCCGGGCTTGATCGACAACAATTGCACGCCCAGCGGCGACGGCCCCGGGACCGTTCCCGTCGCTGCGCTGACGACCTGGCTTCCGCTACGCTCACGGCAAACCAATGCCGACGTTGCCATCGCTCAGATTGCGTCGCACACGGTGGACCCGTCCGGCGGCATCATGGAACTCGGATCCCGGCAGCCAGATGGTTCGCTTGCCGCGGCGCCACCGGGCATTTCATCAACCGGCGGCAAAGGCGAAAATGCAACGCTCGAGTTGCGCGTTGCCAAGAGTGGCCGTACGACAGGCCTCACCTGTGGCAGGGTTACAGCGCTCGACTTGGATGTCTCAGTCGATTATTTCCGTGACTGCGCCGAAACCAAGCCTTACTTGACAAAACAATTTTCAAGCCAAATCGCCGTGAGCGGAGATCGCTTCAGTGATGCGGGTGATTCAGGCGCACTGATTGTCGATACCGGAAATGCCGAACCGGTTGGGCTCTTCTTTGCCGGCGGCATCGATGTTGCAGGCGTGAGCCACGGAATCGCAAGTCCCGCGCCCGACGTGTTGAATGAATTGCGCAACCAGACACCGGGAGGCAGCAGCTTTTCTTTCGTTGGCAGTGCCGATCACGAAGTGAGTTGCCTCAGCTACGGCGACAGTACGATGTCTGCGGCGCAGGCAAGGATCCCAAGCGACGTCGAGTTTGCACGGCAGCAGCAGGCTCTTGCCACCGGGCATTCGCTGATCAGTCCCTCCGCTGGCATCCTCGGCATCGCGCCCGGAAAGAGCAGCGATGAACCGGGCACCGCGGCATTGATCGTCTACGTCGATCAGAATGCCTCTCCTGCCGTACCCGCTGTCGTCGAGGGCGTACGCACGATTGTGATTCCAACAACGGCGCGGTCGGTCGCGTTCGGGTTGGCGCCCACCGCACAGACAACCGCCGCCATTCCTCCGCTTCCGGCCGCGGTTGTCGCACAGGCGATTGCGGTGAAGCGGCAGATCGCGCACAAGTGGATGCAGAATCCGGCGTTCTTCGGAATCGGCGTCGGCCAGAGCCTCGATAATTCGCGCGAGGCCGCGCTGATCGTCTATGTCGACCGCCAGCGCATTCCTGCGCAGCTTCCTTCCACGATTAATGGACTTCGTATTCGTTACGTTGTGATGGACCGGCTGCACGTGACGCGTTCCTACGCGGCAACGTTCCCGGCGGTACACCAGTGCATATCGCACGCGAGTTCCAGTTATTAGCCGTCAGCTTTCAGCTCTCAGCTTCATTGAGCCGTGGCGATTCGAATTCGCTTGCGAGGCATGTTCCAACGGATAATTCGCGAGAACAAAAGCAAGTTAGCGCGGCGTTCAAGTCAGCAGGTTAGCGGCAGCACATTGCCGACCCGCGGCAGACTCTAAGATCCCAATTCTTAAGAATTCGCGGCGCGTTCCAATTCGGCGAGATCAAGTTTCTTCATCTTCATCATCGCCTGCATAGCGTTCGGGTTCTTGATCAAGCTACCGATGCGCGCAGGGACGACTTGCCAGCACAGGCCGAATTTATCTCGCAGCCATCCGCATTGAATTTCGCTGCCTCCTTCGGTTAGCTTCGACCAGTACTCATCGATTTCAGCCTGCGTGTCGCAACTCACAAAGAACGAAACAGCGTCGTTGAACTTCTGGTACGGGCCGCCATTCAACGCAACGAACTTCTGGCCGTCAAGCACGAACTCGATGATCAGCACCGTGCCTTTGGCCCCGCTTGGATCATCGATGTTCCGTACAACGGTGTTAATCCGGCGGGAGTTTTTGAAGACGGAGAGGTAGAAATCGACCGCCTCTTCGGCGTTCGAGTCGAACCAGAGAAATGGAGTAATTCGCGGGGAAGTTTCGAGGGCGGTCATAGGGCACTCCACAATGCTGTGGCGGCCCGGACCTGTATCTGGCGGCCCGGGCACACTCTGAGTTGTTTGAGACTATTGCAACGCCTGCTCTATGGCAGCGGCCAGGGTTTTCAGACCGGCGAAAACATCCTTGCCGAGGTGAACACGGAGGACGCGCCGGCCGCGAGATTCCAGCACGGCCAGGTCGCCTGCAGCCTGAGCGGCGATCACGATGCCAAAGCTGTACTTCTGTCCCGGAATGCTGACGTCCACCGCGTGATCGGCCGTGAGCTGCAGGAAGACTCCTGTATTGGGACCGCCCTTGTAGTCCTGCCCAGTCGAGTGAAGGAAGCGCGGACCGAATCCGAGGCAAGTGGCAACTCGTTTGGCATCGCGCACTTTGTGCCGAAAACCCTGGATGATCTTTTCGTTTTCCGCAAACATTGGCAGAAATGCGAGGGCCGCAAAATAGTCGCCGGCATGAATCTGGCTCAGGTGTGCTTTCAGGATTCCGGCCAGTGTCGCTGACGGCGCCGCGCTCTTCAACTTTGCAGCATATGCATCGGTCGCGTAGAGCCCGACACCGCTGTCGGTCAAAAATGGCTTGCTTTCGGGCAGCTTTCCGGTCTTTTCGTATTCAGACGTCAACGCGCGCGTTTCGATCTTCGCGGACTCCACGTCGGGTTGATTGAAAGGGTTGATCCCCATGATTGAACCGGCAACCGCGGTGGCTACTTCCCAGGTAAAGAACTGGCCGAAGATTTCGTACAGGTCGGAGATTTCGAAGTGTACGACCGGATGGCCTGCCTTTTCGAGTGCAGCAATCTTCGCATCCTGGCTTGCATCAGCTGTGTTCTTCAAGCGCACGTAGGCAAATACCCGGTCATTACCGTAAACGTCCGGTGCTCCGATTGCTTCGCGATCGACCGGCGTGATGCCCTTGCCCACCTTGCCCGTTGACTCGGCGATCAGCTGCTCCAGCCAGGCGCCGAGGTCGTGGATTTCCGGTGAAGTAAAGATCGTGATCTTGTCGCGGTGAGCGTTTGCGGCTGACCCAAGAATCAATCCCAGTTGCACTGCGCCGTTTTCGCTCACCGGCTTCTTTGCCGCAGCAACAGCCTTGGCAGCCTCTGCCAGTAGCTTGTCGGTGTCGAGACCTGCAACGGCCGCAGCGACTACGCCAAAATTCGACAGGGCCGAGTAGCGGCCTCCAATTTCAGGATCGCCGTAGAAGATGTGCCGGAAGCCGTCTGCCTTCGCTACTTGCTCCATTTTTGAACCAGGATCCGTGATCGCGATAAAGTGGCTTCCCGCTTTTCCAGCGCCGACGGCCTTTTCCATTTCGGCAAAGAAATACTGTTTGAGGATGTTCGGCTCAAGAGTCGAGCCAGACTTGCTGGCAACAACGGCCAGCGTTTTCGTCAGATCAACCTTGTCACGCGTGGCCTTTACCTGCGCGGGGTCGGTAGAGTCGACGATATGCAATACCGGGTATCCGCTCTGCGGGCCAAAGGTCACGCCGAGGACCTCGGGACAGAGGCTAGAGCCGCCCATGCCCAGGAGTAACGCAGACTGGAATCCTGATGACTTTACATCTGCGGCAAGGGACTTGAAGGAAGCGGCGTCCTTCAGCTGGCGTTCGACAATGTCGATCCACCCAAGCCACTTCTCTTCGCCATCCCTGGTCCACAGGCTCGCGTCCTTTTTCCAGAAACGCTCGACCTTCTTGTTTTCATGCCAATCGGCGGCAGCCGCATCGACGGCTCCGCGAAGATCACGAGGCAATTCAAATCGGAAATTCATATCGCTATTGATTGTGCTACAGGAGGCTTGGTTTCGGAAAAGATCGGTCCGAACTTTGGTCCGACTAAGGCGTTTGCAATGCAGCAATGCAGAAGGGGCGATTAGCAATGGCGCGCCCCTGGTGCAATGCCAGAGCCGAGTCGAGTAACTGCGATTTTATTCGTTGCGGGGTCGCCCGAAATCGTAAAGTCTGCCAACCGAGAATCCGTTGGGTGTTAGAGTACCGCCGAACAAATTGGGTCAGAATTGATAGACGTATTCGCCCTGACTGAAAGCTGCGTCCAGCGCGCACACTCAACCCGGCGCCCGGCTCATACACGGTTCGCGTGTCATGGTTGTAGTTGGGCGCATTGCCCACTTTCTTGCAGTCGGAAATGGGGAACAATGTTCAACATCTGGCAGTTTGGCAATGTCATTCCTGGGCAACTGATGCGCTGCGAATCAGGAGCAAGCGGCGGGTCCGGATCTAGTGGAGCATGTCGCCTGCCTCTTCTTCGATCGCGGCTAAAAACGAGCGTAGCGTCCCCGCACGAGCTTCGGCCATGTCCTTCGAGGCTATTAGACGTGTCTGGGTGGGCAAAAGGTTAACAGCTTGATTCAAAATAGGAAGAATCGAAGTAAAACTCGGGTAACGGGTGTCGCGCCCCACCTTGACCACGGCACGCAAAAGGCCGACGGCGCCCAGTTGTTCAAGGATGTCGGCGTCGCGCATTAAGGTGCCTTCCACCGTCGTCGGTTCGTCCTTCGCTTGATGGGTGCGGATCGCCTCTGCAACACCATCCAGCTTTTCCTCTGGAAATCCCCACTCCGCCAGGAGCTCGCGGCTCCTGCGGATGGTATACGGAACGTGATCCCACTGGGAAAGTTGCGCAGGATCGTGGGGCCGATGGCCCAAAAAGACACCCAGGTCATGCATCCAGGCAGCGGCAAAAAGGATGTCATCGTCAAATTGCATCCCTTGGCCAATCCGGGTTGCCAGAGCGTATAGGCGCGGCTGGTGCCCGAACTTGTCTGCCGGCTGGGCTTCGGCACGAATGTACGCGACGACCGACCTCCTCCAGTCAGACTCGCTCATACGTTTCTTCCTGGGCAGCGCGGCGTGATGCGAATCAAGTCCAGTCCGCCCAGGTCCTGGACGGCGAACACCGGCGATGTTGCGGGCACAGCAACGATTCCGCGTTCCGGCAGATCCACCGAGCCGAAACTCGGGCTCGCCAGGCGGCCGCATCCGGCGGCAGCAAAAAGGTAGGCCAGGCCTGTCTTCGATTCACCGGGTGAACGCAGGCTTGTGCTCGACCGGCTCACTTCTACGGGAATCCGCTCGATGCAGAAGTACTCGGTCTCAAGAAGCACCACGCGGTCGTTCAGCGGCCTTGGTGCTACCTTGCCTGCGTTCGTGGCCAGGCGTGCTGCCTCGAGCGACTTCTCGATATGCAATTCCCGCCCACGCCCATAGTCGTACATCCTATAGGTCAGATCGCAATTCTGCTGCGTCTCCAGCAAGACTGATCCCGGCCAGATTGCATGCACAGTGCCAGCCTGGACAAGGATCATGTCGCCCTGGCGGACAGGAAGCATGTTCAAATCGGATTCCAATGAGCCGTCAGCAATAGCAGATTTGATCTGATCCATCGTGATGCCCTGCTTGAGCCCCAGCGCAACCTTCGCGTCCGGTTCGGCGGCAAGCGCGTACCAACACTCGGTCTTTCCGCGCGGCTGCCCATACTTCTGGGCAAGGCAGTCGTCCGGGTGCACCTGGACGCTCAGCTTCTCGCGGGCGAAAAGGACCTTGATCAGCAGGGGTGAATCCGATCCGGCGGCCTCGTTGCCGATCATCGCCTGTGGCGCTTCCTTGAAGACTTCGCCGAGCGTCTTGCCCGCATGCGGACCGGTCGCGATCTTGCACTCATCTCCGGTGAGCCAGACCTCTCCGATCGGATCACTCGCCGCTACGCGGTCGTACCAGGGACGAAGATCATTCCATCCCCAAACCCGGCCCACAAACAGCGGCTCAATGCGAAACGGAGCCATCTCAACGAAGACTGAACTCTGAACCGTGGCCACGCGCCATCCTTTCGTGCACACTGCCATGCCGCGTCACCGGTAACCGGCTCTGGAGGCAGCACCAAAGGGGATTTTATCTTAGTCGGCAAAGCCGAATTGACCCCTAGACGACGATCGGATGCAAGAGAACCTCTCTTTTCTGCGATTGCAGGACGAGCTGTTTCGCGATTGTTTCAGCGAATCGATCTGAGCGCGAAAACTAGTCGCGAAGGGGCTTTTCGCTTTGTTAAGCTTGTCCCAATCATGGCTCGCAACCTGACTCTCGCCCTGGCCGGCGCCGCACTCCTCGCCTGTTGCGTCTCCGCGCACGGTCAAAAGTTCATTCCAAAATCGATCCGATTTATCGGCGACCCGGATTACTCGAACGACGAGTTACTGGCAGCTTCGGGACTTAAGAAGGGTGCGGTCCTGAGTTACTCCGAGATGAACGATACCTCGAAGCGGCTCATGGACAGCGGCATGTTCGCGAGCCTCAGCTTCAAGTTCGACGGTCAGGACCTTACGTTTCAACTCACGCCGGCCGATCAACTCGTCCCGATCGAGGTTGACAACCTGCCGTTGGCGTCAAACGTTGACGTCAACGCGAAACTGCATCACCAACTCCCTCTATTTCATGACAAGGTGCCGACGGAAGGCGGACTTCTGGAACAGGTGCGCTCGGCGCTCGAAGAAACTCTCGCCGCGCAAGGGATCAGAGCCTCGGTCCTGGCCACACCCGCGGCCGATCCAAAAACCCACCATGTAAATGCCATGCACTTTGGTATTGCTTCTCCTGCTGTGCGTGTCGAAATCAAGAGCATCGAGGGAGCTTCCGCCGAATTCCAGGAGAAGCTGCACGGCGTAGCAACTGAGGCCGCCAAGCCCCCATTTGACTCCGATAATTCCGCTGCGACGATCGAGCGCGCCTTCAGTGTCTTCTACCAGGACCGCGGTCATGCGGCGGTCAAGGTAACGGCCGAGCGCGCCGGAGAAGTTGCCGTAGGTCCTGACGCCATCGTCGTGCCGTATGCAGTCAGGATTCAGGAAGGAAGTGTCTACAAAGTTGGCGCTCTGCACCTGCCTGACGAGATTCCAGTCACGCCAGGCGAGATCTCAAAGGCATTAGCCGCCACGCCGGACGGACCAGTCGAAGGCGTTCGCGTCCGCTCTCTATGGAGCCTGATCGCGCAGCGCTACCATGCGAAGGGGTATCTTGACTGCAAGATTACTGCTACTCCGCATTTCGATGAGGCGACCACAACCGTCAACTACGATGTAGCGATCGAGCTGGGCCCCGTCTATCATCTGGCATTTGTGAAGTTCGACAACGTGAGCGATCAGCTCCGGGCAATGCTCATGCGCAACTGGCAGCTGATGCCAGGCGATCCGTTCAACGAAACCTACGTGGCGAACTTCATCTCCGCTGTCCAGCAGAACGATCCCGTTTTGAAGCGCACCCTGGCCAACGTGAAAACCAGCTTCGACGCAACTGCCGATCCGCAGACGCACGATGTTAACGTCGTAATTAGACTAACGAAGCAGTAAGGGTCAGGCTATCCTCGCTTGCATGACCCTTACGCCCATCCTCGACAGCATGTTCCATTTGCACTTACCGCTCGTTGAAAAGCTCTTGCGGCCTGTGGTTGTGTACCTCGTGCTCGTCCTGTTGCTTCGTTTGTTCGGCAAGCGCGAACTGGCGCAATTGAATCCGTTCGATCTCGTCGTCCTGCTATCGCTTTCGAACACCGTGCAGAACGCCATCATCGGCGACGACAACTCCGTGACCGGCGGCATCGTCGGCGCCTTCAGCCTGCTGGCCATCAATTGGATCGTTGTTCGGTTTCTCTTCCACGCTCCGAAACTCAACCGCGCTCTCGAAGGACGGGCCACGGTCCTTATCCGCAATGGACACGTCGATGGCAAAGCGCTGGAACGCGAAGCTCTCACCCGCGAGGAGCTCATTGAAGTTGTTCATCGCCAGGGCTTCGAACACGTCCACGATGTTCACCAGTGCGTGCTGGAGCCGAATGGCACGTTCTATGTGGAGGGCAGGGAGCCTTCCGTTGCCGATAAACATCACGAGGAGTTGCTGGCGCGGCTCGACGCGCTGTCACAGGAGGTTGCAGCGCTTCGTGCGCTGCCGGCTGAGAGCTGAAGATGCTGCACGGACCAGGCCGTAAGTCGTGCCCTGGCTCGGGAAATGCAAAAGCAGATCCTTCGCTCGCCTGCCCCACAAACGCGAGCGTTTGCGGAGCCCCAAAGCCGCTACGCTCAGGATGACAGCCACTGACCTTCGGTTATGGTTCCGTCCTCGCCGTGTTCCCCTTGACGTTCGACAAGACGCTCGGCTATGCTTTTGTCGAACGTCGAGGGGAAGATGCCGCAACCGACCGATCTACTGCAGGGAACGCTAGACATGCTGATTCTGAAGGCGATTGCCATCGGGCCGCAACACGGCTGGGCGATCGCGCAGCGCATTGAAACCGTGTCAGAGAATGTGCTGCAGGTCGGGCAGGGATCGCTGTATCCGGCGCTGCATCGGCTCGAGTACAAAGGCTGGATACGCGCGCAGTGGGGCGCTTCAGAGAATAACCGGCGGGCCCGCTATTACTCTCTCACGGCGGCGGGACGGAAACAGCTGGAAGCAGAGATGAACAACTGGGAACGGCTGACCGCAGCAGTCAATCTAGTCCTCGAGAACATCTAGCGGATGAGGTGGATGATGCGCGAATGGGTTTCGCGGACAGTTTTCTTCTTTCTCGGCAAGCGGAGAAGTGATGTCGACGAGGAGATTGAATTCCACCTTGAACGCGAGCTTGAAGCCAATCTCGCCGCGGGCATGTCGCCTGAGGAAGCCCGAAGGCAGGCGGCCATTCGCTTCGGCGGGCGCGAGCGGGCTCGTGAACAGAGCCGCGAACAGCGGCCTTCGTGGGCGGTGGAATCGCTGTGGAGAGACATTCGGTATGGGCTTCGCGGATTGATCAGGAATCCCGGCTTTACGGCCATTGCGATTCTGACTCTGGCGCTGACGATCGGGGCCGGCTCCGCCATCTTGAGTTTGCTGAATCAGGCATTGCTTCAGGCGCTTCCCGTCCAGGACCCGGAGCGGCTCGTGGTCTTGAGCTTCAGAGGGTCTCATCCCGGACATACGCAATCCGACGGCGGCAACAGCCCCAACCAGCAGCACGAATTTTCGTATCCGATGTACCGCGATCTGCGGGATCAGAACAACGTATTCGACGGATTGATTGCGGCGGCGCCTGCTTCGGCCGGCGTGGTCTGGAATAACCGTTCCGAACCGATCGATGCGGAGATCGTGAGTGGAAATTACTTCGAGGTTCTCGAAGTGCGCCCCGCGCTTGGCCGTCTTTTTGTTTCGAGTGATGAAACCGCCGAGGGTGCGAATCCTGTTGCGGTTCTCAGCTTCGATTACTGGAAGACACACCTTGCTGAGGCGCAGGTTGCGGGCCAGACGCTGCTCGTCAACGGAACCCCGTTCACAATCGTGGGAGTCGCTGCGCCGGGATTTCACAGCATGGTCTGGGGACGCATGCCGGCGCTGTATGTGCCCATCACCATGCAGCGCATCGTCGATCCGGAATGGACCTATCTGAAAGACCGCCAGGCGTACTGGATCGATCTCGTGGGGCGGCTGCGCCCGGGGCTGACGCGAACGCAGGCCGAAGCGTCGATCAATACGACTTATCGCGCGGTGCGAGTTTCGGAGTTTCCATTTCTTCACGATCAGTCGGCGAAGGCGCGCTACGAGTTCCTTGATGTAGCACACGTGAATCTGGAGGCCGGAGCAAAGGGATTCTCTCCCCTGCGCAAAAACGTACAGATGCCGCTCACGATCCTGATGGGAATGGCGGTGCTGGTTGTCGCCATGGCGATTGTGAATGTAGCGAGTCTGCTGCTGGTGAGAGCGGCGACGCGCCTGCGTGAGTTTTCTATGCGGTTCGCACTTGGGGCAGCGACAGGACAGATCATCCGGCAACTGCTGGCCGAAGGGATGCTACTGGGGATTGCCGGCGCTGGAATCGGGCTTCTGATAGCTCCACAAGCACTGCGTGTCCTGATTCACTGGATGACAGGACGCTCGGCACAGCAGCCCGTGTTTTCGGCCACTCTCGACTGGCGGGTGCTTGCATTCACAGTGGTTGCCACCGTGGCCGGAAGCCTGATCTTCAGCCTTGCCCCTGCGGTGCAATTCTGGAATCCGAAGCTGGCCGACAACTTGAAGCAGCAGACCGGCACAGGAGCGAGCAGCGCGCTCAGCTTCCGCCGAACCTGCGTCGCATTACAGATCGGCTTCAGCCTGTTGCTGATGGTTGCAGCAGGCATGTTCGTTCGCACCATCAAGAATCTGCAGAATGTTGATCCAGGTTTTGATACGGATCATCTGCTCGCCTTCTCTATCGCGCCCGCGATGGCGGGTTATGACTCAGGCGCAGTCACTCCGCTGGAAGAGCGCGTGATTGACGCGATCGCGGCGTTGCCCGGAGTGCGTGGCGTGGGCGCGACCAACGACGCCGATCTTGCCGGGGACGATCGCGAGGGAGACGAGCAGGTAAGCGGATACACTCCGAAACCGGACGAGGAGTTCGATGTTGAGCTGCCCTGGGTGAGCAACGGCTATTTGCAGTCGCTGGGCGTGCCGCTTGTTGTGGGCCGTTATTTCTCGACTTCCGATACCGCGACGTCCCAGAAAGTCGCTGTCGTCAATGAGGGCTTCGCACGGCATTTCTTCGGCAGCAACGCTGCGGCTCTCGGACGTCACGTGAGCCGTCCTCGCCGGCCAGGTACCGATGCCGTGATCGTAGGAGTCGTGCGCGATGTGAAGCACTCTTCGGTCCGCGATCCGGCGATACCGACTGTTTACACCCTGTTTACACAGGCTGAGAAGCCTGGAGGACTGACGTTTTATGTGCGCACATGGCAACCGCCGCAGGCCGCTGCCGGAAGCATTCGCAGCACCGTCGCCGCGATCGACTCGAAGCTGGTCATCGTCAACCTGAGCACGATGAAGGAGCAGATCGACGACACTCTGCTTGCGGAGCGGACAATCGCCTTGCTGGCTACGACCTTCGGCATCTTGGCTGCGCTGCTGGCCGGAATCGGGCTGTATGGAATCCTCGCCTATTCGACCGCGCAGCGCACGCGCGAAATCGGAATCCGGATGGCGCTCGGAGCGAAGCGCGGAATGGTAGTCACACTGATTCTGCGCGAGGTCATGGTCCTGGCCGCATGGGCGATCGGTATCACCGTTCCCGTAGCGATCCTCATCGCACGCGCTGTGCGGAGCCAGCTCTTCGGCGTCTCCGTCACCGATCCGGCGAGCTATGGCGTGGCAATTCTGTTGATCTGCTCCGTCGCTGCGCTGGCTGGCCTTGTTCCTTCCCGGCGCGCGGCGACCGTCGATCCTGCACGAGCCCTTCGCAACGAGTAGTCGTACATGACAAAATCTTCATGTTCACACTTCTAAAGTGGGGTCGCTCCCCATCGGCGATAGAATCCGTCTGAGAAGTACGACGCTGACAACCAGGAGCCTCGCTGATGTTTGTTCCCCGTTGCCGCCGGTCCGCATTCGCATTGATTCCGACGGTTTTCGCATTCATCCCTTTTGCCGGTGCGCAAGCACTTGAAAGCCGTCCACCGGCGCCATCGGCACCGATTTCCGTGCCTTCTCCCGTAGAACCGGTTCTGGCCAAGGGAACCAGCCTCCAGGTCGAAATCCTCCAGCATTATCCGGTTAAGGCCGGCCAGCGTATTGAAGCTCTCCTGATGCATCCCATCTATGCCGACGGCAAACTGGTGGTTGCCACGAACACCCCGCTTGAGGGCCGGGTTATCGCTCTCCTTCCCGATACAAAGACTCGCTGGCGTGCCCGACTGCGAGGTGATTTCACGCCGTTCCATACTGTGCAGGTCCGGTTTGACCAGCTCATGCTCCCCTCAGGACCCGTAAGTATCTCCGCCGAGCCTGCCGCAAACGGGGCGCCGGTCCTTCACCTCACCGCTCCCGGCGTATCCCCCAAGCAGTCCTTCGTGGCGCGCAGATGGAGCGAAGCGAAAGCCAACATGCACGACCGCATCGCCTTTTTCACCGCTCCCGGAAAAGGCGATCGTGCGTTGCAGATGCTCTACCACCAGCTCCCGTATCACCCGCAACGCATCGAGGCGAATACGGCGTGGTCCTTTGAACTGTCCGCTCCCCTCCAACTGCCGGAAACCATTGCCTCCCTGCCCGATCCTCCGCCGGTGGCGCCCACCAATGGCAGGCCAGAGATCTGGTCGGTCAATGCGACGCTGACCCGCGATCTTACCTCCGCAACCGCCAAACCGGGCGATGCCGTCGAGGCACTCGTCGTCGAGCCTGTCTACGATCACGACAAGCAGCTAGTCGTTCCTCAGGGAGCGAAGCTCATCGGCAAGGTCTCGATCGCTGCACCCGCTAAGTCGTTCGGCCGGAACGGCAAACTGCGATTCACTTTCCAGCAGGTCCAGTTTCCCCAGGGATACCACCGGGAAGTGGAAGGCGCTCTTGCCGGGGCCGCGACGGAGAAGACCCAGGATCTCAAGCTCGATGCCGAAGGGACCGTCACGCCTCGCAACAAGTCCAGCGCCATCGCTCCTATACTGCTCACCATGCTGGCCAGCCGCGCATTGGATAACGATGCAGACGGAAACCTCACCGTGCAGACCGGGGTAGCCTCCAACGGCTTTGGGCTTGCGGGCCGCATTGTCGGCATCGCTGCGGGTAACAGGAATTTCGCCGCCGGGATGGGCTTCTACGCAGCGGGTCTCTCGACGTACGACAATTTCATACGGAACGGCCGCGATGTGGTCTTTCCGCGCAACACGCGCATCGAGATTGAAACCACGCCGCTCCGTGCACCGGTGATCAAGCCCGCGGGCGAGTAGCTTCAATCGGTTTCCGATTCTCCCAACCACAGCGGTAACGCTGCCGGAACGCGCTTGATAGTCATTGTCAAGGTTGAAGGAAGCGGAGCTTGCCAGTCAGTTGTTGTCCCGGGGCAAGGTAGAGGAGGTGGTCGGGCCGGTCATCCCCTATCAGAACAGCCCCGGCAGCTGCGAAAAGCATCAGGGCGACGATGCCTGTGGCCACGGCGCATGCAGGGCAAGGCGCCGCGAGCGCGACAGTGCCCCAAATTGCCGCGGCCAGCCCACCGTTGAGCCAAAGCGTCAGTCGAAGCTTCAGGTCACGATCACCCGGAAGGATGAGGGCGACGACTTGCTGCGGGAGGTAGGTGCGAGGACTGCCGATGGCGCGGGAGCAGACGAGCCTGTCCATGGTGAAGGACTGGACCCGGCAGGTCTGTCGGCGGTGGGGCTGGTCGAGGGTGACGACGAAGAGCCTGCTCTTGGAGGACCCGACCAATTGCGCGCCTTGCCATGTATAGCGGGTAGCGTTGGCGGGGACCCCAAGAGAAGTCGAGGATTGGGCGAGGGCATCAGTTGCAAAGATGAGGGCGAGCACAAAGAGAGTGAGCCCGCTGCGGATGGTTTGCTGAGACATGGACGCCTCCGGAAGCTGCACTGTCCATGAGATATGGAGGTACGCGTTCCGTGGGCCGAACTTGGGGCAGTTTCGCGAGTGTCACAGGCAACGTAGACAGGGCCGGCGGCTCTAGTCCTACGCCGCGCTCCGCGCTACCCAAACCACGCAACGCCTGCGCCGGCGAGCGGTGCATTGTCTCCCAACTCCGCGATTCTAACCTCGAACTTCACGCCTTCGAGTGTGGCCTGCGCGGCCGGCAGAAACAGGTATGCCGAGCGCGCGATCCCGCCGCCCAGCACAACCACATCGGGAGCGAAGTCAGCCAGCAGCCGCTTGAGCGCCACTCCAAGATTCCTGCCGAACTCCTCGAAGACCTCGGTTGCCGCAGCCTCGCCGCCCGTTGCGTAATGCGCAATTGACGCCACCTCGCGCACCTGCCCCTTGCGCTCCTTGTAGGCCTTCTGCAGAGCGCGCGTCGAAATCTGGTCTTCGACGATGCCGCCGTCGTAGGGAACGTTCCAGATCTCGCCGCCGGGAGGCACACCTTGGCCTTCCGTCACTACCTTACCGTCGACGGCAAAGCCTGAGCCCACACCCGTACCCAGCGTGAAGCAAACAACGCGCTTGACACCTTTCGCCGCGCCAGCACCTACCTCGCCCAGCAGGTATGCGGCCGCGTCATTCAGGAAGCGCACGTGGCCTGGCTTCCAGCCGAATCGCGCGGCGAGCGCCGCGCTCACGTTCACGCCGTAGAGGTAGGCCATTTTGTGCTTCATCCAGGAAATGCCCTTGGCGTAATCGAACGGACCGGGCATGGCAAGCTCGGCGCCCTCGATGCTCTCCACGCCTTCGCCTGCCTTCACGCCAAGCGAATGCAGCACCTCTACGAATGCTTCGCTGGTCTGCTCTTCGGGCAGGTTTGCCCGCGCCACGGCGCCGAGCCGGTAACCCTGCCTGAAGCACACCGCGGATGAGATATGGCTTCCGCCAACGTCGTACACCAGGACACAGGGATCAGCATCCGCCGCCAATGCGCACTCCTTTTGGGATCTTCAACATTGTAAGCGGACAGGATCCGAGTACCGAATTACCTCAAGATGCACACACCGGTGCTGCGGACACGAGGCATTCTTACGCTTCTTCTACAATTCGAATGAAATGCAAGCCCGTATATTGAAATCTCATCTTCATCGACAGAATGGGCCGGCTTCTTCCGCTGTTCATCTGCGTGCCGCTGCTCGCCCGGATGCCTTTCTACACCGACAACGCCGACTTGGCCAGGACTAGAAATCCACGTGCATGCGCACTGATCCAACCCATGCAGGCCCGCGATCGCGGTTATACCCGGGGTTGTTGATGTGCTGGATATCGAGGGAGTAGAACAGCCCCTTCCATGCGTGCCAGGTGTAGTAGCTCTCCACGATATTTTCACGGCCGTAGTTCAATCTACCGTCGCCGAGTATAAAGCCCAACCCGCCATACTTGAGATAGTTCTGGTGGTCGCGCTTGATCGCGTTTGAGACGACCGCTAGTCCCATCTTGTCGGCAGGACGATGCCATCGGGTCGGGAAATATGCAACGCCAGCTGCGAAGGTCTGATCGACTTCGGTGTATGCAAACGATTCGTGCTGACCCTCATTCCAGCCGAAACGCCCAAACAAGGTCAGGTTTGCTGCCACTTCTTGCTCGGTGTTGTAGCCGACGCCGTACTTCAACGTGCCGATGTGCTCGTGAGCAGTAATATCCGGTGTCGGATTCACGCCGGCGAGGAAGGCCTGCACCGCCTCCCGGTACACGCCCATGTGCGCGCGATTTGCATAAAAGAGAACCCGTGTAATGCCCTTGCGGTGCGGCACCCAACTCCTGCGAAGCTCGAACTCGCCGTTCTGTCCATGCGACCTGCTGAACGCCCAATCCAAATCGATCCCGTTGGCCACCACTGGCATGGCAAAGATCCCGTACCGGATACTCCACGTGCGATCGTCGTATTCTGCCAGGCCACCCATGGTGTATCCGCGCGTGTCGGCCGCGTAGTCCCACGCGCCATTGTTGTCTACGGTCCAGTTCATGAACTGCAGATGGCTATCCGATCCCACGGAGTTCACGTCGAAGAAATCCGGCAGTGTCATCTTTCCGACCCTGAATTCAATCCGGCGCACGGGCACGGTCGAAGCCAGGGCGAACTCGCTCGTCTCCTGGCTCGTCGTCTTGTTCGTCAGCCCGATCACCTGGTGAATCTCGTAGCGCGCCAGATAGGGGGCCGAGCTCAGGTTGGGGTTGCGCACCACGTCGAGATTAGTGAATCCCGCCAGACCCAGCGCCTGGCTCAGGCCACGTCCGCCTGTGCTCTCGACGTTCAGTATCAAGTCGGTTGCATAGCGTACGGAGCGGGTGGGTCGCCATGCCATGTACAGAGTGCCAAGAAGTGAGGTCTTATATTCAGCGCTGCCGTGGAAGCTGTTTGGCCCTTCATATGGCGAGTGGAACGGGATGCGTCCCTGGAAGATGATGTTCGCCTGCCCCGATATCCAATAACGCGCATCCTCCGGGTGGGGAAACATCGTCAACACCGGGGTATCCGTGGCTGGAGCCGGCGCATTTGCCGAGTCGCCGAGTAGCAGTGACTTTGGATCCTGCTGGTCGATCAGCTGCTGTGGCTGCGTTCGAGCTGGTTCCCGTGGTTCAGGAGCCGTCGGAAGCTCGGCGGGCGTCGTTTCGCTCTTTGCCTGCGCCATCACGATACCTGCCGGCAGCAATGCAGAGTATGCGAGCCAGCCGGCGAGTGCGAAACGCAGAGGGTGAGATCGACGCAATGAGTAAGCCTTTCGCGGGGACTGTCAAGGCAACAACGATAGAATCGGGGTAGTGTTACCCCAACTTCGTATATACTATACCCCCGCTGGGTATAGTCAAGGAGTTTTCTGAATGTCTCTCCATGAACGCGAGAAAATCAAGCTCCTCCAACGCCTGCGCAAATTGCGCGGGCAACTCGATGCGGTGGAGCGCGCGATCGACGCCGATACCGACTGTGGCGACCAGCTCATGCTCCTGGCTGCCGTTCGCGGCGGCGTCAATGGCCTCATGGCAGAGGTTCTTGAAGACCACATCCGATTCCACCTCGTCGATGGGGCGAAGGAACAGATCGCGCCCGAACTTGCCGAGGACCTGATCGACCTGGTGCGCGCCTATCTCAAATAGCTTCATCGACCGCCGCTGCTTCGATGCAGCTTCATTCATGCTAGAAGCCGGGCGGTATGCAAATGTTAACGTACGGTTGATTCGAGGAAGGTGGGCTCACTGCGGCTGACTCCCGCCTCGGTGGAATCAGGCGCAGAGGCTGCAGTCATGTGCATCAGTTTTGAGTCCCGGGTCCTGCGCGGCCTTCCGGCTTACCCATTTGCAGACAAGAGGCTGAGCCGGATTTCCGGTCTCAATCCACACACAACGAAGGCGCGCAGTATCGCGCACGGGAAAATTCAGAACGGTACGGGTCATGACATCCTCCTTACGACACACATGCTCACGTGCGGTCCTTGCGCAGGTCCGCGTGCCGGAGCACATCTCGGCCAGACATAAAGAATCAGGAGGGGTGGGTAGAGCCGCCGGCTTTGCTCCGGGTGGCTTCCGCTCACTCACTCAGCAAAATCGCGCACTGTGAGGAGCAGGGGAAACGCCTTAGCACATGCTAGGCGGGAATTCCGGACCGGCCGTCACAGCGCAGGAGAGCTCCCCAGGATGTCTGGAGCCGGCGCGTGACTGTCAGCGCCGAAGCGTACATGCATCGCGGAGGTTCTAACGCAGTTTCGGTATTCATAAAGTTTGGGTGGCAAATCCAGCGACCGGCATCTGCCGTCTGAACTTTTATAGCATACCCAAGGGGGGTATGGGAGATAAAAGTTACATTTTGGTAACTTTTATCGGGCGCCATCTCGGCACAGGCTCTGTTCTGCATCACGCGCGGCTCACGCTCGTCCGGCGAATTCGCGCGTCTCGGTGTAGACCTTCACCTTGTCGCCCTCTTCGACAAAAAAGGGGACCTTGATCTCAAGCCCTGTCTCGAGCCGCGCCTGCTTCGTCACTGCGCCGCTCGCAGTATTGCCGCGCGCGCCAGGCTCTGTGTAGGCCACCGCGAGTTCCACCTTCTCGGGCAGCTCAAGCCCGATGGGGTTGCCGTTGAACTTGTCGATCTTGATGATCATGCCTTCCGTAAGGAACTCTAGCGCGTCGCCGAGTTTTTCAGGCGTCAACGCGATCTGGTCGAAGCTCTCCTGGTCCATGAAGTACGAGGCATCGCCATCGGAATAGAGATACGACGCCTCAACGGTTTCAAGGTCCGGCTCTTTGAATTTTTCGCCGGCCTTGAATGTCTTGTCGAAAACCGCGCGCGTAAGGAGGTTGCGCATTTTCACGCGAACCAGCGTCTGTCCGCCGCGGGCCGTCGGCGTCGAAACCTCTACGTCGAGGCAATAGAAGGGAGTGTTCTCGAACTCGAAATACATCTTGCGTTTGATATCGATCGCATCGATCAGAGCAGCCATAGCGCTATTTTAGCTGGCGGCTTCTCCGAGTAATGTCGCAATCAGATTTGCTGAAGAGCTCGTTGCTTTTCGATCAGAGCAACGCAATCTAGCTTTTCAGACTGTCGCGCCAGCATCGCAACAAATTGTGATTCGTTGCATCCCCCGTGGGGTTATGCGGGGTTCTACGCATCGACCGCGACATCTGGGGCAGGAACACCTGCCTTCCTGCTGATTTGCAGAATGCAGACGGCTGCGTAAAGAAGAGCGGCGAGGAGTAACAACGCTTTCATTCCGAAAATGAATGAGAGGTTCTGCGCCAGTCCACCCGCAACCGCACCCAGCATATTGGCGCCAAAGGCTGCATTGCTGCCTTCGAGCCGCCGAAATAGTTCCGCAAAGATGATTCCGGCAAAGAAGATCGGCACGCAAAACGCGATGCAGATCAGGATTCCAACGAAGGTGCCGGAACCAGGAATCTTGTCCCAAGGAACAGCATAGACAACGACGAGAGCCAAGCAGAGACAAACAAACTGGGCAGACAGCTTTTCGGGTCTGCGATGGCTCACATAGAAGTTTGCAAGCAATAGCACCGTAAGCACGCCAGTAAGCGCAAAGCAATTCACGATCCAGGTCGTACCGAAGTACAGCCCGAGCCGGCTGACCAACTGCGTCTCAATCAATAGAAAGCCTGCTCCGAGGAAAAAGAAGATCCAAGTACTGCTTTCTTTCGGTTTGAAGAGCGGGCCGATCATGTAAAGAGCCAGGATGAGGATCACCGCTGAGACGGCAAAGTAAGCGCGAGGAATGGTGTGTGAACGATGGTAAACGTAGGGCCAATCGTCTGTTGTCGGAGCAGGAGCGTCAGCGAGCGAAAGGGGAAAGCTGGCAGGTCGCGCTTTCACAAAAGCAGCCTTGGCGGGGTCGAGATTGGATAACTGGACAGCCGGAGAATTCGATTCAATGAAAACTGTCGCGCTGGTGAGGTAACCGATGGGCGCTGCGAAATAGGTCAACGGAGGTTGTGGAAACACGTCGCTCAGAATTCCAAAGAATCGTTGCCCCATCCAGGTCCATGGATATCGAACCTCGAACTTGAGAATAAGTATTCCATTGGGATTGAGCAAATTCTTCGCTTCGCGGAATGATTCTTCAGTGTAGACATAGTTGTCGACGCGAACGTTGCTGTAACCGGAGAACTCGGTATGCGAATCGAGCAAACCGAAGATGATGACGTCATATTTTTCTCTGCAAGTGCGCATGTAATTCCGCGCATCATTGTTGACGAGGTGAACCCTGGGCGAGCTCAACGGTTTTTCCGGATGCAGCCGCCTGCCTATTGAAGAAATGAGAGGGTCGATTTCAATTGCGTCAACATGATTTGCTCCGTGCCGGAGCGCAGCTGCCACGTCATTGCCGGCCCCAGCGCCGATGATCAGGACATTGTTCACATTTGGTGCGAACTGGAACGGACTGTCGTAGGAGCTGTTCTGATAGAGCCGGGCCAAAACCGGATTGATGGCAAGATATTGGGGCGTTACGTTGGCAATCGACATGTAGCCGTTGTCGTTCACGTCGATTCCGTATTCCTGATTTCCTTTAGGAATGACGGTCAGCTTCTGATACGGCGACCAGTATTCCGTGCGACCCGGCGCCGGCCGCAGGAAGAAGAGGGTGATGGCAAGCAGAACGGCCGTTACGAGAACAGATCGAATAGAGACCGGCTGACAGAAAAGAATGATGACAAACGCGGCTGCAAACCAGTAGTAAGGAGGCAGCCAGAAAAAGGCGATGAGGGCGAGAAACCAAATGCCTACCAGACTTCCGAACAGGTTGATGGAATAGGCTCCGACCGTATCGCTGGCTTGTTCGAGGTAATAAGCAACCCAGCGCCCAAGAGGGATCATGGCAATGGTAACCAACATCAGGAAAATGGCGACCACGAGGAGTGAAACGACGAAGAGTTCGTAAAACTCCTGCTGAGACTTGATGAACACGGCGCCCCAGAGCGCTGCGTCGGGGCTGAAAGCCAGAATTGCCGAGAGGCCTTTAAGAAATTCCTTCCATGCTGTAAAGGGAAGACCAACGATTACGACCAGTGCGGTTGTCGCTGCGATGGTTGGAGTCAGGCTGCCGCGCTTTCGAGAGCTGAAGCAGCCGACTCCGAATCCGAGAAAACATACGATAAGTGATAGATTCTGAAAAAAGGCGAATATCTTTACTTCCGTTCCGAGCCAGCGAATCAGGACGATCTCAAGATAAAGCGCGGCGGAACTGATCAGAAACAACCGCCAAATTGAAAACGGTGATTGATCTTTGGAAACAGCCGTTGACGCGGAGGGGCTTTGGGGGATTACGAGGCTATCGCTCACGCAGCGATTCTAGCCCGAGAGGTTGCACCTCCGGAACAAATTGGCTCCTCCGGTACCGAAACTACAAACCGGAAATAACGGCGGCACAATACCGCGCTTAATACACGGCCAAGACGCTGCAGCAGACCTTATCCGCAATGTTGTGCACGGTCTGGCCCCACATACTCGACATGGCCGTGTGGTGACGACGGCCGATAACCAGCAGGTCGGCTCCCCACGAGGCGATGTGGTCCACAATACCCTGCACCTCGTCGCCCTCAACGACTATCGCTTTTGCGTGCACGCCGCTCTGCGTCGCTTCTTGAATCGCCATCGCCTGCAGCTTGCTATAGAACTCACTGCGTTCCTGCAAGAGCGCATGCTTTGCGCCTGGCAGCTCTGAATCCATGAACGCGGCATATACGGGCAGTGGTTCGCTCACCGTTACAATGCGCAGTTCCGCTTCCAGCTGTGTCGCCAGCTGGATGGCATTCGTCAATGCGCGCCTGGCTTCCTTTGACTCGTCGAAGGCAACAACGATCTTTTTGTACATACGACCCGGTTCAAACGTACTTGCGTGGGACCGCCTGCCATGTTGATGCAGGACGACGGTCGTTTGATCCGGGTTTTTGAGCAGTGCGCATGCGAACCGCATAAGGCAACTGCAGTTCATCCTCGTCGCCACGCGGCTCGGTCGGAATGACAGGTTTTATGGTGAGTAAGCTTGATGTCTCTATGCGACGTGTGCACGCAGTTGGGCGAGCGCAGCGGTGAGATCTGTCGCGAGCGCGCGTTGCGTGTCGGCGTCGAGCTTCGCGCCGTTTTGCGTCAGGTAGAAGACGTCGATAGCCGTTTCGCCCTCGGTGTCGATGAGTGCAACCTCAATGTTGCACTTGTGCTGGCTCAGCGTTAGGGCGATCTGGCGCAGCAGTCCCGGTCCGTCCTGGGCGACGACCTGAAGCAGCGTCGAGTGCGTCGACGACTCCGAATCGAACTGCAACCGGGTTGCGACCTCAACCTTGACGTTGTTTGCGTGGTTCATGTGCCGGCGCGCGCTGAGCATTTGCTCTACCGGTACCTTCTGAGCGACCACGTTGTGCACATATTCGAGGAATCGGTCCTTCTCGCTCGGGTTCAGTTCGATGGTCCGGAAGATGTCAGTGAACTGAAAGCTGTCGACCACGATTCCTGCATCGTTTGAAAACGCGCCGGCCTTCACGATATTCATGCCCCATGCGGCAAGCGCACCGGCCACATCGGCAAAAAGACGGCTGCGGTCTCGCACGATCACCGTGAGATCGAAGAGCTGGCGATGCGGCCGGAGATCGAGCTGGACCGGATTCTTTTCGAGATTGAGGGAGAGTTGGAAGTGATTGCGGATATGTTCGGGGAGGCGGGTCTGAAGATAGCGTTGGGGCAGGCCTTCAAGGAAATGGCGAAGGGCGTCGTACTGGCTCGCCGGCACCATTGACCGGATGCGGTTCAACAGCGTCGGATCGATGGCCGAGTGGTAGCGAACTTCATCCACGCTTCGATCCATAAAGTTGGCCGCCGCCATGTAAAGCTGCCAGAGGTTCTCGGCCTTCCAGGGTGTCAGCGCCTCGGGATTCACGGCCTTGATGTCCGCGTAGGTCATCAGCGTGAGCATCTTCAGGGGCGCCGGGCTGCCGATCTTCTCCGCAAACGCACGCACGTTCTCCGCGTCGAAGATGTCCCGTCGCAGCGCATTCGACATCTCGAGATGCAGCCGGATGAGCTTCAGTACCTGTTCGCGCTCTTCGGTATCGAAGTCGAGCCTTGCCATGAAGCTGTCAGCGAGTTCGACGCTCTGGCCCGTGTGCTCGCCGCTGCGGCGGCCTTTGCCGGTGTCGTGCAGCAACAGAGAAAGCAGGAAAAGATCGAGGCGATCGACCTCAGGCAGCAACTGCGCGAGGCGCTGCTCATAGTCGTGTGCAGGCTGGCGGAGGCTGTGTACGTTGTCGATGGTGAGGAAGGTGTGCTCGTCGACGGTGTAGCGATGATAGCTATCGCGAATCACGAGCGCGTCGATGCCATGGAACTCAGGAATCAGCATCTCCAGCACACCGAGCGCGTGCATCGTGCGCAGGGCGTGTGCCGCATGCGGCCC
Source organism: Occallatibacter sp. (assembly GCA_035262585.1). Taxonomy (GTDB): domain Bacteria; phylum Acidobacteriota; class Terriglobia; order Terriglobales; family Acidobacteriaceae; genus Telmatobacter. The sequence continues at coordinate 34,301 of DATFSO010000139.1, read as the reverse complement.
GAGCAGCACCTCGCGCAACGCGTTCCAGAGATACGGACCTTCGGGGATGTGAATGGCCAGAGCAGGTAGGGCGTCGGTGATGCGGTCTTCCGCGGCCTGCGAGAGCGCATAACCATGCGTCGCCATCAGCGAGAAGATGCGCAGAATGGCCGCGGTATCGCTGAACTGCGCTCCGGGAAGAATGTCGATGCGCCCCTGGTCGAGAATGAAGTCGGTGCCGGCGATCGGGGTTCTGCGACGGCGGAACTGCTTGTAGAAGCTGACCGGCGCCGGAAGATGCTCCATCAGCAAGGCAGCCCGGCGGTAGATCACGCGTGCATGCCGATAGTAGGTACGCATCCAGTAGGCCGGATCGGCCGTTCCACGAGTCTCCAGCCCGATCGAGTTTGACGCCGCTTCGTCCTGCGACTGCCAGTCGAGCGTGTTGTCGTCGCGTCCATGGCGAAAGTGCAGGAAACATCGAGCCGCCGCCAGGAAGTCGAATGCTGCTTCGGCGTCTCCACGCGCGCTCTGGAAGACTCCACCGCGCTGGCGAGGCCACTCCTTGGTCTCTCTCAGGTGGAAGAGCAGGGCAAACCAGACCGCCAGGTGGTAGTCGCGCAAACCGCCGGGACACTCCTTGAGGTTTGGTTCGAGATGGAAGATGGTGTTGCCGTATTTGGCGTGCCGAGCGCGGGCGATCTCGCCGAGCTTCTGGGTGATGGTGTTCCACTCGCTCAGCACCAGGCCGGGTAAAACTGTCTGGTGGAGTTGCTGGTAGAGCGGGAACTGGCCGGCGAGGAAACGGCGATCGAGGGTGGCGAGGGTGAATTCGAGGTTGTCAGGATCGAACTTGCCGGCTTCCTTCACGGTTCGCGAACTGGGGCTGGCCCGCAGGCCGATGTCCCACATGCCCTGGATGATGGACCGAACGGCTTCCTTTGCCTGCTCCTCGGTCTTTTCGTCGGCGAAGGCGAAGAGCACATCGATGTCCGAGAAGGGGAAGAGATCTTTCCGTCCGTAGCCGCCCAGGGCGAGCAGCGAGACACTCTGCGCGGGTTGGCCTGCGAAGGCCCTGCGCCACATTTCAATGAGGATACGGTCGACTACGGCCGAGCGGCGGCGGATCGCAGCGGTGCCGTCTCCGGTGCGCTCGTAGGTCTGTCGGACAAGCGCCATCTCCCGGAGATACTGGTCCCTTAGATCGTCAACCGCTAGAGCGACTGGATTCATGAGCAGTGTGGTTAGAGAAAGGCTAGCCGAAGCTTAAAGATGTTTTAACAGAATAAGCGATTCTATTGCGAGACGGATAAGCAGAGTGACCGGAGTGACCGATTCGTGCCGTCGTCTCACCGCCCCGGCTGAGGTGTCAGCGCCGTCGATAGCATACTGCCAGCCGCGCACGCGACTCGCCGATATGTTCGACGCCCGGAAGAGACACTCGAGTCTCAACGGTATACTTCCCCAATGTCTTTCATCTCAAAGAGAGGGGCTTCGGATGCTCCGCAACCCCGCTCTCTATATGCCTGTGGCTGCTCTTTCGATGATCAAGTGTGAATATGCCGCAATTCCCGTCCAGCGCCCGCCAACTCGCCGAGATGCTCGACCGCCTCGATTTGTTGTGAGATGATCAGCAAACCCCCATGCAAGACGGCCCCATTGTCCTTCACTCGCTGCTAACCTGCCCTTACTGCGGACACACCACGCTCGAAGAAACCTCCTCGAACGTCTGCCGCTTTTTCCATGAATGCGCCAATTGCCACGAGCTGCTGCGGCCCAAGCCAGGGGATTGCTGCGTGTTCTGTTCCTACGGCTCCGTGAAGTGTCCACCAAAGCAGCGGGAAGAAGGCTGCTGCGACCACTGCCCTCCGCCGCCGGGAGACGCTCAAGATAACAAGCCATAGATGAACCAAGCCTCTTTACGAGGAGAACCTGCGCTACACTGCTCGCCATGCAACGAGTGCGACGGTTCTACGACCGGATTTGCTCGCAATTCACGATCGAGAACGGCCTCTTATACCTTGTGCTGTCTGTGCTCAACTTCTGTCTTGCAGCCTTGAACATTCGTGGCTCTTTTCGAACCCATGAAGCGTTCGACCAGTATTTCGGCGCCGTCGCCTTCGTAATGGGTGCAATCGTGCTCTTTCACGCGATCCAAGTCCTCCGAGCTGTTGCGCGCCGCAACCGCGAAGATGGTCGACAGCAAATACCATAGATAAAGGGCGAGTCCGTTTCGCGATGGCAAACGAAGGCCGGCGCTGCGGCCGGCCTGGGGTGGTGGTTTGACAAAGAATCTGAACTAGAGCGCCGTTTCTCCTCGCTCGTCGTTTCGGATGCGGATGGCCTCCTCGATGCGGCTGACGAAAATTTTGCCGTCGCCGATGCGGCCGGTGCGTGCCGCGGAGCCGATGGCCTGGATGGCCTTCTCCTTCATCTCGTCGAGAACGACCATCTCGATCTTCACCTTGGGCAGAAGGTCGACCGTGTATTCACGGCCGCGGTAGAACTCGGTGTGGCCCTTCTGACGGCCGTGGCCGCGGGCCTCGAGAATCGTCATCCCCTCAATCCCAACGTCAAGCAGCGCTTCCTTTACGGCGTCCAGCTTGGAGGGCTGGATAATTGCTTCGATCTTGAGCATCCTGTTTGCCTCGGTTGGTAGCGTATCAGGCCTGAGGCCCGTGGTGGTTAACTTCAGCCCGATCTTTTCATCAGGAATTCAGGTCGTAACCTTCTTCACCATGCTGCGACAAGTCGAGGCCGACCACTTCGTCCTCCCGGGAGACGCGCAGCCCGATCGTCTTGTCGACGAGAAACAGCAGTAGCAGCGTGCCGATCGCTGACAGGGTCCATGCGATCGCAACACCCGCGAACTGGCTCAGGAGCTGACCCCAATGTCCGTCGATGACGCCCGTCGCCACATTCGCTCCGAAGACGGGGTTGATGAGTTTGGTCGCAAAAATGCCAGTAAGAATAGCCCCGAGGGTTCCGCCTGAGCCGTGCACTCCAAAAGCGTCAAGGGAGTCGTCGTAGCCAAACCAGGCCTTGACCTTGAACACCATGAACGAACAGAAGAAGCCGGCCACGAGCCCAATAAGCAAGGCCGGGAACGGCTGAACGAAACCTGAGGCTGGAGTAATCGCCACCAGGCCCGCCACCGAACCGGAGATCGCGCCCAGGGCCGTTGGCTTTCCGTTATGAAACCACTCAAAGATGGTCCAGCCCACCGCGGCCGTTGCGGCCGCAAAATGCGTGTTGATGAAGGCGCTGGTGGCCAATGTGCCCGATGCGAGCGCGCTGCCGGCGTTGAATCCGAACCAGCCCACCCACAGCAGGCATGCTCCGATGAAGCTCAACACCATGGAGTGCGGCGGCATGGCAGTGTTCGGATAGCCAATACGCTTGCCCAGGTAAAGAGCCGTGACCAGGGCCGAAACTCCGGAGGTGACGTGGACGACAGTTCCGCCGGCGAAGTCGAGGCTCGGAATATGATTGCCGGTTGCGTTGAGCAGTCCGCCGACTCCCCACACCATGTGCGCCATGGGACTGTATACGATCAGCGACCAGAGCGAAAGGAAGACAGCCATCGCGCTGAATTTCATGCGCTCGGCGAATGCTCCGGTGATGAGGGCCGGCGTGATGATGGCGAACATGAGCTGGTAGACCATAAAGGTCTGCTCGGGAATTGTCGCGGCATAGTCAGGATTGGGCGAGAGGCTGACCCCACGGAGAAAGAGATGATCCAGCCCGCCAATGAAGCTGGTTCCATGCCCGAACGCCAGCGAGTAGCCGACTACTGCCCAGAGAATTGTGACCAGGCCCATCATGGCAAAGCTCTGCATCATGGTGCCAAGGATGTTCTTGCGGCGCACCAGCCCGCCATAGAACAAGGCAAGCCCAGGTCCGGTCATCAGCAGGACCAGCGCTGCGGAAACTAGCATCCAAGCATTGTCGGCATTCATCTGCGCGGCATGAATTGAGTCCTGCAGAGATTTCAGATCGGCCTGAGAAGGAGATGCGGGTGTTTGTGCACCAAGGAAAGAAGGAAGTAGCAAAAAAGCGAACGGGGCAACTACACCGAAGCGAGTTCTGGACATGCCTACTCCGAAAACCAGTTCACGCAGGAGATTCGAAACATCTAGGGGTCATGGGTACGCTCGGGCCGGGAGCCGACCCAGCATAGAGATGACCTTGCATGATTTTCCGTGAACATTGCAGAATAATTCATCCGTCCTCCACTTCCATAAAGAAGCTATATATGCGGAGCAAGTCCGCGGGCACGCGCGAGGGAGGTAAAATATAGACATGGGGACGATTCAGGAGCGCGACCGCTACCTATTCGGATCGCTCGAGAGCAGTGCAAAAAACCGAGCCAAACTGCAGGAAGTCAATTATGGCTTCGAGCAGCCTGAAGGCGTGTTTCTTACCACGCTGGACTTTGCGATCAATTGGGTGCGCAAAAGTTCTGTGTGGCCGGTCACATTCGGACTTGCCTGCTGCGCCATCGAAATGATGTCGATGGGCGCGTCGCGGTTTGACATCGCGCGTTTTGGCGCTGAGGTTTTTCGGCCTTCGCCACGGCAATCCGACCTGATGATCATTGCTGGCCGCGTCGCGCAAAAGATGGCCCCAGTCATTCGCCGCCTCTACGACCAGATGCCGGAGCCGAAATGGGTTATCTCCATGGGCGCCTGCGCAACATCGGGCGGGGTGTTCAACAACTACGCAATCGTCCAGGGAGTCAACCAGGTCATTCCGGTTGATATCTATGTTCCCGGATGTCCACCAAGACCGGAGCAACTGCTCTACGCCATTACGCTCCTTCAGGAAAAAATCCAGCGCGAACCCCGCAGTCTGTTGAAGACGTTGAACGCGGAGTAGTCACGAACCAGGACAGTTAGAACCCGTCTTTGGGGGCCCTTTTCAGCCCTCGCCAGGCCGGCCTCATGCGGCCCAGTCAACGCACTCTCAGGATAGCCAATGGTCAAGTCCTTCAGAAAGTACACTCTGGCCCTGTCTACCTATGGTAAGTTTATTCAGTTGATGGTGTCTGGTGTCCCGAGCAGTATCCTGCCACGTAGCTTGAATCCTTTAGCCGCGGAAAACGGTCCGTAACGAGAAGCCGTTTCCAAATTGTTTTTCAGCCTTTGATTGCGGAGGAGAAACGCATGCACTCGCAAACTTCAAAGTTCACCGTTCTGGCGTTGGCTTTGGCATGTTTGGTTCCGATGTCGATAGCCGCCCAGGATTCTTCTTCGCAGACGCCGCCGCCGGCTCCGACTCCACATGCCGCTGCAGCAACGTCTGCTCAATCCCCATCAAAATGGGATCTTTTCCTCGGTTACAGTTATCTCGCGCCGAAGGGACATATCATCAACAACGGAACAATCGTCGACAACGCGAAATCCGTCAGTTGCTGTGCAGTTTTCAGCATCGCCCGGTATTTCACCAACTATGTCGGTGTCCAGGCGGAGGGAGATTTTCATAAGAACGGCGGGAACTATTCGCAGGTGGTACATAACACCTTCTCAGGCGGATCCGGAGGCATCATCTTCCGCTATCCGACCGAAGATATTACGCCGTTCGTGCACGCATTGGTTGGCGGCCAGAGTGTTTCAACGACCTACCACCCCAGCACCCAGTGGGGAGTCGTCCTAACCGCCGGCGGCGGATTAGACTACAACACTCCGTGGCTCAATCATCGTTTCGCAATCCGCATCTTCCAGGCTGACTACCAGTATGCACACGTCAACATGAACCCGGTGGTTCGCGGCAACTTCAATATCGCGCGTCTGAGCACCGGGCTCGTCTTCAGTTTCGGAAGCATGGCTCCTCCACCGCCAGTCACCCTGGCCTGTTCGGCCGAGCCAACAGCAGTTTTCCCGGGTGAACCGGTAACGATAACCGCCACGGCCGGCTCTTTGAATCCCAAGGAGCACGTGATCTATGGCTGGTCGGGACAGGGAGTGACCGGTACCGACACCACGGTCAAGGTTGATACCGCGAACCTCGCGCCCGGCAGCTACACCGTAAACGGCACGGTGAAGACCGGAAAGACCGGCAAGGAAGGTCTGAAGCCCTGGCAGAACGCCTCCTGTTCAGCCACGTTCACTGTCAAGGAGTTTGAACCGCCGACACTTACCTGCTCGGCGAATCCGACCACGATCAAGCCCGGCGAATCCGCAACGATTACTGCCAACGGCGTGAGCCCGCAGAATCGTCCTCTCACCTATAGCTACCAGGCTTCCGCCGGTACGGTGAGCGGCACCGGGACAACGGCAACCTATGCCTCACAGGGTGCCTCGCCCGGACCGATTACCGTGACTTGCTCCGTGACGGACGACAAGGGACACACGGCGACGGCTACGACGAGTCTCAACATTGAAGCTCCACCTCCGCCTCCGCCGCAACCTCCGGCAGAGCTTGAGCGCCGCTTGATGCTCCACAGCGTCTTCTTCCCGACGGCGTTGCCGAAGGAAGCGCATCCTGAGGGCGGACTCGTGGAGAGCCAGCAGGCCATTCTGGAGGGTCTTGCGACGGACTTCAAGACCTATCTCACGTACAAGCCGGATACGCACCTGATCCTCACCGGTCATGCGGATCCACGTGGTGGAACCGAGTACAACCAAAAGCTCTCCGAGCGCCGTGTCAACCGGGTGAAGCAGTTCCTGGTTCAGCAGGGCGTACCCGAGGCGAATATCGACACCCGCGCCGTCGGCGAAGAACAGAACCTGACCGCGGACCAGGTGAAGGATCTTGTACAAAAGAATCCTGACCTGAGCGATGCCGAAAGGAAGAAGATTCTGAGACCAACCCAGTTGAAGACTATCGTTCTGGCTCAGAATCGCCGCGTCGACATCACCCTGAGCACCACCGGTCAGCAGTCAGTGGAACTCTACCCGTTCAACGTTACTGACGCCGAGACCCTTCTCAGCCAGCGGACTCCTGCCGGCAAGAAGGCCCCGGCCAAGGCTCCGGCCAAGAAGAAGTAGTCGTTCAAACGCCGGGACAGGCCCACAAGACATGTCCCGGAACTCCGAGTCATTGAGAGGCTGCCCGGCGACGGGCGGCCTCCTTTGTTTCGCGGACCGCCCAGGCGAACGAAAGGCCAAGCCAGGGATCAGAAGTGAATCGTTTTGTGCGGATTCTGTATCATCGAGATATGCAAGCTGCCCCCGCCAAGAATAATCAGCTTTCCGGTTTCCGCGCATACGATGTGCGACTTGGGCCAATTGCCTCAAAGGTGGAGGCGGGCGCGCGGCTTGATGCAGAGGATGGACTTGCGCTCTACCGGTCGCCCGATGTGCTGGCGGTGGGATGGCTTGCCAACTACGTTCGCGAGCGGATGCACGGGGACGTTACGTATTTCAACGTCAATCGCCACATCAATCCAACCAATGTTTGCGTGGCGGCCTGCAAACTGTGTGCTTTCGGACGCAAGAAAGGCGATCCGGTCGGTTACACGATGGCGCTGGAAGAAGCCTGGCAGACAGCGGCTTCCGGATACAGCGAAGCAGTGACCGAGTTCCACATTGTTGGTGGATTGCATCCCGATCTGCCTTTTGAGTACTTTCTCGATCTCGTGAGCGGACTCAAGCAGCGCTTCCCCAAGGTGCACATCAAGGCTTTTACGATGGTGGAGGTTGCGTACCTCGCACGTCGCGCCAAGCTCTCGATCGAAGAGACTCTCGTCAAGCTGCGCGAGGCAGGCGTGGATTCGATGCCCGGTGGCGGTGCGGAAATCTTCGCAACGCGCGTGCGCTCGATCATCTGCGATCACAAGATCGACGGCGATGAGTGGCTTGAGACGGCGCGCCTGGCGCATAAGCTCGGATTCAAATCGAACGCGACGATGCTTTATGGACACATCGAGAACGATGAAGACCGCGTCGATCATTTGCTGAAATTGCGAGCTCTGCAGGATCAAACCGGCGGATTCCAGACATTCATCCCCCTCGCCTTTCACCCGGAGAACACTCCGCTCGATCACCTGCCCGTGACCACCGGGCTTACGGACATTCGCCAGATCGCGGTCAGCCGGCTGATGCTCGACAACTTCCCGCACATCAAGGCCTACTGGCAGATGATGACTCCGAAGATTGCGCAGATCGCGCTTCGTTTCGGCGCCGACGACCTGGACGGCACAGTCATCGAAGAGAAGATCTACCACGACGCCGGGGCCACCACACCGCAAGGCATGACGCGCAAAGAGCTCTGCCGCCTGATTACTGAGGCCGGTCGCGTGCCCGTAGAGCGCGACACGCTTTATCACGCGGTAACGCGCGACGAGAACAGCTTTACGGTCGCCGTTTAGGAATAAATCATGGGTGAATTGAGCCTCTATGCCGTGATCGGGCTTTGCGTTGGATTCCTTTGGGGAATCGGCTGCTCACTCGCCATTCTGTATTCGATCTATCTTGGCGGATATCGGAAGGCGGTTGAGGATTCGCTCGCCATAGAGAAGCCTCGGCGATTCAAAGACGCATTGCGAAAGCTTGAAGCGCGGCGTGCAAAGCAGGGATCTGCAAAGTAGGAGAAAGTTTGCTGTTACCCCTCAGGGGCTAAAGCCCTCTGTCTCTAAACCTTTTTTCGGCACGACCGAAGCCGTGCCTTTTCAAAACAAGTCGATCGAGCATTCGTCAGACATGCCTAGTCCGATCCCGCAGCCGTGACAAGACCTCTTCGACAATCTCCTCGAGTCCGGATTCTCCACCCCTGCGAAATGGAATCGGCGCAGGCAGCGGCGCCATCCGCGCATCGGGAAAGCCCAGCCGCCGCTTAAGCGCCAGGATCTCTTCGATCTTTTCTTCGGGAATGTGGGTCAGCGGCTTGCCGATCTGTTTCGCGATGACGCAGGTCTTGCAGTAGGACTCCAGTATTTCAACCAGCCACTCGGCATGTGTCACGGTATCGGACCAGCAGACCACGCCGTGATTCGCCAGAAGGATGCTGTTGTGATTCTGCACGTAGGGCAGCACCGTCTCGGCAAATGCCTTCGTGCCCGGCGTTTCGTAGCGCGCGAGTGCGGCCGGACCGATGAAGATCTCGTACTCCGAGATCAGCCCGACCGGCGGCGCTGTGCCGGTCAGCGAAATGGCCGTCGCGTATGGCGGATGGCAATGGACCACGGCGCGGGCGCGAGGATTCGCCTTATATATCTCGAGGTGTAGGAGGAGTTCGCTCGTGCGCAGGCGGCCGCCGGCCACGATGTTGCCCTCCAGGTCCGACAGGCAGATATCTGCCTGCTCCATGTCGCACTTGCTCATCATCGTCGGCGTACACAACACGTATCTTGTGCCAAGACGGCAGCTGATGTTGCCGCCGTTTCCGTCGACGTACTGCCGGTCCCACAGCTTCCGGCCCGTCCGGATGATCTCCCCTCGCACTGCTTCGGCCTCAGGCGAAGTTGCAATCGCGGATGGGCTGGGCTCGTTTGGCCCAGGCACGCGGAGAGCGTCTACGACGGCCTCAACGACTTCCCTCACCTGGTCCGATATCGGATTTGTCACCTGCTCCATGCCGCCCCGATGGAACGGCAGTTCCGGCACACCGTTCACCTTCTAGATATAGGTCCGAATGCTTCCAGAAATTGGTGATCGAGATCACCGAGGACAGAAGAAAGGCAACTGCAGGTTCCTTCACTCCCCTTCCACCTCGCGATGCTCAGTGTCAGGGTCGGTCGAAATGACAGATCTCTGTTGGTGACTCAACTTAGCCGGCTGCCACCAGCTTTCTCTGCAGGGCCTCGAGCGTTTGCCCCTTGGTCTCGGGGTAAAAGAAGAGAACTGTCACAAACTGCACGGCCGTCATGATGGCGAAGAATACAAAGGGAGTCGCCGTGCTCATGTAGTGCACAATCACCGGGAATTCAAGCTGAATGAGCGTGTTCATGAGCCAGTGGCTCGCACTGCCCACGCCCTGGCCTTTGGACCGCACTGATGTGGGAAAGACCTCGCCGATATACACCCAGATCACCGTGCCCTGCGAAACCGCAAAGAAAGCGATGTAGATGACGAGCAGCCACAACAGCGAGTTCAGGTGTGTGTTTGTCCCAAAGACCCACGCCACGCCGGCCAGGCACGCTGCCGTTCCCGCCGCGCCGATTAGCAACAGAGTTTTGCGCCCGAGCTTGTCGATCAACGACATCCCGATCATCGTGAACACAAGGTTCGTGGCCCCGATGACGATCGCCTGTTGATCGCTCGAAATCTGGCTGTAGCCCGCTGAGCCAAAGATGCTGTTGATGTAGTACAGAATCGCGTTGATCCCGGCAAGCTGGTTGAATGCGCCAATCGAAATCGCCAGAAAGAGCGGGTAGCGATATTTCCACTGGAAGACCGGCTCATGTGCCGACGCGTGCTCCTGGGCCAAGGCCGCGCGGATGTCGGCCATCTCCGCCTCTGGATCGGGATCGCCCATCATCTTCAGCACGGCGAGGGCTTCATCGATGCGGTCTTTCGAAGCCGACCAGCGCGGGCTGCGCGGAATGCCGAACAGCAGGATCAAAAATACCACGGCCGGGGCACCGGCAATGCCCACCTGCCAGCGCCATTCCATGGCGCCGAGATGCATCAGCCGGATCGCGTAGTTGGAGACGTACGCCAGCATGATGCCGAACACAATGTTGAACTGGAACAACGCCACCAGGCGTCCGCGCCACTTCGCCGGAGCCAGCTCCGCAATGTAAACCGGCCCAAGAACGGAGGACGCACCAATCCCCAGCCCTCCGATAAATCGGAAGACGAGAAAGGAATCCCAATTCCATGCAAGCCCGCAGCCGAGAGCCGAAACTACGTACAAAATGGCTGTGATGCGTAGCGTCTCACGGCCTCCGAGTCTCTGGCCGGCCTGTCCTGCACCGAGGGCTCCGATCACGGTCCCAACCAGCCCGATCGCAACTGTGAGGCCCTTGTTCTGCGGACTCAATCCGTAAAGGCGAACGAGAGCATCGATGGCCCCGGCGATGACAACAGTGTCGAAACCAAACAACAGGCCGCCGAGCGCTCCCGTGAGGGTCGCCTTCATCAGGTTCAGAGTAGGTCGCATTTATCGCTGTCCTTGGATAACCAGAACATCCTACAGACCGCGAACTCCGGCTCGCAAATCTGTGATCAGGAGACCAGGGATTGGGGGTCAGGGATCAGGTATCGCTTCTCAGTTCTCGTCTGCAGTCAACTCGACTTCCTAGGCCCTCCCTAGACCCGACGCCCTAGTCTCCAGTCCTTTACTCCCTACTCCCTGTTCTCCGTCTTTTCCGGCGCTCCCGGCGTGACGACCAATGCCCGGCATCGGGTGGTCCCCACGGCGCCCCATGCAATCGCCATTTCGCTGTCCAGATACGCGCAGTCGCCGGCCTCGAGCACTTCCTGCATTCCGCCGGAACTCAGTTGCAAGCTACCCTCCAACACGTACACCACGCTGCAGGTGCCCCGGTTGGCTTCCGCCATCATCGTTCCGGAAACCCCCGGGGGATACTCAAGCATCTTCGCGACAAGACCTGTCCGGCCCGCCGCGGCGTGCAAGGGAGTGTGTTTTACCGCATCCTGGCTGCGGCCATTGCCCGAGAGGTGCGCCTTGCGTGTGATTGCGAGTGTGTGCTTGGTGGCCTCGAGAAAGAAGTAACTCAACCCGACTCCATGGACGCGACAGATATTCGCGAGAGTCGGCAAGGTGGGAATCATCCTGTCGGTCTCGAGTTTCGACAGAAGCGCAGTCGACAATCCCGTTTCGACTGCGAGGCGGGCGAGCGTCAGATGTTTGTGTGTACGGAGCGTGCGAAGCTTCATGCCGATGCTGTACGGCTCCAGTGACCAACGCGCGTAAGACGGTCCAGTCGCCATCGGGATCTCCTCGAACCGAGTCTTCCGCGTTTTCATCTTCAAACTTTTGAAGGATTCCTGAAACTCCGTTGCTGGTTTCCTGTATGGTTTTGCAATAGCGCGAGGTACCTGGACGCGATAGCATCACATAAGAGCTCCTCCGCAGTCCCGGCTCATACAACTGAAAATCTGCTGAAAAAAAGGATCAATCCCAATGGCTATGGTCCGTTCCCTCTCAGCAAGACCCGCCCCTGTGTGCTGCCATCTCTATCGCAGCGTACAACTGATGATTGCTATATTTCTCGTCTTCCACATTTCTTCGTCGACAGCCGTCGCAAAGGCTCAAGCCACCAACTCTGCGCCCGATGTTCTTGTGCTCAGCAATGGCGACACATTGCACGGAAAGCTTCTGAATTCTTCCGGCGGAAAGATCACGTTTCACTCCGACCCGCTCGGCGACATTTCGCTTGATTTGGACAAGATCAAGGAACTTCACGCCGGCGGCAGCTATGTCGTGATCACCAAGGGCTTGAGGATTCACAGAAAGAACGCATCACGACTTCCTCAAGGTACGATCGAGATCAGCAATAAGGCAATCTCGATCGGTCCTGAAAACGCACCGGCGGCGCCGCCAATTCCCACCTCCAACACAGCGTACATTTTGGACAAAGCCACCCTGGACAAGCAGGTCTACCACGAGCCAGGTTTCACTCACGGATGGACCGGCGCAGCCACCGCTGGAGCTTCCATCGTCAATGCGACGCAGAATCAGTATTCCTTTTCCGGAGGCATTGGTCTCGTCCGCGTCGTCCCATCGGTGAGCTGGCTCGACAAGCGCAACCGCACGACAGTTGACTTCACTGGATCCTACGGAAAGATCACAGAACCGGCTTTTATCAATCCCGGACCTCCGCCGGTCGCGGTGCCATCGAACGAGATAAAGACCGCAATTTACCACGCCGATGCGGAGCGCGACGAATACTTTACGCCGCGCGTCTACGCTCTGGGCTTGGTGGCCTTCGATCACAACTTCTCACAGAATCTCGATCTCCAGCAGATCTACGGCGGCGGGGTCGGCTGGACAGCAGTCTTAACTCCTCAACAGGAACTCGATCTGAAGGGAACGGTTCAGTACACCAGACAAGCCTTCATCTCAGGCTCGCCATCCAGCCGGAACCTCATTGGTTCAACCATCTCGGCAGACTACGTGCTTCGCAAGAAGCTCTTCACCTTCACCCAGCAAGTGGCTTACATCCCGGCCTGGAACGATCTTCATGCATACTCTGTGAGTGAGGTGAATACTCTAGCAATCCCGACGTACAAACATCTGGGGTTCTCGCTCGGAACCCTCAACACTTATCTGAACGGCTCTCCGGCTACGTTGCCGCCGACCAAGCGCAATTCGTTTCAGTTCACAATGGGCCTGACTTACGCGATTAAGTCGGAGTACTAACTCTGGCTCAATGACCCGGCCGAACACAAAACTGCCGAGTCATATTGATATAACTCAAGATTGTTGAGTCTGCGTTTCTCGCGATGAAACTGCTCATAACTTGCGCAATCGCGCAATCAAACCTGACCCTCATCACAAATGTTTTTTTGCACTTTAGATAATAATCAGGACACAATGTAAGTATCGTAATGGGATGAACTTTCGTTTTTTCCTCTTCCCCTCGTCTCGACCGACAGGGCACCGCCGGGATGAAGCAGCTGGATCGTCCTTGCGCGGAGGTTTAGAACTTCGAGGAACACGATGGTTCACCGAGATTCGGAATCGGGAGCGCCGAATTCTAACGGCCGTGAGTTTACATTCGGAAGTCTGCGTCTTGATGCAGACGGTACGCTGACCCGGGGGAACGAGCTGATTCATCTTCCCCCAAAGGAGTTGGCGGCGCTGCAGGTCCTGCTTACAAATGCCAGCCGCATCGTGACCCACCAGCAGTTGAAGCAGGCCTTATGGGGCGATGTGCACGTAGGCGACGACAGCGTGCCTAAATGCATGTCTTCGCTTCGCGAACTTCTCGCGCCGGATGATTGCATTCAAACCATCTACAAGCGAGGTTATCGTCTTGCTGCCGGCGTATCCAAACTCGAACCGGAAGCGAGCGAAAGATTGCCGCGTGTGGTCATCATGCCGTTTGCAGTCGATGTCGACGTTCCGGCATATCTCGGTCTTGCGATTGCAGAGGAGACCATCTCCCTACTGACCGCCGATCCACTCTTACCGGCCCGCGTGCTTGCGCGGGATTCGGCGTTTTCGCTTGCCGCGCGCGGGCTCACCGCACACCAGGCGGGAGAAGCCTTGCAGGCAGACCTTGTACTCACCGGCACACTGCGTTCTCTTCCCGCGCATTTTCGCCTCCGCGCAGAGATGATTCGCGTCGCCGACGGAACACAGATATGGGTGGAAGACATGCTTGTCCCGCAGGATCGGACCGCCGTGCTGGAATCCGAGCTGGCGCACAGACTTTTTGTCCGACTGAGCGCTTCCGACTGGTTCTCGCAGAACGCGATCGAAAGCGCCAGGAATCCAGTAAACCGGGAGGCTTACGATCTGTACCTGCGTGGACACCACGAATCGCAGACACCACAGCGTCATCGCATGCAGGAGGGCGTCCAGCATCTGGCGCGCGCCGTCGCGCTCGATCCTTCTCTCTACTCCGCCCACATCGACCTGGCTCATGCATCGATCCTCCAGGCATTCTGTGGTTTCACCTCTCCCGCCGACGCGGCAGAACGGGTGCGGCACGCAGCTGAGTCGATTCCCTCCTCCATGGACCGTGCGGGTGCGATTCTGCCTGCCCTTGGATGGATTCGTTTCTCCTTCGATCACGATCTGCCGGGAGCGCTGCGCATGTTCAATGCCAGTGCGCATCTGCCACGCGAGACGGTGACCACACGGCTGCGTTCCATGTTTGCGCTTAGCCGCCATCGCTTCCACGAGGCCATCGAGATCCTTACCGAGGCGTGGCGTGCAGATCCGTATTCTCCGTGGCTCAGCGCGAGACTGGCATGGGCTTACCACCTCGGGGGAGAACGCGAAAAGAGCGTCGCGCAAGCCGAGCGCGCGCTGGACCTCTTTCCAGACTTTGAGAGCGTGGGCATCTACGGCTCTCTGATCCTGGCATTCAACTGTCATCCCGAGCGCGCAATTGCTATCGCTGAAAACCTGGTTCGCCGATCGCCATGCTTCGATCTCTGCGCCGCCGTCCATGCTTACGCCCTCGCATGTGGCGGACGAAAGACTGAAGCGCGCTCGATTCTGGAGCGTCTGCAGTGGCTGAGCCGCGAGCGATTCGTGCTGAGTTCGTTCACTCCGGCTGTTGCCGTCGTGCTGGGAGACGAGGAGGGCGCGATTCGAGATCTGAAGGCCGCCGCGGAGGCGCATTGCCCATGGTTCTTCCAGGTTTTGGCCGATCCCCGGCTTAACGCCCTGAGCGATCATCCCGAATTCATTCGCATGCAAAAGACGCTTGAGCGCATGGAGACATCCGCCGCGAAGCGGGTGAATCATCATCGCGCTGCCGCGGACTCAAATTCTTCTGCGGCGAACCCCTCGGGGATCACTCCGTAATCACGCGATCGGCCCACTCCACGAGTGAAACGAAGATCGTCGGATTGCCGAACTTCGCCCCCCACGGATCCAGATCCGTCTGCACAACGCTTCGCGCCCGGCTGCACGCTCCGCATGCATAAATCTGTACCTTCTTGTCGGCGACTTTTCGCATCGTCTCGCCGAGGGGCGGCCAGCCGACCGGCACCACGGCGGCTGCGACTGAACTCCGCATCAACGAGACCGCCTCGCCGAGCAGAAAGATCTGAACCGAGTGGCCTGCCTCTGCGAGAGCCAGTCCGTGCAGAAAAGGAAACGCTGCCTTGGTGGGATCATCAGAGCCCCACGCGCTCTTCATCATGATGTTCAGTTGCTTCCGGCTCTTCTCTTGTCCCCATCCCGATACAACGCCGACAAAGGGCAAGGCAAGCATTTGCCGCAAAAACGAACGTCGTGCCATTTCGACCTCCTGGGTCCGGGTGCCGAAGTATAGCATTTCCGCGATTTCCGTCGACCAAATAGGATGGCCCGCCGCCCGGGGTGACCATGATCACTTCGCCAGCCATTCCGGCCCCTGAATAATCCTTTTAAGATCATCGTGGACGCCTTTGCTTGTTCGTGATATTCGTCCTTGCATCCGATATGGAGGCAAATTGCTTTTAGGCATTCTGAAGGAAACAGCCCCCGGCGAGACACGGGTCGCACTCCTGCCGGAGAGCCTCAAGGGGCTTCTCGCCCAGGGCATTACCGTTGTGGTCGAGTCAGGCGCGGGCAACACCGCCGGTGCTTCCGATGAGGCTTATGCAGCTGCAGGCGCATCCGTCACGGGCGACCGGCCGTCGATCCTCGGCGAGGCCGATCTTGTTCCCGTCGTGAATGCGCCGAGCGCGTCTGACCAGGCCCTGCTCAAATCCGGCGCCGTCGTCATTGGCTTTCTTCGCCCCCTCGATGCACCCTCGAACCTCGCCACCGCGATCGCGCTGCACGTCACGCTCTTCAGTATGGAGCTGGTGCCGCGGATCAGTCGCGCCCAATCGATGGACGCACTCTCATCGATGGCCACTGTTGCCGGTTACAAGGCTGTGATTAACGCCGCAGCCGTTCTACCGCGGCTATTTCCGATGCTGATGACCGCGGCGGGCACGATTCCGCCCGCGCGCGCCTTTGTCATCGGAGCCGGAGTCGCGGGTCTGCAGGCGATCGCCACCGCGCGCCGTCTCGGAGCCGTCGTTGAGGCATACGATGTGCGTGCTGCTGCCGGCGAGCAGGTCCGCTCCCTCGGCGCGAAATTCCTTGATGTCGATCTCGGCGGTATCAACACCGAAGGCGGCGGCGGCTATGCCGCCGAACTCACCGAAGAGGCCCTCGATCGCGGTCGCGATCTGATCACAAAGACCGCCGCCCACTCCGACATCATCATCACGACTGCGCAGGTCCCCGGACGTCCCGCTCCACGACTCATCCGCCGCGAAGCCGTTAAGGCGATGCGCCCAGGGTCGGTCCTCGTTGATCTGGCCGCACCTGGCGGCGGCAACTGCGAAGTCACGATTCCGGGTCTAACCCAGACTGTTGCGGGCGTCACGCTGATGGCGCCCCTGAACCTGCCAGCTGAGTGTCCGGTCGATGCCAGCGCGCTCTACGCTCGCAATGTCCTCAAGTTCCTTGAATTAATCGCGAAGAAAGGTGAATTGAGTATTGATCTTGGCGACGAGGTTCTCGCCGGCGCCTGCGTCGCCCACAAAGGAAGCGCTGTCAATCCGCGCGTAGCCAAACTGCTGGAAGCAGCACCGGCGCCAAGCCAAATGTGAGTGTCTGGTCCGCCGCGGCGGATGAGACCTGGAAACAAACTCCGCTAACCGGCGCAACGCGCCGCCAGCACTGCTAACTCCGCTGTCTTTGGAACGACCATGAATCCAGCTGTCCTCATTGCTTCCGTTTACGTCTTCGCGCTGGCTGCCTTTCTTGGCTACCAGGTCATCAGCCGCGTGCCACCCCTGCTGCACACGCCGCTGATGTCGGCTACCAATGCCATCTCCGGGATATCGCTCATCGGCTCCCTTGTGCTGGCCGGAGATCCGCACTATCCCAGATTCGCGCACATCCTCGGCTTCATCGCCGTCACTGCCGCCACCATCAACGTGGTCGGTGGATTCGGCATTACCGATCGCATGCTGAAGATGTTCAACAAGCGCAAGACCGAAGCCAGGCCGGAGGCGAAATGACCCTCTCGACCTACTTCATGGAAGCTACTTATCTGATCGCTTCCATTCTCTTCGTCTTTGCGCTCAAAGGCATGTCGCATCCCGAGACCGCACGCCGCGGCATGTTCCTCGCCGAGGGCGGTATGCTCGCCGCAATCATTGGCACCCTCATCGGCGTGCATATCCTGACCTCGGCCTGGATCCTCGCGGGTCTCACCATCGGGTCCATCATCGGGGCATGGATGGCGATCTTTGTCCCGATGACCGCCATGCCGCAGCGAACCGCTCTCTCGCACGCCTTCGGCGCTCTCGCAGCAGCCCTCGTCGGTGTAGGCGAATTCGCCGTCAGGGGTGGCGAAATGCCTGCCATAACCCGTGGCGCGCTCGGCTTCGAAGTCATGCTCGGCGCGCTCACGACCACCGGGTCGCTGATCGCCGCCGGCAAATTGCAGGGCATCATTCGCGGCAAGCCGATCCAGTTCAAAGGCCAGAGCATCGTCAATCTGCTCACATTTCTTGCCATGGCGACGTTCTTCGTCATCTACCTGGCCCATCCGGAGGACGCCGCCGTCTTCTATACGCTGCTTGCATTGTCCTTCGTCTTCGGCGTGATGCTCGTCATTCCCATCGGATCGGCCGACATGCCGGTTGTGATGTCGTTGCTCAACTCCTACGCGGGCCTCGCCGCAGCGGCTACCGGATTCGTGCTTGGCAATAACGTGCTCATCATTGCCGGCACCCTCGATGGCTTCTCAGGATTCATCCTCTCCGTCCTGATGTGCAAGGCGATGAATCGCTCCATCACCAACGTGCTGTTCGGAGGTTTCGGCGCGTCGATCGCCGAGGCCACTTCGACCGTCGACGGAGTCATGCGCGAAATCAGCATGGACGATGCCGCGATGCAACTCGCCTTCGCCAGCCGCGTCATCTTCGTTCCCGGATACGGCCTCGCCACCGCGCAGGCGCAGCACGCGGTGCGCGAACTCGCCGAACTGCTCGAAGATCGCGGCGTCTCGGTCAAATATGCGATCCATCCTGTCGCCGGCCGCATGCCCGGTCACATGAATGTGCTTCTCGCTGAGGCCAACGTCCCCTACTCATCCCTCTACGAGATGGAGCAGATCAATCCTGAATTTCCCACGACGGACGTTGCCGTCGTCATCGGCGCCAATGACGTTGTGAACCCCGACGCACGCGACAACCCAAAGTCACTTATCGCCGGCATGCCGATCCTCGAAGTTGATCGCGCCAAAAGCGTGATCGTACTCAAACGGGGGCAGGGCCGAGGATTCTCGGGGCTCGAAAACCCGCTCTTCTTCAAATCGTGCACATCGATGCTCTATGGCGACGCCAAATCCACGCTCACGCATCTGGCTCAGGCGGTGCAGCATGTGTAGGGGCAGGGAGTGCGGATTGGGGAGTAGGGAACAACAGACCGTGGGACTATGGGACTGGGGAACAGGGATTAGAGATTAGCGTCGACTGCGGGCAAGCGCTCTGAGGTGCGATGCGCTCCTCACGGTGAGATAAACCGGCAACACAAGAACAGACGTCCAGACGCCGGTGCCGCCTGCGTTCGCATTCAGAATTTGATTAATAAGCTGGTCAAGCCCGACGCCGACCAGAACGGAGGCAGCAACAGTAAAGAGAATCGCATAGTGCAGCGAGCGTCCAATCGGGTGTTTCGAACCGCCCGCCATCTAAGGAATCCATGGCCGCAAGTATAGCGAGGAAACTTGCCGCCTCTTATCCCCTAATCCCTAATCCCTGCGCTTAAACAAATCGGCGGCAGAGGGATTGCCTCTACCGCCATCGGTGTTGACTACAACCGCATTTGCTCTCTGCTTACACATTGCTTGACGGAATTTCTCGCCTACGGGTTGACACTTAAAATCGGAATTTCATCCGCCGGACCGTCATTCAGCATTCCCTGGGGTCCCGGAGCTCCTGGGGCGGGCGGAGGAGCTGCCTGGTCGCTGCTGCCTGGTCCCCTGCGGTCGCGCCATTGGCGGCGCAGCTCCTGTCGGTTCTGCCGGTATTCCTGCACCTGTTTCCACTGATCCGGCGTCAACTTCGACCGCAGTTCAAACAGGAATCGCGCATTTGCCTTCTCCAACTCAGCGCGTGCCTGCGCCACTTTATCGATCTGCGCTAGGACCGCGGATTCATTCGGCTGATCGGCGCTCACCATCGGCTCCATCCCGACCTCGGCTTTCTCCACGGCGGCTCGCAGGTCGATCAACTGCTCGCGATGCTGCTGATAGATCGCGTCCATCGCTTTGCGCTGATCGTCAGTGAGGCTCAGTTTTTCAACAATCTTGGGATTGTTCCACCAGCGCCCGTGATCCCCGCGCATAGCCCGCTCCATTGGAGGCCGATGACCGCCGAATCCCGGACCGCCAAATCCCGGACCGCCTGGTCCACCCGGCGCCGGCGCTTGAGCACTTGCCAGGATCGCCGCAAAAGAACCGGCAATGACCACTCCCAACCGCACCGCCGTCAAGACTCTCATCTCTTTCTCCCTTCGCTGGAGTTCTCGTCCTCGGTCATCAACGCTAACGGCTCAAGCGCGCTTGGAACTTCTCGCGAGATGTCGCTATCCACCTTTGCCATCAAATCTTCGGCTGTCTGCTCCTTCACTCTCTGGGCGGCCAGTTCGCGCTCATGTTCGGCCGCGCGCGCCGCTGCTTCGGCCTTGGCCGCCTCCGCCTGGCGATAGTTCTGGTACACCGCGCCCGTAACTGTTCCGGCAAACACCACGCATCCGAGCGCCCACTTCGAAATGAGGCCCCAGTTCCTTCGCTCCTGCACCTTCGCTTCACGCGGACGGCTCATCGCCGCGTCGCTCCACGCGTCTACACTCGATTTGAAATTAGCCAGCGCCTGGCGCAGTTCCGGCTCAATTGTCTCCGGGTCCTTTGTATTGGAGGACCGAAAATCTTCGCGGTTCATTGCCTTTCACCAAATTCCTTTCGCACCCTTGCCAGAGCGCGAGAGAGATGCGCCTTTACGGTGCCTTCTCCCATGCCCGTCGATTCGGCGATCTGCTTCAGCTCCAGTTCCTCGACAAACCTCAGCAGAAATACAGTGCGCTGCCGCTCACTCAGGTTCTCAACTGCCTGCCAAACCCGGGCAACCTGCTCCTTGGCCAGCATGCGCTGCTCTGCAGACCGCTCGCCGCTCGGAAGCCATTCGCTGGCTTCGTCCAAGTCTACCGAGTTCGTCCGCGTGTGCCGCCAGAATTGTAACCGCCGATTCCGCCAGTGGTCCTTCTGCAGGTTGATGGCAATTCGCATCAACCAGGTCAGCGCGCTCGACTCGCCGCGAAAACTCGACCAGTTGTTGTGCGCCTTCAGAAAGCAATCCTGCGTCAATGTCTCCGCCAGATCGACGTCTCGCGTCGACGCCAGCAGAAAGCGAAATATCTGCGGCCGATGGCTTACGACAACACTCTCAAATTCCTGCGCGGCAATCTCTTCCGCTGAAACCTTAATCATTGGCTGCAATGCTGTGCAGGCTGCCATCACTCTGGTAGACGCCCCTATCGAACCCGAGTTTACAGCCAACCTGCCATTTCCGGATTTCTTACTTATTACTTCTGAGACGGATGGCCCATCCCGAAAGCCGCGCGGTAACCGGGAACAGGGAGCGGGGAATAGGGAGTAACAGGCGATAGAACTGGCTTTTGTTTGTTACTCCCTGCCCCCTAATTTCCCTCCCACTCTCCCTCCCAACCCGGAATCCGGAATATGGTCGCGAGTCCCCTGGGTAGACGATGAAATGCCCGCTGCTAAACTGTCATGTACGTTGCAAGGACCCAGAATGCTCCTCGAATCACTTCGGCACCAGGTGCTTGAGGCCAACCGCGAAATCTCGCGCCGTGGACTCGCACCGCACACTTTCGGCAATGCCAGCGGCGTCGATCGAACCGGCCGCCAACCGCTCGTCGTTATCAAGCCAAGCGGCGTCGACTACGCCGCCCTGTCAATCGCTGATCTGGTGATCACAGACCTCGACGGCAATATCGTAGAAGGCCACCTGCGGCCCTCGAGCGACCTCGACACGCACACCTTGCTTTACCGGGAGTTCGCTGGGATCGGCGGCATCGTTCACACACATTCGGAGTTCGCGACCGCATGGGCCCAGGCCTGTCTTCCCATCCCGTGCCTCGGCACCACCCACGCGGACTACTTCCACGGACCAATTCCCGTTACCGAACCCCTCACGGCCGACGAAGTCTCCTCGGGTTACGTCCTCAACACGGGCGCTGTCATCGCGCGCCGTTTTAGGTCCGAAAGCCTCGACGCCATCGCCGTCCCCGGAGTTCTCGTGGCCGGCCACGCTCCATTCGCATGGGGGAGGACCCCCGCCGAAGCCGTTGAACATGCCGATATTCTCGAGTACGTTGCGCGACTCGCCTTCCGCACAGTCAGCTTGAACTCCTCAGCCTGCCCAATTCCGGTGCACGTGAGCGAACACCACTATCTTCGAAAGCATGGCCCTAAAGCCACTTACGGCCAGGTCTAGTTTTCATCGCTTTTTACCTTCTTTTTACAAGCAAACTGGCGGCTTTCAATGCGATACTGATTTCAGTAGGGCCATACCTGTACGCGTATGGTGCCTATTGTTTTCTGCATTTTGATCCGTCATCGACCTCTGGCAGGGTTGACGTTCTGCAGACGAAAACGTCTGTATCTTGCGCAATCTATAGAGAATTGCGGACAGAGCGCCCCTTAATCGTCCTCGCATTGGAATGGCAAGCCACGTGCTTGAACCATCTTGAAGCAAGGGTTCCGCGGAATGGAAACGAGTCTCTTCAACCGGTTGCAGGTGGCACTGCTGGCCTTGGCGACGGTCGGCCTGGTGCTCCTCGCCTGGATGAATTTCCGGCAGGAGAGCCAATTCCAGCAGCCGGACGATGGCGTTTGGTGGGTTGAGGCTCCGAGTAGCGCTGGTTTGATCGCGCAAAGGGTTTTGCCCGGTGGCCCCGCGGACAGCTCAGGCATCCGGGCGCAAGATCTGCTCACAGCGGTCAATGATGTTCCAGTTGCGCGGGTGCCCGATCTCGAGCGTGAACTATACATTACCGGCGTCTGGGAAAAGGCTAACTACCAGATCACGCGGAATGGCGTTCGCCTGGAAAACCCAGTACAAGTTATCACAGAGCCGAGCGACCGCAGTTCCAACCTGGGCCTGCGCCTGATCGGTTTCATCTACCTGAGCATCGGCCTGTACGTTCTCTTCCGTCGCTGGACGGCGCCGCGCGCCACGCACTTCTTTCTTTTCTGCCTCGTCTCGTTCGCTCTGAACGCTCTGCACTACACAGGCGCGCTCGACCCCTCTACCGGCAAGTGGAGCCCCGTCGACCGGATCGTGTTCTGGTGCCACATCCTGGCGGAGTCGCTGCAACCCGCTCTCTTCCTGCACTTCGCGCTGAGTTTCCCGGAGGAGCGCATCAAAGGACCCGCCCGCCGGTTGGCTCTGGCGGCTCTTTATGCTCCTGGCGTCGGCTTAGTAGGCCTTTGGATCACTGCGATTACGCGCTGGCAGGCAACAGGACTTCTGAAACACCGGCTCGATCAGGCAGGTACGGGCTACATCGCCGCATTCTACGTTCTTGCAGCCATCCTCTTCCTGCACAGCTACAGCCGGGCCAATACCCCGATCCTGCGCCAGCAGCTCAAATGGCTCACCCGCGGCACGCTCCTCGCGATCCTGCCCTTTACCCTGCTTTACGCGGTGCCCTTCCTGCTTGATCTGCGCGTGCCAGGCCTGCTGACCAAGCTGGCCGGGCTCTCACTCGTCTTCCTTCCGCTGACCTTCTGCTGGGCCATCATCCGCTATCGCCTGATGGACACGGACCTGATCTTCAAGCGCGGCGTGGCTTATACGCTTGCAACGGCAACACTGCTCGGTGCATATTTCGGCGTAATTGCGCTCTCCGCCGAGATCGTCCACCAGCGCCTGCCCGAGGCCATTCGCGAGTGGGCGCTCGTCATCGCCATCCTTGGCACCGCTGCAGTTTTCGAGCCACTGAAGCGCCGCATTCAGCGTTGGGTCGACAAGGCATTCGACCGTCAAAAGTACGATTACCGCAAAGCCCTGATCGAATTCGGCCGTGGCCTGAGCTCTGAAACTAACCTCGACGCCCTGCTTGCTTCGATCATTGAACGGCTGCCGCGCACGCTGCTGGTTTCGCGCGTTGCTGTGTTCATGGCAGAACCCGCCGGCGGCCTTCGCCTCGCTGCCTCGCACGGTCTGCTTTCGACGGCAACGGAGCGGAAACTGGCGCTCGAATTCCTTGATTTCGATCGCACTGCCGTCGATCACTCGCACATCTTCCTCGAGAACGCCCAGCAGGCCCTGCACCTGCCGCTAGAGCAGCAACGCACTGCTTCACTGCTCGATCTGAACTACTACCTGCCCTGCCGTGTACAGGACGGCGAGACCACGCGCACCATCGCTGCGATCGGTCTGGGCCGTACCCTGGGCGGCGATTTCCTCTCCAGCGAGGACGTCGAGCTTCTTGAGTCACTGGCGAGCTACATCGGCATCGCATTGCACAATGCCAGCCTCTATGCTCGCCTCCAGGAGCAAATCAGCGAGTTCGAGCGCCTGAAGGAATTTAACGAGAACATTGTCGAGTCCATCAACGTCGGCATTCTCGCTCTCGATCTCGAAGACCGCATCGAGAGCTGGAACGCGCAGATGGAAGCCATGTATGCCGTGAGCCGGGCGGAGGCTCTCGGGCAGGCTCTTCATACGGTCTTTCCTTCGGAGTTCATCAAGGCGCTCGAGGGTTTCCGCGACGAGCCGGGCGTGCATCACCTTTACAAGTTTCCGCTCACCACGAAAGCCGGTGAGCAGCGCACCGTCAATATTGCGATCGCTCCCCTGCTTTCTCGCGACTTTGTCGCGGTCGGCCGCATCATTCTCGTCGACGACATCACCGAGCGCATCTCGCTCGAGAATCAGCTCGCGCAGGCCGACAAACTCAGCTCCATCGGCCTTCTCGCCGCCGGCGTCGCCCATGAAATCAATACGCCGCTCGCCGTCATCTCTTCGTACTCGCAAATGCTCTCCAAGCAGATGCGCGGCGACCAGCGCCTCGGGCCGGTGCTCGAAAAGATCACACAGCAAAGCTTCCGCGCATCCGAAATCGCCAACGGCCTGCTCAATTTCTCGCGCACCTCGACCACCGAGTTCCGCGAAACGAATCTCAACCAGGTGATTCGCGACACGCTCTCGTTGCTCGAACACCAGTTCAAGACGGCGCAGGTCACCGTCGACGCCGATCTGGCGGAAGATCTTCCGCCGATTCACGGCAACCCTGGGAAGCTGCAGCAGGTCTTTCTCAATCTTCTGCTGAATGCCAAGGAGTCAATGCCGGGCGGCGGACGCCTGCGCGTGTCTACTGTCGTCAACGGGCATGTCGAAGCCATCGTCGCAGACTCCGGCTCCGGAATTGCACCCGAAAATCTGAAACGCATCTATGATCCATTCTTCACCACAAAGACCACGCCCCGACCGGGTGAGAGGCGTGGCACAGGTCTTGGACTTTCCGTTTCCTACGGGATTATTCAGGAGCACGCCGGCAAGATTCACGTTGAAAGCGCAATCGGTGAGGGCACAACCTTCCACCTGGAATTCCCCTTGCTAAGGAAATCGGTACATGTCTGAGGTCGATCTAAATTTCGCTTCCGCTCCGGTATTCTCCGTGAATATGACCGGTGGCACCATCCTTGTCATCGATGACGAGGCAGGTATCCGCGAGTCTCTCGAAGTCCTGCTGTCCCTTGAGGGGTATTCCGTCAAAGTGGCGTCCGATGGTCAGCAGGGACTGCGCATGCTCGAAATGGAGAGCTTCGATCTTGTCCTGCTCGACCTTGCGCTCCCCGG
The DNA here is from genome assembly GCA_035262585.1 of Occallatibacter sp. Taxonomy (GTDB): domain Bacteria; phylum Acidobacteriota; class Terriglobia; order Terriglobales; family Acidobacteriaceae; genus Telmatobacter. The sequence continues at coordinate 8,853 of DATFSO010000139.1, read as the reverse complement.
CCAAAGCGGCCTTGACCTGCTCCCGCAGATCAAGGAGCGGCAGCCGGAGACCCCGGTCATCATGATCACTGCCTACGGCACCGTGGAAAATGTCGTCGAAGCCATCCGCGCCGGCGCCGAAAACTTCGTGCAGAAGCCGTGGGACAACGAGAAACTGCTTGCCGACATCCGCTCAGCCGTCGCGCGGTACAAGGCCGAAGAAGAGAACGTTCAGCTCAAGCGAACTCTCAGGCAGCGCTACAACTTCGCCAATATCGTCGGCAAAAGCGACATCATGCTTCGCGTGTTCGAGCTTACCGCCCAGGTCGCGCCAAGCCGATCCACCATTCTCATCCAGGGTGAAAGCGGCACAGGAAAAGAACTCATCGCCAAGGCGATTCACGCCAACTCGCCGCGCCGTGACAAGCCTTTTGTGCCTGTTAACACCGGGGCCATGCCCACCGAACTTCTCGAGTCCACGCTCTTCGGTCACGTCAAAGGCGCCTTCACTTCGGCGGTGGCATCGAAGAAAGGCCTCTTCGAGGTCGCAAACGGCGGCACGCTTTTCCTCGACGAAATCGCCACGATGGGCATGGATACGCAAGCAAAGATTCTGCGTGTCCTGCAGGATCGCCGTTTCATGCACCTCGGCGGCATCCAGGAGATCCAGGTCGACGTCCGCATCATCGCGGCAACGAACGTCGATCTGCGCCAGGCCGTCCGCGATGGCCGCTTCCGCGAAGATCTCTATTATCGTCTCAACGTCATCACCATCGATCTGCCACCGCTTCGGTCACGTCGCGAAGATGTTCCGCTCCTCGCCAACCACTTCCTCGAGTTCTATGCGAAGGAAAACGGCCTTTCGCCGCGTCGCCTCTCTGCCGACGCACTACGCGCCCTGATCGACTACGACTGGCCAGGGAATGTCCGCGAACTGGAAAACTGCATCGAGCGCGGCGTCGTACTTTCCTCGGGCCCGGTCATCGGCTCCGAACTGCTGCCCGGCCACATCACCGGCCGCAGCTTCCAGGACGCGCTCCTCGAGCACAACCCGAACGCTTCGCTTTTCGACATCCTCGAAGATATCGAGCGACGCATCATCGTCGAAAAACTCGAGCGCTGCAACTGGAATCAGACCGACGCCGCTGAGCAGTTCCGCATCCCGCTCTCAACGCTGAACCAGAAGATCAAGCGCCTGAACATCGAAATCCGCAAACGCGGCCGGGAGTGAAGAAGGGTCAGAGATCCGGGGGCCAGAGATCAGTTGTCAGAGATCGGTTGCTAGCGGTCAGCCCGTTCTAAAAACCTTGCCTGATGCGGCTCCCCATCCTGGCGAAGCAAGGGTGGGATAGCAATACGGAGGGAGCAGGCTGCTGATTCAGGGGCCTGAAAGCTCCACAGGATAGGCCGAGCGGCTTTAGCCCGGCATACGGAACGCCGGGTGCTCCATCCTTGCACAGCAAGGGTGGATCTTATTCCAACCCGTTTCTGTTCTAACTCTGAAAGACGCCTGACGCCGCCAGATCCGTTGTCTCGCGGCTTGCGCTCGTCGCCTTCAGCCACTGCGTCAAAAACCACCGCAATTCCGCCGGCGGCCTCAGCCATACATTCGCGGCGGTCTGGCGCCGTGTGCGGCGCATCAGCACGCTCAGGTGCGGACTGCGCGCCCGGTTCACTGCGCAGAATGCCGGTTCGTCCGTCAGATCGTCTCCCAGGTACACGACCGGCGAGCCCGGCTTCTCAACTTCAATAATCGCATTCACTGCGCCGCCCTTGTCGCGCCCCACGCGCAGCTCAATGCCAGCTTCAAACGGCAGCAGCGACAAACCATCCAAGTGCGCAGCAGGCTCAAACAGAGCGCGGGTCTTCTGTTCGATCGCTTTTGCCTGTCGCGTAGAATGTCCCCGCCAGTGCATCACCACTGCATTCGGCTTGTGCTCAAGCAGCCCGCCAAACGAATTCCCGCGCAATCGCTCGCGGACTCCTTCGAGCGAGGTGAGCGCCTCGACGGAACCTGTCTCCAATGCGCGAGTTCCGTCTGCAAGCAGACGCTCGGCCCCATGCAGACCCCATACCTCGACCGGCGCGTCGAGCTTCAACATCTCGTTGATCTCGCCCGCAGGCCTGCCGGTAATCACAATCAGGCGTGTGCGATCATTGGCCTGAATTTTTGTCAGCAGCTCGCGCACACCGGCCCACGGCCGCGCTCTAGACCGGTCGATGCGGAAATCGGCCAGCGTGCCGTCATAGTCCAGCAGCAGTAAGGAGGTCCTGGCCGTCGCGACTGAGCAAAAGAATTCTTCCAGTCTCTCGATTTCGATCTGGTTCAATTCCTCGCCTCTCAGGCCAGCTTGCGATACGGATCGATCGATATCGGTTCGGCAGTGGGCGCGATCTGGGTCTCTGAATCCATATTCTCGAGCCGAACATCCCCCAAGTCTCCCAGCACCATTGCTGCCCAGCGATAGATGTTGTGCTCCATCACGTACCGGCGCATCTGCTGCATCCTCAGCCTGCGCTCCTCGCGCGGCATGTCGAGCCCTCGATGGATTGCTTCGGCAACCTCCTCGGTGTCGTAGGGATTCACAATCAAGGCATCGCGCAGTTCCACTGCCGCACCCGTGAACTTGCTCAATACCAGCACTCCGTCCTCGTCGTCGCGGGAGGCAACATATTCTTTTGCCACCAGGTTCATTCCGTCATGAAGTGAAGTCACCAGGCACACATCGGCGACGCGGTACCAGCGATTTACCTCTTCGTGGTCACATTGGCGATCAATCAGAATGATCGGCTTCCACCGCGAGGTCTGATAACGCAGATTGATCCGGTGCACCTCTTCCTCGACGCGTTTTCGCAATTCTGCGTAGCTGGGAATACGTGTCCGGCTGGGAGCGGCAATCTGCACCAGGGTCAACCGCTCACGATGCCACGGATGCTCTTTGAGGAGCGCCTCCAGGGCCAGCAGACGTTCGACAATACCCTTTGTGTAATCCAGGCGATCCACGCCCACGGCGATCGTCTCGGCTTCCACTCCGAATTTCTCCAGAAGCTCTGAACGCTCAGCAGCGCGGTCCTCTTCTTTTTGCGGAACGATCACGCGCCAAGAGCCTGGCAGGCCGCCGCTGAATGCCACGCTGACTGGATACGGCTTCACCAGCGTCGAGTGCCCATGCCGTCGTGCAGTCATATGTTCGCGGTCGGTTCGTGACTCCAGCACGCGATCCACGGTCGCCAGGAAATTGTGGCAATGCTGCGGAATATGGAACCCGATCAGATCAGCGCCAAGCAGCCCATCAAGCAACTGCGCCTGCCATGGGCAAATGCCGAATGCTTCGGGATTCGGCCACGGAATGTGCCAAAAGATTGCGACACGTGCATCGGGCCGCGCTGTTTTCACGAGGCGTGGCAGCAGGGCGAAGTGATAGTCCTGCACAAACACCAGCGGTTCCGCACTGCCGTTCATCTCGTCAAGCAGTGCGGCGGCAAACTTCTCGTTGACGAGCTGATAGGCCTCCCAATCGGATGCGCGAAAGATCGGCCGCGTATGCGCGATGTGACAGAGGGGCCAAAGCCCTTCATTCGCGAAGCCGTCGTAGTACGCAGACTCCTCCTCCGGCGACAGCCAGACCCGCCGCAGAGTGTACCTGGGATCATCGGGCGGCACGCGCAACCGGTCGAATTGATCCACGTTCTCTCGATCTGCATTGCCGCTGCCGCTCGCCACCCAGACTCCGTCACATGCTCGCAGCACAGGTTCAATCGCCGTGACCAGTCCGCTCGGCGGAACAACGCACAACGTCTTTTTTCCTTCGCGCACGTGCATGTACGGCTCGCGATTGGACACAACAAAAATCCGTCCGCTCGCCTTTGTTTTCATGTGGACGGCAAGCCGCTCCGGAGTCCAGTAGTGCTCTCCAGCATCTCGCAGGCGGGCCTCGGCAGCTGCAGCCGCGCGCGCGGCGATCAGGCTTTCTGCCATCGTCTCTACTTCGCGGGCCAACGGGCTGAAGATTGCAAACTCCGGAGAGCTGGCGCTCAATCCTCTCTCAAAATGCCCCATGCGCAGCCGGCGCAGGCGATCGGCAACGCGCATGAGAGGCTTCATTAGGAACCAGCGCACCATCAGGAAGGTCACGCCGGCGATCAGCAGCACCGTGGCGACAATCCACCAGAAGCTTCTGCGCCACAGGCCGTATCCCTGTTCCTGGATGTAACTTGAGTCAATCAGAATCGCCAGCGCTCCCACCACCTGGCTTCCATTGTGGAGCGGTAAAACTTCCTCGAGCCACTGGACCTTTCCGGTGTGTCCAAAGGCGTTCACTTGCGCCCCTTTTTGGATAGAGCGCTCAACCTGTGTGTGAAATGGCGATGGAACCTGGGTCTTCGCCGTCAGCCTTTCGAATGGCACATGTGCCAGACTCTGAAAGACTTCGGCAGCACCCGATGAGCTGATCAATTGACCCTGGGGATCATATATCCCAACACCCAGCGCACCGGTCTGTTCCTTTGCGTCGGCCGTAAGCGTAGACAATCCCGCGGTATTCCCTTGCGCAAGAGCTCGTTCCATCTCTGGCTTGAGGCTCGCCCCCATCCAGCTTGAACGCCACTCAAGCTCCTGACGCAGCGCGTGTTTATGCGCAAGAACTTCAAAATAAGTCGAAGCCGTTGAGAGGATTGTTACGCCTGCCATGAGAACAAGGATCAGCCGCAAGCGAAACGAATGCATGTATTTCCCCCCCCTTTTTATCTTTGCCCCGGTGTCTTAGTTGGATGCAGAACATCCGCACCGCGTCGGCTTCTCTAAAAAATCAAACATGCCGGTCTGCAGAATGTTCGCCAGCTACGCCGGTGTAAATTTCAAAACCGATGTTGCTTGCCGACCGGATACGCTATGCTGTCGAGAGAGTACAACTAGCCCACATCCTGCAACTTACGGTGCGGCAACGCAATGGCCTTTCAATCACTCGAGCAAACCGCCAAGAATATCGTGGAAACAGTGCAGGAGTACTCCCTGTTTGCCTTTCGCGGAACCATTAATCTTTTTAGTCCGCCGGTCTACTGGTCGGATTTTCTCATTCAATCCGACATTATCGGCGTCGGTTCGATTTCAATTGTACTTCTTTCGGGTTTTTTTACGGGCGGCGTGCTTGCACTGCAGTCGGCCTCCACCCTGGCGCAATTCGGTGCAGCCGCTGTAACCGGCAGGTTTGTCAGCACTTCGATGATCCGCGAACTCGGGCCGGTGCTCACAGGAATCATGGTTTCGGGCCGAAACGCCTCCTCCATGGCCAGCGAACTGGGATCCATGGTGGTCACCGAGCAAATCGACGCGATGCGCGCCCTCGGGGTCGATCCTATGCGCAAACTCGTCACCCCGCGCATCTTCGCCTGTGTCACCATGCTATTCTTCCTCACCATCGTTGCCAATTTTTTTGGCATTCTAGGCGGTGCCGCGGTCACCATCCTCATGAATCACCAGAATGGCACCCAGTACTTCTCAATGGCTTATCAATACCTGCGCCTCGGCGACATTATGCAGGGGCTCATCAAACCCCTCTTCTCGGGATTCATCATTGCCACCATCGGATGCTTTTACGGTCTTCGGACAACGGGCGGAACGCAAGGGGTAGGAAGATCAACCATTCAGGCTGTCGTTGTCTCCTCGGTACTGATTATCTTTGTCGACTTCCTCCTCACCCAGATCATGCTCAACATCTTTTAGCTGATGCCAGATTCCACCACCACCGCGCCATCAGGCCAGGCCGGCAACGCCGCCGACTCCGGCTCGGTCCTCGAGTTCCGCAACGTCTCCGTTGCGTTTCCCGGCAACCCTGTTCTTGAAAATGTCAGCTTTTCGGTAAAGCCTAACGAGACCCGAATCCTGCTAGGACCAGCCGGCGTGGGAAAGAGCGTTCTCCTCAAGCTCGCCAACGGCCTCCTGCGTCCCGATGCCGGCTCGATCCATCTTTTCGGCGAAGACATTACCGGCATGCCTGAGTATCGCCTTTTCGATCTCCGCACCCGCTCAGGAATGGTCTTCCAGGAAGGCGCGCTCTTCGATTCGTTGACGGTTCGCGACAACGTCGGCTACCAGCTTATTCAGGAGCGTGTATCTGACGAGGAGATCGACGCCCGTGTGCACGAGGCACTACGCTTCGTTGGACTCGAGCAGACGTTCAGCCTATATCCCGGCAGCCTCTCCGGCGGCATGAGGCGCCGCGTGGCCATCGCGCGCGCGCTCATTCACAACCCACATCTAATCCTGTACGACTCCCCAACCGGTGGCCTCGACCCGATTACGTCAACCACGATCATCGAGTTGATCGTGAAGCAGCGCGATTTCTACCAGACGCCCTCTGTACTCGTTACGCATCGTCTGCAGGACGCATTCACTATGTGCACTCACCGATTTGAAGGTGCTGAGGACCGCATGGTCCCGCTTCCCGAGGGCCAGGCCGACCCCAATACCACATTCCTCATGCTCTCGGACAGGCATCTCATCTTCGACGGCTCGCTTCACGACCTTGTCTCGAGCGACGATCCTTTCGTGCGCGAGTTTATCGAGTAGTCTTTGTTAATCAGGTCTGAACTGCGTTAAGAATGAACACCTGCACATCACGAATCCTGGCGGCATTGGCGCTGATTCTCTGCTTGCTCTCCGCGCGTCCGGCCGATGCTTACTCGCTGCTGACACACGAGCAACTCATCGACCTCACGTGGAAGGACTCGATTGTCCCGCTGCTCCTCAGCCGCTACCCCAACCTCACGCAGGCCGAGCTCGACCGTGCCCGTGCCTATGCCTACGGCGGCTGCGTTATCCAGGACATCGGCTACTATCCCTTCGGCGAACAGTCGTTCTCCGACCTCACGCATTACGTGCGCGCCGGCGATTTCGTCGTCAACCTCTTCCGCAACGCGCACAACGCGAATGAACTCGCCTTCGCTATCGGAGCACTCTCGCACTATATCGGCGACTCCATTGGCCACTCGGAGGCCACTAACCTTGCGGTTCCAGTCGAGTTTCCGGAGCTCCGCGCGAAGTACGGCGGTTCGGTGAATTACGCCGAGGGCAAGCATCAGCATGTTCAGACCGAATTTGCCTTCGACATCAACGAAATCGCGCATCATCGCCTCGCGCCGCTCAACTACATGCGCCACATCGGACTCCAGGTCTCGATGCATCAGCTGGCGCTCGCGTTCTACCAGACCTACGGCCTCACCGAAAATTTCGCCGGCCGCCACCGCATCAGCGTTCCCGAATATCGTTTCGCGACGCGGGCCTTTATCCCGCGCATCGCGTACGCGGTTACGGTTCTCCATCGCAAAGGCGAACCGCCCGATCCCAAAACGCCTGAGGTCATCGAACTCGAGAAAGAAACTGCTGAAGTCGCCCAGGAAAACAACTGGCAGGCCTATCGCCGCAAAGCAGGATTCGAAACCCATTTGCTTGCGGGCGTCCTTTTCATCCTTCCTAAGTTTGGCCCGCTCGCGCTCGTCAATGTAAAGGGGCCAACCGCGCAGACCGAGGCCGAATACGCGCACAGCGTTGCCGTTTCAACAACTCTCCTCCGCAGGATTCTTATCCGCTTCACTCCCGTGGAGTCGCGCTATAAGGGCCCGGCTCCAGCGCTCAGCAATCTCCCTGGCACAAACATCTCGCCAGAGTCGCGCGACCCTCACCATGCGCTGCTTAATCGCGATCTCGATACCGGGAGCATAGTCAAACCCGGCGGTTATCCTCTCACTGACTCAACCTATGCCAACCTGCTGCACAAACTGGTGCAGCACCCGAATCAGCCCATTCCTCCCGGGATCAAGGAGGACGTACAGCGGTACTATTCAAACCTCGATCTGCCGATTACTACCAAAAAGCACGCAGAGCGCTGGAAGCAGGTCCTCGCCGAACTCAAGATCCTAGAATCCATGCCGACCAGCAACGCGCCCGAGCCATTCCCCACCTATGGCGACGACGAAGGCAACGACGAATAGCTGGTTCCTTCATTCAACTTGTTTGATCTCCATCTTCCTCCGGGTCACAGCCCTGCCGCGCGCTGCCGCTCTATACTTCCGTTGTATTCAAACCAGAGAACAACGGGAATTGTTCATGAATGGTCTTCATCTCCGCAGTGCGATCGTCTGTATCGCCGCCATAAGCTTTGTGAGTCCGATCCTCTCTGCCCAGGACTTCAACCTCACCGTCGGTAAACACGAGGTCGTGGAGTCGAAGATTCTCGGGGAGAAGCGGGATATCCTCGTCTCTGTCCCACGCCCGATGAAGCCGAACGTGCCGTTGCTGGTCGTACTCGACGGCGAGTGGACCTTCACCAAGGTCGCGATCATTGTCGATCACCTCGTGGGCAACGGCCGCCTGCCACCGATGGTCGTCGCAGGAATCGTCAACACCAACCGCGGTCGCGATCTGACTCCTACATTTCAAGGCGGCGAACTTGCCGATGGCCCCTCGGATCGATTTCTCTCGTTTATCTCCGACGAGCTGATCCCGCAACTCGCCGCCGAGTATCCCATTGGCAAGTACCGCATCCTCGCCGGGCACTCGAACGGCGGCATGTTCTCGCTCTATGCCTTCATTCGCCGCCCCGACCTGTTTCAGGCAAACATTGCGCTCAGTCCAAGCTATGGGCTTGATGATCGCTTTGCTGCGCATCTGGGCCGCGCAATTGCTGCTCCCAATTCCTCCCCGCGTTTCGTGCGAATGTCACGGTGCCAAATGCATTTTACGTCGATGCATCACGAATCGACGCACATACACGGCCAGATTCGCGACGCAAACCGTAATACCGATTACTGTCAACAACCAGTCCGGAAGATTGGGATAAACAATCGCGTCGAGATAGTGGAGTAGAAATCCACTCT
>DATFSO010000138.1:0-2518 GCA_035262585.1 Occallatibacter sp. | reverse complement strand
TCGAAGACCTCTGGACCTTCAATGAGGAAGCGGTTGCCCGGGCGATCGCCAGCTCGAAGGTGCCGGTGATCTCGGCTGTCGGACACGAGACGGATTTTACGATTGCCGATTTCGTCGCCGATTGTCGCGCACCCACTCCTTCGGCCGCCGCCGAGATGGTTATCTGCACGCGTGACAGCCTGCTCGAGCAGATCGCAGGGTGCCGCAGCAAAGCCTCGCAGGCGATACGTTACCGCCTCCTGCTCGCCTCGCGCGATCTTCGCGACCGCGGGACAGAGCGAAGCATCGCCATCATGCACCGCGCGCTCGCCAAACGCGGCCAACAGCTCGACGATCTCGAGTTTCAGCTGCGTCATCTGCAGCGCGATCTTCTTGAGAGTCACGCCAGGCGACTGACCGGGCTTGCACGACGCCTCCAGGCGTGTGATTTGCGGCTGCGTCTCGCAACAGACCGGCGGCAGCAAGAGGCGTTGCACCAGCGCATTCAGAAGACAATGCAGACGCGGCTGTGGAAGGAACGTCGGGTGTTTGAGTCTCTTGACGTTCATTTGGCTCAGCTGAGTCCACTCACAGTACTTGGCCGCGGTTACGCAATCGTTCAGGCCATGGACGGCCGAATCTTACGCTCCTCGACAGATACAATCGTGAATGAACAGATCAGGATTCGGCTGCGCCAGGGAAGCATCGGGGCCGCTGTGACATCAACTGACCAGAGTGCAACGTGAGTGGAGAACAGAATCGCGCCGTATGTCTGCTGAGCGGCGGCCTGGATTCAGCCACTTGCCTCGCCATCGCGCGCCACCAGAACTATGAGAGCTACTGCCTGTCCTTTGACTATGGGCAGCGGCATGCGATCGAGCTAAGAGCAGCGGCGCGCGTTGCTGAGCACCTGGGGGCTAAGGAGCACCGGATCGTCGCCCTCGACCTGCGCGCTTTTGGCGGTTCGGCCCTGACCGCCAATATCGACGTTCCGAAGCATCGGAACGAATTGGAAATGGGGAACGGCATCCCCGTCACATACGTTCCAGCCCGCAACACGATCTTTCTCTCGTTTGCCCTGGCTTATGCCGAGGTTGTTCGCGCGTCCGCGATTTTCATCGGCGTGAATGCAATCGACTACTCAGGCTATCCGGATTGCCGGCCCGAATTCATCCATGCCTTCGAGAACCTGGCCAACCTGGCGACCCGAACGGGGGTGGAGGGAGCCAAGCTTCGTATGCATACGCCCTTGATTGCGATGGGGAAGGCGGATATCGTTCGCCAGGCGATTGCACTCGGGGTAGACCCGGGTTTGACCCATAGCTGCTACGATCCCGATCCCGACGGCCGGCCATGCGGTAGCTGCGATTCTTGCCTGTTGCGCCTCAAAGGCTTTGAGGCAGCCGGCATACCCGATCCCCTGCTCGCCACAGTGCCGCCCAGGTCGTGAAGATCTCCGAGATTTTCTACTCCATTCAGGGCGAAGGTCTACTCGTCGGAGTACCTTCAGTGTTTGTGCGAACATCTGGTTGCAATCTGCGATGCGTCTGGTGCGATACCCCCTACACTTCATGGCAGCCAGAGGGTGAAAACCAAGCCACACATCACATCGTCGCAGCCGCCAGAGCCTTTGGCGCCAGCCACGTCGTTGTTACCGGCGGTGAACCCATGATCGCTCCGGAAATCGTGCAATTGACGGCATTACTGCGAGACGCCGGGCTGCACATCACCATCGAAACCGCTGGGACGACCTATGCACCTGTGGCGTGTGACTTGATGAGTATCAGTCCCAAACTTGCAAATTCTACTCCTTTGTACCGCGAGGGCGGCCGCTGGGCCTCACAACATGAGCGTCTGCGGTATCAGCCAGACGTCCTGCGCCAACTAATGACCGAGTACCCGTATCAGCTTAAATTCGTCGTCGCGCAACCGGAGGACTTGGCCGAGATCGAGGCCATCCGGGCCGATATAAAGGCGCCCGCTTCAGGGATCATCCTCATGCCGGAAGGAACCCGGCAAGATGAGATTCAGAAGCGGGCGCTGTGGCTGGCAGAGATTTGCAAGCAGAACGGATACCGCTACAGCCCGCGCCTCCATATTGATCTTTGGGGCGATAAACGAGGCGTTTGATGTCCGATAAACTGAAAGCTTGAGCGATAATGCTTCTACGCCGCGCGTCGGTGCAGTCAGTTACCTCAATACACTCCCGCTCGTCTGGGGGATGCTTCACGGCGACGAGAGTGAGGCCGTCGACCTTTCTTTCTCTATCCCCTCAGTCTGTGCGCAACGGGTAGAACAAGGTTTGATCGACATTGGTCTGGTGCCGGTGGCGGAGATCGCGCGTCAAAATCTGGAGATCGTGCCGGGCGTGGGAATTACGTGCCTCGGTACGGTTCGAAGCATTCTGCTCTTCTCGCGCGTGCAGTGGCATCGCGTCCGTACTTTGGCAGCCGATGTGAGCTCGCGAACATCCGTTCAACTCGCGCGGGTGATCCTTCGCGAGCGCTATGGCGTAGAGCCCGAGATTCGTTCGGAGCAG
>DATFSO010000137.1:0-3035 GCA_035262585.1 Occallatibacter sp. | reverse complement strand
ATCGCTGCCCGATAGAAGCGATGCAACCATGCCGGCCTCGCGATCTCCAACCCCGTGCAATACAACGAATACCGGCTTTGGCATGAAACTGGCCTATTCCCTCCGGCCGTGAGCCTCCAGTGCCGACTGCAGCTTCCTCACCCGCTGGTACGTCGTGTCGCGCTCGGCCCAGGGAACCAGGATATCGGGAGTGATTCCGCTTACCTCATTGGATCCGTCGGCGCGGAAGCGGGCGCAGTCGGGCACTTTGACATAGGCACCTGAATTCTTAAGTTTGGTGGGAATGCCTCCGTTCGTATAGCCGCAGCCGGCGCCGCCCGTGAGCTCACCGATGATCGTCGCCGCGTGATTGTCTTGCAGCAGAACAGCGAAGTATTCCGCCGCCGACCACGTGTTGCGATCGACGATCACAACAAGAGAGCCCTGATTCGCCCGCTCCTGATAGGCGTAGCGGCTGGGATGAAACAAAGCAGTCTTCGACTCCAGTGTATCGAGACTCCCAGGTGTGGCGTATTCCAAAATGCTGGAGGTGTACAGCAGGTCCTTCACCAGCAGCGGGCAGTGGAGCTTGCCGGTTTGCCAGACGTCGCCGCGGTCGCATCGCACTTTGCTCTCCGCGATGGCCTTCTGAAGAGTGGCAGCGGCTTGCTTAAGGGTCCCCTCGAGAGGAGACCTCTTGTCGAGGTCGGACTGCACTTGGCGAAGCCGATCCTGAAGTTCGTCGCTCCAATGCGGATGCCGGACGAACGCGAATCGGAGATCATGCAATGGAACCGAACTTAGTGCCCGGGGCGGCGCTTCCATCCAGTTCGATCCTCCCCCATTGGAGGTAATGTCGACAACCACGGCCGTCGCGCCCGCTCTTCGCAGGGTGTCGGCCTGCCGCACCAGTGCTGCGGTCAGCAGATTGGCGGCCGCAAGTTCAACCTTGTTGCGGCAGTCGTCGCTACAGCGGGTCCCATTGGTAAAACCGAGTTGGCGCAGCGCTTGCCTGCAAGCCTCCGGATAGGCGGTCTCGCTGAACAATCCGATTCTCAGAATGCCGACAGACTTGCCGCTGTTCAGGCGAAGCAGCCCGGCGGAGAAGAGCGTGGAATCCTGATTGTCGAGCGCCCTGAAGCCTGAAAGAGACGAAAAGTCGAGTCCGGGCGACAGGCGAGTGTTGTATCCCAGGGCGTTGCATAGATCGTCGCCTGGAACCGATGGGGAGGGCGCTTCCTGCGGCCGCGGCCAGCGGATTTCGAGGTGTCCGTCTCCAAAGCTGTCAAGGAACTGGCGGAGGATGCGGCGTGCCTCCTCCTCGTTCGTCGCCGCGCGCAGCTTGATTTCGGTCTGTTGGCGCAGATGAGGCAAATCCATGCGCCGCTCTTCGATCGCCCAGTCGAGATTTGCATAGTGGGAAGAGAGTTCCGACAAGAGTTGTTGGAAATCCTCCAACCATAGCGCCGGATCGAAGCTTCCGGCCAAGCCGGCCTTGTTCTGACCGAACCCCATACATCGCACGGCGAGCAGAACCGCAAGAAAGACGGCTCGTGACGTTTCGACCTTCATAGTTTTCAGACTCGCAATCTTATCGCCCGGCAAACATGTTATCCACGCGGCGCGAAAATTCATTTGCAGCCTTTCGGTATCCTGTTGAGGCTCCCCATGCCCATACGCACGGTCAACCTCGAGGAGGGCCTGCCGGACCGGAAGGAGGCCCGGCAGCGCCTTGAAGCGGCCATTGCCAGGGCCAGGAAAGAGGGTGTGCCTGCTCTGAGGCTGATTCATGGCTACGGGTCGTCGGGGCAGGGAGGCACCCTCCGTTTTGCCATTCGTGGCTACCTGCGCCAGATGAAGGACCGGGGAGAAATCGCGATGTTTGTCAACGGCGAGAGCTTCTCGCAATTCGACGAACGCAGCCGGGAGTTGCTGCGCAAGCTGCCCGAGTTAGTCATGGATCGGGACCTGGGCGCCGGAAATAAGGGGGTTACGCTGGTACTGCTGGGGTAGCTTGCGAAGCCACATCGGCCCACCCTGGACGGATCCATTGCCGTGGGATATTTTTCTAGAAACTCATGAGTGCCACCGCGAACGCTCCCCGCCCGACTTCCACCATGCACCTGATTGTGCGTTCCTCGAGAATTCACTCCAGGGGCTGCTATACCACTGTCCCGATTACCGAGGGTACGTTCATCGTGGAGTACACCGGCGAGCACATCACATGCGACGAAGCAAACGAGCGCTACGAGGACCATCCCGACACTTACCTCTTCGGTCTGGATGACGGTGAGCATGTCATCGACGGGGACGGCGTCGCCGCCTTCATCAACCATTCCTGCGATCCAAACTGCGAGTCGGATGAGATCGACGGACAGGTCTGGATTATTGCCGTGCGCGACATCGATGCCGGAGAGGAACTCACCTACGACTACTGCCTGTACGACGGAGACGACGAGTCCCCGTGCTCGTGCGGTGCGGACAGGTGCCGCGGAACTCTGTATTCGGACGAGGAGATGGAGAAGCGCGCGAAAGAAGGACCCGGCCGCAAGCCTGACTAGCTGTCCTAATCGGAGTTTCCGCGGCGTCCCACTGGCACCGGTCTTGCGCGTTTCGGTCCCTTCGGTTCATGGCGCATGCTGCGTCCCTCCACCAGGTGGAACAACTCTTCGCCCAGGTTCTTCGCGTGATCTCCGGCCCGCTCGAACGCCTGCGCCATGAGCATGATGGAAGTGCTGTACTCACGGCGGCTATCGCCCGCCGCCAGGTGGCGGTGGAATACCGCGTGACAGCTCTGATCGATGCGAGAATCGTTCTGCAATACCCAGGTCGCGGGCTCCAGATCGCGGCTCACGAAGCCCTGATGCACCGCTTCCAGCATTTGTTCCAGGACTCGTGCCATGGCGATGAAATCTTGAGAATCTTCTTTGGGGAGCCGCGTGCCCAGCTTTTGCAGCCGCATGGTGATCGACCAGGCCAGATCGCCGATGCGCTCGAGATCGATGATGAACTTGAGGCAGGCGAGCAGTTCGCGTGCCTCCGCTTCGCTGACCTGG
>DATFSO010000136.1:0-9033 GCA_035262585.1 Occallatibacter sp. | reverse complement strand
AGCTGTGGGCCTCGTCAGACGTGCTTGACACGGACTTTACCGCCAAGCTTGTTGATGTGTATCCGCCAAACGCAGACTTTCCGGTTGGAGTTGATCTAAACATCGCGGACAGCATTGTGCGAGCGCGTTATCGCAACGGATTCGGCAAGGCGGAGTTGCTGAATCCGGGGCAGCCCTACGCGTTCACCATCGAGATGTACCCGACCTCGCTGGTTTTCAAGAAGGGTCATCGCATCCGGCTCGACATCTCAAGCAGCAACTTCCCACGGTTCGATGCGAATCCCAACACGGGCGAGCCGCTCAATGACAATCGACGTGCACAGACCGCGCATAACACCATTTATCTGGACGCGCAGCACCCGTCGCAGATCATCCTGCCGGTGATCGCGGCGGGTACAGGTAAGTCGAGTGCGTCGAAATGAGTTCGACGCGCACAAGCCTGGTGCGAATCTAGTACCCCAGCTTGCGCGCGACTGAGCGAATGCGGTCGGCGCTCTCGTGCAGTCCGGTCTCCTCATCTACCGTCATCGGAATCGGCAGCGGCGCCTCGATCCCGCCGCGTCCAACAACGCGCGGCAGGCTCAGGCATACGTCCTCCATGCCTCTGAATCCACATAGCTGCCCGCTCAGAGCCAGCACCCGGCGCTCGTCAAACAGGATGGCCTCTAGAATGTTGCACACTGCGAGCCCCACGGCATAGTTCGTTGCGCCCTTGCCCTGGATCACGTGATAAGCGGCCTCCTTTACATTCCTGACAATCGCGTCCTTATCCGTCGCGGTTAGTCTCCCGTGTCCCTCCACGTTCCACTGGTTCAGCGGAATCGAGCCGATCGTCGCACTCGACCACAACGGAATCTCCGAGTCGCCATGTTCGCCCGCGATGTACGCGTGAACGTTCTGCACTGCCACGCCGCAGTGCTTGGCCACCAGGTAGCGGAACCGCGAACTGTCCAGCACCGTGCCCGATCCGATCACGCGCTGCCACGGCAGCCCCGTGAGCTTCAGCGCCATCTGCGTGACGACGTCCACCGGATTGGTTACCAGCAGCAGCGTCGTCTTCGGGGCCACCCGCACCACATCCGGCAGAATCTTCGTGCAGATCTGCGCATTCGCCTCGGCCAGGTCCATGCGTGTCTGTCCGGGCTTCTGCTTCGCGCCGGCTGTCATCACCACGACATCGGCATCGCGCAGAATCTCCACGTCATCCGAGCCGTCGACCCTCGCTTGTGGCGCAAAGAGCAACCCATGATTCAGGTCCAGCACCTCGGCGTCGACCTTGCTGCGAGCGATGTCGAACAGGCTGATTTCACGCGCCACGCCGCGAATCAGCGCTGCATATGCAATCGTTGCACCCACACTTCCGGCGCCGATAATCCCGATCTTGGCCATCCACTTTCTCCGACAATCTTGAGTTGGCGCATATCACAGCAATCTCATAAATGATTCAACGTCCCTCAGGACTAAAGCCCAGATCCTTTTTGCAAAGCTTTCGGCACGACTAAAGTCGTGTCCTTTCACACAAGACCTCTGCATGAGGCCAGATCACGGATCGCTGCCCACTGATCCCTGACCCCTTTTCCGGGGGAACCCACAGACAGGTCCTCGTCCGTGGGGTGGCTATGCCCATTCCCCGCTGCGCATCAGCGGTTCAAGCGCACCTGTCGCCGTCACGCCGTCGATGTCCAGTTTGCCTGAGCCAATCATCCAGTCCACGTGAATCAGGCTCTCGTTTGCGCCCTTCGCCGCGAGCTCTTCCTTACTTAGCTTGTCGCCATCGTGCATGGTCGATGAGTACGACTGCCCCAGAGCGATATGCGACGCCGCATTCTCATCGAACAGCGTATTCAGGAACACCATGCCGCTCGACGCAATCGGGGACGAGTGAGGCACTAGCGCTACTTCTCCAAGCCGCCGTGCGCCATCGTCCGTATCTATAAGCTTGCGCAGCACCTCTTCGCCGCGCGAGGCATGCGCCTCCACGATCCGGCCCTTCTCGAACCGCACGTGGATTCCCTCGATCATCGTTCCCTGGTGCGACAGCGGCTTTGTCGCTGTCACCGTGCCATCGGCGCGATCCTTGTGCGGCATGCTGAACACCTCTTCGGTCGGCATATTCGGAATGCAATAGATCCCGTTGCCCGCCGTCGTTCCGCCGCCCATCCATATGTGATCCTCCGCCAGCCCAAGGGTGAAATCTGTTCCCGGCCCGCGATACTTCAGCGCCGAATAGCGCTTCTCGTTCAGATGCGCCGCGCGCTTCTGCAGTCCGGCATCGTGTCGTTTCCACTCGCTCACCGGATCTTCGACATTGATCCGTGTCGTCTGGAAGATCGCCTCCCACAGCTTCTCCATTGCTGCATCCGGCGTGTCATCTGGAAACAACTGCGCGGCCCAAGCCGGCGTGGCGCTCGAAACGATTGTCCAGTTGATATCGTGACGCGTAATCAGTTCCAACGCCGGCCGGTACGCAGCCGACACCGCGCGGTTCACGCGCCCCACCTTGTCGGGATCCTCGTTGGACAGCAAGGCGGGGTTCCCGCCTGCAATTGCAAGCCGCGCCGCGCCGCTTCTGAATGCCGCACCCATCCCGTCGTACAACCAGGCGGCCGCCTTGTCGAATGCCGCGTCCGGTGCATAGTGGTACCGCATCAGCGTTGCCTCGTCGTCACTGTACAGAGCCGTCACAAGCGACGCGCCTGCGCGATAGGCCTGCTCGGTGATCCTCCGTGCCAGCGGCACTGCATCAAGCGACGCCGTCATCAGCAGTTCCTGACCTTCCTTCAACCCCAGCCCGACCCGCACGGCCACTTCTGCCAGCAGATCAAGCTTCTGTTCGTGCGTTCTCTCCACACCAGCCACAACTGATCCCATCGTGAACCTCCTCACTTCGCGACAAATCTCTCTGCGCCGTCGCGCGACTCCGCACACCGTTCGTGTTCCACTATTCTAGGGTCTCCCAGCGCCGTTCGGCCCTGGCGCTCGCTGAGCTATTTCGAAGCACGAACGAATGTGCGGCAACGTCCGCGAAGAGCAGGAAGCGCTGGCCAACCGACCGCGACCACCGCCTTATCTTTAACGTCGCTCAGGGCTAAAGCCCGCTGGTTTTTGGGGTGGTTCTGCGGCACGAGTAAACCTCGTGCCCTGTTACAAGACGCGAAGGTTTCGCAATCTTTTAATCGTGCCTTTTCTTGTTCCGTCGTTCCCCGCTTCTCAATTCATCAACTTCATCGTTAGATACGTAAACTCTTCTGCCCATGTCCGTGCTGTCTGCCGGTTGTCCGCACCTGAATCGTGACCACCCTCGGTGATCTCGTCGTAGTAGAACGGCAGATGATATTCCTCCATCCGCGCCGCAAACTTTCTTGCATGCGCCGGCCCAACGCGATCATCTGCGGTCGTCGTAAAGATCAGCGGCTCGGGATAATGCGTATCGGGCTTGAGATGGTTGTACGGCGAAATCGATGCCAAGAACGCTCGCTCCTCCGGCACGCTCACCGACCCGTACTCACCCACCCAAGAAGCGCCCGCCGAGAGATGCTCATACCCCAGCATGTCCAGCAGGGGAAGCCGGATAACGACTGCCTTCCACATCTCCGGATGTTGAGTAAACTCCACACCCATCAGCAGCCCGCCATTCGATCCGCCCTCAATGCCCAGCCGTTCCGTGGACGTGAACTTGCGCGCCACCAGGTCATGGGCGACGGCGTAAAAATCGTCGTAGATTCGCTGCCGGTGCGTCTTCAATCCCGCCTCGTGCCAAGCTGGTCCAAACTCTCCGCCGCCGCGAATATTCGCCAGCGCAAGCGTACCGCCGTGCTCCAGCCACAGCTTTCCCATCACCTGATCGTAGTAAGGCGTACTTGAAACCTGGAACCCGCCGTACGCAGTCAGCAGCGTCGGCGTGCTGCCGTCCATCTTGATGTCCTTACGATGCACGACGAAGTACGGCACCTTCGTTCCGTCCTTCGAAGTTGCCTCAAGCTGCTCCACGACATCGTGCGAGGCATCGAACAATGCCTTTTGTGTCTTGCCCGGCTTCAATGATGCGTTGGTTGCATCGCCCAGGAGCACGCTCCAGGGCGTCAGAAAACCTGTTATCGCGAGGAAAAACTTGTCGTCAGTTTCGCTGGTCGAATCAATCATCACCGTCTGGTTGTCGGGTACCGGCAGTTTCGCCTGTGTCCACCCGCCGTCTTTCGCATGCGTGTAGAGATACGCGCGCCCTTGCACGTTATCCAGGGTCGTCAAGAGCACGTGGTTCTTTGTTGTCGCCACTTCCTGTTCGAACTCCCGCGCAGTCGGCGCAAACAGAATCGTCGGCTTGAGATGAACCGGATCTGAGATCACCGCGGACAAATCCAGAGAAATCACCGATCCTTGCGTGATGCTCTTTGACTGGCCCTGCGGCGTCCAATCTGCATTCACCGCGATTACCAGTTGATTGTCAATCAGCCCTTTCGGATCGCACTTCAGCGGAAGAGCAATCTTCTTCACACCGTCCGGTAAAACCAGATACAGCTCTATTTCGAAGAATGACAGGCTATTCACCACAAGAACGGCACGATGCCCCTGCCCGTCGACCATGCTGGCTACATCTACGCCGCCTCCTTCGGCCTTCGGATCGCCTCGAAAGACCCGAACGGCGCTGCCTAGTGGCGTGCCTCTCTTCCATCTCCTCATCTCGATCGGATAGCCGGCAACGCTCATCGATCCCGGGCCCCAGTCGCGGGCGATCAGCAGAGTATCTTTGTCAAGCCATGTATAGTTCTGCTTTCCCCGTGGAGCGGCAAATCCGCCCTCGACAAACTTCGCATTCTTCAAGTCAAATTCGCGCAGGGTGACGGCGTCTTCGCCTCCGACCGAAAGGGCAACGAGGCAGCGCTCTTGTTCCGGTCGCAGGCAATGCAGACCCTCGCCTACCCAGCTCTGCTTGTCCTGCCTGCCCAGCGCATCGTAGTCGATGACCGTTTCCCACTTCGGATCGGCCGTCAGATAGCTTTCGAGGGTAGTCCGCCGCACAATCCCGCGCAGATGATCTTTGTCCTGCCATGTGTTGTATACGAGTCCGCCGCGAAACTCCGGGAAAGGGATCCTATCCGGCGAATCCAGGACCTTCAGCGCTTCTTCCTGGAGTTCACCGAACGGCTTCTGCTTCTCCAGCATTTCTGCAGTGCGCGTGTCCTCAGCCTTCACCCACTCCATCGGCTTGGCGCCATGAATGTCCTCGAGCCACGTGTATTTGTCCGGCTGCTCCACCGCCGAGGCCTGCGCTCCTGCCTTTTGTGCGCCCGCGCCTGCCATCAACAAGGCTGCCAGGGTTCCTGCAACACCCGCGTCGCTCCATGTCCAACGCACCTTCAATGTGCCTCCTCCGATGCTTCGCCCCGACCTTCGCAGGTCCGCACAGATATTTGAATTGGTGCTTCAATTCCCCCGGGGGAAGTCCGTGTTCGCTATCTTACTCGACCACCGCATCATTTTTGCTACCCTAATGAGATACGCGCTCGCGCAGTATCCCCATTACCTGGAGCACCGTCATCGCCAGCCTTACAGCAACCGTTTCGCACCTGCTTTCGCAGAACTACCCGGCCGAATTCGTTCCCGGCGCCCGCTCCGCCGTCTTGACCTGTCTCCGCATCCAACCAGACGAAAAAGTTACCCTCATCACCGATCGGGTGACGGAGCCCATCGCCGCCTCCATCGCAGCGCAACTTGCCGAGCGCGGGTGCCCCTTCAACGCATTCATCCTCGAAGAACTCGCCCCGCGCCCCCTCGTTGATATGCCTGCTGCCGTCCTCGAGGACATGGAGACTTCTGCTGTCTCCATCTTCGCCGTGCAGGTGCAGACCAACGAGCTCCACTCGCGCATGCAGATGACCGACGTGGTCAACCGCCGACGCATGCGTCATGCCCACATGGTTAACATCACGCCCGAAATCATGTGCAACGGCATGAGGGCCGACTACGATGCCGTCGACCGCCTGTCGCAACAAGTCCTGGACCGCGTTCGCCGCGCAACTCGCATCCGCGCCACCACTTCCGCCGGCACCAGCATCGTCGCGGAAATGAATTCCGGCTACAAGTGGTTCAAAACTTCCGGCATCATCTCGCCGGAGAAGTGGGGCAATCTTCCCGGCGGCGAATGCTTTACCTCACCAGGTGAGGTGAACGGCACCTTCGTTGTAGATGGCGTGGTCGGCGACTGGCTCTGCGCACGCTATGGACTTCTCGCTTCAACGCCGCTTACCATCGAGATCGAGCAGAACCGCATCGTCTCCTGCCGCAGCGAGAGCAAGAAGCTTGAGCAGGATTTCTGGGCCTACACCCACACCGACGAAAACTCCGACCGCGTCGGCGAATTCGCCATCGGCACCAACATCGGCGTTTCGCGCGTCATCGGCAACATCCTCCAGGATGAAAAGTTCCCTGGCATTCACATCGCCTTCGGCAATCCCTACGGCGAGCACACCGGCGCTCCCTGGCGTTCCACCACTCACATCGATGTCGTCGGCCTCGGCTTCAACATCTGGCTCGAATTGCCCGAGGGCGAAGAGCAGATTATGCGCGATGGACGTTTCCTGATCTCTGCCTAGGAGGGAACGTTCGTTATGGCGGAACGCACCTCCGGTGCAAGATTGGTTATCGTGTGCGGCTTGCCGGGTTCAGGCAAAACCACCTATGCCACGCGGCTTCAGGACACGCTTCATGCAATACGCCTTAGTCCTGATGAATGGATGGATGCCCTTTCAATCGATATCTGGGATGAGGAGAGGCGCGCGAAGATAGAAGGTCTTCAGTGGAAACTTGGTCAGCAACTCCTCGCCTTGGGGCTCACCGTCATCATTGAATGGGGCACTTGGGGAAGGTCC
This sequence comes from Occallatibacter sp., assembly GCA_035262585.1. GTDB lineage: Bacteria > Acidobacteriota > Terriglobia > Terriglobales > Acidobacteriaceae > Telmatobacter. Next base: position 2,164 of record DATFSO010000136.1, on the reverse strand, counting down.
GAGCGCGATGCACTGCGTGTCCGTGCGCATGAGCTTGGCGCTGTCGTCGAGTTGCACCATCTATCCGTGCCCACCGACGTCCTTTTCGACAGAATTCAACGCCGCGGCATGGAAGACCCGCCCGTCCAACAGGAGCAATTGCTGCAATGGGTGAACTCATTCCAGACTCCGACAGCCGAAGAACAAGCCCTATTCGATAAGGCTGTCACGGTGAAAGTTTAGTGTGGACCACGGCATCGCATAGCAGATTTCGCCTCCTTGACCTGTTAGTTGAATGATCTCGTTCTACAATCACCGTCATGAGCAGGATCGTGAAACCACCCACTTCCTCGGCGATCATTGGAGCGGCGATGGTCGGCGCTGCCATTGGCGCTACTGCTGTCGGCGCCTTCGCCATTGGGGCTCTCGCCATCGGCAGCCTCGTCGTCCGGAAAGCTCGGATCGAAGACTTGACCGTCGGCAACCTTAAAGTCGGCAACCTTACACCCGAGGGCCCTTCACAGCAGGAGCCGGGCTAGCCAATGTCTGACGAATCCTCCACGACTCGCTTTGTGAAAGGGCACGACTTTACAAGCTGCGGAAGAATCAAGCTGATTCACCAATAAAGCCTGTCATTGCTACCGACCCTGACCCAGAGCTTGTCGAAGGGGAAGGGGAATGGAGGAACCTGCAGTTGCCTTTTTCCCGCGCCTCCCCAAGCCATGCCTTCTCGGTCGATCCAGGCGCGGGCGTGTAACAGGGCACGGCTGCCGGGGCTCGACCCGTACTCATCGCACGCGCAGTACCTCCAAGTATTGTGCAGTTCTTCGGGTTCTGTAATCCTGACACTACCCGAAAGGAAGCGCGATGAAGCATAGCCGAAGACTCACCGCCGTCGTCATTATTTTTAGCGCTCTTGTCGCCGGCGCGGGCCGCGCCGCAGCCGAGCCCGCCATCTGGGTCGTCAAGGGTCCGCACGCCACGGTCTACCTCTTCGGCACCATACATGCGCTGGCTAAAGATCAGCCATGGCGTTCCGCGAAGATTGACGCCGCAATCCAGCAGAGCCAGACACTCTGGCTCGAAGTTCCGAATGTCGAAGACGCTGCAGCCATCCAACCGCTAATGATGCAACTCGGCTTCGACGCCGCGCACCCGCTCTCTTCAAAGCTCACGCCTGACCAGCTCGCGAAACTCAATAAAGCGGCAGCCGTTCTCCCTGGGGGCGAGTCCATCCTTGAACCCACGAAGCCGTGGCTCGCAGCCGTAATGATCAGCGTAGCGCCTGTCCTGCAGGCCGGCTACGATCCCGAATCCGGTGTCGAGTTCGCACTCAAACCCGAATTCACGAAGACCAACAAAGAGGTGAAAGGGTTTGAGACTGCAGAGCAGCAAATCCACTACTTCGCCGACATGAGCGACAAGGCCCAACTCGATTTCCTGATCTCGGAGATCGATGACGCCGACTCCGCGACCAGCCAGTTCAAGCAGCTTATAACTGCCTGGTATGCCGGCGACGTTGGCAAGATCGAAGCGCTCGACAACGCCGAACTTCGCGACAAGCATCCCGACCTCTTTCAGATACTCGTCGTCAAGCGCAACCAGAACTTCGTCACGCAGATCCAGGAGTTGCTGAAGGGTGACGGCGTCAGCTTCGTCGCCATCGGCGCCGGCCACTTGGTGGGCAAAGACGGCGTCCCAGCGATGTTGGAGAAGGCGGGATATAAAGTCACTCGTGAATAACGGAGGGTGACCGTCGACTTGACGGTTATCTATTCGGAGACGAATCTCCAGCCTGGCGTCGTCCTCAAGGTAATTCCGATAAAGAACAAAAGTGGATGGGGCGGGATATAAACCCGCCCCATCCACTTTGTCCATAGAAGTTACGCCTTGGGGACTGTCGCCTTCAGGCGACAGCGGAAAGGGCGTGCGGTGCGAAGGGTCGCTCGTTTTGTGTTAGTTGAGCGGCACCTGTATACTTGCCGCGAATGAGCGAACGATAGAGGAAAAACAGCGGTTGCGTTTTCACGCTGAAGTATCACATTGTCCCAAATATCGACGCTCTGTGCTTGTGAAGCCTGTCGATGGACGGCTGAAGCAATAGCTCAAAGAAAAATCCGATGAATTGGGCATGACGATCCACACAATGGAAGTGATGCCTGATCATGTACATCTCTTTGTCGAA
>DATFSO010000135.1:0-3440 GCA_035262585.1 Occallatibacter sp. | reverse complement strand
ACGGCTACGGTTGGATTTACATGCGGATTCCACCCCGAAATCGTTCCGTCTTCGGTTGCGAATATGAAGATCGCGGCCAGGTCGGTGCCTACCTGAAAGGAAGTCGTCGGGTTGAAGATGACTCCGGTGGGAGCGGCCATTCCGGGTACGTCCTGAGGTGGCGGGACCGTGACGACCAGCTTCTGGGCGACTCCGTTTCCGTCGTAAAGGGTCGAGAATCCGGTGTGATTGTCTGAGACCCACCAGGCGCTGGTCGAAGAGCGAGCCAGACCCCATGAGTTCATCAGATTCGGGTCAATGTTGGGAGCGGTTGCGGAAACGCCGGTTTGATCCGCGGTCAAGTCGATCCGGTTATAGCGCTGCGAGAATGCAGGAATGGTGAAAGCTAGAAAAAGAGTGACCGACGAGCTGGCATACGCAACCACTTTCCGCATTGCAATTTTCGATACTGTCCTCATCTTGTCTCCAGTGTTTTTGTTGTGTTCGACCGGTAACTCTCATGAGGGCTCCCAGCGTACGCCGAAAGCTCTTGGAGTTTATGGTCTCTACTCGGGATACCGGAAACGGGCGAACAAAGACGACAAGAAGAGATAAAGGCTTTTGTCGGATGATTTCTCTGACGCCTTCTGTTCCCACGTCGGCCGCAGAATTGAACCACTCGGTCCGTACCCCCGGCAGCATCGCAACAGGCCAGTGGTTGGTAATCGCAATGCGACGACAGCAAATCGTACCTAGCGGAAGCCTTCGCGGGGCTGGCAGTCGTCAAGGTTGGCTTCCACCCATTTCGTCTTCTGCGCGGGAATTCGGAAGGTGAAGCAAACACGTCAGGCGATCGGGGGATTACTCAATAAATCAGCAATGATCCCGCTCCAACCTCTTCCCCTAGGCAGTCTGAAGAAATCGGAGCGGGCGCCCCGTACCAGAGAGATCGGAAATTGACCTTCAAGAAAAGCAACCGGCCGTAACAATTTCAGAGCAAGTCAAGGATGGTCCGGTGTGTCCGCCAGGGCGGTGCGAGCACTGAGCGTAACGGGATGATCGGCGCCTAAAGTGGCCTGCAGGTTTTCTATTGCAGATTGGAAGGAGAAGCGCGCATCGTGCGTTCGGCCAAGAGCAACTTGCGCCTTGCCCAAGGCGAGATACGCGCGCCCGAAATTCACCGACCGAGTTTCAGATTGCATCGTGTTGCGGAGCATCCCGGTCGATTTCCGGGCGTCGCTGAAAGCCTCGTCCTTCAGGCCCGAGTCGAGCTCGGTTCCGGAACGTCGAAGGTAATAGACCGGGAGATAACTGGCACTTTGACCGCCGGCTTTGACGGCAGCTTCGCTCAAAGTTATCGCTTTGTTCGCCAGTTCGAGAGCCGTGGGAAGATCTCCACGGGCTTGGGCGAGCAGGGACCGATCGGACGCAATCACGCCAAATGCAAAATGCGTGGGAGGGAGCTGCTTCTCCATGGCTCGTTGTACTTCTTCGAATGCTGCCTGGGCGCGCTCATAGTCGCCTACGTCCCTGTAGATGCGAGCTTTGGTCAAACCCACTTGGGTCATCAGCACCGGATTGCCCATCTTGCCCGACAATTCGAGCGCGCGGTCTGCATACTGCGTGGCCTGAGGAAATCGTCTCAATTCGCGTAACACATTCGCGTAGTTGTGGAGCAAGGCGGGCAAACCCGTTCCTGCCGCCGCGCTACTGTCGCTGATCACAACCGCGCGGCGATACGCTTCTTCTGCTTCTACCGGCCGTCCCGCCTCGGTCAAAGTTAGAGCCCAGTTGTTGAACAAAACCACCGCTTGTTGGGTTTGCCCGTAACCGAGAGCGTCCAACAGAACAGCAGCGCGTGCATACGTCGCGTCCGCATCCTGAAACCTCCCTCCGCCCCAATAGGCAGTTGCAAGATCGGCCAACACGCGAAGCCGTTCCACCGGTGATACGACCGGCGACTTGTTCAACAGCGCTTCCGCAGCCTGGGCCGTCTCGAGTTCCGTTGTCGAATCTCCTGCTAGGTAAGCAGTCTCGGTTGCAGACAGCAGACAAGAGGCGCGCAGCGGCGCGTATTGTGGCTCGTCGGGAAGGTCACGCAGAGCCTCGCGCACCAGCGATTGGGCGCGAGCAAAGTCCCCGAGCGTGGCGATAGGCCAGGAAAGCGCGCAGCTCGCGCGAGCGTGGATCGGCATTAGCTCGGGTCCTTTGGAAAGCTCGTAGACTCTCTCCAGGATCTGGCGCGCTTGCTGATTTTCTTCTCTCTTGGAGTATTGGTCGCCGATGGAAACTAGCATCTCCAGATGATTTGCGGCACTGTCGGTGTGTTCGCCCTCGACGATCTTCAGTTCGCCAGCGAGCAGCTCACTTGGGGTGATGGGCTTCCCGGCCGGCATGAGGTCGGTCAACAGGAGTGTATTCAGGTCGTTGATTCGCTCCGCACGGGCGAGCTGCTGCAAAGCGAAGTCGCGCTGCGCCCGCGCAGTGCGCTTCTGAACCCAGACCCCGGCAGCTCCCGCGATCGTCGCCAACATGGCCAAGGCCGCCAGGACCACAACTATCCGGTTGCGGCGCACAAACTTCCTCGTGCGGTAGAACACAGTGTCAGGCCGGGCGCTGATCGCCTCGTGCCGCAAGTAGCCGCGGATGTCATCTGCCATGGCGGTGACCGAGGGATAACGCTCTCGCGGATCTTTCCGAAGCGCTTTGATCACGATCGTGTCGAGGTCCCCGCGCAGAACCCGGCTCAATTTCTCGGGAGTGCTGGAGCGACGCGCGGCATTCCCCACCGTATCGGAAATGGACGAAATCTGGGTAACGACGTTGGAAGGATGGACGGGCTCGGCCTCAACCACGGCGACGATCAGATCGGCTGCGTTCCGTGTGGCACTGCCGGCTGGATGTAGGCCCGTCAATAGAACATAGAGCAGCACACCCAGGGCGTACACATCCGTAGCGGTGGTTATCGGTTCGTCTTTGAGCTGCTCTGGAGCTGCATACTCGGGAGTGAGGGCACGTTCCCCGGCGACCGTGATTTGCGGGTCCGTATCGGAGCCGTCCCGCACCAGTAACTTCGCGATCCCGAAGTCGAGCAGCTTCACCACGCCATCATTCCGGACCAGGATGTTCGATGGTTTGAGATCGCGGTGAACGACCAGATTGGCGTGGGCATGAGCAGCCGCATCGAGCACTTCAAGGAATAGTCGGAGCCGTGCATCCACGCCGAGCTTAGCGTTATCACAGTAACGGTTGATCTGCTCGCCCTCAACATATTCGAGCACCAGATAAGGTTGGCCGGCGCCGGACACACCCGCGTCCAGCAGTTCTGCGATGTTGGGATGCACGAGTCGTCCCAGCACTCTGCCCTCACGCCGGAAGCGCTCCGCGCCCATCTGCCCTAGCAGGGCAAAGTTGAGGAACTTCACCGCCACCTTGCGCTCAAAACGCTGATCGCTTCGCTC
>DATFSO010000134.1:0-3635 GCA_035262585.1 Occallatibacter sp. | reverse complement strand
TAGCTCGGGCGATCAGCATTCTTCATCCCTGGGGCGTGGACGTGGCTTCGGGAGTCGAAGCGCGGCCGGGCAAAAAAGATCCCGACAAAGTGAGAGCCTTCATCGCCGCGGTGCGCGCGGCAGATCGAGTAGACTGAACACAATGATTGTCTATCGAGAGACGCAGCCTGGGGGTGGCGTGCAGACGCAGACTCTCTGATGTCCGCGTGAAGCAGCTGAGCTGGGTCACTACAGGTCAACCAGTACAGGCGTTATGGCCACAGCATCCATCGCGAGAAACGCTCCCGGCCGCTTTGGCGTTTATGGGGGACGCTATGTCCCCGAAACGCTGATGGCGGCGCTCGAGGAACTGGAGCGGGTTTACGAGAAGACCAAGCGGGATCGCACGTTTCAGGCGCGGTTTACGGAACTTCTCAAGACGTACGCCGGCCGTCCTACGGCTTTATTTTTTGCGCAACGGCTCACCAGGAAGCTCGGCGGCGCGAAGATCTATCTTAAGCGTGAAGACCTGCTGCACACCGGAGCACACAAGATCAACAACTGCCTCGGGCAGGCGCTGCTGGCTGAGCGCATGGGCAAGCGGCGCATTATCGCGGAAACCGGAGCCGGGCAGCATGGCGTGGCAACGGCCACGGTGTGCGCGCTCTTTGGGTTTGCATGCGTGGTGTACATGGGCAGGGAAGACATGCGGCGGCAGGAGCTCAACGTTTTTCGCATGCGGCTGCTGGGTGCGGACGTGCGTGGCGTCGATTCCGGATCGCGCACGCTCAAAGACGCCATTAACGAAGCCATGCGCGACTGGGTCACGAATGTCCGCAACACACATTACCTGCTGGGAAGTGTTCTGGGCGCGCATCCCTACCCCACCATGGTGCGTGATTTTCACAAAGTCATTGGGCGCGAAGCGCGTGCGCAGATCCTGAAAGCCGAGGGGAAGCTGCCGGCGGTGATCATCGCCTGCGTCGGCGGAGGCTCGAACTCCATCGGCATTTTCCATGACTTCATCAAAGACAAGAAAGTGAAGTTGGTCGGCGTGGAGGCCGGCGGGCGCGGAGAACAACTGGGCGAGCATGCCGCGCGATTTCGCGGGGGCGCTCCCGGAGTGCTGCAGGGAACGTATTCCTATGTGCTTCAGGATCAGGCCGGGCAGATCGCGACGACGCATTCCGTTTCTGCCGGGCTTGATTATCCTTCGATCGGCCCTGAGCACGCGTGGCTTAAGGATACGTCGCGCGCCGAGTATGTTCCCGCATCCGATGCGGAAGCGCTCGCGGCCTGCACGCTTCTGGCCCGTATGGAAGGCATTATTCCCGCACTGGAATCGGCGCACGCACTGGCGGAAGTGGTGAAGCGCGCGCCCAAGATGAAGAAGTCGGAGATCGTCATCGTTAATGTCTCCGGGCGCGGGGACAAGGATGTTGGGATCTTGCGGGAGAATCTCGATCTTCGATAGAGATGTCTGCCGCTGAGAGATCAGCCTGCTCTAGCCCTCGAGATCGCCGATCGAGAACCACCAGTGTCCATCGGCTCGCTTGAGCCCAGATCTCTTCAGGAACAAAGCACTCGTGCCGGAAATCCGCAGCGCCACGATGCTCCATGGGTGTAAGAGTGGACGAACGCGCCCCGTCTTTTCACCATCTGAAGCACGGTCGATAGCGGTGTCGAGACGCCCGGCCTCAGTCTCTGCCTGCATTCGGGGAAAAGTGCTGGTCCAGCTACGCGTACAACGCTGCGATTTCCTGCGGACTGAGCAAGCCGACTGGCTGCTCAATTTCCTTGATGCTGTTCAGGCTCATAATCTGCTCTGCTATTCTAGCCTGTGCCTTTTCATTTCGAGCACCGTCCCGCTCTCGTGGTTTACGTTACCTGCGGCGATCCCGATCTTCGGACGACGCGAGAGGTGGTTCTTGCCGCCATTGAGGCCGGTGCTGACGTTATCGAACTGGGAGTGCCCTTCAGCGATCCCGTCGCCGACGGTCCGGTCATCCAACGCGCCAGCGAACGCGCGCTGGCGAAGGGGACAACCCTGTCACAGGTGCTGACTCTGGCCGCGGAGATTCGCCAGCACTCGCAATCGGTCGGCTTGATCTTGTTTTCCTACCTGAATCCGATTCTTCGTCTGGGGCTCTCGAAGTTCTGCCACGTGGCCAGAGCTGCGGGTCTCGACGGCGCGCTGGTCACCGACCTTCCCGTCGAAGAGGCGGGCGAGTATATCGAGCAGATGAGGAAGCACGATCTGGCGACCGTATTCCTGGCTGCGCCGACCAGCACGGATCCGCGCCTGAGGCAGATTGCGCAGGCGTCGACCGGATTTGTGTATGCCGTCGCACGTACGGGAGTGACCGGAGCGCGGAGACAACTTTCCCAAGATGCGCAAGGCGTGGTGCGCCGCGTCCGCAAGTATACGAAGCTGCCGATTGCCGTGGGGTTCGGCATCTCCAGTGCGGAACAATTCGCGACCGTGGCAACATTCGCCGACGGCGCGGTGGTGGGCAGCGCCATCGTCGAGACCATCGAGCGCAATCCCGGCAAGGAAGCCGAAGCTGTGGCAGAATTCATAAAGCAGCTCACGAGAACCAGTCGTCAGTCAGCCGTCGTCAGCCCGCAGGGCTGAAGGCGTAGTAGTTTTGCTGCGGATCGGCGACTGAAGACCGACGACTGGCCATGGACATCTCCGATTGGCGCAACAAAATCGATGAACTCGACCGGAAGTTGGTCGAGTTGCTGAGCCAGCGGGCGCAGGCGGCCCATGAGATCGGCAAGCTCAAGCGCATGGCGGGCATGCCCATCTACGAACCGGACCGCGAGGGCGCGGTCTTCGCCAACGTGAAAAAGGTCAACCCGGGCCCCCTGCCCGATCAGGATCTGATACGGATTTACGAGCGCATCATGGACATCATGCGCCAGATCCAGCGGGAAGAAATCGCACCGGAAACCCCGGCCGACACCAGCGGCGAGACTGAATTGGATGTGGATGTGAATGACTAGAGCGGTGTCGGACCTCCGCCATCGGGCACCCTATTGAGGTCTCAGGTCCGAAGCCCGGATTCCTATGATTGTTGCCATGCAGGAAAACGCGACCGAGGAGCAGATTCAGCAGGTCATTGAGCACCTGGTGAGGATGGGCTTCTCGGTTCACCGCACGACCGGAGCGCGGCAGAGCGTGCTGGCGGCGGTAGGCGCGCGTGTGGATTTCGATACGCGGAATCTGGAAGTCCTGGCCGGTGTTCAGGAAGTACACCGCATCAGCGCACCCTACAAGCTCGCGGGACGCAGCTTTCGTCCGGAAGGCACCGTCATCGAATTTCCCTGCGGCCTCAAGATCGGCGGCGAGGAAGTGGTGGTGATGGCCGGTCCCTGCTCGGTCGAGTCGCGAGAGCAACTCTTCAATGTCGCGGGACAGATTGCCAAGGCCGGCGCCCGCGTGCTCCGCGGCGGCGCGTTCAAGCCGCGCACCTCACCGTATTCGTTCCAGGGTCTGGGTATCGAGGGACTGAAGTTGCTGCGCGAGGCCGGCGATCACCACAAAATGCCGGTGATCAGCGAGGTCATGGAGATTTCGCAAATCGTCATGATGCTCCCCTATATCGATATCTTCCAAGTGGGCGCGCGCAACATGCAGAACTTCAACCTGC
>DATFSO010000133.1:0-19273 GCA_035262585.1 Occallatibacter sp. | reverse complement strand
AAACTTGAAACCAAGCCCTACACCTACTCCTACTCGAACCACCAGCACCTGCAGAAGAACCAGAGCCAGGATTCGCTGCACGAGGTTGCTGTCAGCTACAACAGCGCCGTGGACAAGCTGAACCAGTACAACCGCGGCGGCGACATCACGTCGTTGAGCCAGGCATCGAAGTATGGTGTCTTCCGAATCGGCGTGTGGTACGAGTACACCACCACCCATCGCTACCAGATCAAGAGCGACCCGCGCACCTGGGTGGATTCGACCCTGCTTAAGGATCAGAAGTTCCACGAGTACTTCAAGACCAACTCGGCTCAGCCTTACGTTGAGTATCAGTTCGTGGGCATTCCCAGGTGGACCATCACCGCGGGAGTCAAGAGCGCCCTATATACCATGGACCTGAACCAGCTTGCCGATGGCAGCACGGTCGGCAATCTGGGTTGCACTTCCACCACCATTGTGGGTTGCGCGGGAGTATCGGCGAATCACAGCGCATACTACAACAACATCCTTCCCTCGGTTGAGGCCAACTATCGCATCAACAACAACTGGTCGGCGTATGCTCAGTATGGCCGAGGCACCGAAATTCCTCCTAGCAGCGTCTTCGACGTGACCGGCGCGCAGGTTGCCGTCACGCCCAAGCCTACCGTCGCCACCACCTACCAAGGCGGCTCGGTGGTCAAGATCAACCGCCTCAGCTTCGACGCTGACGTCTTCCACATTCACTACGAGAACGCGTATGCGAGCTACAAGGCGCCGTCCAACGCCCAGGCTCCTCTGATCCCCGGCGATTCCTACTACTATTCGACTCCTGCTTCGAACACCACGGGCTTTGAGGGGGAAGGCAATCTGTTTTTGGTTCGCGGGCTGAGTTTCAACTTCAATGGCACGGCCGGCCAAGCCAAGTATGAGGCCGCTGCCGGGCAAACACTGGCGAACGGCCAGGTGCTTGCGCCCACTCCGGTGCAGTGGGTGGCTGCTTCGCCGAACTACACTGTCGGCGCGGGCGCTACCTACCAGGACAAGAACTGGGATCTCGGCTTCTTCAACAAGAACATCGGCCCGCGCTGGATGGACAACGGCTCCCTCCACCAGGCCACACAGCTGAACTCGTTCTGGATGAACAACCTCTTCGTCAACTACTCACTGCGGAAGAACTCGATCTTCGACGGATCGAAGATCAAGCTGAGTATGAACAATCTTTTCAACTACCATGACGTGGTTTCGCTCTCGCCGGGACTCGGCGGGACCGCCGCGGTGCCCTATGTTGCCGACGGCAGCGATCAGTTGCAGTTGCTTCCCGGCCGCAGCGTCATGATCACATTCCAACTCGGGCTTTCGAAAGGACGCTGAAGTCAGGCCTGATTCAACACAACGACTGACATTCCCTCGATCCCGTCCTGGCATTGCCAGGACGGGATTTTTCTTCGCTGTCGGATCTCTCAGAACTACGGCTGTGAACCAAGAACCAACAACTGAAAACTGACACTGAGAACCTCTCCCGACTACCCCATGCAGTACGATGATCCTTGGCAAATCCCAGGGGATCATAACGTCATGAAATGTCTCAAGACGGCTTCGACCGTCATCGCGTTGCTTTGCGGGCTAAGTCTTCACGCACAAACTCCAGTTCAAGCTACGTCGCCGGCGTCAGCACCTTCGCCGACTGGCAAGCTGCACGATTGGTGGCACGTCGTGTATCAGATGCGTCCACTCAACAGTCCGAACGGCACGAGGCTCCCGCTCATCGCGGTCAGCGGCAACCGGTTCGTCGACCCCACCGGCAAGCCGGTATTGTTTCGCGGCGTCAATATTGCCGATCCCGACAAGCTTGAAAGCCAGGGGCACTGGAATCGCGATCTCTTTGTGAAAGTCAAGGACACCGGAGCAACCGTCGTGCGCATCCCGATTCATCCGGTCGCATGGCGAGGCCGGGGCGTCAAGGATTATCTGGCCTTGCTCGACCAGGCAGTGGAGTGGAGCACAGACCTGGGCCTCTACGTCGATATCGATTGGCACTCCATCGGCAATCTGAAGCAGGGGCTCTTTGAGAACCCAATCTACGAAACCAGTTTGCCCGAGACGCTCAACTTCTGGCGCACCATGGCCGTGCATTTCAACCACAATCACACCGTGGCCTTCTTCGAGTTGTTCAACGAGCCGTCACTCTCCAGCGGCAGGTTCGGCACCATGACCTGGGAAGAGTGGCGCGAGATCAACGAACAAATGATCGCGCTCATTCGCGCCTATAACAAGGAAACGATTCCACTGGTCGCCGGATTGGATTGGGCTTACGACCTCGCCCCGCTGCGCGACGGACCGGTGCGCGCTGCGAACATCGGCTACGTCACTCATCCCTATCCGAACAAGCGCCCGCAGCCGTGGCCGCCCAGGTGGGAAGAGGACTTCGGTTTTGCCGCCGCCAACTACCCGGTGATTGCAACCGAGATCGGATTCAGCACGCACTACGGTCCTAAGGAAATGGGTCTGCAGTACGGAAGCGAAATCACGAGCTATCTTGAGTCGAAGGGCATCAGCTGGGTCGCCTGGTGCTTCGATGCCGAATGGGGTCCAACCATGATCTCGTCCTGGGATCCGTTCGCGCTGACCGATTCCGGCAAGTTCTTCTCAGACGAAATGCACAAGGTACCGGCAACAGCGCCCGCGTCATCTGGGAAATAAGCGCAACGGTCAAGTAACTCCCGGTTTAGTCGCTCGCCAACGACCGAGGGCGGAACAGGTAAAGTGCCTCTTCTGTCCTCGGTCGATGCGAATCTGGCCGTCTTAGCGGATTTCAAGACCTGCGACGGAGGGCTGGTTTACCGCGCCGTCGGAGAAAGAAACCACAATTTGCCCGCTGCTGTTGGCCGTGGTCGTGAACGTCTTGACCACTGCGATGTATTTTCCTCCGGCTGCAGCATATTGGTCGAAGTTGGTGAGGACTCGTGTGCCGTTGATGGCCACGTTGTACTCACGTTGTCCCGCCGCGCTGAAGTAGATCTCGGCAAAGTGCAGCAGGACGAAGTGTTGGCTGCCGGCCACCATGCCGGGGATCGTGTAGGTAAAGACACCGTCTCGCTGGGTCTGATACACCGCCATTGGCGCCGCATTGGCGCCTGCCGCGGTCGTGCTAATGGAGTGTGTCGTCGGGGTGGCTTTCCCTCCGCCGCTGTAGTCTTCATCCGCGGAGAAGGAAACGTCGCCGCCACCCGAGTTGCTGACCGCCGGACCTTGGAAGTTGATAGCGATGAAGTCCCCGCCTGAACCGCTTGCCTGCGTGGTTGCGCTGGCCTGGTTCGAAGCCGGCGATGTGCCGAAGGAGTCGAGCGCTTCGACAAGGTAGTAGTAGGTTGTCGAAGGCGTGAGGCCGGTGTTGGTGTAGCTCGGGCTGGTCACGCCACTGGCGATCAGGTTGCTTGACGACGGAGTGAATCCGCTCGTCGTGCTGCGGTAGATATTGTAGGAACTGATCGTGCAATTGGCCGGAGGAGCAGACTCGGTCCAGGTCAACCCGATGACGCTGGAGGATGTCGATGTCGCCGCCAGATTGGTTGGCGCCGAAGGAACAGCAGCGCAACTTCCCGTGGTCGGTGTGTACCAACGAACGTAGTCCACCGTCATCGGCTGCGCCGGACTGGACAAGCCGCTGTCTGACCCACCGAGTGTGCCACCGACCGCCACATTCAAGAGCACGAAGATATTCTGATTGAATGGCCAGGTATCTCCCGAGGGGAGAAGGCTGGGGGTAGCGGTAAAGAACGGCGTAGCTGGGTCATCCACAAAGAACTGCATCTGGTTCGCCTCCCAAATCACCCCATAGGTATGGAAGGCGGTGTTGGTTGCTTCTCCACTGGGGAAAGTAAAGCGTTTTCCAATTCCGCTCCCCCCGGTTTTTGTTGTGTGAATCGTGGAGTTCTCCCCTGTGGTGCCTGCGCCGTTATGGACCTGTGGGGACCAGTTCTCCAGGATATCCGCTTCGCCGCAACTGGGCCACGGAACCGTGGAGATGTCGCTGCCAAGGCTCCAAAAGGCGGGCCAGAGACCTTGGTTTGTCGTATCGGGGAGTTCGACACTTGCCTCGAGTATCCCGTACGAGAAGTTCTCCAGCCCTTGGGTATTCATGCGGCCTGAGAGCCACGCGCCATTCTCATTGATCGGCCGGATCACCAGGTGCCCGTTGCCATCGATGTAGACCGGTGCGGTAGAGGTGCTGAATGTGGTGGGACACTGAGACGGATTGTTTGGGTATCCCGGAGGTCCGCAGTAAACTTCCGCTTCGCCGTTGCCCCAGCCGCCGTTATTTCCGAGATCGAACTTCCACACTGTGGTGTCTGGAGACCCCACACTGCCGTTGAATTCCTGGCACCATTGCGGTGCGTAGGTTGTCCCATTGACCGTGATGTTGGAAACTCCTGTGCAACCGCCGGAGGGTTGCGCACAGGCAACGGCTGGCCACAAAGTTACCGTGAAGGCCAGCGGCGCCACGAACAAAAGCCCCTGTTTGCTTAGGCAATATCTCATTTCATCTTCCTCTTTTCAGTTGGTCGAGAATGGTCTCGGCCGAGAACGCGCACTCTGCTTTCCGAACGACGGCAGCAGATGTGGTCGCCCGGAATAGGTTGGGCTCTTTTTGGGATACTAGTTAGTCCAGGACTTTCCCTCCCCGGAAATAGCCGTCCCCTTATTCAGCGGAAGGGAAGTCGCGACTTGACTGTACCTAGGGATCTGCTGATGGGCCGATACGCTACGGCTATGTTCAGATCGTGGTATCGGGCGCTTTTCTCGATCCACCGCGAAATAACTAAATACTAGGGACCCAGCGACGTCAGCTCGCTAACGTACAAGCGCGGAATTTGGCCCAAGGCAAGAGAACGGACTTAGCGGGCTGATTGCTTCGCAACCGAGATTGCAAGATCAGTGGGGAAAGATAGCGGATAGTTGAATTGCTGTCAACAAGGAAGTAGGACAACCGCTGTCTTGTATCCAGATAACTGCTGATAGCGAACCCGACGTGGCCTGGCAGGTGATGCCTAGACGATTTCTGCATGTTGTCGGCAGACCGAACCTTGATGAATCTTCGCGTCCGAGGTCAGTAACTTCGGTTTGCCAATAATGCGCACAGAGTCCAAGTATTCGATCAGGTAGTGCCCTGCCGATCTTGCGATTGTTGAGGCCTGAGATCTTCTGGGTGATCCCTGCTCATTTGTATCCGCTGGGGCGCCCTCCCCAGAATGCGCCCCAGTGGAACACAGGTGCCCGGAAACTTGCTTGGAACCATCCTGACTAGAAGCACGACTCGCGATCTGGCAGAAAGCTGGAACGGACTAAGCCTTGGTTTGGTTCTCGTCCGCCTCAGCAAGCGCGACTCGGATTGCTTCGAGATCCGCAATCAAATTCTGGAGGACATTCCTATCCATTTGAACGCGGGAAACAAGTTCACATATCCGCCGGTATGCGGTTTTTGCATTTCGAATCGCTGTCGCTTGACGTTCTCCAGCAGGGCGCGAGAGTGCAATCCGTATAATTCTCAACGCCAAATCAGCATCCGATAACAGCAGGGTGGTTCCGATTTCGTCGCATTGATCCGCGATCTGCATAGACGCACACTTGGGAAAGCTTGATGGCCGATAGAGTCTTGAGAAAGGCCCTTGGGGGAGAAGTGCTTTTAATACACTCAAAGTTAAATGCGCTGAAGAAGGAAGATGCAGACTGAGGCCGGTAGGATGCCTTCCCGCCAGAAGTATCACACTCTGCTATGGTTCGATTTCCATATGTTCGGCAGGAACACTCATACCCCCTTTTAGATATCTCAGTTAGTAGGTCCTTGGGGTATCTGAAGCAAAGTGAACTGATGGGCTTTAGCATCTCTCAATAGATCGTGAATAACCGCCTGACCGGAAAAGAGCAACGTCTTCCAATCTAGAATCGCCTCTGTCACGGCAATAGGCAGTTCAATTCCGCTTATCCCCGCCATAAAGAGGGGGGCAGCGTAATTTTCCGGTTTGCTGGTTATGCGCCCAAAACGGAAGGGTGGCGCGCTTATCTATTCAAAAGATCTGTATGTCTCGCCGTTTGAGCCCCAGCGCAATAACGCCTTGAAGCGGGCATCCTTGGCTGCTGCTTCCGTTTCGTACTGGCCTGCCTCGCTCGCGATTCCGTTGGGGAAAATGTGAAATGTCCATGTCCCATTGGCTTTCTTGATTGCCGGACCGGGTGCCGGATGCTTATCAGAGTTCATCTGCGTTCCTTCTGGTGAGGTTGTCCATTGGAAAAGATCTTCTGGAACCATTACGCACGTATGGGTGTTCGCCTACGACGGGAATTTCCAGAGTAAAAATCCCGCAGGGATCCGCGGTGTCCATTACAGCGAGCAAAGAGTTCCAGGCAGAGGCTAGTGGGCGTGATATTGGCTTCGTCACGTGTCGATAAGGTTGAAGAATTGGAGTCAGTGTCTTCAATCAATCCAAGTTCACAAAGACGTTGGAGATCGCGTTCCGTCTGGAGTCCCCGCGATCCCGTTGTCATCATGAGCTCTTCTAAATTGCATGCCAGCGGCTTGGCGGAAACCGATCCTGATTCTCTGAAAACTTTGGTTGCTCTGGTGCATACGACGGTCAAGATGCGGACCGGAAAGGTTGTGAGCTTGGATAGTAGACCCACGAATGCCAGACTCGATTGGTCGCTTCCATCTACTGCGCACGACGTGGCCAGGAGGCCGCTCCAGTAGTCCCTTAGCCACTCTTCGTCGGTGCATGATCCGTCTTCGAGAATGCGCACAACAAGATCTGGGTCAGCTCGCAGCTTGTCGGAAGCGGGTCCGTCTGCCAGGAGAAGGATTTCGGCTTTGAGTGCAATTGCAACGGCGTTCTCCAACTTGTGATTACTCAGTCTCCCATGAACCAATTGTCCAACTTGTTCGGCTCCCCCTGGACAAATGCGACTTAAGAACGCGACAGCCTCAACCATCAGGACCAGACTTAGCATGTCTCCGGGTTTCGCCTGTTCAATCAGGTCGTCCCTTAGACTCTCCCATTGGCGCGACTCCGAGTCATCCGGCAAGACAAACGCCAGGCCCACACCGTCATCGCCACTCCGGACGACCCTGGCCTGTACCTCGATCCGGCGTTCAGGGTTTGTTTCCAGCGGGCCCTCTCTTTGCAGTATCAGAGAGAGCAACGTGTCGGGTTGCCAGCGTTCCTCCGTAAGAATGTAGAGCCCGGTCAAGCTGATGTCTTTAACGGCCTCCTGCGTCAGCTGGGAGCCATTCCAGCGGTATGAGAAGAAGTTATCTACGGGTTGACGTTCAGCGGAACGCCGCTCTACCCAATCGGGATCGGGCCTTAAGAAAGTCTCAAGCCTCTCATTGACCCCTTTCACGGAGCCTCCGCTTCCATCAAGAATTCTCTGATTCCATGAGATTCTACCGGCCACGGAATGAATTCGATGTACCGCGATTGCAGTTGACAGATTCGAAAGTACCGCGAGAAATCCTGCCAGGTCATGCCAAACTAAGGACGGTGCACCATTGATAGTGCAAGTCGCGCAGCTCTCAAAACAAACAGAACGCGGCGCAGTTCAATCGCGCCGCGTTCCGAGCTTGCCGCGAACTGAGGCTGACGGCCGATGGCTGACGGCCGAGGCTACTCCTCCTCTTCCTCCACCGGCCGCTTGGCGTTGGCGAGAATCTTCTCGGCCACCTGCTGCGGGACGATATCGTAGTGGTCCATCTCCATCCGGTAGCTGCCCTTGCCTTGCGTCATCGAGGTCAGCTGCGTGCCGTAGGTAAGCATCTCGGCCATGGGGACTTCGGCGTTGATCACAGTTGTCCGGCCTTTGGACTCCATTCCTTGAACACGCCCGCGGCGCCCGTTGAGATCTCCCATCAGCGTGCCGGCAAACTCGTCCGGGGCCTCGATCTCGACCTTCATGACGGGCTCGAGGAGGCACGGCTTGGCCTGCTCCATGCAGCTCTTGAAGGCAAGACGACCGGCTACCTTGAAGGAAAGTTCATTGGAATCGACGTCGTGGTAGCTGCCGTCGTAGACGGTGGCTTTGAAATCCACCACGGGATACCCGGCGAGGTAGCCGCGGGCGGCGGTTTCGACGATGCCCTTTTCGACGGCGGGAACGAACTGGCGCGGAATAGCTCCGCCGAAGATCTCGTTTCCAAATTCGAATCCGGCACCGCGCGGCAGAGGTTCCATTCGGATCTTGCAGTCCCCAAACTGGCCGTGGCCGCCACTCTGCTTTTTGTGACGCCCGTGGCCTTCGGCCTTGCCTCGGATGGTCTCCCGGTAGGGCACCTTGGGCGCCTTCAGCGTGACTTCCGCGTGGTAGCGCTTCTTCAATCGCGACACGATGGTCTCGATGTGCGGCTGTCCGGCGCCCGCAATCAGGAACTCGTTCGTCTGCGGATCGCGGTAGAAGCGAATGAGCAGATCCTCTTCCATCAGCTTGTGAATGGCGGGCGCGAGCTTGTCTTCATCGCCGCGCGTCTTCGGTTCGATGGCGTACGTCATTGCCGGTTCGGGCATCGCGGCCAGCTCCACTTGAACATCGGCACCCTTCGCGCCCAGGGTGTCGCCGGTGAGTGTGTCGCGTAGCTTGGCCACTGCGCCAATATCGCCGGCGTGCAATTCGGCCACTTCGACCGCCTTGCGCCCCTGCATCACGCTCAGGTGCGAGAAGCGCTCCTGGCCGCGCCGCGTGTAGTTCTCGAGCGTCGCGTCGTTCTTCACGGTGCCGCCGACGACCTTGAAGAAGCTGATGCGTCCGGCGAAGGGATCGCTCATCGTCTTGAAGACGACCACAGCCGATGGCTCGCCGTCGTCCAGCTTACGGAACGAAACACCGGCCCCTCCCGCTTCAGCCGCCCCGCCATTGGCCGCAACGGCCTGCATGGCAAGCGTCTTGACCGGGATCGGTGCGCGCTCGATCGGCGCCGGAGCGTAAACCTTGATGAAGTCGAGAAGATGATCTGTCGCGACGTTCGTTCCACCGCTGGCAAACAGTACCGGGAAGATGCGGTCTTCGCGAATCGCCTCGTGCAGCGCGGTGATCAGGTGCTGCTCGGGGATCGTGCCTTCGGCGAAGAACTCCTCCATCAGCTCGTCTTTGCCCTCGGCAACGAGCTCTACCAGGGCTTCGTGCGCCTCCTTGGCCTGCTGGGCGATACTTGCGGGAATCTCGCCCGTAATCTTGCCGCGGCCGTCCCCGTTCGTCGTGTAATGGAAAGCTTCCATCGTCACCAGGTCGACGACGCCGTGAAATCCCTGTGCGTCCGAGATGGGGAGCTGGACAGGAACGCACTGGCGTCCCCAGCGCTCGTGCAGATCGTCGATGAGCGCGCTCAACCCATTGCCGCCGCCGGCTTTCGGGTGGTCCATCTGGTTGATCACCACGAAGCGGGGAACGTTGGCCTCTTCGGCGTATTTCCAGACCCGCTCAGTTACCGGCTCGACGCCATTCTGCGCGTTGACCACGACGCAGGCGGCCTCGACGGGCAGAAGCGAGGCTCGGGCTTCGTGGCAGAACATGTGGAAGCCAGGGGTGTCGACGAAGTTGATCTTCACGCCCTGCCACTCGGCGAAGGCCACGGCATTCGACATCGTTGTGCCGCGTGCGACTTCTTCTTCGTCGTAGGCGGTTGCGGCCGAACCATCGTTTACTCGTCCTTGTGTTGGTGTCATCTTTGCGGCATGCAGCAGCGCGGCAATCAATGACGTTTTGCCGCTCTGAGCATGCCCCACTACAGCTACGTTGCGGATCTCACTTCCCTGGTACGTTTTCATAAGTTACCTCGTGTGTGATTGTCTTTCGGAATATGTTCTTTGGGGTGTATAGGTCTCTCATGTCTCCAAAAGAGGGAGGCATGGGGGCACCCGATGCTTGGAATTGGGGAGGTTTCGGTCGAGTTTTGCTTAGGCGGGTGGCGCAGGGACGTCGTCGAGGCGTCCGTCAGGACGTCAATGCGTCCGAGTTGCAGGCCTCGAGGGCCCATTCTGCCGTCTTCCTCGTCCATGCGGAGAGTCTCCGGCAGGCGCCGGACGGCAAAGTGCAGAGGGAGGGCCGCCGGACGTCTAGCTGTAAGGACCGGATGCTATCACACCGGGAGTGTGAACGTCCTGTGACAAAAAATACAGCCCCTGGCTATTTGCTCTTTGCCGTTAGCCTTGTTAGCTTGGCGAACCAGCCCGTACTCCCAATCGAGTGCGTGCGCATTCCAAGAGCGCGGCTAGCGCGAGCTAAGAGCCTAGAAGCCAAGAGCTAAAAGCTAAAAGCTGCAGGCTGCCTACTCACCAGCGCAGGACGGGCAGAAGGCTCGAGAAATCGTCCGCCCAGGTGCGAAGGCCGGGCAGCGTCTCAGGATGGCGACGGGCGCGCGCGATTTCGGGTTGGCCGAAGAAAGCGGAGTTGTCGCTCAGCAGCATCCATGTGGCGGCAAATTCGCCGCGTTGCTCGTTTGCAGGCGTGGAGATGACGGCAGCATGCATGCCGGCCGACTTCGCCAGAACTGCAATCGGTGGCTCGAGATCGACGTGCCGGTTGGAGATGTGGAAGGCGATGATTCCGCTCGGCGTAAGGTGGCGGCGATAGAGCGCGAGCGCCTCGGTCGTGAGCAAGTGGAGCGGAATCGCATCGCCGGAGAAGGCATCGACGACGAGGACGTCGAAGCCCATCGGCGGCTCATGGGCCAGAGAGGCGCGGGCGTCGCCGCCGATGACCATGACTGAGGCGCGGGAGTCGCGAATGTATGTGAAGACGTTGCGGGCGATGGGATCGACGGCGGGATTGATTTCATAGAAGCGGATGCGGTCGTAGGGCCGGCCGTAAGCGGCGATGGTTCCTGCGCCGAGGCCGATAATGCCAATGTTGCGCGGACGGCTGTCGCAGCAGAAGCGTATCGCAAGGCCGACACCGGAGTCCCGGGCGTAGTAGCTGGTCGGCAAATGACGCTGCTCGTCGGTTCCGAATATCTGCGTGCCGTGCTCGACGTTGCCGTTGGTCAAAGTGCGCAGTGTAGCTCCGGGAAAGTCGAATGATTGCTTCACGCGCAGTGCGCCGTAGAAATTCCTGACCGCGACCAACGTACTGCGATGGTCAACGACGTTGATCCAGAAGACCAGCACGGCCATCAGCACTGTGGCTACGCCCCAAAGCAGGCGGTTGTTCCATCCATCTTTCCAGGTGACGAGCAGCGCGAGGAAAGCAGTGAAGGCACATGTGACAACAAGATCGATGTTGTAGCGGAAGATAAGCGGAAATCCGATCCCGATGACGAACGAGCCGAGTGCACCACCTGCGGCAAACAGCAGGTAAAACATGGTGGACTCTGAGGCGCGGCGTGGGCGGAGACGGTACGCTTCGGTGTGGCAGAAAAGGCAGGATACGAATGCCTCGACAAGAAAGAATCCGATGCTGATGCGCAGCGACCACTCCACATCCTGTTTCGAGAGCGCATAGCCCAGGCTCGCAAGCATGATGATGAGAAACCGTGCGATGATGCTGCGGGGCATCAGGCGAGGGAACTCGAAGGCGAGGATGATGGTGAGCAGGTACACGGCGAGCGGGAGGATCCAGAGCAGCGGGATGGCGGCGATATTCGCGGTGAGGTAGCTGGTCACAGCGCTCAGCTGCATTGCCGCACCCATCGGCAACATGACCCAGAGGAGCTTCTGCCCGAAAGTTGCAGGCAGCCCTTCTTCCGCGGTGTCGATTCGTTGCGAAGATGCCGGCACGGCCGCTCGTGCTCGCAGTGCCAATGCTCCGGAAACGCAGGCGAAGACGGCAAATCCGCAACACCAGGCGATGCGCTGCGCCCGCAGCGTGAGGTGCGGCTCGATCAGCGTGGGGTAGAGCGCGAGGGCCAAGAGAGACGCGAGGTTCGAAAGCGCAAAAAGCCGATAAGGAATCCCGGAATCATGCAGTCGCGCCCACCACACCTGCATTAGCGGGCTTGTCGTGCCGAGAATGAGAAATGGAAGTCCGATGGTGCTTCCGAGCACGCCGAAGACGGTGAGGATGGGATGCGTTGATCCTGCGCCGGCGCTTGCGCTGTGCAAGCACCAGACGAGGGCCGAAGCGAATCCGAAAACCAGCAGCGCGAAATACGGCGTCCAGCGCGGTTGGCGCGCCATCCAGTGGGCGTAAAGGTATGCGCAGACGAGCGCAGTCTGAAAGAAGACGAGACAGGTGATCCAGACGGCAGCCGAGCCGCCGAGTACAGGCAAAAGCTGCTTTGCAGCGATGGGCTCAACCAGGAAGAGGAGAAAAGCGCCAAGAAAAACTGCGATCGCAAAGAGCCAGGGCAAACGCGTCTTGCGGACCTCGGAGATCGTAACAGCATCAACACTCATTGAACCGAACGCCTCAGCACAATCACGCGGATGCTATCACAACGGACGAGGAGCCTTCGGAGTCCTGAATCACTTGTCTTGTGCTACTCTCGCTTTACCACGCGGCTGGTCCGCCGTTCCCGGCAACGCGATTTTGGCCCTCAAACAGGAAGAAAGTCGATGTCTCAGAACGGGCTTAAGCTCGACGAAGCGACTGCTCCGCAGCTCGACTCATCAACCGGTGCTGCGGCTCAGCGCAAAGCGGCACTGCGCTTGTTGCCGGTCATCGCCATCGGTTATGGCCTTGCCTACATGGATCGCATCAACATCAGCTTCGCCGCATTGCGGATGAACAGCGATCTGCACTTCAGCAATACGGTATATGGGATTGGAGCAGGACTGTTCTTTATCGGATACGCCCTGTGCGAGGTGCCATCGAATCTGCTGTTGCTGCGCTTCGGTCCGCGGCGATGGCTTGCGCGCATCATGCTTACTTGGGGACTGCTGGCAGCGGCAATGATGTTTGTTCGCACGCCGTTCGAGTTCTATACGGTGCGGCTGCTGCTCGGCATCTCCGAGGCGGGATTCTTCCCCGGCATCATCTACTACCTCACACTGTGGTTTCCGGCGCGGATGCGTGCGCGCGCGGTGAGCCGGTTCTACATTGCGCTGCCGCTTAGCTCGGTGGTGATGGGATCGCTGGCGGGATGGCTGCTCGGCTTGGATGGAAGGCTCGGTCTGTCGGGCTGGCAGTGGTTGTTTCTCATCGAAGGTCTGCCGGCCGCACTGTTCAGTTTTGTGATTTTGAGAATGCTTCCCGATGGCCCGGAGCATGCAGCGTGGCTCACTCCCGGCGAGAAGCAATGGATCCAGCGTCAACTCGCGGCTGACAACTCGAAAGCGCAGCTGGGGCACTCTGCCGGCGTGCTCCAGGCCCTGCTCTCGCCCAAGGTCTGGTTGATTGGCCTGTTCTTCTTCTGTGCGCTGACGTGCAGTTATGGGTATGGTTTTTCGGCTCCGGCCATCTTCCAGGCCGCGACGGGGTGGAGCGTGGCAAGGGTTGGATGGTTGATCGCGGGCATCGGTCTGGCCGGCGCGGCGGGGATGCTGTTCGGAGGAGCGAATTCCGATCGCACCGGTGAGCGGGCGCTGCACTGCATTGTGCCGTGTTGTGTGATGGCCGCAGGATACTTTATCGCGAGCTATGAACGACCGGCATGGCTCGTGATCACGGCGCTCACGATAAGTTTTATTGCCTTCAATTCGCTGCAGGGACCGGCGTTGGCCGTGCCTACGCAGTTCCTTGCCGGACGGGCTGCGGCGGCCGGGATTGCTGCGATGAACACGATCACGATGTTCAGCGGATTCGTAGGTCCTTTCTGGATGGGCCGCATGCGCGACCTGACCGGCAGCTATGGTGCGGGCCTGCGCGGATTGATGGTACCAAGCCTGTTGGCCGCGGCCGCAATGCTGGTGTTGACGAGGAGCCTCGCACGGGGCAACGTTGCGGTACGTCAGGGGCGCCTGGCGGACGAGACCGCTTGAGGTAGATGCGTGCGCCGCGGCGATCCATTATCCTTTTCTTGCCTGATTGTCTATGTTCGCAAAGACCGTTATCATCGCGCTGCCTGTGTTTGTTCTTTGTGCTGGGTTGAACTGGGGACTCGCCCAGAATCCAACGGGATCGAACGGAGAAGGCCAGCCATTCACCTTGAATGTTCCGGTGAATGAAGTGAGGGTTGTTTTTCACGCCTCCGACGCGAAGGGACTTCCGCTCGAACATCTCAAGAGAAGTGATGTGCAGCTGTTCGACAACGGGAAGCGTCAGAGCCGGATTGTGGCATTCCAAGAATATCGGGATCTGCCGATTCGAGTTGGCTTTCTCCTTGACTACAGCCCGTCGATGGAGCACGAGCTGGACCGGAGCCAGGAAATCGCGACGGAACTGACAACGGGATTCTTCCGGACGAAGTCAGATCGCGCTTTCACCATGGGCTTTGGAGTCGATTCCAGCCTCACACAGGACTGGACCGGAGATACCAAGGCCGTCTCAAATGGGATCAGCGCCGCACTTTCGAAACAAATGTACGGACCCGACGGCACGGCCATGTTCGATGCGATCTACCGGGCCTGCAAAGACAATTTTTCGAACGACCTCACGATGGTCTCCGGCAACTTCGTTCTGCTGTTCACCGATGGTGAAGATAATTCAAGCCACGTATGGGAACCCGAAACGGTGGATATGTGCCAGCGCTCCAGAACCGCGATCTATGTGTTTGCTCCGCGGCGGAGAACGATAGAGGAATTGCGGGGGCAGGAATTGCTCGAAGATCTGGTCGCGCAAACGGGCGGACGTGTATTCATCGATGGGAGGCAATCGATTCATGACGCATTGGCCACCGTTATCTCAGACATGCGTTATCAGTATGAAGTGATCTATGCTCCACCCAAGCTGAAACGGGATGGATCATTCCATCGAATCAAGCTGAAATGCAATGTGGAGCGCTCCCAGGTTCAAGCTCGATCCGGATACTACGCGTACGCAAAGTCTTCGCAACGAAAACAAGGGCCGATCTAGATTGCTGCCGTTGCGGGCAAGACCTCATCCACGTCAACCCACTGCGTTGGATAGTTGCCGGTGTAGCAGGCGACACAGAAGCCGTTGCCCTCGCCCCCGTCGCAGCTCTTCTTTAGGCCGTCGAGAGAAAGATACGCGAGCGTGTCGGCTTCGATGAACTTGCGAATTTCTTCGATCGACTGATTGGCAGCGATGAGCTCACGCTTGCTCGGCGTATCCACACCGTAGAAGCAGGGCGATATAGTCGGCGGGCAGCTGATGCGCAGGTGAACTTCTTTCGCGCCGGCACCGCGGACCATGCGCACAATTTTGCGGCTGGTGGTGCCGCGAATGATCGAGTCGTCGATGAGCACAACGCGCTTGCCCTCGAGCAGATTGCGCACGGGGTTGAGTTTGAGGCGCACGCCGAAGTCGCGCACACGCTGCTCCGGTTCGATGAATGTACGGCCCACGTAGTGATTGCGGATGAGACCGAAGCGGAATGGGATCCCGCTTTCATCGGCATAGCCAAGTGCAGCCGTGACGCCGGAGTCCGGCACGGGCACGACGACATCCGCGGGCACGCTCGATTCGCGCGCTAGCTGGCGGCCCATCTGGTCGCGGCTCTCCTGAACCCAGCGCCCAAAGATCTTGCTGTCAGGCCGCGCGAAGTAAACATGTTCGAAGACGCAGCTCGACTGAGGCATGCCAGTTGCGTATTGGCGGCTGGTGACGCCATCTTCGGTGACCATGACGAGTTCGCCGGGCAGCACGTCGCGCTCGAACTCAGCACGCAGCAGATCGAAAGCGCAGGATTCCGATGCAAAGACGATGGTGTCTGGCGCGTCCTGGTTGCGGATGCGTCCGATCGATAGCGGACGAAAGCCGCGCGGATCGCGAGCCGCGAAGATGCGGTCGCGCGTCATCATCACGATGGAAAAGGCGCCCTCGACCTGTCTCAATGAATCGGCAATGGCGTCAACCAGCGTTCCGGCACGCGAGTGCGCAATGAGCTGCACGATGATCTCGGAGTCTGACGTGGTCTGGAAGTAGGCTCCGTCGCGTTCGAGCCGCGCGCGGACAGTGCCAAGATTCACCAGGTTGCCGTTGTGGGCGATTGCGATGAGGCCTTTGGTCGATTCGACGCGAATCGGTTGCGCGTTCAACAGAGCCGAGTCGCCGGTGGTGGAGTAGCGCGTGTGGCCGATCGCCATCCGCCCGGGCAGCTTCTGTAGCACCTCATCGGTGAAGATCTCCGACACAAGGCCCATGCCCTTGATGTTGGCGAGGTGCTGTCCATCGGCTGTAGCTATGCCGGCCGATTCCTGTCCGCGATGTTGTAGCGCGTAGAGCCCGAGATACGCCTGGCGCGCTGCGTCGGTATGGCCGTGGATAGCGACGACGCCGCACTCTTCGTGAAGCGTGTCCCCTTCAAGGACAGGGGACAGTGGGAAGAAATCAGTGGTCAGTTGCTCAGATGCGTCGACGACGTCGGGAACCCCTTGAAAGAGCAACCGGCTCATGCCGTCACCTCATTATGGAGTGCTGCTTCGAGAGAGCTGGCCCAGGGTGCACGAAGTTCTGACAACGAAGCCGAGATGAAGGTATCGCCATAAACCGCGACCTCCAGCCGGTCGCCGCCGGTTGTGCCGATCCTGGCAAGATTGAAGTGGAAGTGCTCCGCGATCTCCTCAATCTCAGAAACCTTTTCCGGATGCGCAGAGAGCAGCACGGTCGAAGCCGGCTCCGCGAAAAGGCCGAAGAGCGGATGGACCATCAGCGATTGCTCTTGTTCGATTTTTGCGCCGATGTTGTTTGCGAATGCGGCCTGGGCAAGCGCGACAGCGATGCCGCCGTCGGAGATATCTCGCGCGGAGCGGATCAATCCTCGGTCCGCAAGTTGCACCAGCATGGTTTGCAGGTCCCTCTCAGCTTCGAGATCGAGCTCCGGAGGCGTGCCCCACAGCGCGTTGAGTGCCGCTTTGGCGTACTCGGAAGAACCGAACGCTGTCAGTTTGGCAGAAGCTGAAACCTCCGGTACCAGTGCTGCTTCGAGAACAACAACCGGCTCATCCCCCATGACGCCCGGAACGATGGTTGAGGTCGAATCCGTTGGTTCGAAATGGTCTGGAACTTTGAGTTCGGGATCGGGCTTCGGACCGCGCGGCACTGGCCACAAAAGCAGAATCTCATCGCCTGCGCGCCGGAATCCCGCCGGCACTGCCTTGGTCACATCATCGAGGATGCCGACAATGCCCAGCACCGGGGTTGGGTAGATGCCTTCACCCTTCGTCTCGTTGTAGAGCGAAACGTTGCCGCCCGTAATTGGCGTGCCGAGGGCGACGCATGCTGCAGCGATGCCGTCGATCGCCGCGGAAAGCTGCGCCATGATCTCCGGCTTCTCCGGATTGCCGAAGTTGAGGCAGTTCGTCGCCGCCACCGGAGTTGCGCCAGCACAGGCAACCTTGCGCGCTGCCTCCGCGACCGCATGCATTGCGCCGAGCTTCGGGCTGAGGTAGCACCAGCGGCCGTTGCCGTCCAGCGCCATGGCCAGACCGCGCTCACGATGCAACTCGCCTGTGCCTTTGATGCGCATAACGCCGGCTTCTCCGCCGGGACCGAGCACCGTGTTGGTTTGCACCATCGTGTCGTACTGCTCGTGAACCCAGCGCTTCGAGCAGACGTTCGCGCTTGCTAGCAATTTCTTCAGGTCAGCGGTGAAATCGCGATCCTTTGCCAACTCGGCAGCCGCAGCTTCGGGCGGATCGAGCGAAATGCGAGGCTTCCATTCGCCAATCGGCCGGTGATACAGCGGTGCGTCGTCCGTGAGCGACTGGTTGGGGATATCGGCGACAAGCTCGCCATGAATCCGGATACGCAAGCGCGGCTCCGGCTGCACCGTGCCGACAATGACAGCATCCAGTCCCCACTTTGCAAATACCCGCAGCACTTCGTCCTCGCGGCCCTTTTCCGCAACCAGCAGCATGCGCTCCTGGCTTTCGGAGAGCATGATCTCGTAAGCACTCATGCTGGTTTCGCGCTGCGGGACCAGATCGAGTTCCACGTCCAGACCA
Source organism: Occallatibacter sp. (assembly GCA_035262585.1). Lineage (GTDB taxonomy): Bacteria > Acidobacteriota > Terriglobia > Terriglobales > Acidobacteriaceae > Telmatobacter. The sequence continues at coordinate 1,310 of DATFSO010000133.1, read as the reverse complement.
ACGCCGCCGCGCGCGCCCATCTCGCAGGTGGAGCAGGTGAGGCCGGCGGCGCCCATATCCTGGATGCCGACGATTGCGCCGGTCTTCATCGCTTCAAGACAGGCCTCAAGCAGCAGCTTCTCCATAAAGGGATCGCCGACCTGTACGTTAGGACGCTTCTGCTCCGAGCCTTCCTTGAATTCTTCCGAAGCCATAGTCGCGCCGTGGATGCCGTCGCGACCCGTCTTTGCGCCTACATATATGACGGGGTTGCCGGCGCCGGTGGCCTTCGCGTAGAAGATCTCATCCTTGCGCACCAGTCCCAGCGCGAATGCATTTACCAGCGGATTCCCGCTGTAGCACGGCTCAAACTTCGTCTCGCCGCCGAGGTTCGGCACACCAAAGCAGTTGCCATACCCTGCGATGCCGCTGACCACTCCTTCAACGATGGAGTGGTTTTTCTGGACTAAATCTGGTTCGGTGCCCTGCTCGGGAATGATGGGCCCGAAGCGAAGCGAATCCATCACTGCCAATGGCCGGGCACCCATCGTGAAGATGTCGCGCAGGATGCCGCCCACGCCGGTCGCCGCCCCCTGGTAGGGCTCGATGTAGCTGGGGTGATTGTGGCTTTCGATCTTGAAGGCGCAGGCCCAGCCGTCGCCAACGTCGATGATGCCGGCGTTTTCACCCGGCCCCTGCACTACGCGGTCACTCCGGGTAGGCAGGCGCTTCAAATGCACACGGCTCGATTTGTACGAGCAGTGCTCGCTCCACATCACGCTGTAAATTCCCAGTTCGGTGAGGGAAGGGACGCGTCCCAGGGCCGCCAGAATCCGTTCGTACTCTGCCGGTGTGATACTGTGCTGTGCCAGCAACTCCGGGGTCACTACGGCCGGTTCGGGAACGACTGCGGAAGAGGCAGTAGTCATGTCGATTGCCTCCATTGTCGCATGGGACGGTCGTGCGGACTCAGGGGTTCCTTGAACAAAGGACTTACAGATGCGAAAAATCGCGTTTGACGAAACCGGTCATTCTGCAGACTGCCGGAGTGGCGGAGCGCGGCTATTCTCGCACTCTGCGCCCGAGCTTCTATTCTCGCTGATGCGCGAACTGGCGATGCCGCATAGCCCTGCGAGCAGCGCCTATGCGATACTTTTTATGAAGCCCACCCCAGGCCGGGATGGCGGAACTGGCAGACGCAGCGGACTCAAAATCCGCCGACCCTTGCGGTCATGGGGGTTCGACCCCCCCTCCCGGCACCAACAAGAATCCCACAAAAATAAGTGGTTAGCGGGCGCTGACTCCGGACGAGAAATCTCCGCGCGGCAGGT
>DATFSO010000132.1:0-39835 GCA_035262585.1 Occallatibacter sp. | reverse complement strand
GGTCGGACGCACAGGGCAGGAAGGCCAGGTCAACTACGCGGCGTCGAAGGCGGGGCTGATCGGGTTCACGCGCTCTCTGGCGCGCGAAGTTGCGTCACGTGGCATAACTGTAAATGCGGTCGCGCCGGGATACATCGAAACGCCGATGACCGCTGTGCTCGACGAAAAGCTGCGCGCGAAGATGGTTGAGCAGATTCCGCTCGGCCGGCCGGGAACCGACACTGAAATTGCGCAGTCGGTGGTCTTCCTCGCGTCGGATGCCGCCGCCTACATCACCGGCCACGTGCTTGACGTGAACGGCGGAATGTTCATGGGGTAAAGACGGAAAACCGGATTGGGGAACATGGATCAGGGATTAGGGAAACAACGAATTCAGAACCACGAACTGCGAACTGATCTCTGACCTCTAATCCCTAATCCCTGTTCCCTAGTCCCTGTTCCCTAGTCCCTGTTCCCTAATCTCTGCCCTTCAAATCCCAAGCCGCTCTTTCAGCGTGCGGACGCGGTCACGCGCCACCGTGAGCTGTGTGTGCTGCTGGTCCTTGAGCGTGACGATGACTTTACCCGCAAACCACGAGTTCACTTCGTGGATCCAGTCGACATTGACCAAAGCCGAGCGGTGAATGCGCAGGAACTTCGCGGGGTCGAGGCGGTGCTCGAGATCGGCGATGGTCTGATCGACGCAGTGCCGGCGTCCATTCGTCACCGCGAAGGTGAGCTTGTCCTGAGCGAGAAAATGCGTTACGTCGTCGAGGGGGAGAAACGAGATTCGTTCGCCGAGGCGCGAAGCGATGCGGTGTGGGTAGCTGGCGTGGCCCTCGCGCAGCGACGCGGTCAGATCCTTTAACAACTGGGGCAGGGCCGGATCCTGCTGCCAGCCGGCTTTGACGATCGGCCGAATGCGGCCGAGCTTCTTCAGTGCGCGCTCAAGTTGCGCCGGCTCGATCGGCTTGAGCAGGTAGTCGATTGCGTTTGTCTCGAAGGCACGGAGTGCGTGCTGGTCGTAGGCGGTCGTGAAAATGACGAAGGGCTGTACTGAAAGGCGCGAGAGCAGCTCGAAGCCGTTCATACCCGGCATCTGGATATCGAGAAAGAGCACGTCGACTTGCCGGATGTTAAGCGCGCTGACAGCCTCTTCAGGATCGAGGGCCTTGCCGGCGATCTGAAGTTCGGGAAACGACGCCAGCAGACGTCCAAGGCGCTCGAGGGCGAGCGGCTCATCATCCACCAGAAATGCCCGAAGCGGCGCGGTTTCCGTCATTGCGCGTCCCCCGACGGAATCCTGATCGAAACGACGGTCTTGTCGGCTGCACGGCTCACGTTCAGTTGTGCCGCGTCGCCGTAAAGAAGCTCAAGCCTGCCGACGAGATTACCGAGCCCGTGGTCCGGCGAGATCTCGGCAAGCGAGAAGCCGGGGCCGTCATCGGTTACCACGAGTTCGCATGTGTGGCTGCTCTGTGTTCCTGTCACATTGATCGAGGCCGGCTGACTGCGCTTCGAGACGACATGCTTCACGCTGTTTTCGACCAGCGTCTGCAACGCGAGTGGCGGAACCTTGAGATCGCCGAGTGATTCAGGAACGGAGATGTCGTAATGAAGCCGCTGTCCGAAACGTGCTGATTCAATCTCGAGGTAGTCGCGCACAATCTTCAGCTCCTGTGAGAGCGGGACGAGGCCGTTCTGATTGGCGCTGATGGAGAAACGAAGCAAGGATGCCAGCTTGCCGACGATGTCCTCGGCGCGTTTCGGATCGGATGGAATCAACGACGAGATCGAGTTCAGCGTATTAAACAGGAAATGTGGATGAATGCGAGACTCGAGCGACGAGAGCCGTGCTTCGACCAGCAGTTTATTGGCTCGCTCCTGCTCTACCTGACGCGTGCGCAGTTCAAGCGTGGCATCCTGGAGCCGATGCCGCATGGTTTCAAACGATGTGATGCTCAAGCCCACGACGAGGGTAATGACCAGGCAGACCGGCAGTGATGATTGAACCTCGGTCCACCAGGAGTCGTGATGGATCAACCCGGCGATCTTCAACACAAACGCACCTGAGAGCGATCCGGCAATCGCGATGACGATCAAAACTGCTGTGTGGATGACGAAGACGAATCGAGGAAAACGCTCCGTATAGCGAAAGCCAATCCAATTGAGTGTAGTTGCGGTTGGAAAGCCGATGAGTATGGCGTAGATGAACGAGCCCAGAAACTTGGTGCCAACCTGCGAGAACCGCGCATGCTCAATGACAATGATGAGAATTGCGACGACCACCGCAACGGCGGGCACGATCCAGATGCCGCTCACGCAATCTCGAAAGGCTTTGAAGGTCTTTTTGGGCGCTGCGCCGTCGATGTTGGTCAAGTCCTGTTTTGTGCTGATCATAGGTGGAATCGGACTCCCACCGATGTCGCCGTCTGATATGGCGCAGAACCGTAATCCGAGGTCTTGCTGCCCGAGGGAACCTCCACGTGCGCGTAAGTGGCGAAGTGCGTGCCAAACCAGCGGCTAACATCGGTCACGGCGACGAAGCTGTGGTCGTCGAGGTTGGCGACGATGGAACCCGAGACGTCCCACTCTTTCCAGCCGGGAAGCTCGCGGAGACGCGACTTGCTGACGTTGAAGAAGGCGTAGTGTTGCCGGCCGGCATAAGGCGAAATGGACATGTCGCGGTAATACGGAATGTTGGGAGGAGTATAGAACTCGCCAAGGAAGGTGACACCGGAGCGCAGGGTGCATTTGGCGCCCAGCAGCACGGCGGCCTGCTCGCGCCAGAACCCTTCGCCATGCACTTCCCAGGCCTGGCCAAGCACGCGCGTGAAGGTCACTCCGCCAAAAGAGTCTCCGCCGCGATCGTTGCCTGCGATGAGCGATGTGTCGAAACCATGCACCAGAACGTTATACCGGAATGCCGTCGTGTCACGTAGCGTAGAGTTTGCAGGCGCCAACTCCGCGGTTGACCATGCGAAGGTCAATGCATTCTTCCCGTGCACCCAGTCGGCCTTGACCATGTCGCGGCCCTGGTTCACGTTCAGGCGGTCAGAGGGATTGGTCGGATCACGAGGCGGGTCCAGCACGCCGGCTGCGGTGAATGCATATCCTGTGCCCCAGCGAACCATCTTACGGCCCAGGGTGAGGTCAAAGTCCCCCGCGGAGATGCCGGCGTACGTCTCTTTGACCCGCAGCGTCGAGGTCGCGTCGGCTTCGGTTGCTGTGAGCCCGATGAGGCTGGTCGTAAATGACAGGCGATCGCGATAGCGAACTCCAAACGACGGCTCGACCAGCACCTGATTGAGAACCTGCGGCGCATGGGAAGGCAGTCCGCTATAAAACGTGGCGTCATCGATCACTGCGATGGAGTACCGCGTGCTCAGGGCGGTCTCGTCCGACGACGGTGGATCTTGCGCAACAGCGCAGGACCACGCCGCCGTGGTGAGGAGGAGGGCCGAAATGAGCAATCGGGTATTCATTGGGTTTCCAGAAACTGCCAAAACCACGTTTTTGAACGGGCCCGGTTTTGACCGTGAAGCTTGCAACGGCATGGTGCTGATCGCATGAGTTCGAACTAGAATCTGTCGGCGCGGCCCTGGTAGAAGAGCTTGTCGGGCAGATCGCGCGCCGCCTGGTTGGAGTATTCGAGTACGCTGTGCGAGTTGTGCCGGATCTCGTCATAGAGCGTGAGCTTGCGCAACAACAACCTGCCGCCAAGGTTCGTGAAGTCATCGAATGTAGCCGATTTGATGTGCTTGCCTGATGTCAGGTAGAACTCGGCCTTGACCGGGCGCGCATCCTCGGCGCGCACCCAGTAGAGGATGCGTTGGTAGGTTGCGCCTTTCCGTTTGGCAGTCAGATCGAGGACATAGCAGTTCTCGCTGCCGACCTTTTCCTCGCGGACGAACACAGCGGAATAATCGACTGCGTAGTTGGTACGGGCGACGTCGCCGTTGGAGGCGTCTCCGGAGAGTCGTTCGAGCGGCGTGATCCGCACCGGACGGCTGGTATCGGGCAGATAGACCCACATGTCATCGCCAAGCATCAGCAGGTGACGTCCCTTCTCGCGCGGGCTCATGAATTCGACATAAGTCTTGTCAGTGCCCTTTTGCGAGACTTCGTAGAAATGTTCCTCGTCCGATTTACCGGCTTCGAAGTCGGTGATCTTCACGCGCAGGGTATAGGAAGGCCACCCGTTGCGATAGGAATCCGAGCGCTTGAGGAGCGCCGAGGCGTCAGGCGTTCCGGCCGTGGCGGCGTGGCCAAGCGCTGCCCAGGCGATCAGAAAAGCAAGTGTCACGAGGAGCAGGAACGAACGCAATGTGAAATCAACTCTAGACATGGGAGAGTGCCTCCACAATCTGCAGCCGCGATGCCCTCACCGCGGGCAATATCGATGCCATCGCCAGCGACACCACTACCATCACCGATGAGCCAATCATGATTCCCGGAATGTGCAGCACGCGGAACGCAATAGGCGTTGTGTATCCCGGCGGCGGCGGCAGGTGCAGTCCCGATGCATTGAGCGCCATGCCCAGCAGGTTCCCCGCAGTGACTCCCAGCGCCGCGCCCAGGACACCCAGCACCGTGGCCTCGGCCATGAACAGTCCGATAATCCAGGCCCGGGGCGTGCCCATCGCCAGCATCGTCCCAATCTCGCGTGTCCGCTCGAACATTGCCATCAGCAGCGTGTTCACGCTCGCCATCAGCACCATAAAGAACACGATCACTCCCATAAACAGGAAGATGCCGTCGAACATACCCCGCACCTGCTTGTAGTACGTGGCGAGGTCGAGCCACTTCTTCATCGTCATCTCCTGCCCCAGTCCCCTCAGGCGCGGAAGCAACGCATCGTAAGCAGCATCGGTGTTGGCCGTGCTGTCGAGCCCAACAACGAGGTTCGTGACGCGGTCGCTCTCGAGCAGGCGCTGCGCCGAGTCCAGCGTGATTCTCATGTAGCGTGCGTCCAGATCGGCAATGCCCGTTCGCACAATGCCGGTTACCTGCACGTCGACGCCGTTCAGCGCTCCGTCTGAGGTCACTGCGAGCAGCGTCAGCCCGTCGCCCACCTTCACATTCATCGACTTTGCAAGCCCGGTCCCGACGAGTGCCTGCACATCTGCTTTCGAATTCGACGTGAAGTTGGTTCCCTCCACCACATTCGGGTTGAATCCCAGGCCGGACTCTGCCGCCGGATCCACTGCGCTGCCCATGTACACCGACGATTTCTGCCCGTTTGACACCATGCCGTAGAACTCAATGCGCGGCGCAATGCCGCGCACGTGTGGCGCGGCATTTGCCACCGATGCAACCCGGCGCCAGTTCTCGATGCCCGTGTCGAGTACGTGAATTTCGTCGCGCTTGAAATGCTCGGCGGTGAAAATCTGCAGGTGTCCAAGCCCGTTGCGAATCGTGCTCTCGCGCAATCCCTGCGACATGAACCGGAAGTATCCGCCGCCCAGCAACAGGGCGGCCACGCCGCCGCCAACCATCAACAGCGTCATGGCGGTGCGACGCCGGTTGCGAAATACGTTACGAAACGCAAGCAGTAAGAACTTGCCCATGACGATCTCCTTCAGTCCACCCCAACGACGGAAAAACTGTCGTTGGGGACCCCGGGTTTCGACGACGAAAATTCATCGCTCGCGATCCGGCCGTCGGTAAGCCGCACGATGCGCGGTGTGTGCTCCAGCAATCGCTGATCGTGCGTAGAGAAGATGAACGTGAGGCCGAGGCTGCGATTGAGCTCGCGCATCAGGTCGATCAGTTGCGTGGCGTTGTGGGTGTCGAGGTTTGCAGTCGGCTCATCGGCAAGGACAATCTCCGGGCGATGCACGATGGCGCGGGCTACGGCCACGCGTTGGCGCTCACCGCCGGAGAGCAAGTCAGGGCGATGATTTGCCCGCGACGAGAGCCCTACGTTCTCAAGCGCTTCGGCCACGCGCTTGCGGCGCTCCGCCGAGCCGATTCCCTGGACCAGGAGCGGGAACTCGACATTCTCGGCAGCGGTGAAGACCGGAATCAGATTGAACGTCTGAAAGACAAAGCCGATCTTTTCGCGGCGAAGAGCGGAGGTGCGCGAAGGGCTGAGTTGCGAAGTGTCAACGCCATCGATCAGGATGCGGCCGCCCGTGGGCTTGTCGATGCAGCCGATCAGGTTCAGCAAAGTCGACTTGCCGCTCCCGCTCGGACCGGAGATGGCGAGAAACTCGCCCTGCTTCACCGCGAGACTGACGTGGTCAAGGGCCGTCACCGCACTGTGATCGAGCGGGAATGTGCGGGTGACGTCGGCAGCTGTAACAAGTGCGTCCCTTGTGTCCATCGGGCGCCTCTACCTTCCCAGAGCAGCTATCGTGCTCTGGTGAACAAGATAAGGAGGCCCGGACCGGATTCAGAGCCGATTCGGATGAGGGGTGGAAGAAGCTGATGAAGGGAGCGCTTCAGCCGACGAACCGTAGGGGAAACTCGTCGTGTGGTTATTTTGTATCAGGGCATGACTTCATCATGCCGCAAACGGGGGGCCAAAAGAGCTGTGCGCTCTAGTCCCCTGAGGAGTGCTTTAGGTTATTGCTGGGGAGGCCTCGCGCCCGCGCTGCGATCGGTTGGTGGTGGCCCCATCACCGCAACCGTAGCCGCGAGGAACGATCCATTCTTCACCGTGCCCTCGACGCGGACCATATCGCCCACTTGGATGTCAGCCAGCGTGATCGGATCGCGGCGCTTGCGGAATGTAGTGTTCTCGTCGGCGACAAATGTGTGAGTCGCGTTATCGGGACCACCCTGCAGGGTCACGTTCGTCTCGTTGACTGCAGTCACTCTGCCCATCAGCCAGGTCTTGCCGTAATTGGCCTGCATCTCGCGCATCTGTTTGGCGCGCTCGGGGTCGATCTGGAAGATGACGACAGCGCCAACGGATTTCACATTTGCGTCGATCTCGCCTGAAGCGACAATTGCGTCGCCAATTTTGATGTCGCTGGCCTTGATCTCTTGTGGAGGATTGGCTGGAGGAGCTGCCTCGCCCTGTCCTCGCCGCTGGCCCCCGCCGCCCTTCATGATGCGCGTGTTCACGCTGTAGTGAACGGTGTAGAGATCACCCGACTCGGTCTTGACGGTGTAATGATCAGTGGCGATCGCGGTCACCGTTCCCATCACGCCGCGCCCCATCATCCCACCCGCGCCGCCCCAAGCTCCCCGCTGGCCTGCGCCACGTCCCTGGGGAGCCTGGCTCGGCTGCTGCGAAGCACCGGTATCCTGGGCACGCGCGGCCCAGCGCATTCCGCCAGCGGCGAGGATCACGAGTGCAAGAGCAATATCGAGGCGTTTCATGGATTCCCGGCAGTCCCTATGGAGTTAGACGCGGACGCGCGATCGCAGGACGACAGTGGATTGATCGCGGCTTGCCTTCCAAAAAGCTATTGTCTCTTTTGTGTCTCCGATGACATCAATTCCTGAAATGCAGGCAGGTTATGAAGGCTCGCAAACTCATTATCGGCGATGATCTTCTTGGGATTCGTGAAGCCCTCATCGATGGCCAGCCGGAGGTATTCGACGGCCCGCTCAGGCTGGCCGGCCCGTACGCATCCCTTCGCCATGTAGAAGTTCATGGCTCCGCGATCGGAGATCGATGCGGGGTTCTCGACGCGCGGTCTGGAGTTGTGATCGAAGATTTGCGGGTCCATCTTGAGCGCAGTGACGTACTCCGCCCAGCCTTTGTCATATTTGTGCTGAGCCACAAGATTTGTCCCGAGGTTCTTACGAATTAATGCCGAATGCGAGTCAACCTTGAGCGCCCTGCGATACATCTTTTCAGCGTTATGATATTGCTTCATCGCATCGTAAACGGTTCCCAGATTGTTAAGGACGTTGGAGTTTTTCGGGCTTAGTTTGTATGCAGTGCGATAACAATGCATCGCGTCTGTAAGATTGAACATCAATTGGTAGGCGATGCCCATCTTGTTCCATACGTCCGCATTGTCCTTGGGCGCCCGTTTATAGGCCTCGATGGCGGCCTGGTAGCGTTGATGGGCCATGAAGGAATCGCCGATCTGTTCGGCAGTAGGCTGAGCCTTGGGTTGCGAATCCAGCGATTGGGCTGAGGCTTGCGAAGCCGCAGCAGCAGACTGATCAGCCGGAGGTTGAACCTGGCTCAAACCCGAGGTGCTTATGACCACTGCCATCAACGCCAGCGTCTGCAGGATGGGTCTATTCAAACGGCTCATATTCCCTCCTCAAGAAGGAATTGAGGCGACAAACTGTGTCATCGTCCAGTTGAAATTAGAGCACCAAATTGTATTGCATCGTCAAGTTCATCGACCACGACGGTGCCAAACGGATCACCAAATGCATGAGCCGGAGGGACTTCAGTCCCAAATGGCAGGTTTGGCAGGTGAGGACTTTTTACGATGAGCACCACAGCAGCTTCGAAGGCGCAACTCGATCTAGCAAGCCGATTCCGCAGCGCGCGTCAACGGACGCTTGCGCTGTGTAAACCACTGACTCCGGAAGACATGATGGTGCAGTCGTGTTCGGAGGCTTCGCCCGCCAAGTGGCACCTGGCGCACACGGCATGGTTCTTCGAATCATTCATTTTGAGCCCGTTTTTGAACAAATACCGGCTCTTCGACGAAGATTTCCCGTGGCTTTTCAACAGCTATTACCGCGGTTTTTCGGAATTTCCCGAGAAAAAACTGCGTTCTTCCTTTTCGCGCCCGGCTCTGGACCAGATTCTGCGCTACCGGAGTTGCGTGGACGAGAGCATCGACGAATTGCTTGAGAACAACCCAGAGCCTGAGGTGCTCAAGAGAGTCGAACTCGGGGTGAATCACGAGGAGCAGCACCAGGAGCTTTTGCTTACCGACATTCTGCACGCGTTCTATACCAATCCGCTGCGGCCTGCTTATGTTTCGGATGCGGCGGTTGGTGGCCGTGGTGCGGTCCGGCCGATCGAATTCGTTCAGTTCGCGGGCGGCCTCGTCGATGTGGGATTCACGGGCGGCGGCTTCTGTTACGACAATGAGCTGCCGCGACACCGGGTCTGGCTGGAGCCTTTTGCGCTGGCCGACCGGCTCGTGACTAACGGCGAATATGCGGCTTTCATTCAAGACGGCGGATACCAGCGATCTGAGCTGTGGCTTTCGGCGGGGTGGGATACCGTGGAACAACAACGCTGGCGCGCGCCGCTCTATTGGAGCGGAGAGGGAGATAACTGGACCCTATTCACGCTTCGTGGAGAGATGCCGCTCGAGGCGGTCAAGCACGCCCCGGTGAGCCAGGTGAGTTATTTTGAGGCCGATGCTTTCGCGCGATGGGCGGGAAAGCGTCTTCCCACCGAATCTGAATGGGAAACAGCATCCGCGGGACATCAGATCGCAGGCAACCTGATGGACACAGGCCTGCTGATGCCCGCTCCAGCCCCGGAGCCCGACGGTACCGCGCAGCTGTGGGGCGATTGCTGGGAATGGACGGCAAGCGCATATCTGGGCTATCCGGGATTTGAGCCGCTGGCAGGTTCGCTTGGCGAGTACAACGGAAAGTTCATGAGCGGGCAGATGGTGCTGCGTGGCGGATCGTGTGCTACACCCGAGGCGCACATCCGGTCAAGCTATCGCAATTTCTTCCAACCAGAAACCCGCTGGCAGTTTTCGGGAATCCGTCTCGCGGAAAAGTAACTCTGATCAGCAGAGGAGCATCTTAGTAACCCATGACCACAACCCCATCTTCTCCTGCAGGTCTACAGGTTTCGGATAAGCTTGCCTCGGCGGTATATCAAGGACTGATGTCGAGTCCGAGGTGGTTGCCATCGTGGTTGTTTTACGATTCGGCCGGCTCTCGGCTGTTTGATGAGATCACGCGCACAGCGGAGTATTATGTGACGCGTACGGAGCGCGCCATTCTGGCGGCATATGGCTCAGAGATGGTCGCGAGGGCTGCCGGCGAGCGCGTGTTACGGCTGGTCGAACTGGGTGCGGGCTCGGCCGACAAAACCAGGCTCTTGCTCACCGCAGCGGTGGCGCGCCAGGACACGGTGTTCTACGAGCCGGTGGATGTCTCGAGCAGCGCTCTTGTCGAGGCGCAGATTCGTATCGAGGAGGAGATCCCAGGTGTGCTCGTCTGCCCGCGCGTAGAGGACTATACGCAGGACCTGGAACTCGAGCCGACCCTGCCCACCGAGCGCAGGTTGCTGCTCTACATCGGTTCGAGCATCGGCAACTTCGAGCCTGGGGAGTCGCTGCTGCTGCTGGAGCGCGTTCGCGCGGCTCTCGATCCAGGCGATTGCATGCTGCTCGGCGTGGACCTAGTAAAGGATGAGGGTGTTTTGGAGGCGGCCTACGACGATGCGGCGGGCGTGACTGCTGCTTTCAATCGCAACGTCCTGGTGCGGCTCAATCGCGAACTGGATGCAGACTTCGAGCCGGAGAAATTCGCGCACTATGCAGCATGGAATCCCGAGAAATCTCGCATGGAGATGCACCTGGTAAGCGAGTCGAAGCAGACAGTCTGGTTGCCCGGAATCGACCTTCGCGTCAACTTCAAAGCCGGTGAGGGCATACACACCGAGAACAGCTATAAGTATCGCCCCGGTGATGCAGAGGCGCTGCTGACCAAGGCGGGATTCAAGCCCGAAGCCACCTGGACCGACGAATGCGGCTGGTTTGCTGTGTGCCTGGCGAGGGCGAAGTAGGGTACCGGATCTATTCCCTACGGGACTCCCGTTCTACAGGGATTCCGCAGTCCCACCCTGATGCCTGGAGCTAATAAACATTGCGCCTCCGCCGCACCGGACCGCTACGAAAAAATGGGTGCCTCACGTCTCGATTCTGAGACGTGGACTTCTCGCTGGCCAGTTACTTCGTTGAGTCGATGCGCAGCAGCAATACGTCATGACTGGCCAGTTCGATCGGCATGTTGTTCGTCAGCTCCATCTCCTTGCCGGTCCAGAGCTCCTTCGCGCGTTGCGTGCCCTCGAGGCCGAGCTTCGTCAGATCGAAACGGAACGGATGCGTTGAGTAGACGTCGCTGCCGACGTTGATAATCGCGATGGCTTTTGCACCGCCCTTCAGTTCGCGCGTCCATACTTCTACCTGGCCCCCACTGTAGATGTAGCGCGCCTGGTGGCCGAGCGGGTCCTGGTCGACCGCAATCACGTCGCGATTCGTGAGAATGTCGCGGATTTCCGGTTTCATGTCGGGAAGATCGTTGCCGGCCAGCAGCGGTGCAGCGAGCATGGCCCACATCGAGAAGTGCGTCCGGTTTTCGGCGAGAGATAATTTGCCGTTGCCGACCTCCAGCATATCCGGATCGTTCCAGTGCCCCGGGCCCGCGTAAGGAGCGAGCCCCTTCTGCTGGCCGAGGATGTCATAGACGCTTTGCCAGCGCGCCTGGATATCGCCGGTGGTTCGCCAGAGATTGCCGCCGATTCCGGGCGCCCACTGCCATGGAGAATCCCATCCGTACTGGCACAACGAGAAAACGATCGGCCGGCCGGTTGCCTTGAGGGCCCTGGCCATCTTGTCGTATGCGGCGACCATAAGGCGCATCTGTGCGGGCTTGTCATTCGGCGCCTGCTTCTCCATCACGGCGGGAATGAAGCTGCATAGGTCGTACTTCAGATAATCGAAGCCCCACTCGGCGTACAGTTTTGCGTCCTGCTCTTCATGGCCGAGGGAGCCCTCGAACCCGGCGCAGGTCTTTGGCCCGGGCGAGGAGTAGATGCCGATCTTCAGTCCCTTCGAATGCACGTAGTCGGCGAGCGCCTTCATGTCGGGGAACTTGGAGTTGGTGTGGAGAACTCCGTTCGCGTCGCGCTCGCCTTCCCACGTGTCGTCGATGTTGACGTAGATGTAGCCGGCATCGCGCATGCCGCTGGCGACGATCTGGTCGGCAGAGTTGCGAATGTCCTTATCCGTAACCTTGCCGGCAAAGTAGTTCCAGCTGTTCCAGCCCATGGGAGGTGTCAGCGCTACGGCGGATGACTGCGCGATCGCGTTGGCTGGAATGATGACGGTGGATGCGGCAACTGTACACGCGGCAAGAAACTGTGACACACAGCGACGCATAGGATCGAGCTCCCGATGAAAACGATTTCAGGAGAATACTAAGCGCACCTGCCGGTTTTGACAATCGGATCTATGGATCTTCAGTCGGCGGCAGGCGCGATCGCGTAGCGAGGCGTGGTCGCCATTATCTGTTTGATTGCTTCAACGGTTCCGATGCCGCCGCGCGCACCGGCCTGCATACAATTCAAAGCCGCGGCTGCGCAGGCAAAGTCGAGCTGACGCTCGAGAGGCCATCTCTGTAGTAGTCCGTAGATGAAGCCGGCGTGGAATATGTCGCCGGCGCCGGTTGTGTCGGTCACCGGAACGCGAAACGCGGATCGTGCGCAAAAACATTCCCCATCCCACGCCAGTACGCCGTCGGCCCCCAGCGTCGCTGCAGTCAGCAAGCATCCGAATCGTCGTTGAATGACCCGCAAGGCCTGCTCGAGGCTGCGCTCGCCCGTAAATCGGGTGGGAAAATCGCGGCTCACGATGAGGTAGTCGACATTGGCTACCAGGTCTTCGACGCCGGAATATGTCTCGTCTAGATCGGCAATCACCGTGACGTTGGCCTCACGGGCCCAACGTGCAGCCTGTGTGGCGGCAGCCGTTTCGAATCCATCCACGTGAAGGGCGCGCGCATTCACGATCCACTCGCGATCGATCTCTCTTGGCTGAAGCAGAAGGCGCCCATCGCGGCGGCAGAGCACGGTGCGTTCGCCGCCTTCGTCCACCAGGATGAGTGACTGAGGACTCGCGGCGTTCGAAACGGTCGTCAGGCGCGCGTCCACTCCGGCCTGTGCAAACTCGCGTCGATGCAGATTGCCCGCTTCGTCGTCACCCAGCTTGCCGACATAGCGCGTCTTCAAACCCCACCTCTGGCACGCGATTACAGTTGTGGCGACTTGGCCGCCTAACATCACCTTCGCATCGCCATACTCTGTCTTCGAACCGCGGGCAGGGAAGTGAACCAGGGGAATGAGCGTGTCGATCGCATTCAGCCCAACGCCTACGAGGTCAACCTTTGACGGCACAGTCATGAGGACATTGTAGATAGTGAAAAGCGGACCGTGGACCGTGATTCGTGATCCGCACTTGGTGCTAGGAGAAGCGTGTCGTTCTCCAAAGCACCCATGCACATCCGCCGGCTGCCGCCACGAGCAATACAGTGAGCACGGCGATCCAGGCAGAATTCATGGGAAGAGAGGGAACTCGCGCAAGGATTCCAAGCCAGACGAAAACGCCGAGGGAGCAGGCCAGAATTGCATAATCCCACCACGCCCGACTGTTCTCTTTCTTGCTCACATCCAAGCCGACGGATGATTTCACGAGGCGGTCATATTCAAGGTCGTATCGGGCGCACTCGCGCACGAGCGCTTCCCGCATAGAAGCCTGCTCTCTCTCGGTCGCAACCGCCGTAGTGACAGCGAGAGCTCCAAGGATCATCACGATCGATCCGATGACGACGAGCAGCCGATGCCCGGCGTCAGCATGAGCCAACTCGCCGAAGACGAGCGCCCCCCACGCGAGACCCCACATCTGATTTGTGTTTGAGAGCGGGATGCCTCGGCCAATGCCAAGATACTTCGTTGCGTATTGCTGGAAGATGTCGCCGATCACCCAGACGAATCCACCGAGAAACAGCCAGAACAGGAGAGGCCGCACTTCTCC
Source organism: Occallatibacter sp. (assembly GCA_035262585.1). Taxonomy (GTDB): domain Bacteria; phylum Acidobacteriota; class Terriglobia; order Terriglobales; family Acidobacteriaceae; genus Telmatobacter. Next base: position 26,144 of record DATFSO010000132.1, on the reverse strand, counting down.
GGAGTGAAAGACCGCAGCTTTCGTTCCGCCGTCGAGTGCAAGCACCAATGCGACCATGGTACCCAACTCGCCGAAGGTGAAGACCGTGACAAACGAGAGCGGACTCAAGCCGCTGATGTAGGCTTTGCGATAGGGAATGTACATCGTACCCCACAGCAGGCTAGCGCCAATGGCGGCGAGGATTCCGCCGACGGCACGGTCTGCATGAGATCCGCTCGCATGGATGGTGCTGAAGCCGAGCATGACGGCCGCACCAACGATCGCCAGCGCACCCAGAACAACTTTCGCTATGTTCTGCCGGGATGCGCCTTTCAGTTCGCCGAAGAGCAGCCGCCCCCACAGGATGCCGACCAGCGAATTTGTGTTCCAAAGCGGAAATGCGATTGCCAATCCGACATCGCGAATGGCGAAGACGGTGAGGGTGTTGGCGACGGCCCAGAGCATCCCAGCGAGAATGGCGATCGGGATGAGGTGCTTATGTTCGGCGAGATCGGCAAATACCTGTCGCGTGCCTTTCAGGAGCGTCGGCACGGTCCATCGTGCGACAAAAACTCCTGCCACCATGCAGAGCGAGATGGCGTAGGCAGAAAGCCCGGAGTTGACGAGTTTGGTTGGAGCTTCTGCCGCCCCGAGCCATACACCGGCCGCCAGCCCGCAGATGACACCTATCGCATGAACAGACGGCATTACCGCAGATGAACTCGCGCGGGCTGTTGTGCTCATATGTGCTTCGCGTGCCCTCTCATTAGCGCAATGCGATCAGTATCGCAAGACCAAGGCAGAAGACAACTGCTGGAATTATGAAATGACTGTCGGTGAGAACGGCTCGGGTTTGCCTGAGAAGTGTCATGGGATTGGCCGTGGTTTCACATGCCAAACGCAAAATGCACGCTTAGCATGGGACACTTGTTCATTTCAACGAACTCATGTCGATTACGAATCGATACTTCACGTCCTGCCTGAGCATGCGGTCGAATGCTTCGTTGACCTTCTGGATCGGGATGACTTCGACTTCGGCCACGATATTTTTCTGGCCGCAATAGTCGAGCATCTGTTGCGTCTCAGGCATGCCGCCAATCATCGAGCCCGCGATCGATGCCCGCTTTACGATCAGGCTGAAGACGCTGACGGCGGGTGGCTTTTCCGGAAGGCCGACCAGGGTGATCGTTCCGTCCTGCTTCAGGAGCGAGAGATAAGGTTCGAGAGCGTGCGGCGCTGACGCCGTGTCGAGGATGAAGTCGAAGGTGCCTGCATGCTTCTTCATCGCAGCTTCATCGGAGGACACCACAACTTCGTCCGCGCCCAGCTTGATTGCGTCGTCCTTCTTCTTGAGTGAAGTGGTAAGTTGCACGGTGTGCGCGCCGAATGAGTGCGCGAACTTGAGTCCCATGTGTCCCAGGCCGCCAAGACCGACGATGCCGACCTTCTTGCCGGGCCCAATCTTCCAGTGGCGCAGCGGAGAGTAGGTCGTGATGCCGGCGCAGAGTAGGGGGGCAACGGCGGCTATATCGAGGTTCGACGGAATGGTGTGCGCGAAGCGCTCGTCAACGACGTAATTGTTCGAGTAGCCGCCCATCGTGATCGTGCCGTCGACGCGGTCTTTGGCGGCGTAGGTGAGCGTGGCGCCCTCGAGGCAGAAGTGCTCTTCGCCGCGATTGCAGGGGACACAGTGACGGCACGAGTCGACGATGACGCCAACTGCCGCGATGTCTCCCGCCTTGAACTTTTTCACCGCGCTTCCGGCTTTTGTAACGCGGCCGACGATCTCGTGGCCGGGCACGAGCGGGTAGATCGACTGGCCCCACTCGTTTCGTGCCATATGAAGGTCGGAGTGGCAGACTCCGCAGAAGAGAATCTCTATCGCAATTTCAGAAGCTCCGGGCTCGCGACGGCTGAAGTTAAAGGGGCCAAGCGGAGACTTCGAATCGACCGCGGCATAACCTTTTGACGAGGGCATGGGGACAGTTCCTTTCCGGAGACGAGTCTAAATCGTCCAAGGTGAGTGACACACGCTTCGAGCGCGCTGCAATCTCCACTTTTCTGTGAATTCTACCGATCGCAGAATGTGCGATGGCTTCAAGACACATACAGACTCTGGTTTTTTACGGCAGCTGGAATCAGATCTCCACACGCAGGTACCCGGTTGCGTGGCTTCAGTAAAGGTATACTTAAGCACCCGACCGGCAATTTCTTGCAACCGGAGCCCCGCATTGTTTACACGCGCGATCGTACGTGTTCCCGGCAGTAACTTTGCAGACGGTCTTACGACTGTGGACCTCGGGGTCCCGCATCTGGACCAGGTTCTGCATCAGCACGCACTCTACTGCGACGCCCTTCGTGAGTGCGGGGTCGAGCTGACTGTCCTCGATCCAGACCCCCGGCACCCCGACTCCACGTTTGTCGAAGACACCGCAGTCTTGACGCCGCACGCAGCCATCTTGTGCCGTCCCGGTGCGACTAGCCGCGAAGGCGAAGTAACGGCCATCCGGCCGGTTATCGAGCGTTTTTACTCACGCATCCTCACCGTTGACCTGCCCGGCACCGTCGACGGCGGCGACATCTGCGAAGCCGGCAGCCATTTCTTCATTGGACTCTCGCAGCGTACCAACGAGGAGGGCGCGTGCCAGCTCGCCGCACATCTCAATGCGCTCGGCTCGACCGCCTCCACAATCGACATCCGCGCCATGAAGACGATCCTTCACCTTAAAAGCGGCATCAGCTGTGTCGGCGATAACACTCTTGTTGTGATGGAGGAAATGGCCGCGAACCCGCAGTTCAGCCGATTCGACCTGCTCCGTGCCCGAGAGAAGGAGAGTTACGCCGCCAACTGCATCCGCGTCAACGACCGCGTGCTGCTGGCCGAGGGATATCCACGCCTTTGCGACGACCTCGTCGCCCGCGGCTTCTCGCCGCTGGTTCTCAACGTGTCAGAGTTTCAGAAGATGGACGGCGGACTCAGCTGCCTGTCACTGCGGTTCTAAGCTACACCGTTATCGAGTCTCAGGCGAGAACTGCGAACTGAGAACTGTAAACTGCGCGGCTACTTCTGCGGCTTATTCTGCTTTGCCTGCCCCTGCTGTCCCTGCTGATTCGGCTGCTGGCCGCTGTTCGTGATGTCTTGGCCGTCGTAGATGATCTTGATGGATGTGCCGAAGCGTTTGTAATCGGTGTACTTTACGGTGTCGCGGATATGTACATCCTCGGCCATGTACCCGCTTCCGCCAGTGAAGTGCAAGACCCCCTCACCCTTCGTATAAACCGGGAACCAGTAGTGCCCGTCGACCTGCTGCCGCCAGGTCATGAACGGCGGATGCAGGTCCTCCTTGCCCTTGCGCGTGTCGTCAGGAACCATTCGGCCGTTTGTCACCACGATCTGCAGGTCGGTTGCATCCACCCAGATGCGTCCCAGAAAGTAGCGCTTGTTCTTTTCGATTTGCTTTGGCTCAACGTCGAACAGGAAGCAGTCCACGTCGTCGACCTTCTGCTTGCCTACGTACTTCACGTTGTACTGCCCGATGTCTTCGGAGGTCAGTACGAACGGGTAGCCCTTTTGGATGTCCTGCAGATCGGACGGCGACATCATGATCCGCTGCAGGGTGCTTTCGGGCGCGAAGACGGTCTTCTCCGTCCTCCGTCCGGTCGGATCGAATGTCACGTCATCCACCTGGTACCACTCGCCGTCGATCTTGTTATCGTCGTCGATGGTTTGTACACGAGCCATCCGGCGATAGGTGTAGTGGTTCAGCGCCTCGCGGAATTCACTCTCCTTGGCCGCAAATTTCTTGATGATGTCGTCGGGCGGCGTCGATGGGTCCGAAAGATCCAGTTTTCCGAATCCGGCGTCCAGCGGCATAGGCGTAAAGCTGTCTTTGTCCTGCGCACCCGCCGACAGGAGCAATACCGTTGCCGCTGCCAGTGCTAACCACCATCGATTCCTCACCCTTCACCCCCAACGGGTAGGCGCCGCCCCGCCGAACCTGCAGCTGACCCCAACTACCACATTAGACGTATATACAACCGCGGCAGGTGGCCGCAAAATCATCGATTGCGGAGCAGGTGCGGGGGCGGCGTGTGCGGCAAGCGATGGGTTCCGGGGATCGCCCGTCTCAACTCACGGTTTACCTAGCAGCATCAACGGTTTAAGCTGGCTCATACAAGCGCAGGCATGGGGCTTTGGAGAGCACCGAACCCTGGCGGGGTTCGACAGCTTATCCATCCAGATCAGGGCGGACCGTCCAAGGAGTTACCCAGGATTCGATGCAAGACAGCTATCACCTTCCGGCGCTGATTCTTACGGTGCTGTTGCTGCCTGCTTTCTTTCAGCTCTATCTGCGCTTCCGCAACACCCGCACCCTTCTCTGGTTTCTCGGCTTCTGCTTTGCCATCCTCTGCATGCTGCAGTACTACAACCTGGGATGGTGGAATTTCACCAATCCGGCGGATCACCCCTGGATCGTTGCCGGCGGCGAAACCGCAATTCTTATCAGCTCCGCTCTCTTTCTTGCCTCGCTTGCGCCATACGGTTTCCGCATCGGCCGCGTCAAGATACTGTACGCCATCCCTTTCACTATCCCGCTGGTCGCCTATGCATTTCTGTTCTATGGCGTCTATGGGGGCAAAATCCCCAGTGGGTTTCCGTTCCTTATCTTTCCAGCTCTCGGCGGGCTCTCGCTGTTTTCCGGCTGCGCCTGGGGATTCTCTGCCCGCGGCATCCCTCGCGCCGTTCCGGTCACGCTCTGCATCATCCTGGGCGCCGCCGGGCTGTGGATATTCGTTCGCGCCGGCGGGGACTGGCCCCTGGTCTTTGTCGAATGCGCGATGCACGCAACCACTGCGCTGCTGGTGTTCTATGCCTTCCGACGCATCTCGGCCGGGACTATCCTCGCAAGCCTGGGCTTCATCGGATGGTCTCTCAATGTTGGCGAGACTTTGCCTTTCCTTCATATCAGCGCGCCCGGCGTCAACCTCGTCCGCATCATTGTCATGTCGAAGGTTGTCGCAGCCATGGGAATGATCGTCCTGGCTCTCGAAGACGAACTGGCCGTCAAGCAATCCGGCGAGGCTCGCGAGCGCCACGCCCGCGAGGAGATGGAAGCCTATTCGCGCCTCAGTCTCGCGAAGCGCCGTGTGGAAGACTTCGACCGCCAGGCCCCGGTCATCTGCCAGTCCATCATCGCGAACAGCCGCTATAAACAGGCCGCACTCACTCTCCTGCAAGGGACCGGCAATTATCGGCTGGCCGGCGCGGCCGGGTTTGACGACGCCACAGTCACGGCTCTCGAAGCTCTTCTCGGCCGCATCCCGGTCGCGGGTTTCCTCGAGCCCGGCTCTGCTCCAGAGACCCTCGCGCTCAGCCAAACGGTCAATCTCGATCTAACTCCTTTTTTCCTGCCCGGCGACGATCTGAAACGGCTCAAGCTCACCACTCTGCAGGCCATCCCGCTACGAGGACGCTCTTCGACGGAAGGCGCGCTCTTTCTCGCCGGGCTCGAAAACCCCGCCATGCCGATCACGGCCGTCGACCTGCTGCCGCTCGAGGTGCTGGCATCGCGCATCCAGTCGGTCCGCAGCCAGACCATGATGCTCGAAAGGCTAGTCGAAGCCGAAAAATTTGTGGGTCTCGGCCAACTCGCGGGAAACGTCACCCGCCAGCTCAACAACCCGCTCACCGTGATCCTTGGCTACGCCTCACTGCTCGACGAAACCGAAGACCTGAACCAGCAGACGCACAAGGCGATCGAAGCCATCCTCAACGAGGCGCGCCACATGCGGCTTACGCTCGAGAGCCTCGCGCGCATTTCGCGGCCGCAGACCGACCAGATCGCCGCCATCTCAGTCACCGAGCTTCTCGGCGACCTCGAACAGCTTCATCGCTCCGAGTTCGTTCAACGCTCCATTGATTTTCGCGTCCATATTCCGCCTGCGCTGCCTCGCGTCCTCGGCAACGCGCAGCAGGTGCGCCAGGCCGTTCTCTACTGCCTGCAGTTCGCCATGGAAGCGGTTGAAAAACTCGACGCCGCCGTCGAGAAGACCGTTCGTCTCGAGGCCGTTGCCGAAAAGAACCAGGTGCAAATCCTCGTTGCCCACACCGGCTCCAAGTTCGCCTCACCCGCTCGCGCGTTCGATCCCTTCGTTCCCGAGCCGGCAAGCGAAGACTCCACCAGCATTGCTCTCAGCATGTGCGCTTCCATTTTGCGTGAAAACAACGGTAAAGCGTCCGCCCTGAACTTCGAGCCTCGCGGGGCGGGCATCCTGCTGGAACTCCAGGCGGCGTAAGAGCAGGGAACAAGGCAACAAGGGAACAAGAATGCTAGGACCCAACGCTAATCCTTGTTCCTTTAGCACCTTGGTCCCTGCTCCTCGTTCCCTTAGTCCCTCGTTCGCTGCTTCTCAGCCTGGGGGCCAGGTCATGTGGCGTCCGCCGAGCAGATGAACGTGGATGTGGTCGACGGTCTGGCCGCCATGATCACCGGTGTTAATCACGGTGCGGTAGCCCTGCTCGAGGCCCATGCTGCGTGCGATCTCAGCCGCTGCCCATAGCAGATGACCGAGAAGCTCCTTGTGTTCCTTTTCTGCCTCAGCAGTCGAGGCGATGTGCTCTCGCGGAACAATGAGGATGTGCACCGGCGCAACGGGCTTGATGTCGGCGAACGCGTAGCACAGGTTGTCCTGGTAGACCGACTTCGAAGGAATGCTCCCATCGATGATCTGGCAAAAGAGGCAGCTCATGGTCAGCTCCGAGTCTACCGCACAGAGGAACAGCTGCCCGCATCGTTGCGATTCGGATAACGGAGTACGAAGGGAACCCTTAGGACGCACATCCGGTCTTGTGTGACCACTCATCGGCATCAGGATTGCCGGCAGAGTCGAGGAATCGGCGAATCCTCGGTTGAGGGCTGTAGTTGAGGTGTCATGGAGATCTTCGGGCTCATTGGTTGGCGGGTTTGTTGCGAATGAGGAAATCGCACGTGCATGGTGCCTCCACCCTAAAGTACTCCGGACGACGCGCGACAGTAATTGACTGAGAGGGGTGGGGACCGTAAGTTCAAAGTGAGTGCAATTGAACCTTGAGCAAGTGTTGATCGCACTTCTATGCAGAAAGCCCGCCGAAAGGCGGGCTTTCTGCTTCTCGTGATTGACAATAGGGCAGAGCCTCGCATGAGAACTTGCGGACGCTGCAACACAAAGCGCTCAGGCGGTCTCGCCCGATTGCGGAGGCTCGGTTCCGAGATCTCCAGAGCGTGCGCGCCAGCTCTGGCGGAGCCGCTCGCGTTCCTCTGGGCTCATGCGATCCCGGCGCTCGAAGTGCCGGCGATGTCCGCGCTCGTGTCCACCGCCGCTCCAGCTACCGAAGAGGATGCGGCAGAGCAACAGCAGGCCGAGCGCCTGCCAGAAGGTGATCAGGCGCAAGCCGAAGAGCGGCGGGAGCAGCCAGTTCCAGAGATACTTGATCAATTCGCCGCAGAGGTAAACAACAAGTACGGCGGCGATGGGCGCGACGACAAAGAGCCATTTCCTCTTCATATCCATTCCTCATTTCGTAGAAAACTCTTTATGGATGCGCTCCAGGCGCTCGCGCAAATGGAGCACAGCATAGCGTTTGCGCGAGAGCAGCGTATTGATGCTCATGCCGGTGGCGGCAGCGAGCTCCTTGAAGCTGCGGCCCTCGAACTCGTGAGCGATGAAGACTTCGCGCTGCTCGCGAGGGAGTTCGGCGAGTGCGACCTCAAGTTCATCGAGGAGCACGCGGCGAAGGTAGAGCGCTTCAGGAGAGGCGTCGGGCGATGGAAGCAGATCTTCGATGCCACTGGAATCGTTCCCTTCACCGTCGCCGATCGCGTCAGAGAAGTTTGCGGGCTTTTTCTTGCGAAGGAGATCGATGATCCGGTTTCGTGCGACGCGGAAGAGCCAGCCACTGACGAAATCGATCGGCGTCAACAAGCGATGCGCCTCGACCAGTTCACATAGGACCTCCTGCACGAGATCCTCGACGTCAGCCTGGTTGGGCACCCGGCGCCGGATGAAGCTGCGCAGGCGCGGTCGCTCGGCGGCAATGACCTCGGCGAGGCTTCGGTTTTGCTCAACCATCGCGTTCATGTCCGGCGGCCTCTCTGAGAGGCCAGACGAATGACGGCGGGAAATATTGTAGGTGAGGAAGGGGCTCGACGGCGAAAGCAGGAAAATCCTGTTGCTCAAGTGACTCAAATCACTTGCCGTTCGATCCGTGAGCGAGCAGAATGACTGAGGAAAGATGCCCGTCGCCACGTTTGTGCCGCATCTAAAAACCCAATAAAATAGTCTTTCAGATCCCCGAACCCCTCAGCGCTGTTTGCACGAGATACGACCTTGCAACGTTGATGTTTTGAACGTTCGGAGTCGGGATTTCAAAGCGTGTGCAGCCGCGCCCCAAGCGCCTGCCGCAGCGAATCGAGGATTTTATCGTGGCAACTGCAAACACCTATCCCATTTATGAGAAGCTCAGCCAAAAGATTCTGGGCTGGACGACGCCCCGTCGGGAGATTGGTGGCGCTCAATTTGTAGAAGGGCTTGACCGGCTCTGGCTGGCGTTGCAATGCCCGATGCACGCATGGAGCTGGCCACGCGCCAACAAGGAAGAGCGCTTTGAGGGGTATGACGCCCACCAGACGTGCTGGAAGTGCATGTCACGGCGCCTGTTTGACACGCGGCAGTGGCATTCGGGTCCCATCTACAGACGGCGGGCCCTGCAAGCACGATAAAGATCACTCAATGACACCGGGAAGTAGAAAAGCCCCTTGCTTGCGAGGGCAAGGGGCCTGGAGATCGGGGAGCACTGTGATTGAGGGGTCAGGTGTCGACTCGTTATGCGACCGCGAGACCTAATGCGCGGTTGATTCGATACTGGATCGGATCGGTAATGTCTTCAGAGCTCGGCGCCATTGTCACCGGGACAGGCGCAGGTATCTCGTATGTAGGTTCTGCGGAAATCGTCGGTGCGGTGATGGGTGTCGGTTGATGAATTGGCTGGTGGAAGGTGCTTACCGGCTCGAGAAAGGGCTGGAGGGCGAGCAGAGCGTTCTCAATCTGCTGCTTGCGAAGCTGCAGCCAGTTATATTCATTAAAGATCTCGTGCAGCTCGGCATTTGCCTGTTCAAAAGCTTCCAGATACGAAGTGCGGCAATCCTGTGCTCCCATGGTGTTTCTCCTCTTGCGGGTTCCGAACTGCGGGCCCTTCGTGTGGACTCTGCTCGTCTGTTTCAAGTCCACTTGGGGAAAGCAAAAGCAGTCGAAATCTGCTATGTGGGACAGTCTAGCCAGAGGTAATCAATATCGACATTACCCGAAGTGTGTATGTTGGCTCACGGAGGTGCTAGGGCTGGCCGATAAATCTTTGAAATAAATTGCGGTTCGGCCAAATTCGAAGGTAATCATCCTAGCAGACAGTCGGAGCGCTGTCCTCAGCAGAGCGGGCGAATCTCGCTGGAGGTGCCTCCGGCGGCCGGAACGTAGCATTTCTGGGTGTAGTCCATGACCATGCGGTCGGCATTGAACCGCCACCCAAGGGTGCGGATGGTGCGCTTCATGCGCTTGATCCAGCCGCGGGGCAGGCCGTCGCGGTCGCGTTCGTAGTAGAGCGGGATCAATTCGCGGGAGAGGACGCGATAGAGGTCTTCCCCGTCGCGGTTATCGTGGACGTCCATGTTGGAGTGAGTTCGCCCAGTGCCGATGGCGAAGCCGTTCAGGCCGTCATAGGCCTCGGCCCACCAGCCGTCAAGGACCGAGAGATTCAAGCCGCCGTTGAGAACGACTTTCTGCCCGCTGGTGCCGGAGGCTTCGAGCGGGCGGCGGGGATTGTTGAGCCAGACGTCCACTCCCTGCACGAGATGGCGACCGACGTTTATGTCGTAGTCCTCGATGAATAGGAACTTGTCGGCGAAGTTGGCGGCGCGCATCATCTCAGCGATCTGCTGCAGGACTCGCTTGCCGGGCTCGTCGTGAGGATGTGCTTTTCCGGAAAACAGAAACTGCACGGGGTGCTTGGGATCGTTGACCATGGCCGCGAGGCGCTCGATGTCCTTGAGCAGCAGATTGGCGCGCTTGTAGGTAGCGAAACGGCGGGCGAAGCCGACAGTGAGGGCATCGGGCGACAGGACCCGAGAAAGGCGCTGAAGCGTCTGCGGGGACTCGCCGCGGCGTTCGGCCTGTTCGACGGCGCGGCGCCGTCCGAAGTCGAGGAGCTGGGCTTTGAGACTGAGGTGCGTTTCCCAGAGCTCGCCGTCGTCGACGTCTTCGATCGCTTCCCAGGTGCTCTTGGAACCGCTGCGCTGCTGCCAGCCGACGCCGAGATGCCGGTCGTAGAGTCGGGCCATTTGCGGAGCGAGCCACGAGGGGACGTGCACGCCATTGGTGACGTGGCCGATCGGGACAGCGTCTTCAGGGCGGCCCGGATAGAGGCTCTTCCACATCGCGCGCGAGACCTCGCCGTGCAGCGAGGAGACGGCGTTGACACGGCGCGCCAGCTTGAGGCCGAGTACCGTCATGCAGAATGTCTCGCCGTAGTCGGTGGGATGCTCGCGGCCGAACCCCATCAGGTTGTCGTGCGAGATGCCGAGCCGGTCGCGCAGTGGTCCCAGATGCTCTTCGATGAGATCGGAGTGGAAGCGATCGTGGCCGGCGGGCACCGGTGTATGAGTGGTGAATATGACCTCGCGCGGGATATGACTGGCCGCCGCGTAAAAGTCCAGGCCTTCTTCTTCCATACGGGTTCGAATCGCTTCAAAGACCGCAAAGCCACTGTGGCCTTCGTTGAGGTGCAGGACACTCGGGGATATCCCCATGGCCTTCAGCGCACGATAACCGCCCACTCCGAGAAGAAGTTCCTGGCGGATACGCGTGCGTGAGTCACCGCCGTAGAGGCGCGAGGTAGTGTCGAGGTCTTCAGGGGCGTTGCCGGGTACGTTGGAGTCGAGCAGGAAGAGATCGCAACGGCCCACCTTGATCTGCCAGACCTTGGCGCGAATCGCAGAGCCGCGCGTGGCGATCTCAACGACGACTGGCTTTCCGTCGAGGCCGATGGCAGGTTGCATGGGAAGCTGCTCGATGTCGGTCTCGAGATATTCCTCGCGTTGCCATCCTTTCTCATTCAGGCGCTGAAGGAAGTATCCCTGGCCGTAGAAGAGGCCGACGCCGACGAGCGGAATGCCGAGATCGGATGCGCTCTTGATGTGGTCGCCGGAAAGAACGCCGAGGCCGCCTGAGTAGATCGGCAGCGACTCGTGCAGCCCGAACTCGGCCGAGAAATAGGCGACAGGCCGTGGACGAAGGACTCCAGCATTTGCCGCGCCCCATGTACGGTCCTGCTGCAGATATTCCTGCTGGCGGCGATAGACGTAGTTGATGCGTGAGTGCAGCACCAACTCAGTGGCGCGGCGCTCGATCTCAGCAAGCGGCATTTCGTTGAGCAGAGCGATGGGGTTCTGGTTGAGCTCGCGCCAGCGGACCGGGTTCAGGTCGCGGAAGAGATTGACGCACTCGTGGTCCCAACTCCACCAGACGTTGCGCGCAAGAGCCCAGAGTCGTTCCTGGGCCGGCGCAACGAAGCGGTCGAGGGTTCGGGCTTCGCTGACGACCGGAGCTACCTGGTCTGCGGCGTTGGCTAGCATGCGAATCTCGCTATCGCGGAAGAGACGAGGCTCTTTGGTTTGCACGACGAGCACACCCTGAAGAATGCCCCGGTCGATGAGCGGCACTCCAAGAAAAGAGTGGTACTCCTCTTCGCCGGATTCCTTGAAGTACTTGTAGCGCGGATGGCGGCTGGCGTCCTCAACTGCGACGGGCCGGACCTGCTCGGCGACGAGCCCGACCAGACCCTCGTGCAATGGCATGCGCAACGTCCCGATGGAGCGCGGGTGAAGGCCGAGCGAGGCCGCGAGCACCAGGTTCGAGCGATCGGGCTCGAGCAGATAGGCCGAGCAGACATCCGTGCGGAAACGGGAGCCGATCAGAGCGACGACGTTCATCAGCGTGTCAGCCGGCTTGCCGCCTTCCTGGGTGAGATTGGTGATCTCCTCGATGGTAAGGACATGGTTGGCGTCAGTCTCGTCAGACGAAATGCTCATCGAAACCTCCTGCCTTAGTCAGTGGTTGCCAACGGAGATACGAAAACCACGCCGCGAAGACGGTGGCGGCGCATCCGGAAAGAAGCCGGCCATAACTTCGAAAGCGAAAGAGAGACCTTCGAAGGCAAAAAGAGAAGGATTGCTGGGATTCGGATCTTATGATGTCTTTCTGGATTGTTTTGACAATACCATCAGACCGTCTAAACCGCTATCGCGTTACGTCGCATTGCGGGCCAGACGAAAGATTCTGCATCGATTGCGGTGCATCTTGATTCGGAATGCAGGCAATTGCCTGCTTGCCATGATCCGCACCCGGAGCTTAGGCTGTTGCCATGCGTCGATGTCGGTAACGCCGTTTCTGGTGCTGCTGCGATGCACACATGCGCGTTCGCGCGCAGTCTCCCGCCTCTAAGCCGCTGCACCATCACCTTCCACTGAATCCATTTGCCGGGCTGGTTCATTTTCCAGACTGAAGGAGCTTTTCATGGCGCACATTGCTCGAGATGTGACTGAACTGATTGGACGAACTCCACTTGTGCGGCTGAACCGCGTAGCCGCCGGACTGCCTGCTACTGTTGTTGCAAAGCTCGAGGGACAAAACCCCCTGGCCAGCGTGAAGGACCGCATTGGTTTCGCGATGATCGACGCCGCTGAGAAGGACGGCAAGATCGTGCCGGGCAAAACGGTTCTGATCGAGCCCACCAGCGGCAACACCGGCATCGCACTTGCCTTCGTCGCCGCGGTAAAGGGCTACAAGCTCATCCTCACCATGCCCGACACGATGAGCATCGAGCGTCGTGTTCTGCTGCGTGCTTTCGGCGCGGAAATTGTGCTTACCCCGGGCCCCAACGGCATGAAGGGGGCAATTGCCAAGGCGAATGAGATTCTTGCGAAGACGCCAAACGGCTACATCCTGCAGCAATTCGACAACCCTGCCAATCCGGCCATCCACGTCAAGACCACAGGCCCGGAAATATGGGAGGACACCGACGGCAAGGCCGACATCCTCATCTCGGGCATCGGCACCGGCGGCACACTGACCGGTGTCGCGAGCTACATCAAGCCGCGCAAGCCTGCGTTCAAGGCCATTGCGGTTGAGCCGACAGACAGCCCAGTGCTGAGCGGCGGCAAGCCCGGTCCGCACAAGATCCAGGGCCTCGGAGCCGGCTTCGTTCCGTCCGTGCTGGATACTAAGTTGATCGATGAAGTCGTCCAGGTCACGAACGATGAAGCTGTTGCCCTGGCGCGCCGCTTGCCGCTCGAAGAAGGATTGTTTGTCGGCATCAGTTCTGGCGCGGCGCTGGCCGCGGCGCTGAAAGTGGCCGCGCGGGGTGAGAATGCCGGCAAGCTGATCGTTGTCGTGCTGCCGGATTTTGGCGAGCGTTATCTTTCCAGTGTCCTGTTCGATGCTCTGCGGCAGGAGGTGCTGGCATTGCCTACGGAGGCGGTGACGGTTTGAGAGACAGATCGCGGTTCGTAAGTTCGAAGTTCACAGAAGTGGGACGGCGATGAGCTTCTTTGAACGCATTCGTGAAGATGTTCATTCCGTGCTGGAGCGCGACCCCGCCGCGCGCTCCACGCTCGAGGTCTTGCTCTGCTATCCGGGGCTGTGGGCTGTGTGGATACATCGCGCTTCGCACCGGCTCTGGCGCATGAAGCTGTGGCTGACTGCGCGCATATTGTCGCAGTTAGGCAGATTTCTTACCGGCGTCGATATTCATCCCGGCGCGCTGCTGGGCCGGCGTCTCTTCATCGATCACGCGACAGGAGTGGTCATCGGCGAGACCGCGATCGTCGGCAGCGACGTCACGCTCTACCAGGGCGTGACGCTCGGCGGCACGGGCAAAGGCCACGGCAAGCGCCACCCCACGCTCTGCGATGGAGTCTTCGTCGGCAACAACTCCAACATCCTCGGCAACATCACGGTCGGCGAAAACTCGCGCGTCGGCGCCGGGTCAGTTGTTCTTGCCGATGTGCCGCCGAATTCGACGGTCGTTGGCGTACCCGCGCACATTGTCTACCGCAACGGACAGCGGGTGCTCATCACCGATCCCCACGACATCAAGGATCCGCTCTCCGATGCGCTGATCGCGCTCTCCGCGCGTGTGGAGGAACTCGAGGAGAAGCTGGGCGCGCACGTGCGCCGCGTCGAACCGTTCGCTACGGAAGAGGCTGAGCGAACTGCATACCGCCAGGAACTGAACCAGCTCTCCGAATATGTTTCGATGGGCGAGGGGATCTAAGGCGAGGAGTGAAGGACGGCGGACGTTATGGCTAAGTCTTATATGTCCGGGCTCTCTATGAAAGCGCAACGAGAGCTGCTCGATGATCTCAACTATTTAAATCTGTCGGAGATCAAATCGTTTTGCAAGCGTCATTCAATTCCCTTCAAGATCGTTGCGGAAGCCGAGGTCGGGAAGATAATCGCGACCAAGGACATCGATAGAAAGGGTGTGATCCTGGATAGGATCAGACACTTCCTGAAAACCGGTGTTGTTCCAGAAAAGACCTGCTTCCCCGCTGCTGTTGTCTCTTTCGAGCCTCTTCCAGACGAACTCGCAGCGGATGACCGGCTCTATTACGGACAATATGACAAGACGAACCGCGCGATGAACACTCTTCTCAAGAGCTTGACGAACGGGTATTTCAAGGACGGGGCCATAGCCAGAATGCTCGCACGAGAATTCTGGGCCAACGGCAAGGCACCCACCTTTGCCGAATACGCAGCTGCTTGGATGCAGTCCTTGGCGGGGCATACCGTGCCCAACCCAGAATGGGCCTTCTTGTCCGACAGAGCCAACTACAGAGACGTCCAAGATTGGAAGAAGCTCAGGGCGGAAAAAGCTTCGAAAGCGCTTCGAATTCTGAATCAGCTTGTTCAGGCGCGCTAAGATCAACAGCCCAGACTTCAGACCGGTTTTTATATAATCTTCACAATTTCCTGGGAAAGTTGCGGCTCTGCGTTGAAGGCTCGAGGAGTATCGAAAAACGGATTCCGGCGGAATGGGCACGAGAGTTTCGGCCTGTCGCCGGAGAGTCTGCGTACATTGCGCACGCTCAAGACGCCGGCGCAGATCCAGCGGTTCATTGACGCGATTGAGTATCAGTACGCGGACACGGCGTGGTCTCCCGAGCGCGTGCTTCGCGAGCGCAAAGGGCACTGCCTGGAGGGAGCGCTGTTGGCCGCCGCAGCCCTGCGGGTCAACGGTTATCCCCCGCTGCTGATCGACCTCGAGGCCGTGCACGATGACGATCACGTCCTGGCCATCTATCGCGAAAACGGCCTGTGGGGCAGCATCGCGAAGTCCAACTTCGCGGGGCTGCGCTTCCGCGCGCCCATCTACCGCACGCTTCGCGAGCTGGCGTTGAGCTACTTTGAGCAGTACTACAACCTCCGCGGCGAACGCACTCTGCGCGCCTACTCGAGGCCGGTGAACCTGGCACGCCTCGACAGTCTGCGTTGGATGACCTCGGAGGAAGATGTCTGGTGTGTTCCAGAGTTGCTGATGGCTGCGAGGCACTACCCACTCTTTCCCCATAAGGTCGCGAGCACGCTGCCCCGGCTCGACCGCCGCAGCTTCGAAGCAGGCATGCACGGATGGGTGAAGCACTGAAAGCGACAGGTGGCCGCCAATTCGTTCTATCCGGGTTAAAATCAGCGCACGAGTGGGTCGTTGATCACCCCCAGCGACACCCAGGGGTTTCCCGCTGTCGCTGGCCAGTCCGATGAATTGTCATGTGGAGCGCGTTGTTTGAACTCGCCGTTGTGCTGCTGGCAGCGTGGTTCGTCTGGCGGCTGATCGCGCTGCGATTGAAGCTGCCAGGTCAAGCTCGAGAACCTGGACCGAGCCGGGATGATTACGCGGGCGTTCCTTCCAGGCTGCGCCCACGCCCGAAGTCTGGTGCCGGCGCAGTGGCTCTTGCGGAGCCTGACGAGGACAGCTCATTGTCTGCTGTGGGGCGCTATCTTCCTAAAGGTCCTTGACGGGACACCCTACAAAACGGCGCGGGACTTAGCTTACCCATGAGACTCGCCAATCTGCTCCCACACCATCCATGCATCGTTCATCGAGGTCGCACCTAGCCGGGAATAAAGACGCCTCGCTGCAAGGTTGTCAGCGGCAACATTGACGCATATCCGACAAGCATTCTTCTGTGAAAACCATTGCTTTGTAGCGGCGAAAAGGCTTTCGGCGATTCCTTGCCGACGATGTCCCGCTGCCACGTTGATCCATTGCAGTTCGCCATCGCATTCGAATCTGCGTGTCAAATGCCCTGCAACAAATCCGACAACGTGGTCTGTATGCGTGGCGACGTACACCGCTCGCGCCGGCAGAGCCTGCTTCGGTGAGTAGGTGCCTGCCAGATAGCTTGCAATCCGCGCCTTCCAGAAGTCATCGCTATTCCACTCGTGCGCACGGATCGCCGCCATCGACGCCACGTCGCCTTCCTCCGCTCGTCTGATCCGGATAGCCTGCATCGCAGAAGACTCACGTCGAGAATAGCGCAGGCAATTTTGGAGTTTTACCTTGACACCTAGCGCAATACACTATACCTTGTAATACAAGGTATATGGCAATGATGAAGTTCAGAGCAAAACCGGCCAATCCCGAGTCGAATGACCGCTGGGAGGCCCAGTTGCGGAAGGGCGCTCTGGAGATGGCCGCGCTGGCGAGTCTTTGGGGAGGCCGTCTCTATGGTCTTGAAATCATTCGCTTTCTCGAAGGCCAGTCGCAGCTCATTCTTGCCGAAGGAACGATCTACCCCATCCTCAACCGGCTTCGGACCGAGGGCCTGCTGACATCCGAGTGGGTCGAGGCAGAGGCCGGGCATCCGCGCAAGTACTACTCCCTTACAGAGGCAGGCCGGCAGCGCCTCCTGCACATGGCGGAAGCCTGGGCCAGCTTCGCCGGAGGCCTCACCCGCCTCCTCGATCCAGTTCTCAACCACTCCGCAGCCGTCTCTCTTATCGAAGAGAACGAGGAGGTACAACGATGACTCAGACCATGGACCTCGACGCTTACATGTCCTCCCTTCGCAGCCACCTCGGGCCAATGACGCTGGTCGAGCGAGAAGAGATCCTCCGCGAGATCGGCGCCCATATTCGCGATTCGATCGAGCAGAGCGGATCGAGCCTCGAAGCCATCCTTATGCGGCTTGGCACTCCGGAAGAGCTCGCCGCCCAGTACCGCGATGGTCTGCTCATCCGCAGAGCGAGCCGCAGCATCTCTCCGCTGCTATTGCTCCGTGCGGCACTGCGACTCGCGACCAAGGGTGTCTCAGGTGCCATCGTTTTCTTCGCCGCGATTTTCGGTTACTGCATCGGCGGTGGTTTCGTGCTCTCTTCGTTCGCCAAATGCATCTTCCCCGCTCACACCGGCACGTGGTTGAAAGGCGGAAAGGTGGTGATGAGCGGAACGACGTTGTTCGTTCCTGAGCCCCCGGCGCACGAAATCCTCGGCTGGTGGTATGTGCCGATCGCCCTTGTTCTGGGCAGCCTGCTCATATTGCTCACCACATTCGTCATTCAGAGGTCCCTGCGCATCTCCGAGACGATCCAGACAAAACTCGCTCTCATGCGCGAGACTGTGCCTGCCCGCTGACCGAGCACATCCACGATGGGCAGTGCTAGAGTGAGATGATTCTCACTTTGCGATCAGGTTCTCGTTGCTTGCGTGTTCCTAGTGTGTTCCTGGCTTTTCTAGCTACTCTCTCCAGCGCGGCTCTCGCTGCTTCCCGCGTCCAGCCTGTTCCCGTCCCGCCTGAAATGCGGTCGAGTGCGTTCAGGGTTACAGTCGATAACAAGCCCGTTGACGTAGCGCACGCCGCTGCGAGCTACGACTTCGTCAACTTCGACATCACGGGTCCCGTAACCGTCTCCATAACCACGGCAGAGCCCGGCTTCTGGGATCGCGGCGTAGACATTCAGCCATGGCGTCTGGGTATCCGACCAACACGAGACGGCCAGACGATCCGCTTCAAGCTCGATGGTCCACACAAGCTCTCCATCTCGCGGCCCGGCGATTTTCTGAATCACGCGACGATGCTCTTCGTCTTCGCAGGTCAACCGCCCGCCGCTGCGCCCGCTCCGAGCGAGCAAGTACACATCTTTCCGTCCGGCGTGTATCGCCAAAGCCTGAATCCGAAGAGCGGCGAGACTTACTTTCTCGCACCGGGATCGTATTTCTACGGCAGCCTCAACCTGTGGAAGGTGAATGATGTCAAGGTGCTTGGCCGCGGCACCATTGTCTACGAGGGCACACAGGATCCCAATTCCGACCAGGGATGGATGCAGAAACCCGACTGGCACTGCATCGGCGCGCTCGAGTCTCACGACGTTGAGATCAGTGGCGTTACATGTATCGTTCGCGCACGCACGTGGTCGATCCAGATGAAGGACACGACTGGCTTCCTGTACAACGACATTCGCGTCATCGGCGGCAACCCGGGCAACGCCAACCAGGACGGCATGGACTGGCTTGGCGGCGGCGATGCGCTCGTGCGCGACGCTTTCATTCGCGCCTCGGACGACGACATTGCCATGCTGGGCAACTGGGACGGCTACACAGACGAAGAGATGCTGCGCCCCGGTAAAGATGTACAGAACATCACGGTCGAAAACAGCGAGCTCTCCACGAGCATCTCCAACATCGTCCGCTTAAGCTGGCCGCGCAAAATCTTCAACTCGCGCAACTTCACTCTGCGCGACTCCGACATCCTGCATGGCGGCATCGGCGCCTGCGGCCAAACCTTCGCTGTTCTCGGCATGTGGGGAGCGAACGGCGCCAAGGGCGATCACTCCGACATCACATTCGAGAATCTCTGGATCGACAACTGGTACTCCCTCGTGCAGATCGAGCATGAGGAGCCGGCGGTCCGCGGCGTGACCTTCAAGAATATTTGGGCGCTCGATCAGCCGCCGCTCGCCACTTCCACGATCACCGGCAAAGTGACCGACGTGGCCTTCGATAACGTGAAGTACGACCAGAACCGTGCTACGAATAATGCGGAGCTGCAACTTCTCGTCACCAACGGCGCAGCCGAGCCGAAGTATGCTGAGCCCAAGGGGCCTCTAGCCCATTTCTCCATCGACCCGCCTGTCTTCGGCCCCGGAGATCAAGTCGCCTTCACCGCCGCGCTCTCACCGCACACCAAATTTACGTGGCTCTTCGGCGATGGAACGACGGCTCACGGACGCAAGATTAAACACAAATTCCCAGACGCGTTCGGAACAACGCTCGATGGAGCGAATGGCGCCGGCCGCTTCCGCGTGCTTCTAAAAGCAGAGGACGATCAAGGACGCGAGGACTGGGCGGCCCAGGGAGTCGTCGCCGTTGCGCGCTGGCACGATGAGACCAGGATCGCCGGTCCCACGGCTCCTGGCTTGGTGTGGAGCATCTTTCCCGGAACGTGGCCCGAACTGCCCGACCTAAGCAAACAGGCGCCGGTCTTCACCGGCGAGGCTCCGAATCTGCATGCGGATGCACACGGCTTCACGAGCTACGCAACTACCTGGGATGGATTTCTCGATATTCCTGCCGACGGCGGCTACACCTTCCATGTAATGTCGCGCGACGGCGCGCGGCTGCTCATCGATGACATCGAGATCGCCAGAACCGGCCCGCCCTTTGCGCAGGTCTGCGGTTCACCCGGCAATGCTATGCGCCACGATCTTGGCTCGATAGGCCTGCGCGCCGGCCGCCACACGCTGCATGTCGAAGCCTTGAACACCGTCAGCGAGGGCACGCCGCGGGTGCTTTGGGAAGGGCCATCGCTGCCGCTGACCGATATCCCCACGGACGCCTACAGCCACGCCCGGATCGACAGGGTCTCCGGCGGCAGCGAGTGAGCCTTAAGGCTCGGGTCGTACTCACCAACGCAAGCGGCCTTCCGGATGTACACTTCTCCTTCGCGCGCAACCCACGCGCGACGGGAAGAATTCATGCGCCGACTCACCTTTCTCGCTCTCCTGATTGCCTCCACACTCGCACCAGCCCAAACAAAGAGGCCGATGACCTTCGAAGACATGATGCACATGAAGCGTCTCGGCTCGACCGCCGTCTCATCCGACGGCAAATGGCTCGGCTACTCCGTCACAACCGTCGATCTCGACAAGAACACGAAGACAATGGAGCTCTGGTTACAGCCCGTCTCGGGCGGCGATCCCATCAAGCTTGCCGTCGGCCAGCCCGGCGACGACGGCCTCGAGTTCTCGCCCGACGGACACTCCGTCCTTTTTCTCTCCGGCCGAGAGGATGGACAACAAGTCTGGTCCGCGGACTTCGATACCGCTACCGGCGCAACGACGAACGCGATGAAGCTGACAGCAATCTCGACGGAAGCCGACAACGCCAAGTGGTCGCCCGATTCCAAATCCATCGTCTTCACTTCGGCGGTCTATCCCGATTGCCCCGCCATCACGACCGCCGATGCGAAAACCGGCGATGAATGTAATCGCGATCGCGACAAGGCCGCCGCGCAGAGCAAGGTGAAGGCGCGGATATTCACACATCTCATGTACCGGCACTGGAATCACTTCACCGGCGAAAAGCGGTCCCACCTGTTCTTCATGGACGTGGCCACCGGCGCGCTTCGCGATCTGAATCCCAACGATCCGCACGACGTGCCTCCCGAGTACCCGACGGAGCCGCTGGGCTGCGGCTGCGCTTTCTCGCCTGACTCGAAGGAACTCGCCATCACCATGAAGGACGTCCCGGACGAGGCCATCAGCACCAACGCCGACATCTTCACCCTCGACCTGACCAACCCGAGTGCGAAGCCGGTGAAGGTGAGCACCTCGCCCGGCGGCGATTTCAATCCTGCCTACTCGCCTGATGGAAAGTACCTCGCATGGCGCTCGCAGGCGCGTGCGGGATACGAGAGCGATAAGTTTCGGCTTGCTCTGTATGATCGGTCTGCGAAAACGATCAAGTACCTATTGCCAAGTTTTGGGACATGGGTAGATGAGTTCATTTGGGAGTCAACCTGGACGGACGGTACTCAACACATCCTCTTCGTTTCAGGAGAGAAGGGCGAATCAGCTCTCTATCTAGTGGATGTGAACGGACAGAACGTGCGACGCCGGTACGGCCAAGTCCCAGGAGAGTGGAGTGACATTCACTACGCCATTTGGAGTGCTCCAAGCGTTCAAGGGCGGACGGCAGGAGGCATGGATCGTATAAGTCACGATTATGATCTCGTGATCGGCAGCCTCATGCGTGTTGATCGACCTTCCGAGGTGGTTGCGGCGGATTTCGCCAAGATGAACGATGATGTGCAGCAGATCATCTTCAAGAAGGCCGGAGATCCGTCAGACTCAGGGCGCAAATTGCCGCTCTACGAGCCATTACAAGTCACCCACCTCAACGACGCGCTCTTCTCCGAACTCGATCTGCCCAAGATGGAATCCTTCTGGTTCAACGCCACCGACGGCACCAAGGTCCAGGGCTTCCTGATCCGGCCGCCGGGGTTCGATCCCGCGAAGAAGTATCCGGTGAAGTTCCTCATCCATGGCGGGCCGCAGGGGGCGTGGGGAGACTCGTGGTCGTACCGCTGGAATGCGCAACTCTTTGCCGCCAACGGCTATGTCGTCGTGATGATCAATCCGCGCGGGTCGACCGGCTATGGCCAAGCATTTGTCGATGGCGTCAACTCCGACTGGGGCGGCAAGCCCTTCACCGATCTCATGACCGGGCTCGATTATGCAGAGCAGCACTATCCCTTCATCGACAAGTCGCGCGAGTGCGCGCTCGGCGCGAGCTACGGCGGCTACATGGCCAACTGGATCCTGGGCCACACAGACCGCTTCAAGTGCATCGTTAGCCATGATGGGATGTTTAACGCCGAATCCGCCTTCGGCACTACCGAGGAGGACTGGTTTAACATCTGGGAGTTCAAAGGCCGTCCGTGGGACTACTACGGCAAGCCCGACAGCGAGAACCCGTTCCGCAAGTGGTCACCCTCGCTCTACACCAAGAACTTCAAGACGCCTACGCTCGTCGTCCACGGCCAGCTCGACTTTCGCCTCGACGTCAGCGAAGGCTTCCAGCTCTTCAACACGCTTCAGATGCTCAACGTCCCCAGCAAAATGCTCTACTTCCCCGACGAAGGCCACTGGGTCTTGAAGCCGCAGGACTCACAGCTCTGGTACAAGACGGTGAACGACTGGGTGGACCAGTGGGTGAAGCAAGGGGGCAGGGAATAGGGAGTAGGGAGTAACAAGCTCGGGTGGGAGACAAAGAATCCTCCCGTTCGGAGCCGGAAGCCACTCATTCTGGAATCACGTGAAACCAAAAGCGTTCCTGAACGAATCCGGTCTGTACGACTACGCCGTCAAGGTGCTCGGGCGCCGTATGCGCACGGAAGCCGAGCTTCGCCGGCTGATGCGGACGCGTGTCGAGCCCGGCCAGCGCGGCGACGACGTCATCAAGGTCGTTATCGCCCGACTCAAGGAGCAGCGCTATCTCGACGATCGGTCTTATGCCGAGACCTATGCCCGCCTGCGCAAGGAGAACGAGAAATTCGGCCAGCGCCGCGTGCGACAGGATCTGCGCCAGAAGGGCGTTGCCGCCGGTCTCGTCGAAAAGACCCTCGCCGAGAGCTTCGCCAAGTCCGATGAAGAGAAACTAGCCCGCGAGCACCTCGACCGCAAACGCATCGGCAAACCCACGAACGAGAAGGAGGCCGCTCGCGTGATGCGGCGCCTGGTCGCTGCGGGCTTCTCCACGGGAGTGATCTACAAGATTCTTCGACAGTGGGACGTGCCGGAAGAGACGCTGTCGGCGCTGGATAGCCTCGCCGACGAGCCACAGGAAGAATGATTCCCAAACGATGGGTGGCCGCCTGTATAACCGACCAGACAAGGTGGTGCTTGCAAAGGTTGCCTTGTGGCCGATCCGAAATGCAAGGGATTCAGGCGAATTGCCGACATCCATGTCCGGAGGGAATGGAGCTGATGCTGGCAAATCCGTACATTGGATGTCAATGAAAATGCGACATGCCAAGGTCTTTCAAGCTGACAGTCCAAAATTCCCACATTGGCGATTTCGCCCTGAGCAGGCGCCCTCTGGGGGGGTAGGCCGTGAGGTCCTGATGACGGTATCACGAAGAGAAAACCTGCCCGGCTCAGTACGGGATCACGGTCTCAGTCTCGGACGATACGAAGGAAGGAAGCAAACTGTCTGTGGGTTGCGCACGCCGGGAGCAGGCTTAAGCAAATCGGCAGACAGGAAGGCACCATCTGAAATGTCAGCCTTGAAGCCGTACTGGGGAAAACCCGCCGTACTGAATTTTAGAGAGGGTTATGGAAACGGCGGCATCATTCGAAGCCCGCTTAGCGCCATAACCGTACTCGACTTACGGCAAAGATTCGCCTCAAACTGCGTCGGCTATCGGGCCCGTGTTGCATTGGGTCGCGGCTCCTGATAACAGGCGGTAATCCAAACCGCGAGACAGAGCAGATAAACACCAACGCGCATATACGAGAGTCCGAGATAAGTCGGGGCTGCTCTGAGCGCGGCGAAGTTCTTGTGGCCAATCTCAGTGATTACGTCGGCAGCGGAGTAAATTGCGAACCCTCGAACCACCTTTTGGGTGAACGCGGGCAATGGCCTGAGAAATCCGGCCGACGAGGCTATGACCCCGAACTCGGCCTCGATCCAGAGGACCGAGACGAAGACTCCGGCTTTGATGTAGAGATTCTCAGGGGAGAAGTGCGATGAAGGCCCAATGAACCAGGCCGCAAGCCCGGATACAAGTGGGACAGTTACAAACAGGCTGAAATCGGCGAGAGCCCGCAAAATCTTCGACTCGAGAGCCGGCGGCCACCAAGCATGGATGATGGTGGCAAACAGGACGCACTGCAATACAGGGTCCAGTGTGATCAGGGTCCAGTAGGGCCACGCGCTTATGCTCCCGAAACTGGCAAGAAAAAGGATTGCCGAGCGAAGCAGATAGAACATGGTCAGGATGGTAAACAGGGGCAGTTTTACTGCCAGCTTGCGGCGGATCAATACCACGTTGAGGAACAAGTGCCCTGCAAGTCCCAGCACTGCGAGAAAGTAATTGACGATTCTTATTTCCATGCCATTCCGTTGAGCCTAGTCAGTATCCGGGGGACCGGTGGGAACCTGATGCTTGAAGTACTCGTGAGTCAGATTCGTCTGCACCGGGACATGCGGAAGTACGGGTTGGGAGAAATCGAAGCAGTCGCTGAAATCGTCAGAAATGGCATCGCGTGTTCCCAGGCTGGGAAGATTGAACAGCTCTTCAGTGAGGTTCAGCAAGCTGCCGAATTCGTGTTGTTGATGGGAAATATAGCCCCGGCGCGCGTATGGCGAGACCACGATTAGTGGCACCCGAAAGCCCAGGCCCATTTCATCAATCTGAGGAGGAGGAACGTGATCGTACCATCCACCCCAGTCGTCCCATGTAATGAAGATGACAGTATTTTGCCAATACTTGCTGGCTCCGATTTCGTTAACGATGGACGCAACCCAGTCCGGTCCTGTCTTGCCTACCCCGGGCCCCGCGTGATCGGAATTGGCAAATGCCGGAACGACCCATGAAACCTGAGCGAGATTTCCGTTCTCGATATCGGTAAGAACCTGGGTTTCGGGGGAGATGACGTCCCCGGCCCAGTCGGGCCCATACCGAATGTGCTTGATGGCGTCAAAGGCAGACCAGACATATCCCACGCCTTCGGCATCGGAAGGCGCGTAATACTTCCAGGACACCTTCGCCTGATCCATCAGGTCGCCGATGGTCTGATAATCAAAGCAGGGATAAGGACCAGGCAGATCGGTCCCATTCGGTCCAACGAGGGAGACCCCCGAGCCGGAAGGCGAGTCGCATCCCCAGGGAAGCGTTCCTGGGTTCTCATCGGCGTCCGCTGACTGGCCCGCGATGATGTACTGATGGGCCGCGAAACTTGGGCCGGTATTCGACTGAAACATGCGGTCGGCCAGCACGTAGTTTTGGGCCAACGTCCAGTATTGTGCGGTTTCATTTTGCGGAACATAGGCATAGGGATAGTAAGGAATGGGGTAACTGGAGGCGTGGGCGAATCCATCGTTCTTGCCGTTGTCCCAGTCGGTCCACCAGCCGCGATGGCTGTGGTCTACATCGACTCCGGACTCAAGCGGAACCGCGTTCAACGGCACAATCTGTCCATAACTTATACCCGTCGTGGTGCTATCGGCTCCGGGAAAGCCGCTGAAGAGATTATCGAAAGTCCGGTTCTCCTGCACGATAATCACAACATGCTGGATATTCTTCCGAAGCAATGCCGTGAATGGGAGCGGCGATTGGACGGTTTGCTTGCCGCAACCCGGGATCAGCGCCAGGACTGAAAGCGGAACCATAACGCGCCAGAGGGTAGCCTGCACTTCTCCACCAACCGTCTTACGATCAGGATTTGTTTGATTGTTGGTTTCCTTTCTACCGCGACGGAACTCGGCCTGTCGAGTCTTTTCTCGATGTGTGCCAGTAAGTCGGTCCCAAGGCGTTGACGCGCGTGGCGGGACGCTGTGCTTAACGTGACCACACTTTTCGGTCGAACACCTCCAATTCCACCGGTCGATGAGTTCTGGGCGCATTACCGCCGCCCCGGCCTCTACAGGAGAACCCTTGCCAAAAATCTCTTGACAGGAGCCGACGATGTCATGCACGGAAGTTACACCCCAAGATCGGGCCCTGGCGCGAAAGCAGATTCTTCGCTCACCACCCCAGAACTCTGCACCATGCCGTCTGTTCGCCCGTCTCCCGACGCCCGGAACCGGGTTAGGGAAGAGTTACGCATAAGTCTTCGACCCACCTATGTGGCGGATTCAACCCCCAAGTGCAACATTCCTAAGTGGAGGAAAGTTGCCGATGAAAGAGGTCTATCGCCACCTGGACATTCGTGAGTGCCTTTTAGAACCTGCCTAGTTGAGATCAATGGAAAACGCATAACGGTGGTTCGATAGACGCCGCATCCACCAACTCACCGTGCATTTTCCTGCGACCACGATTTCAAGTTCAGTTAACCGTCACCGTGAACGTAGCGGT
>DATFSO010000131.1:0-3623 GCA_035262585.1 Occallatibacter sp. | reverse complement strand
AGGGGAACACATGGCAGCCGTTGACGAGAAAGTGAAGCAGATCATCGTGGAGCAGTTGGGAGTCGACGAAGGCGAAGTTACGCCCAACGCCTCGTTCGTGGATGACCTGGGCGCCGACTCGCTCGACACGGTCGAGCTGGTGATGGCCTTTGAAGAGGCCTTTGATATTGAGATTCCCGACGAAGACGCGGAAAAAATCCGCACCGTGCAGGATGCGGTCGATTACATCGGCAAGCACGCGAAAGGGGCCAAGTAAGTTTGCGTCGCGTCATCGTCACCGGCCTTGGCCTCATCTGTGCCGTGGGCAACAGCACCGAGGAGACCTGGCGTAATCTGCTCGCCGGCAAGAGTGGTGTAGGCCGCATCACCCAGTTCGATGCCTCTGAATTTGCTTGTCAGATAGCCGCTGAAGTCAAGAATTTCGATCCTCTAAACTTCATCGAGAGAAAAGAACTTAAGAAGATGGGCCGCTTCATCCACCTGGCGTTGGCGGCCAGTGATGAGGCGCTGAAGTGCTCACACTTGACGATTACGCCGGAAAAAGCCGAGCGTGTGGGCGTGCATATTGGATCGGGTATTGGCGGATTTGACGTTATTGAGCGCGAACATTCGAACCTGATCAACGGCGGCCCGCGAAAAATCTCTCCCTTTTTCATTCCCGCCGCCATCATCAATCTCGCCGCAGGCCATGTTTCTATGCGCTACGGTGCCAAGGGTCCAAACGAAGCCACAGCCACGGCCTGCACCACCAGTGCGCACTCCATCGGAGATTCGGTGCGCATCATCCAACATGGTGATGCCGACGTCATGATTGCCGGCGGCACCGAAGCTGCCATTACTCCCATGGGAGTCGGCGGATTCGCTGCCATGCGGGCGCTCTCCACCCGCAATGATGATCCTGAGAAAGCGAGCCGCCCCTGGGACACCGACCGTGATGGCTTTGTTATAGGGGAGGGCGCCGGAATTTTGATTCTGGAAGAACTCGAACATGCTAAGAAACGGGGTGCGCCGCTACTGGCGGAAATCGTGGGCTACGGTATGAGTGGCGATGCATTCCACATCACACAGCCTGCACCTGAAGGCGAGGGCGGATATCGGGTGATGCGCAATGCGCTCCATGATGCCAAGCTGGAACCCAGCGCTGTGGGGTACGTAAATGCGCACGGCACTTCGACGCCGCTGGGCGACGTGCTGGAAGCGACCGCCATCCGCAACCTGTTCGGTGACCAGATCCCGGTCAGCTCGACCAAATCGATGACCGGTCACCTGCTCGGTGGTGCCGGCGGACTGGAAGCCGGAATTACCGTGCTCGCACTAAGGGACCAGATTCTCCCCCCGACCATCAACCTCGAAAATCAAGCCCCGGAAACAGCCGGGATGGATTTCATACCGAACCGATCGCGCAAAGTGTCGTTGGAGTACGCGATGTCGAACTCGTTCGGATTCGGCGGCACCAACGGCGCGCTGCTCTTTCGGCGCTGGAGGCAGTAGGTTTGGGCGGACAGATCTTCCTGAGCGCACCTGGGACCGAAAGAATATCATCCCAGCAGGAACGGCAGCGTCCCAAGTTGTTTTCCACTCGGATATCGGCGTGCGCTCACTCCCAGAGCGGTGCCGCGGCCAAACACCGGAGGGGTGAACAGGAATGCATCTCCCTCCGAGCGCACGTGGATCATTGTCTCACCGAACGGCTGGGGAAATGCCGCAGGCTCATCGGCCCCGCAACACAAGTACAGCGAGACCAAATCGCAGAATTGCAAAATATCCGTCAGAGCCTCAAGTTCACTCGCGGATGCCTGAACCTTAGCGACCAATCGTGCCCGGCGGCATGACTCAGTGGACAGAAACTGGTTCAGCCGTCGCACATCCTCCGGAGCGTCGGATCGAGAAGCGAGCCGGCTTCGCGCAAGACGGCTGAAATGAGCACTCACGATAATTCCTCCCGTGGCGCCGATGCGCTCTGCCACCTCGATCGAACCGATCCATGCAACCAAGAAATCGACGGGAGTAATCTCCAAAAATGACAAGGGAGGCGGTAGGTTCTCGACGCCGGCGAGGCCGGTTGTTTGAGCGGCATCGAACTGTGCCCAGCCCGCATCGTGAGCGGAGATGGCGCGAATTACCTCTGTGCTTAGGCTGCGAATTGCCGGGCAGTTGAGCTGTGCAGCCAAATCTCCAGCCAGCGCCGCGTGGTCGGGCTGGGCAATTACCCACCAGTCCTGTGCCGGCTGCTTCTGCTTTTGCTCGACTGCTCGCCACGCAGGAATGGCAGGCCGTCGCGGTTGAGCTCGATGCCGCGAGGGCAAGGGATGCAACACCATAGCTAGTGTCTGGGGAGGCTGGCGGCCCGTCGTGCCCGCATGGCTCCGGCCGCCGTGGGACCGGTACCGGTAGGTGGCTTACGCGCTCCTGCCAGCAGATCGCGCAGCACAACGGCGTTATTCCGTTCTAGGTTTTTTGAGGCAAACAGCAGGGTGAGTGTGCCCCGGCGCTCGATATCATAGAGTTTATCCAGCGCAGCGCGAGCTCGACTGCCTGAGAGCTCTTGCAGATATCGTCTCCTGAACTCTTCCCAGTGCTCGGGCTGAGCATGAAACCATTTTCGAAGTTCGTCGGAAGGTGCTAGATCGCGAAGCCACTCATCGACGGCGGCGGCCTTCTTGGCCAAGCCTCTCGGCCACAGCCGGTCCACGAGCACGCGTGTGCCATCGTTTCTTCCGGCCGCCTCATACACGCGCTTCACCGCAACCGTCATAGCTTTTATTATTGTACTTCTGGACGAGCGGGGAAAGTTGATGGAGAGGGTAGATTTTTTGCGTTTAGCGAAGGGACGAGTTGCGATGGTTTTATTTGCGATCACCACGGCATTCTGTGTTCTTGCTGGTTGTAATGCCGCACGCCGTAAAAGTGACCAGGAACTGGGGCTAACCCCGCAACAGGCGGCCGGCCGGCGACTCTACGACAATTATTGCAATCGCTGCCATGAGCCCTATTCAAGCAGCGATAAACAGGGCCCGAGTCTGCAGGGTGTTTTCAAGAAGCCTTACCTCGCTGAAAGCGGCTTACCCGCGAACGATGCGCGCGTGGGGGAGATCATTAGACTAGGGCGGAGCAAGATGCGCGGTTTCGGCGATGTCTTGTCCGAGCAGCAGGTCCAGGAGTTGCTGGCGTACCTCCATACCCTGTAGTCTGAATTCCTTGCTTTCCTTTTCTGTTTTAGGCACAAGCTTCAAAATATTTCTGGCCGAGTGGATTGATTAGTGCGAATCCTCTGGCGCCGCCAACAACGCTGCATGCGTCCTTGGTCGCGGACACTGCTGCTGATGAAGAAGGCTTCCGCCGGCTCATCGATGGAAGCAATCGTCAACTGAGCAGCGTCAGCTGCGGCCACTGCACGTAATCCTGTCTTGTGCATGGTCGAGGTATCGACATCGGCGTTAGTAGCTTTCTATCCGGCTGTTCGTCCATCCTGCTGGAAGTTACCGGCTACTCGAAAGTCAACGTTTTCGAGGCCGCCGTGTGCCCTTTCCGGCAACTGTCAACTGGCGGGGCGTGTAGTAGCGGCTCAGCCAGCGGCACAAGCCATCGAGTCCGGGGAAGAGCATGCGTTCCGCCACGTTTGC
>DATFSO010000130.1:0-11518 GCA_035262585.1 Occallatibacter sp. | reverse complement strand
CCGCCGGCGCACTTTGGGAACTGCTATCAGGCTGCTGGGCAGTCTGGGCCATCGCGGGAATCGCAATCGCCGAAGCCAGGGCCAGAACGGCTACCTGGCTGGGAAGTAGAAACCGACCTCTAATCTCGCTTTTCATTTTTTTCCTCTAACCCCTGATATGCGCTGCCGCGTTCGACTGCGGGTGAGCGTGTCTTGCCGCTCGCCTGTCTTTAGTGCATGGGAAATGCCAAAATGAGCCCGTCCAGGACGAGATAGGCAATATACTGAATCTAAATAGGTTAGAGGCTTACGCACGGGACCGGACTTCACAACTGAACGGGGTGACCAGAAAGTAATTTTTACCGCTTGAGGTAAGTCTTACCGGGTAAATCGAGCTACAGCGCGTTTCGATTCTGCTGTTTACAAGACAGCCACATTCGAACAGCTCCTGCCTCGGGGAAAACGAATCTCTTGAACCGCGCCTATGAAAACGCTTGGTCGACTACTTTGCATCCACGCGGACGATCCGGATCTGGGGGTAGACTCCGTTCCAATCCTGTGTGACCGCATCAAAGATCAGCCTGAAGTCCCGGCCTTCCCCCGGCTTTAGCGGAGCTGCGGAAACCGGCTCCAGGTCCACATACGGATCCCGCGTGCGAATCCATTTCAGCGGCTGGGTCTCGTTCTGTGCCACCTCGTTGGCCACATTTCGGAACAATACCTGCGCCGAGATTCCGGCTACGGTCCGGTTTCCGTTGTTGGCGATGTGTCCGTCAATATAAGTCACCTTACCGCCGGCGAGATTGCTGCTCTCGCTCATCTTGATGTCGGTGATTGGCAGACTGGCTGCATAGGCGTCCGGTGCGGCTGAGACCGGCGTTACTGTAGGCTCACCCTTGCGCTGCTCCAGCATCACAACGGCAACAATCGCCGCAATCAAAACAGCCCCCGCAGCGATCAACAACGGCAGCCAGTTCCGCTCATGCGGCTCCGGCGAACGAACAAGTTGGGGTCCCGTGCTCACGAGCGGATTCTACACCCCGACAGACTACGTTGTTCATTCTTCAACAGGCTGTTCCCTTCCATGCGTCAAGCGGGTACACTGACGCAGCCGGCCTCGTCGCCAACTCTCGCGGAAATTGAAAGTCTTCGCGCTGGTCGGTTTCCCATCTAAACGGAGGTTCCATGCCCAAGTACGTCATCGAGCGCGAGGTTCCCGGCGCAGGCAAACTTTCTCCCGAAGAGCTCAAGGCCATCTCGAATACATCCTGTGGGGTCCTGCGCAAGCTCGGATCCGAAATTCAATGGATCCACAGCTACGTGACCTCCGACAAGATCTACTGCATCTACATTGCAGCAAACGAGGAACTCGTCCGCGAACATGCGAAACAAGGCGGCTTCCCGGCCAATTCAGTTGCCGAAGTCAAGACCATCATCGACCCCACGACAGCCGAAGCCTGATCGCAGCAGCCTGAATCCCTACCTGATGTGGCCGGGTTGGGCATTTGACTGCCCGTTCGGAACCCCTGTGTGCCTTTGTGGATAACATGGGTAACCACGTTCTTGCACTTTTGGTTGATTCACAAATGAAGAGAAGTGAATCTAAATAGGAGCATAGTCGGGCTAGGTGGATGCACGCGCCCGCCTCGGGTCAAAGCAAGGGACAAACTGGGAAAGGCAACTGGAATGCAACTCTCCCCCACTGCAGTTTCAGGAAGACCGCGCCGCAAGGAGGACCTGGTTTATCAGGTTTGCATCGTTGCCGCGATGGTTTCGTTGCTGGCAAGCGTCTGGGTTTTCTAGGGGCCCGCTGGAAGCGCTCCAGCGACTCGATCAACGAAAATCCTCGAGGTGGTTCTCTGTGCTCGGTGACTCGGCCCGCTCTCGCGCTCCGCGAATGATCACCGCCAGATTCCAGCCCACAGTCGCGAAAACCACTGCGAGAAATACCGGGACCACCAACGGGGACATTCGAAACGTGCCCATCCGCACTCCCTGGATGATCGTCCACTGAATGTAGAGGAACAAGCTTAGCAACTCAACCTTGATCCAGGTCACCATCAGGCCGGTTTGCTCCTGGATGAACGGCAGGTTGTTCTCTGTCACGGTAACAGGCAGGTTGACGCGGCGAAAACGAATCGCAGCCAGAGCTGTCATCAACAGGTAGAGCCCCGTTCCGATCACCGGCAGGAGCCAGAGCACCTGCGGCGGTCCCCACCCATTGGGCTGTCCCGAGATATCAAAATGCGTCGGAATGCGGTCGGGCAGGCTCTCCGGTCCGTTCAGAGCCGAATACGTGATCCAGTAAAGGACTGCAAGCAATCCTATTCCTACGACTTCCAAGGTCTTGCGCATGTGAAGCCTCAATTGCCTTCGTCAGGTTTCAGTTCTCAGTCCGTAGTTCATAGTACGCTCTTAGCGTCTCTTACCCCCTACTCTCTGATCCCTATTCCCTTGGTCCCTGCCCTATCCCATCGCAGTCTGGGCCAGTAGCCAGGCGTTCAAGCCCGCGATCAGCACTGCCGTGGTCCAGGCCAGCACCTTCAACCACTTTGCGTTTACGAACTCGCCCATCTTGGCGCGATCGCCCGTAAACATCACCAGGGGGATTACGGCAAAGCTCAATTGCATCGACAGGATCACCTGGCTAAGGATGAGCAGTTTCTCGGTGCCGCGCTCGCCGTTCACCCAGACCACGATGATGGTCGGCACAATCGCCAGCCCGCGTGTGATCAGCCTGCGCAGCCAGGGCGTCACCCTCAGGTGCACGAAGCCCTCCATCACGATCTGGCCTGCGAGCGTTCCGGTAATTGAGGAGTTCTGCCCGGACGCCAGCAGCGCCACCGCAAACAGCGTGCTCGCAAATCCGGCGCCTACCAATGGGCTCAGCAGCTTGTAGGCATCCTCGATCGCGGCTACCTCGAAGTGCCCGCTGCGATGGAACACGGCGGCTGCAACAATCAGGATTGCCGCATTCACAAAGAGCGCGACGGTCAGCGCAATCGCGGAATCCACATTGCCCATATGGATCGCTTCGCGCTTGCCCTCGGGAGTGCGCTTGTATTGCCGGCTCTGCACGATCGAGGAGTGGAGATAAAGATTGTGCGGCATCACAGTCGCACCCAGAATGCCTATTGCGATGTAGAGCATCGCCGGATTGGTCACAATCGACGGCGACGGAATCAGCAGGTTCCTGAGTGCTGCCGCGTAATCAGGCTGCGAAAGAAAAACCTGCACGCCGAACATCGCCATGATCGTTCCAATCAGCACGATGACCAGCGCTTCCACGTATCGGAATCCCCAGCGCTGCAATAGCAAGATCAGCAGCACATCAAGGCTCGTGATCAGCACGCCATAAATCAGCGGAAGATGAAACAGCAGTTGCAGTGCAATCGCCGACCCGATCACCTCGGCGAGGTCACACGCCGCGATGGCAATCTCCGCTCCCACCCAAAGTGCAAAGCTTACCCTCTTGCCGTAGTTCTCGTGGCACAGCTGCGCCAGGTCGCGCTCTGTCGCTACCCCAAGTTTCAGCGCCAGGCTCTGCAGCAGGATAGCCATCAGGTTCGACAGCATGATGACAAACAGCAGCGTGTACCCGAATCGCGAACCGCCCGCAATGTCGGTCGCCCAGTTTCCCGGGTCCATGTACCCGACTGAGATCAGGAACCCCGGCCCCATAAAGCCCAGCAGCCGCTTCCAGTACACGTGGGAGCGCGATATGGGTACACTTGCGTGCACCTCGGGTAGCGAAGGCTCCTGGAGCCCGATTCGATTGGAGATTTCGGTGGCCATGTAAAAACGAAAAGGGGAAAAAGACCCGTGACCCGACTCTTTCAGGTCAAGTATGGCATAGGTTAATCGCAGTTAATATAAAAATATTATTTCTAATTACTCAGAACGCTTCCGGGCGCAGCCAAATGGCTTCGGCGGCGGGTCTTCCCAGGATCGAATTACCCGTAGGTAATTCAATCGAGACGGTTTGATCGTAATTCTGGCTCAAAACACGAAGACTCTGGTTCGGTCCTATTCCCATTCGATGCAGGAACCGAAGCAGCTGCGTGTCGCGCTCCTGGAGGCTTGTCACGCGGTAGCGTTCTCCCGGCTTAGCCTCCGATAACGGCAATTCTCCTCGATTCTTCCTCTCCGCAGGCCGCTCCGGCAGCACCGCGTTTCCGTGAGGGCATGCTCCTCCTTCGCCGAGTTTCTCTTTCAGCTTCGCCTCGAAGGCAGGCGACACCGCATGTTCCAGCCGCTCGGCTTCATCGTGAATCTCGTACCACTCCATTCCGAAGATCTCGCTCAGCATGCGCTCGATCAGGTGATGCCGCAGCGCCGTCCGGTAAGCTGTTTCTCGCCCTGCCTCGGTCAGCCGGACGATGCCGTCGTCGCTCATCTCCACGTAGCCGTCACGACGCAGCCGCTTCAGCGCCATGGTCACCGCGGGAGCAGAGACTTCGAGCCAGTGCGCGAGCGTGGCGGGAATCACCTGGCGGCCCTCGGCATCGGCCTCCAGAATGGCCTTCAGATAGTTTTCTTTCGATACCTCAATTGCTTCTTTCATGGCTTTCCCATCCACTCTAATGCTTTTCCTTGCGTTGAGCGGATGATTCGGACACTCGAATCGAGACGGACACACCAAGCCTCAAAAACAAAGCCAGCTCTCGATTTCTCTTAGAGCTGGCTTATGCACAACACAAGCTTCGAGCTAGAAAGCTGGCGGCTAGTCGCTGCTGCTTCTCACTTCACCCTCACCTTGGGCTCAACCGACAATCCCGGCCGCAGCGAATGGTTCGGATCCTGCTGTTCCAAGTTGTCGAAGTCGATGCGCACCGGCACGCGCTGCACAACCTTTACGTAGTTGCCGGTAGCATTCTCCGGCGGAAACAGCGAAAGCACAGATCCGGTCGCTCCGCCGATTTGCGTCACGTGCCCCTGATACGTCCTGCCCGTCGCATCTACCTTGATCTCGACCGGCTGACCAGCCGCCATGTGCTTCAGCTGGGTCTCTTTGAAGT
This sequence comes from Occallatibacter sp., assembly GCA_035262585.1. Taxonomy (GTDB): domain Bacteria; phylum Acidobacteriota; class Terriglobia; order Terriglobales; family Acidobacteriaceae; genus Telmatobacter. The sequence goes on along the minus strand of DATFSO010000130.1, from coordinate 6,521 downwards.
TTGCCGTCACCCACAGGTTTTCGAGCGACACCAGCGTCATCAGGTTCTGCCCTACTGACACGTTCTGGTTGATCTCGACGCTCTTGCGCGTAACGATCCCCGCCTCGGGCGCAATGATCTTTGTATAGCTCAGGTTTAGTTGCGCCTGATCCAACTGCGCCTGCGCCTGCTGTACCTGGGCCTCCGCCTGCTTCGCGCGTGCCGTCTGCGCTGCAACCTGCTGCGGTGCGGTCTGCGCGTACTTCAGTTGCGCCTGTGCCTGCGAAGCCTTTTCGTTTGCAACTCGTACCGCATCGGATGCAGCGCGTTCGTTGGCATGTGCGCTGTCGACGGAGGCCTTCGCCGCATCGGCCGTAGCGACCGCCGCATCCCACTGCTGCTTGCTGATCACATCTTTGGCAACTAGCGGCCGATAGCGCTCCAGGTCCGCTTGGGCCTTGACGTTGTTGGCTTCCGCCTGCACCACCTGCGCATGGGCCGCGGCCAGTTGCGACTGCGCCTGCGAAATCGATGCAGTCGCAGCCGTCACATCCGCGCCGGCGGAAGTCAGAGTCGCGCCGGTGTTGACGGTCGTGATCGGGACGTTGACTTTCGCCGCCGAAGCCGCTGCCTCGGCGCTCGCCAGTGCGGCCTTCGCGTTCTCCACCGCCACTTCAAAGTCGCGCGGATCCAGCTCGGCGATCAGATAGCCCTTCGGCACCTTCTGGTTCTCGTCCACGTTCACCTTGATCACCTGTCCCGCGATCCGCGAGCTGATCTGTATCAGGTGCCCATTGATCTGCGCGTCGTCAGTGTCCTCATAGTAGGTGGAATGCCACCAGAAGCCCAGCGCGACCAGCGCCAGGATCGCCGCCACTGCGATGATGACGCCTCTGCGGCGACGAGGTGGCGGCGCCACCTCTGTGCTTTCATCCCGCGGGGCCCGCACTGTCGTTGTGGTTGTATCCGCCACGTCTACTTCCCTCCCAAATATGTCTTGTACGCCTGCCCCGCTCCCAACGCGCGCGCCAAGCTCAGCTTGGCAACATTATTCCGATAGAGGCTCGATACATACTGATCGTTTGCCTGAGCTACGGATTGCGCTGCCTGGCTCACTGCGAGGTTGTCGCTCACTCCGTTGGCATAGCGCTGCTGCGCCTCGCTCAGCGCTTCGGTGGCAAGATCCACGCTCGATCGCGCAACCTCAACCAGCTTCTGCGCGGCTTCGATATCCAGCAGCGCGTCGCGTACGTCGGCATCCACCTGCGCGTTCAAATCACTCAATTGCGCCCTTTGCGTGTCGAGCTGCGATTGTGCAATCTGCGCATCGCCGCGCAGACCATATTCCTTGAAGATGGGCATGGCCAGCGTGCCCGATGCCGAGCCTGTCCCATGGGAGTGGCCCAGAGTAGGTCCGATGACGCCATAGTCTCCGTCGAACGTAATCTTCGGATAGCGCTCCGCAGTCGCTGCCTTCCGCTGTTCCTCGGCCGCCTGGGTCTGCTCCATCATCGCGGCCAGATCCTTGCGGTTCGCGCGAGCCTGGTTGATTGCCGCATCGACATCGAGATGATCGAAAGCCGCGTACGGCTCCTTGTCCGACAGGTTGAACTTCTGCTCCAGAGGCAACCCGATCGTGCGCGCCAGAGCCAGCTTGTCCTTCTCAAACCCGTTCTGCGCGACAATCAGCTGCTGCTGCAGGGATTGGTAATCCACCTGCGCCCTCAGCACATCGAGCTTGGGCGCCGTTCCTGCATCATGGTTGGCATTGGCCTGATCGAGCGAAACCTTTGCCGTGGCCACCTGTGCCTGAAAGCTTTCCACAAGCCCCTGGTCGGCCAGCACCAGCATGTAGGCGTTGCCCACCGTCAGCACCACCTCATCCTGAGCATCCTGCTCAGAGAGTTGAGCGCCCTTAAATCCGTGCTTTGCCGCCATGTAGGTGCGCAGCGACTTGATATCCAATAGCGACCATGTGAGGTATCCTCGCAAATCGGTATATCCGAACGGCCCGATAATCACTGGAAAACCCGGGATCCGAAGACCCTCGGCCGCGAGATTGACCGTCTGCACGGCCTCATGCGCGTTGAATTCGGCATCCGGAAGCAGCGACTGCAACTGAGTCAATTGTTCTGCGCGCGCCGACGAGGTTTGCGTCCCGCTCAAAATCACGCCAAGATTGTTCCTGAGGCCACGCTGTATCGCGTCATCCAGCGAGAGATCGAGCGTCTGCCCGGTCGCCTGGCCTGCCGTCACGCTCCCCTGGAAACTGCCCGCAGTGGGCCCCGCTGACTGCCCCGGAATAGTCGAAGGGAGCTGCTGAGCAACAATGTCTCCGGCTGCCATCATGCTCATTGTGAGCGCTGCGCAAGCCAAAAAAAGTTTTGGGTACTTCCTACAATCGTCAGAGGACATCGATCGTCTTTTTGATCCTGGCTGTGAGAATCCGCCGGAAAGTAGTTTGCACTCTAATTGATGCCCGCCACAGGCCGGCAGCTTCTTTTTAGTGTACTGAATCGAAGACAACGATCGATGTATCCCTGAACACAGCCCGGCCCTTAATTCTTTGCACCTCTGTCGTCGGGGCGCGGTCTAACATCGGTCGGCGTGTGCATTATTGGAGGCCAACCGCTATTCCCGTGTGGGTCGGGTTCATTTGGTCGTGGCATGAATCAATTGGGAGGCCAGCGAACAGAGGCCCTGGCGGAAGATCTCCCGCACTGCATCCGCGCTCCAGCCACCGGCATTCTTCCCGCCGTGCTCGGCCAGCATCATTGCCGTCTCATCCGCCGTGAAGCCGGCGACTGCGCGCAGCACAAAGACGACCCTGGTGGACGTTGGCAGGCTCTCGATCCAGAGCTTCACATTCTCGCGGTTCGGGCCAGCCAGCATGTGTTCCAGATCCTCACGCGAAATTCCTGTGGACTCCAGATCGTCGTCCTCGATGCAGGTGGTCGAGTGCTGCACCCACACCGGTGCAGCCAGGCTCTCAGGGTTCCGTTCGGCGATCAGCTCGATGGCCGCCGTACAAAGGGCCCTCCGGCTGCTCATACGCCCGTGATGCGCGTCGCTGCACGCCGAAATCTCGGCCCGCGCCACCGCAGTCTCGATAAGGCGAATGCTGTCCTCGCCCTCGCCGACCAGCATCGAAGCCATGTTGTAGAGTCCGGCTGCGATCACATCCAGCATGTCGTCGGTGCCCCGAAGCGCATTGGCTACCGTTGCCTCATCCTTTGCCTTTCCGTCCATCAGCCCGGTTACCTTCTTCGAGAATTCCTCGGCTCCTGCAGGGATTGGCTGTTTGGGAATCAATGCATCTCTGGAATCAGAATGATGGGACATCGGGAGATCTCCTGAATTGGCGGGAACGCCCAAAACCGCCAAGGTTATATCCTCCACCCGTCGCCCGTCACGGGTCAATGTGCCGCGCTGCCTTTTTCCCGATCTCCCGCCGTTTTTGCCGCATCTTAACCTGCCCACCCGCTTCGTCTGTGACCATGCCTCATCTGCACACCGGACACCGGACTGGCGGCGCCAGCCATACAGCTTTCCAGAAAAAGCGTTAGACTTCCAACACGGCTTGCTTGCTACGCAGATGAACCGAACGAAGCAGAAACACAAGCTCTTTAACGGGCGTGACCATTCATGGATGCAGTTCAATCGACGTGTGCTCGAAGAGGCCGAGGACCCCACGAACCCCCTGCTCGAACGCGTTAAGTTTCTTGCGATTACCGGGTCGAATCTCGACGAGTACGTTGAAATCCGCCAGGCCAGTCTCATGCAACGCATTGAGGATGGCTACCGCGAGCCGGGCTACGACGGCCTCCGCCCCGAAGAATCCCTTGCTGCTCTTACGGCCGATATCCACAGTTTCGTGAAAGCCCAGTATCTCTGCTGGAACGAGATGCTTCTTCCGGAGATGCGCAAAAGCGGCATCCGCCTCCTCGAATGGGAGGAACTCAATGAAGACGCGCGTGCTTACGCCCAGGGCTACTTCCAGCGCGAGGTCGACCCGCTTCTCACCCCAATTGCAATCGATCCCGCCCACCCCTTCCCGCGCGTACTGAACAAGGCACTCTGCCTTGCCCTGCTCCTTCGCCGCAAGCGCAAGAGTTCCGGTCCGCTGGTCGTCGGGGTCGTCACCGTTCCGCGCGCACTTCCCCGCTTCGTTCGTCTTCCCGCTGAAGACGGCCGATTCGATTACGTGCTCCTTCAGGACCTCATCGCGCAGAACCTTGCCGGGATGTACCGCGGCTACGAGGTCCAGTCGCGTGTCCCATTCCGTGTCACGCGCAACTCCAACCTCTACATCGAGGAAGAAGAAGCCCGCTCGCTGCTCGAGACCGTCCGCGTCGAACTCCATAACCGGCGCAAGGGTGACGCGGTCCGCCTCGAGATCGAGGCGGGCGCCGACCCCGAGATCGTCGAGCGCCTTCGCGTCAATTTCGAACTCGATGACGACCAGGTCTTTCTTGGCGAGGGCCCGGTCAATCTGTCACGCCTGATGTTTCTATACAGTGACATCCAGCGGCCCGATCTGAAATTTCAGCCCTTTACGCCGCGGACGCTGCACCTCAGTCGCAAATCGAAAAACATCTTCGACGAGCTACGCCAGCACGACGTCATCCTGCACCATCCCTTCGACTCATACGATTCGGTCGTCGACTTTATTCAGCAGGGCGCTGAAGACCCGGCCGTTGTCGGCATGAAGCAGACGCTTTACCGTACGAGCCAGGATTCGCCCGTCTTTTCAGCACTCATCGAGGCCGCCGCAACCAAAGAAGCAACGCTCGTCGTCGAGCTGATGGCCCGCTTCGACGAGGCCTCCAACATCCGCTGGGCGCGCAGCATGGAAGACGCCGGCGTGCAGGTCTTTCATGGCGTTGTCGGACTCAAGACCCACTGCAAGCTGGCGATGCTCGTCCGCCGCGATGAAGACGGCGTCACGCGCCGCTATTGCCACCTTGGCACCGGCAACTACAACCCCATCACCGCGCGCTTCTACACCGACCTAAGCCTGCTCACCAGTGACCCGCAGATCACTGAGCGCGTGCACATGGTCTTCAACTACCTCACTGCCCACGCTGAGATTGACGACTATAGCCCGCTGCTCGTTGCCCCTCTCACCATGGCCGAGAGCTTCCTCCGGCTCATTCGCCGCGAAACCGAGCACGCAAGAGCCGGACGTCCCGCGCATATCGTCGCCAAGATAAACGCTCTTCTCGAGCCCAGCGTCATCGAAGCTCTCTATGACGCATCGAACGCCGGAGTTGAGGTAGACCTGATCGTGCGCGGGCTTTCCATCCTCCGTCCCGGCGTGCAGGGAATGTCAAGCCGCATTCGCGTGCGCTCCATCGTCGGCCGATTCCTCGAGCACTCGCGTATCTTCCACTTCGCCAATGGCGGCGACGATGAGATCTACCTTGGCTCTGCCGACTGGATGTCGCGCAATCTGTTCGAGCGCTGCGAAATCGCATTCCCGGTTCGCGATCCTGCCGTCAAGGCGCGCATTCATGACGAGATCCTTCCGGCCTACCTCGCCGATACCGTCAAGGCTCGCATCCAGCAGCCCGACGGAACCTACCGGCGCGCGACCCCTTCAAAAGACGGTCAGCCATTCTCTGCGCAGGACTTCCTGATCAAGCTCGCCGAGGGAAAGACCGACATCAGCGCTATGCCGAAACTCGAGGCCCTGACCCCATCCGCGAAGCGCCGCCCCCGCAAGCCTGCGCCAGCAGCCGCCACGCCGCCGGTTACGCAGCCCGAGCCTGAGGAAGGCGTCGTGGTCTGAAGGCGAATGGCCTTGCGTCTGATAACCCATGGAGGGATGTTTTGCTTTGACCCAAAGAACTCAGGGGCAGGCATAAAGCCTGCCCCTATTGGCTGAGAACTCACCAAGGTTAGAAAGTGAAGCGGAATCCAAGCTCGCCCCACGTCGAGCGCGGAATGATCGTCGAGCTTGGTGAGATGAAGCCCTGGGGATGTCCGAATGTCGTGGCAGAAGCGATATTGGCCAGTGTGGTGCCCAGGGTAGCCGAACCGAAGTCGTTGCCGTAGTTGGCACGGTTGGTCAGGTTGAAGGCTTCGGCGATGATTTGCAGGTTGGCTCTCTCCCTGATCTTGATGGTCTTGGCAAGTCGCGTATCCAACTGGAAGAACGGATCGCCGCGCAGCGGGTTGTACTTCGCGATTGTGCAGGCAGCAGCTGCGCCGTTGATACCGTAGAAACAGTTCTGTGCTGCGGTGTCAGCGGTCGAGACTTTCGAATAGCCGTTGCTCGTGGTAAACGTGAGATACGCCTTAGGGTCCGACGTCGGCACCACAACGGCAGTTGCCGTACCGCCCCCGGTGTTGAGGGTGTTAGCAGAGTTGGTGACGCCGTAGGGACGTGCAGAACCGTATTGCAGGATCGGCGCAATCTCGAAGCCCTTGGGCAGATTGACGACGCCGGCCACGGTGATGTGGTGCCGCTCGTCGTTTGGCGAGGGACCCCATTCCCAGCTTGCAAAGGGAGCCGTTGACAGCTTCGGGTAGTTGCGGAA
>DATFSO010000129.1:0-48355 GCA_035262585.1 Occallatibacter sp. | reverse complement strand
AGGCAAACCAGCAGGTTACGGTTGAGGCATCGAGCGTTCAGGTGAACACCGTGAGCCAAGAGCTCAGCCAGGTGATTGAGAGCTCGCGCGTAACCGACCTGCCCCTGAACGGCAGAAATGCCGCCGATCTGACGCTTTTGGTTCCCGGAACGATCAGTGCAGTCGCGAACAACTCCGGCGCATTGCAGGGTGACACGAAACAGATACCCGGCGAAGAGGCGATCGCGGTGAACGGGGCGCGGCCGGACCAGATCGGCTACAACCTGGACGGCGGGAACAACGAAGACCTGATGAGCAACGTGAACCTGCCCTTCCCCTTCCCTGACGCGTTGCAGGAGTTCAGCGTTCAGACCAACAGCTTCGACGCGCAATATGGCAACAACGCCGGCGCGGTAGTGAACGTTGTTACGAGGTCGGGAACGAACCAATGGCATGGCGATGTGTTCGAATTTGTACGCAACGGCTATTTCAACGCCCGCAACTACTTTGCCCCCAAGGTGGATCCGCTCAAGCGCAATCAGTTTGGCGCCACCGTCGGCGGTCCGGTCCACAAGAACACGAGTTTCATGTTTTTCGGGTGGCAAAAGACAATTATCCGCAGCGCCAACAATGCCACCAACGCGACCGTTCCCACTGCGGACAATTTGACCGGCGATTTCTCCAAAACGAATCCGACATTAAGCAACAACAAGGCATGCACCACTACACCGCAACCGAATATCTGCAATCCGTTTACACACACTCCTTTCGCAAGCAATGCATCCATTGGCCCGATCGATCCCGTGGCACTCGCTATGGCCAAGCTGCTGCCGGTTCCCGCTGCGGGGTCGACCAGCGGGGCCGTCACCTTTGCCACGCCGATCCAGCAGAACTTCTCTGAATACATTGCACGCTTCGATCAGGTCTTCCGCGGTCAGGATCGCCTCTTTGGCCGCTTCTATCTCAACAAGTACCATCACGCGCCAACCTATGACGGCAAGGACCTGCTGACCGCGGGACCCGGATCGACGGTGCAGACCCAGAATTGGGCCGTCGGCTACACCTGGGTCATCTCACCGCGGCTGGTCAATGCCGTTACCCTCGATTTCGTGCGCTCGGCCTCGGACCGCGGTCAGCAGGGAGGACCGGGAGGCACGGTTCCGGACATGAAGACCTTTGGTTCAAGCGTCTGGCAACTGCCCACAGCGCAGAGTGGCATCCGGAACTTCGCTGTCAACGGGACTACCGATTTTACGCTCGGCAGCTTTACCGACGCCAAATTCATTCGGAACACATACGACCTTCGCGATGTGCTGAGCTGGACAAAGGGCAAGCATGCGTTTAGTTTCGGCTACGACCTCGAAATGGATCAATCGAATATCCGGAATACCGATCTGGAGAATGCCAGCTTCAATTTTACAAACGATGTGACGGGCCTGGCCATGGCGAGCTTTCTGCTCGGCTATCAGCACACGTTCAGCCAGACATCCGGCGACTGGTCAGACTCCCGCGAGAACCCGATGGGCCTTTTCGCCAATGACAAGTGGAAGGTCTCGCCGCGGCTCACGCTGGACTATGGACTACGTTGGGAGCCTCAGCAGGTGATGAAAGAGATCGCGGGGCGTATCCAACAGTTCCGTCCGGATGCGCAGGCTGCTGGCGTTCACTCGGCAATCATTCCCAGTGCGCCTGCGGGCCTGTTCTTTATCGGCGACAAATACAACGGGATCAGCGTGCCAGATCGCGGACAAACGGGCGACTTCAACAACTTCGCTCCGCGCGTGGGCGTCGCGTGGGATCCGACCGGCTCGGGCAAAATGTCGCTCCGCGCCGGCGGTGGTCTGTTCTATTACTCGCGCCTGCCGGGCCTGTTCCTCAACGATGCCGCCATCTCGGCGCCCTTCAGCCTGCGCATTGACCTGTTCGACTCAACGACGGGTACCTCGGGGATTGGTCCTCTCTCGAATCCGCTGGCGAATGGTAATCAATCCTTCTACGCAAACGGCTTCCCGCTTCGGTACACGCTCAAGACCGCTCCCAAGAATGCGCCTTTTGTGACCAACCCGCAACTTTACAGCCTGCAGCCGGGCGTCAAATGGGTCACTCCTGAAATCTACGACTGGAACATCACCTTCGAACGTCAGCTGCGCGCAGATACAGTTGTTCACGCTTCTTACGTGGGGACGCGCGGAACCCATCTCCGGCAGGATGTGAATTTGAACCCCGGTGTGTACGTGCCTGGCAACAATCCACCGAAGCTGCAATTGCGGCGGCCCTATCAGCCGTTTGGCGTTATCTACCAGAATCGGAACACCGGCGCCAACGGCTATAACGGCCTCCAGTTCGACCTCGAAAAACGGCCGGCGGGCGGCACTGGAATTCTCAATCAGATCACGTTGCTTGCCAATTACACGTATTCTCATGCTAACGATTACGGATTGGCCGAAAACGGCGGGATCACCGATATCGGATCGAGCATCGGCTCCGGCATGTCATTCTACGATCCGAGACAGCATGCCTTCGAGACCGGGCCGGCGACTTTCGATCGCAGGCACCACATCGTTGCATCATACGTGTGGAATCTGCCCACGCTTCGGGGCTCCAACGGGCTGGTACGCAACGTTGTGGGCGGATGGCAATGGACCGGTATTTACACGTTCAGCTCCGGCGACCCGCTGACCTTGCTGGCCGGGCAAGACATATCCCAGACCGGTAATAATCTTGATCGTGTGGACTACGTAGGTCCTTCGGGCCAGCTCGGCAGCAGGTCAAACCCGACTGCATGTCCGACTCCGCCACCTGGAAAGTTCCAGCCCTGCGCGCCATGGCTAAACACAAGCCAGGTCGCACCGCCGGCACCGGGAACCTATGGCAACTCGGGAAAAGGAAGCTGGCGCGGGCCCAACCTATGGGATGTGGATACGGGAGTCATGAAGAACTTCTATCCTGTGCCATCTCACGAGAGACTCAGCTTCCAGTTCCGGGGCGAGTTCTTCAACCTATTCAATCATCCCCAGTTCTCAGATCCCACCGTATCGTCGTACTGCGCTTCCGGCGCCAACTGTTTTTATGGCAACATCCGCTCTACCGTAGGCACGGCCGCGGGCAACGTGGCCCTTACTGCCGATTCCCGTATCATTCAGCTCGCGCTCAAGATGATGTTCTGAAATCGGCTCACCGAGCCAGAACTTTGCACCCTCATGTTCAACCCAAATTCCTTTGGGTGACGAACGTGAGGGTGCACTCTTTCCTGGCGCGATGAGGAAATCCAACGACCTCAAAGGGTTATAAAAGGCGGACTGCGTCCCTTGATCCGGCGTCCTGCCAGATGTGGATTCTCTGTTAAAGAAAAACCACCTCTTAAGCTCCAATTTTGTGACTGTTCGGGACACTCCCGGCGCTATGATTGGATACGCATTTTGGTCGTGAGTCAGGTCTACTGATAGCTACGCTAAACCCCGGCCGAGTGCCTCTCATGATCGCGGAGTGTCCCCAAACATGAGTAGCAGAATTGTCGAAGAAGAACCACACGGAATTGAACCGTTCGACATCGATGGAAGCTCACCTTCAGAGATGGCGTTGCGGGCCAGCGAAGAGAAATACCGCACACTTTTTGAAGCGATCGACGAGGGCCTTGCGATTGCAGAGGTCATCCTGGATGACGCCGACGAAGGCGTCGACTATCGGATTCTCGAAGCCAACGCGAGATTTGAGCAGTTGACGGGCATGTCGCGCCTCGAGTTTCTTAGCGGCAAGACAGTTCGAGAGCTGATTCCCTCGGCGGGTTATGCGTGGGCGAGGACGTTGGGCCGTGTTGCGGTCCGTGGCGAGTCCCTTCGGTTCGAGTGCCACTCCAAGCCGACGGACCGGTGGTTTGAAGTCTATGTTTTCCGGGTTGGCGATCCGTCCCTGCGACGCGTCGCTTCACTCTACAACGACATATCTACCCGGCGTCGCGCTGAGGAGGCACTTCGAGACAGCGAGAAGATTCAGGCGTATCTGCTTAAGCTCAGCGATGTCCTCCGGCCGATTGCCGATCCGATTGACATCATGTCGGCGGCTCCAGAGGTGCTTGCACGCGAACTGAGTGTGTCGTTTGCCGGCTACGTAGAGATGAGTAAGGACGGCGACAGTATTGTGGTGGGCGGCCAGTATGCGGACGGGCGCATGCCCGCGCTAAAGGGTCCATGCCGGTTTTCGGAATTCGGAGAGGGATTCGCGCCGGCGCTTGCGGCTGGCGAGGAAATCTTCATATCGGATGTGTATGTGGATCCACGTGGACCGGCAGGCGGCTCGGAAAAGACAAGAGGCTTCAAGATACGTTCCGTTGCCGGGATTCCGCTGATCAAGGATGGGAGGCTGGTGGCGTTCTTCTACGCAACCCACTTTGAGAAGAGAGCATGGGAAACATGGGAACAGGAGATCATAAGGCAAACGGCAGAGCGGACCTGGGCGGCTGTCGAACGGGCGCGCGCAGAATCTGCTCAGCGAGCGAGCGAAGAGAAGTACCGCGCGCTGTTCAATCTCATTGATCAGGGCTTTGCAGTGATCGAGGTGCTCTACGACGAGAGCGGGGCACCGTGCAATCTTCGCTTCGCTGAGACGAACCCTGCGTTCGAGAAACTGACCGGTTTGACCAATCCCATCGGAAAGACCTCTCGTGAGTTGATTCCCCATCTTGAAGATTCCTGTCTCCTGGCATACGCCGCCGTCGTTGAAACCGGCGAACCCGTCCGGTTTGAAAGCTATTCGCATGACTTCGATCGCTGGCTCGATATCTTTGCTTCACGCGTTGGCGGCGAAGACAGTCATCTGGTCAATGTTGTCGTCGACGACATCACCGACCGGAAACAAGCAGAGGCGGCACTACGTGAAAATGAAGAACGCAGCCGGCTGTTCTTTGAAAACGTGCACGAGTATGCGCTCGTGCGGCTCGATAAAGAACTGCGGTTTGCAAGCTGGAATCCTGGCGCCGAACGGATCTTTGGCTATTCGTCTCAAGAAGTACTCGGCCAGCCATTTTCGCTGCTGCTTTCCGAGGAAGATCGATCGGTCGGCATCCCTTGCTTGGAGTTTGTGAATATCGTAAAGAACGAGCGCACGGAAGATGCCCGGTGGTTGATTCACAAGGATGGGAGGCGTATCTGGACGCGCTGGGTAACGGAGCCCATTCGAAATAAGGATGGACAGGTTTCAGGTCTAGCCAAAGTCTTGCGCGATGAAACCGAGCGACTAAAAAGTGAGACGAGCCTGCGGGAAAGCGAAAAGCTTGCCGTCGTCGGCCGCATGGCCAGTTCGATCGCGCACGAGATTAATAATCCGCTTGAAGCTGTCACCAACCTGATCTACCTCGCGCGCAACTGCGAGATATCATCTGAAGCCTCAGCGCTTCTCCAGCAGGCCGAGCACGAACTATCGCGCGTGAGCCATATTGCGACGGCAACACTTCACTTTCACCGTCAGGCCTCCGAGCCCGCCGAAGTCGACGTCGAAGAAATTCTCGAATCCACGCTGCTGCTCCATGAAGGCCGCCTGAGAGCGACGAACGTTGTCACCCATCGCCGCTACAGTGGACATCCGACGATCTACTGCCTTGCAAATGAGATACGGCAGGTGTTCGCCAATCTTGTAAGCAATGCGATCGATGCGATGTCGAAAAACGCGGGACCGCGCTGTCTCATTGTCCGCATCGTCAAAGCCGTCGATCCAAAGTCGGGGAAAACAGGTGTTCGAGTGATGATCGCTGATACAGGCTCAGGTATCCGGGAATCAGCAAGAGAACATATATTCGAGCCATTTTTCACCACCAAGTCAGCGACCGGGACGGGCCTGGGACTCTGGATCAGCGCCGAATCGGTAAGGAAACATCAGGGAACACTGCGCTTCCGCAGCCGGACTGCAGAGCGGTATCGAGGAACAGTATTCTCCGTGTTTCTCGGAAGAGGCTCCGGAAACTAAAGATTCGGCTGAGCTTCGAATCCCGCGCAGCCCAAGGTCTCTTGTCCTCGGCATTTGCTACATTGCGTTGCGATCGTTCTCGTGCAGCGCCAGTTTCAACTCTTTTGAATCCGATCTTGCTCGAGCCCATCTCTTTATACGTCACCCTGAGCCAGTCGGGCGCGTCCTCACCTGAGCCGCAGACACCCATATCCTCTCAATCGTCTGCAAACCGAGACATCTATGGGCTTGAGATGGAAACGATAAAGCACTATACTAAGGATATACGACCAAAATGGTCGTATATCGAACCTGCATGGTTGAACGCGTCGGCAAGCCTGCGCTGGCAAATGGATGCGGCTCAACCTCCGTGGAGAGTGCGATGAGTTCCAGCATCAATGACATTCGAGACCTGACCCAGCAGGACTACAAATGGGGATTCGTCACCGACATTGAGGATGAAAGAGTTCCTCGCGGGCTGACCGAGGAGACGATACGTCTCATCTCCGCTAAAAAACATGAACCGGAATTTATGCTGCAGTGGCGGCTTAAGGCTTATCGCCATTGGACTTCGCTCGAGCGTGCCCAGGCGGAGCCGAAGTGGGCCAACGTCAAATACGGCCCCATCGATTATCAGGACATTGTTTACTACTCCGCGCCCAAGCAGAAGCCCAACCTCAATAGCCTGGACGAGCTCGACCCGGAGATCCTGCGCACGTATGAAAAGCTTGGGATTCCACTGGCGGAGCAGAAGTTGCTGGCCGGAGTGGCCGTGGATGCTGTGTTCGACAGCGTGTCGGTCGCGACCACGTTCAAGGAGAAGCTGGGCGAGCTGGGCATCATCTTCTGCTCCTTCTCAGAAGCGGTGAAGAATCATCCGGACCTGGTTCAGAAATACCTGGGCACAGTCGTCCCTCATACGGATAACTTCTTCGCTGCTTTGAATTCTGCGGTCTTCAGCGATGGCTCAGTCGTGTACGTGCCCAAGGGCGTACGCTGCCCCATGGAGCTGTCAACCTACTTCCGGATCAACGCAGCGGAAACGGGCCAATTCGAGAGAACGCTCATCGTCGCAGATGAAGGTTCTTACGTCAGCTATCTCGAGGGCTGCACTGCGCCGATTCGCGATGAGAACCAATTGCATGCGGCGGTCGTTGAGCTGATTGCTCTGGACAACGCCGAGATCAAGTACTCGACTGTGCAGAACTGGTATCCCGGCGATAAACAGGGACGCGGGGGCATCTACAACTTCGTCACGAAGCGCGGCAAGTGCGCCGGCGTGAATTCGAAGATTTCGTGGACACAGGTAGAGACCGGCTCGGCAATCACGTGGAAGTATCCAAGCTGCATCCTGCAGGGCGACAACTCGGTTGGGGAGTTCTATTCCGTGGCGCTGACGAATAACTATCAGCAGGCGGATACAGGGACCAAGATGATTCACATCGGCAAGAACACACGAAGCACCATCGTCTCGAAAGGCATCTCAGCGGGCCACGGGCAGAACACTTATCGCGGCATGGTCAGGATTCAGAAAGGCGCCACGGGGGCACGCAACTATACGCAATGCGATTCGTTGCTGATTGGGGATAAATGCGGAGCGCATACGTTTCCGTACATCGAAGTGAAGAACTCCACGGCGCGCATGGAACACGAGGCCTCGACGTCAAAGATTGGCGAGGATCAGCTCTTCTATCTGCAGCAGCGAGGTCTCAAGACAGAGGATGCTGTGTCCATGATCGTGAACGGGTTCTGCAAGCAGGTATTTCGCGAACTTCCGATGGAATTTGCCGTTGAGGCGCAAAAGCTTTTGGGCGTCAGCCTTGAAGGAAGCGTTGGGTAACTGAGGTTTGAAACGGCACGGCTTTAGCCGGGCCGCCCCAGTTAAAGGGAAGAATGAGGGCTTTAGCCCCCGAGGGAGACCTCGGAGTGGCCCACGAGGTGAAGATGAATCTTCTAGAAATCAAAAACCTGCACGCCAGGGTCGAGGGACACGAGATCCTCAAAGGAATCGACTTGACCGTCAGAGCCGGTGAAGTTCACTCGATCATGGGCCCGAATGGGTCAGGCAAGAGCACGCTGGCGCAGGTGCTGTCGCGGCGAGCGTCCTACGAAGTAACCGAGGGCCAGGTTTTGCTCGACGGCAAAGACCTGTTGGCGATGAAGCCCGAAGAGGCGGCATGCGAAGGCCTATTCATGGCATTCCAGTACCCAGTGGAGATCCCCGGAATCGGCAATGCCTACTTCTTGCGTAGCGCAATCAATGCCGTCCGCAAACATCGCGGGCTAGACGAAATGGACGCCATGGATTTTCTGCCGCTTTTCCGCGAGAAGGTGAAACTGCTGGAGATGGACGAGAAGCTGATGAATCGATCCGTGAATGAGGGCTTCTCGGGCGGCGAAAAGAAGCGCAACGAGATTCTGCAGATGGCGATCCTAGAGCCAAAACTGGCAATTCTCGACGAGACAGACTCCGGACTCGACATCGATGCGCTCAGAATCGTGGCAAATGGAGTAAACGCTCTCCGTGATCCTCAGCGCGCAATGATCGTCGTCACGCATTATCAGCGCTTGCTGAATTACATCGTTCCTGATTTCGTACATGTGATGGTCGATGGACGCATTGTGCGATCTGGTGGCCCGGATCTTGCGCTGGAGCTTGAGGAAAAGGGCTACGGATGGATTGAAGACGAGACACGCCAGACGGCAGCTGCCTCGGCCTAAACGGGAGAACCATGGCAACGGAAATCGCTCAAGTCGAAAGCTACTTGAAGACGTTCACCGACTTCAGAACGGGAGTCACGGCTGAGACGCCTCGCTGGCTTTCGGACCTGCGAGACGCGGGATTCGCACGCTTCTGCGAGACCGGGTTCCCGACAATTCGTGATGAGGACTGGCGATTTACCAATCTTTCTGCTGTAGTACGGACTCCCTTTGTGCTGGCCGGCGAGAGCACTCAACCTGTCACTGCCGATGAGCTCGAAAAATGGCGAATCGACGGCATCGCACAAATGGTTTTTGTGGACGGGCGCTTCTGTCCAGGACTTTCTAAGCTCGGCGCATTGCCAAACGGAGTGACACTGAGCAGCCTGCACCAGGAGATCCTCCAAGGGACAGAACGCGTACGCGAACATCTCGGGCGGTATCTGAACATTCAGCGGGACCCGTTCTGCGCGTTAAATACGGCATTCGTCGAAGACGGCGCATACATTCATGTGAGCCGCGGCGTTGCACTTGAGCAGCCGATCCATCTGCTGTTCATCTCGACCTCTGGCGGCGCTCCCGTAATGACCCATCCGAGAAATCTGATCCTGCTTGAAGCAGAGTCCGAGGCGGCGATTGTGGAGGAGTATGTCTCGATCGGCAAGGAGACGCCAATCTTTTCAAACGTAGTTACGGAATTTGTGGCCGGCAGCAACTCTACCGTTTCGCACACGATGATCGAACGTGAGCACCTGCAAAGCTATAACTTCTCGACTCTGCGGATCGAGCAGGCGAGGAGCGCCAACGTGGCTTCACATTCTTTGCTCCTCGGAGGAGCACTCGTTCGCAATAATGTGCACCCGGTTCTGACTGGCGAAGGCGGCGAGTGTCTTATCAATGGTCTGTTCGTGGGTGCCGGACACCAAGTTCTCGATAATTACATGCTTGTTGAACACGTGAGCCCGCACTGCGCCAGCCGCCAATTCTACAACGGCATTCTCGATGAGCGCGCGCACGGCGTCTTCCACGGCCGCATCATCGTTCACAAGGATGCACAGAAGACGGATGCCAAGCAGACCAACCGCAACCTGCTGCTTGCCGATGATGCCCAGATCGATACGAAACCGCAGCTTGAAATCTATGCCGACGACGTCAAGTGCACGCATGGCGCAACCATCGGACAAATCGACGAAGACGCACTGTTCTATCTGCGTTCACGTGGAATCTCCGAGGCTGAGGCGCGCCGGATCCTCTTGCAGGCGTTTGCCGCCGAATGCCTTGACCGCATGAAAGCTGGCGCTGCTCGCGACTACTGTGAAGCCTTGATCATGGAACGTCTCGCGAGCATTTCAAGCGTCAGTGCACAACCAAATGACGCTATTGCAGAAACCAGGAAACGAAACTGGGAGGAGGTCGGATGAGCGCGAATGCCCAACTGCAGAGACGGCCGGACGAATCAGCTCTTTGGGCTTCTCAGAAAGCGTTCGATGTCGAAAGGGTTCGAGCCGATTTCCCGATTCTGAACGAGAGAGTCCATGGACGCGCGCTCGTATACCTGGACAACGCCGCCACAACACAGAAGCCAGAGGCAGTGATCGAGGCAATCAACCACTATTACCGCCACGACAACGCCAATATTCACCGCGGCGTTCATCTGCTTTCGCAACGCGCGACCGACGCCTATGAATCTGCGCGGGCGGCGGTGCAACGATTTCTCAATGCCCAGAGTTCATCTGAGATTGTGTTCGTACGTGGCGCCACCGAGGCGATCAATCTCGTCGCACAAACCTATGGACGCAGCCACATAGTCTCCGGGGACGAAGTGCTGATCACCGCCATGGAGCATCACTCTAACATCGTTCCATGGCAGATTCTTTGCGAAGAGAAAGGCGCGAAGCTTCGAGTCGCGCCGGTCAACGATCGTGGCGAATTGCTGCTCGAGAAGCTTGAAGAGCTGTTGAGTTCTCGCACAAAGATCGTGTCAATCGCACACGTCTCCAACGCGCTGGGAACCGTCAATCCCATCAGGCAGATCGTTCGCCTGGCACACTCGCGCGGCATCCCGGTGATAGTGGATGGCGCCCAGGCCGCGCCACATCTGCCGATTGATGTTCAGGACCTCGACTGCGACTTCTACGCGTTCTCCGGTCACAAGATCTACGGACCGACCGGGATAGGCGTTCTCTACGGAAAAGCCGAGTTGCTGGAAGAGATGCCACCCTTTCAAGGCGGCGGAGACATGATCAGCTCGGTCACCTTCGAGAAGACGATCTACAACAAGGTCCCGCACAAGTTTGAAGCCGGAACACCGGATATATCTGGCGTGATCGGGCTTGGAGCAGCTATCGCTTACATCGACAATCTTGGCAAAGCTTCCATTGCGGAGCACGAGGACGAACTCCTCAGCTATGCGACTGCCCAACTCGAAAAGATTCCCGGGATCAGGCTGGTGGGGACCGCGCGAGAAAAGGTCGGCGCTCTGTCTTTTGTGATGGAAGGCGTTCATCCGCACGATATCGGTACGATTCTCGACCAGGAGGGCATCGCGGTTCGCACCGGACATCATTGTGCGCAGCCGATCATGGACCGGTTCGGCATTCCGGCTACGGTTCGTGCGTCTTTCGGACTCTATAACACGAAAGCTGAGATCGACAGTCTGGCGGCGGGCATCGAAAAGGTGAAGGAGATTCTCGTCTAATGGCGGATTTGCGTGATCTTTATCAGGAGCTGATTCTGGAGCACGCCAAGGCGCCGCGCAATTTTCGCGTCTTATCGGCGCCGGCCTCCAAGGCAGAGGGCTACAACCCGCTGTGCGGAGATCGATGCTCGGTCTACATCTCGATGAACGAAGACGTCATCAACGAAGTCGCGTTTCAGGGTTCTGGCTGTGCCATTTCGCGGGCCTCTGCCTCCATGATGACCCAGGCTTTGAAAGGCAAGACCCTGGAGCAAGCAGATACGTTATTCCGGAGCTTCCATAACGTGGTGACCGGCCAGGGCTCCGATGCCGACAAATCTCAACTCGGAAAGCTGGAGGTATTCAGTGGCATCTCAGAGTTTCCCGCGCGGGTCAAGTGCGCCACTCTGGCCTGGCACACCGTGCAGGCAGCCTTACACGGAAATCGCGAGTCGGTGACGACTGAATAGATGGTGCAGCAATGGGCGAAACTATCACTCTGAAACGCGAATGCGAGGCGATTGCCATTCCGAGCGGCCGGCGTGAAACCTTGCCGCAGGGCATCGCAGTGCGTCTGTTGCAGGCGCGCGGCGGCAGCTACACCGTCTCCACCGAGAAACACGCGATGTTCCGGATCGACCAGGAGAACGCTGACGCGCTGGGATTCGAAGTTTCCGCAGCCCAAGGCGTGCCATCCGCACAAGGCCCTCTGACGGAAAAACTTGTGTGGGATGCGTTGAAGACCATCTACGACCCGGAGTTACCGGTCAACATTGTCGACCTTGGGCTTGTCTACAGCTGTGAAATCAGGCCTGAAGAAGGCGGTGGAAAGACTGTCGCAATTCGGATGGCGATGACCTCACCCGGCTGCGGCATGAGCGATGTGCTCAAAGCCGACGCAGAGAGCAAACTCTTGCGATTGCCTGAGGTTACACAAGCCCGTGTTGAGGTAGTCTTTGATCCTCCATGGGACCCGGCCCGAATGTCGGAGGGAGCACGGCTTCAGCTCGGTATGGATCTCGATAGCCCGCCAAAGCCTGGTTTAATTCAGATCTCCCGCCGCTAACAGATTCAAATGACCCTGCCTGAGCCACTCGGCTCGACTTGGACTTACAGGTTCCACTGTGAGTTCTGTCAGTTGTAAGTTCTGTCAGTTGCGGCGATCGAAAACGTGAATCATTCTTGTTTACATAACGTTCGGCTCCGAACGGAGAAGAACATCATCATCGCTCTGATTGCTCGTGCACATAGCACGGCTTCCCTTTGGCACTCGCTGTGTGAGGCCTGAAAAAGAAGAAGTTCGATGACCAAAAGTTCTCCTGTGGACGAGGAATGGTCATGGGCAAACCCCGATTCAGCGAAGATCAGATTCTCCCGATTTTGAAAGAACGTGAGGAGGGAAGGAGAATCATTGATATTTGCCGCGAGCATCAAATCAGCACAGCGACCTTTTACGCGTGGCGATCGAGGCTCGCCGGGCTGCGCGTCGGTGAAACGCAACGGCTGAAACAAATCGAGGACGAGAATCGCCGGCTGAAGCAACTCGTCGCAGACCTGACTCTCGACCGCGAAGCGTTGCGCGCGGTGATTCGAAAAAACGATGGCGCCACGTCCCGGTCTCGCAAGTACCCGAGGGTTATCCGCGGCAAGGACGAGCCCCAGCAGCAAGGGGGGCTCATGCGCTTGCTGTCAGATGGATTATGAGGCCCGTTCGAGCGCCCGCGGGGCAACGAATTTGCTATGCAATGACTCCATTCGGTATCTCTGAAAAGAAGGAGGATGTATGCTTCACCTGCTTTGGGTCGCAATCATTGGCCTCATCGTAGGCGCGTTGGCCAAGCTCATCATGCCCGGAAAGGATCCTGGTGGGATTGTTGTCACAATGCTGCTCGGAATCGCAGGATCGGTACTAGGGACCTGGATTGGACGCCTTCTTGGTCTTTACGCTCCTGGTGCCTCGGCCGGCTTCCTCATGTCGATTGTTGGAGCTTTGGTCATCCTGGGTATCTATCACTTCTTCCGAAGAAGGATGGCCCACACGGCTTAGTCCAGCTTCGACGCCATCGACTGCAGGAATTTGCACGTCATCGTCCGATGATGACAGCAGCGGGATTCTTGCGCGCAATCGGTCTTTACCGGTGCGAATTTACAGCCGGTCATTCTGAAGGGCCTCGTACAATACGGAGAGGTAACCTTCAAAGCTGTGAAATCTCCTCGGAACTCCGCGCGAATCCCAACGCTGGCAATCACCGCCCTTGGTGCGGCAATCGCGGTCGCACAGACCGATCCCGGACAGGTCGCATTCTCGCTGGAAAGACAAGGAAAGCTTGTCGAAGCGGAGGCGGCATGGAGTGCCCTCGCGCGTCAGTATCCCAGGAACCCCGAACCGCTCGCGCACATGGGACTTATTGAGTCCCGGCAGGAGCACTACGCTGAAGCGATCAAATACTACCGGCGAGCAATGGCCTTGAATCCTGCCATGCCCGGGTTGCGGTTAAATCTGGGAATCGCATTGTTCAAGGCCGGCGATTACCAGCAGGCAATCCAGGAACTTGAGCCCCTGCTGAAAGCACAGCCTGACAATCAGCAGTTGGCGATCCTGATTGCCATGTCCCACTATGGATTGAAGCAATTCGATAAGGCTACTCCGCTTTTGAAAACTGCCTCCGGGCAGGATCCCCAGAACACGACATTGCTGCTGACGCTGGCACACAGTTGTCTACTTTCGAGTCAGTATCCCTGCGTAGTTGACGCCTACCATCGTCTGATCGATCTGAACGCCGAATCGGCCGAGGCAGACATGCTGGTCGGCGAAGCGCTTGACGAGATGAACGATCCCGAGGGGGCAGTGCGGGAACTTCGCGCTGCTGTGGCAGCGAATCCGAAGGCGCCCAATGTGCACTTCGGCCTCGGATATCTGTTGTGGAAGAAGGGCCAGTATCCCGAGGCAGTCGAGCAATTCCAGAAGGAACTCGATAACGATCCACGCCACGTTCGGGCACTGCTCTACCTCGCTGATGCGAAGATGCAGATGAATCAGATGGATGACGCTCAGTCGCGCCTGGAAGAGATCGAGAAGATCGACCCTGACATCGCGATGCAGCATCTCGATCTTGGCATTGTCTACGCGGATACCGGCCGGAAAGAGGATGCCAGGGCGCAATTTGAAGCCGCAATAAAGCTCTCGCCAAAGAACGTCAATGCGCATTATCGGCTGGCACGGCTCTATCGCTCGATGGGAATGACCGCCGAGGCAAAAGACGAGTTCGACAAGGCGAGCAGCCTGAACAAAGCGGAAGACGACAGGCTGCTGAAGGTGATGTCGGCGATCCCCGCTGGAAAAGACATGTCAGCCGGTACAAAGCAGTCCCCGGAGAAATGAAATTCCCGCAGTCCCTCCGTGGAAACTCCATACGACGCCGGGACATGTCATAAAGGAAGCACTTGTTCTGAGCAAAAAGAGCCGGAGCTAAGCTCCGGCCCGTTCAGAGAAGTAATGCAACACTAGAAGTAAAGCTTGGCGCCGAGTTGGATGCGGCGTGGCGCGTGGGTGGAAGTGACCTGCCCGAAGTTTGTGTCACTGATGCCGGAATCAACACTCGCGAAGTTGGCATGATTCCATGCGTTGAAGAATTCGGCACGCAGCTGGAATCGAACGCGCTCGCCGAGGTTGGTGTTCTTGATGGCCGCAAGATCCCAGTTCTGTGCACCTGGTCCAATCAGGGGATTCGCGTGCTCGGTTCCGAAGTGGCCAAACGCGGGCGCAAACGACGAGGTTGAGAACCACTGCGCCGCCTTCTTGGTCTTGCTGATGGAGCCGACCTGGTCGGGCCGGATGGAGGTGGTGCCGTTGACAGCCATTCCCAATCCGTCCGGACCGACCGAGATGAACGGATCTTTCGGCTGTGTCACTTCGAACGATGAACCGGAGATAAACGAGCTAATCCCGGATAGCTCCCAGCCGCCGAGAGCATGTCCTGCAAGACCTTGCTGCGACTTGTAGAACGGCAGGTCGTAGATGTAATTCACAATCAGCATCTGGGGCGTGTTGTAGGAGGCCGGACCGTAGTCTCCCTTGAAATTGTAGGAATTGGAAGCAGCTGCGCCGCGGTCTGTGGAGTTGGTGGTTAGATCCTTCGACCATGTATACGAAGCACCCAGCTGCAACCCCTTCGACGAACGGTGACTGAGGGAGATTTGAAGCGAGTTGTAGTTGTTGGTGAACAGCGGCCCGCGATCGTGAATCTGCGCATAGCCAAGGTACGGGCGAATCGCATTCACAGCAGCCGTCGGGTTGTTGGTTCTAGCCGAGAGCGTTGGCTGGTTCATATCGAACTCGCCAAGCAGGTGGCGAGCCATATTGCCCACGTAAGCGACCTCAAGAACGGTTGTTGGCAGCAACTGTCTTTGAACAGAGAGGTTGTAGTTGGAGTAATTCGGTACTCGGAATGTCGGCGTGCCGGTCGCGGTCAGGCCGTTCGGTCCGTACGAAACGACATTCGATCCCGATGGCGCGTCGAAGTGCGTGTTGCTGATAGTGGTCGTCTGCAGCAGCGGTGGATCCTGGAACGCGTTCTGCTCCCAGATGCCGTTCAGCAGGCGATCATAAAAGACTCCAAAGCCGCCGCGAATCGAGGTGATGCCGCGGCCATCGGGGTTATACGCAAACCCGACGCGGGGTCCGAAGTTGCTGTTCTTGTCTGGGTTGATGTGGTTGCCAAACGGCGAGCACGTCACCTGCGAAGCGATAGCTTGCGCCGCGCTGCATGCCGTACCTGTCGGAAAGATGATGCCGTTGGCATACGTGGCAGGAATCAGCGGCTGTCCGTTCAGAAACTGGTTAGCCACGAAATTACCACTCGCGTCGATAGCCGGAGCCTTCGAAGCGCTGTAGATCAGCGGATCGAAGTTGTTCAGCGTGTTCTTCACGTCGGCAGGCGACGGGAACGCGCTCCAGCGAATGCCAAGATTGATTGTCAGCTTCTTGTTCAGCTTCCAGTCATCCTGCACATATGCTTCGCTGTTTACGTAATGAAGGTCCGGAATGATGTCCCGGCTTCCCTGATTGTAGTTATAGACATCGCCAAGCAGGAAGTCGCCAAAACTCCATTCGTTGGGCGCCGCGTATGACTTGCCGCCTACCGTGACGCTGAATTGATTTGCGAAGGAAAAGTTTGGCCCGCCGGAGACCGCGTTTTCGGTCTTGATCATCTGCTGGAACTGGAACCCCGTGCGGAGCGTGTGCTGTCCCAGCGTGATGGCAAGATTATCGAAGTAGCTGCGATCAAGGTTGCGCTCTTTCCACGGAGCCGAGCCAGGCGAGAATCCCTGGATTCCCGTGACGCTCACAGAGGGCATACGGCCGTAGGGATCCGTATATGCCCAGTTGTTCGTCATCGAGCTGAACAGCGATGAACTGGTAGCGAACTGTCCGGAAGCGATCGTCGAGTTGTACGTGCCCTGCGCGTAAACAAATTCGACTTCGTTCACGACCTTCGGCGAAATGCTCCATGTAAGATTTCCTACCACGTTCTTGCCCGGTGAGTCGACGAGCGTATTGACGAGGCCTGGATAGTTCGGCCCGGCCCACAGGCCCATCGGCGCATTTACCGGCATATCATCATTCATTCCGCGAGCGAAGAAGCGGACCTTATCGTTGAAGTAGTGATCCACGCGGATGATGTCCTCGTGGAAATCGTTCTTCTGTGAGTAAGCGAAATTGAGGTTGCCGCCACTGTTGGCCAGGTAACTTTTATTGTTAAAGATGTTGGTGAAATAGACCTGTGAGTTTTTGCTGTAGCAACTCGTGGGGATTGTCGTTGTGTGCGCAACCGGATCGTGAACCAGCGCGCAACCTGGGTTGGCAACCTGCGGCTGGTATGCATAAGGTGTGCCGTTCACCATAAGATCGGGAATGACTCCGGCAAGGTCCTGCGAAGTTGCGACCGCCATACTTGTGTTGCCCGGCGTCGTGATCTTGCGCCACTCCTCTGACCAGAAAAAGAACGTCTTCTTCCTGTCGGTGTTGTAAGCCTTCGGAATGAAGATAGGACCACCGATGGTGAAGCCATAGTCGTTATGGTGATTCACGCCGTTCTTGTTCGGTTGACCGTTCGCGATCTGGGTCTGCTTATTGAAATAGTCATTCGCATCGAGCGCGGTGTTGCGCACAAACTCGAATGCGTCGCCGTGGAATTCGCTGGTGCCGTTCTTGGTGGCTACGACCACCTGGCCGCCGCCCGAACGCCCGTAGCCTGCATCGTACGATCCGCGCGCAAGCGTAAATTCCTGGATGGAGTCAACGCTCGGCTCGTTGGTGATGGTTCCATTCGAGCCGCTGTCATTGATATCGGCGCCGTCCACTGTCCAGTTGTTGGCGTTGGTGCGCGCACCGTTGACGGCGAGCATCGTGTCGCCCGCTCCAACCTCATCTCCCTGCTGATTGACTACGCCCGGTTGCAAAGCGACCAGTTGCTGGAAGCTGCGGCTGCTCAATTCAAGCTCACGAATCTGAACTCCTGAAATAGTGTCCGCCTGCGCCGAGCTTTCGGTTTCGACCGTCACAGGGTTGCTCTCGACCGTGACCGTGGTGCTTACAGATCCGGTCTTCATCTCGACGTTGAATGAGCGCTTCTCCGCCACGTCGAGCTTGATCTGCTTACCGATGAATGTCTCAAAACCCGGTGCAACCACCGTGACCGTATAGGTACCTGCGGTTAGATTGGTCGCCCTATAGAAGCCGGCTTCGTCTGACTGGACCGCGCGCGACGCGCTCCCGACGCCGTTTAGGGTGATGGTCACCGCTGCATGCGCGATTACCGCCCCGGTGGCATCGCTCACCTGGCCGCTCAGGGTAGCGGAGAGTTCCTGCGCCCTCGTGATCTGGGGGCACACGATGAGAACGAGAGCGAAGAGCCCAACGAGGGCTCGACGCAGATTCAGGCCCAGGCTGTTGCTTCGGCAACCAGGGCTCAGTTTCGAGTACATCGATGAAAGACTTTGATTGAGAACCTTCAGGTCAATCATTGCCATCACACCTTTCCTTTGAGATCTCGTGGTGTCCATGCACAGCCGCGCATAGACGAGTGACATCAAGGGGCTTCACATCGATCGCCCCTGAACGGATTTGCCCTGGGATTCCCTCAAAAAAGACCGGCTAGAGGATCTGCGCCACATCGAGCCCGGCTGCAGAATCCGGCCCATCGATGGCTTTTCCGTGCTTGCAATATGCCTCCCAAGGTGCTGCTGGATGACCGGTCTTCTTCAATCGGACTTCCTTCGCCGGTCGCCTTGCCGCGACCAGAGGTGATGAACCCGATTCCGGTCGCAACGAATGCACTTTTACTTGTTGTGGGAACAATACGACGTCTTCAAGTTAATTTCAACAAGAAAATGATCGAATTCGCCACAAACAATCAACTCGATTTAGTTTTTCGTTGATTCTGATCGAATCTTTATTGACTCTTGATCACAGAAGCGTTAGACAGGACGAGCCTCGGATAATTACCCGGAAAGCTGTTCTGAGTCAGTGCTGACAGCAAGTGCCATTTTTTCTATAAGATAAATGATCGTTAATTTACGTCTCCCCCATGCCAAACCAAGCCATAGGGTAAGTCCTGTCGATGCGACGCGGATATGATCAGTAGGTCAGATCGAAGCTTCTTACGCTTTAATGATGCGGATGCCCTGCCGCTCGAAGGGCGCTAACGCCTCGGGAGAAACCCCGGTGTTTGTGATAATCGTGTGGATTTCGCTTGATGGGCAGATCAGCGCAGGACTTATGTTGCCAAATTTACTCGCATCGGTAACCACGATCACCTGCTTGGATTGTTTAATCATCTTGCGATAAACAAGTGCCTCGTCAGCTTCGAGAGTCGTGGCCCCTCTCTCTGCATCGAGGCCTGTAACACTCAGAAAAACCTTGTCCATGAAGACGTCATCGAGGAATTCGAGCGCCGCGTTGCCCGTCAGGGAGAACGACCACGCCCACGGAATCACGCCACCGGTGAGATAAGTGCGGACTCCCGGCTGATTGCAGAGTTCCATGCCGATGTTGATTGCGTTCGTAATGACTTGGATTTTTTCCCTGTGTCTCAGGCTGCGGCCTATATGCGTCGTAGTCGTTCCAGCCGAAAGCCCGATGGTCTCATTGGGCTGGACCAGCTCCGCCGCCGCAAGCCCGACGCGTCGCTTCTCAACTGCAAACCTCTGCTCGCGGGCCAAGAACGAACTGTCGTAACGAAACGGCTCGTAGAGCAGCGGCTCAACCAGGGTGGCGCCGCCATGGGTGCGGCGAATGAGTCCTCGATTTTCCAGCCGGGCAAGATCCCGGCGAATGCTGGGAGCGGAGGATCCGGCTACGGAAAGAATCTCTTCGATACTTGCGGTCCCTACTCGCAGTAGAAACTTGATGATTTGTTCGCAGCGTCCGTTCAATGTCTCGGGCATGACGCGAACGATTCTACACGGTTAGATCTCCAACGTGCGACCGTTTTTTCAAGCAATCTTGTCAATTTAGTGATAAATGTCATCATTTACTCCAATATTGTGACTTATTTGGCTACTTATGATCAATAGATACGGATCGAGATGGTCGGCCACAATCGTGCGCTGTCTTCGCTTGTTGGTGAGTCTGCACCGCATCGAGTGCAGAAAACATTGAGTTTCGGCGTCATTTCGGTCTGAACGGCACCACTAGGTCCAGCGTTCGAAAGCATTTGACCCTGCGTTAGCTTTATAATGATCGATAATCGCAGAAATGATCATCCGATCGATTTTCCTGCCACCAGGGGGTGAATTTTGAAAGTTCGAATTCCAGGGCTTCCTGTCCTGATCTTCTATGCCTTTGTTGTTGCGGTCGTCACAATTCCTGCGATCCACGCACAAATAGCCAATCCACTACCTCTGATGCCGATGCCTCAGCATGTTGCCGAGGGCACGGGACAGCTCAAGATCGATAACGGTTTCACGATCGGCCTCGACGGCTACAAAGACGCCAGGTTGGAATCGGCCCGCTCACGCTTCATCGGCACGCTTTCGCGCGTAACCGGGATTCCGTACCACAACGACGTGCCGAGCGGTGAACCAACCCTCATCGTTAAAACCACCGGCCCGAGCGATGCTATCCAGCGGGTTGGAGAGGACGAATCGTACCACCTCGAGGTTACCTCGACGCACGCCCTGCTCACGGCGCCAAATCCTCTGGGGGCGATGCATGGCCTGCAGACATTTCTGCAACTCGTCACGATCACGCCCGAGGGCTTTGCTGCGCCCGCAGCTACCATCGACGACAGTCCCCGGTTTCCCTGGCGCGGATTGATGATCGACGCGAGCCGGCATTTCCAGCCGCTCGAAGTAATCAAGCGCAACCTTGACGGCATGGAAGCCGTGAAGATGAACGTTTTCCATTGGCACCTTTCGGACAACCAGGGCTTCCGTGCCGAGAGCAAGCTCTTTCCGCTTCTGACCGGGAAGGGTTCGAACGGCCTCTACTATACCCAGGAACAAATGCGTGAGGTTGTCGCCTATGCGCGCGATCGGGGAATCCGCGTCGTACCCGAGTTCGACATGCCGTGCCATACCACTGCGTGGTTTGCGGGATACCCAGAGCTCGCGAGTGGCAAGGGCCCGTACGCGATTGAGACAAAGTGGGGCATCTTCGACCCCGCGATGGACCCCAGCCGCGAAAGCACCTTCGAGTTCATTGGCAAGCTTATCGGCGAGATGACGACAGTGTTCCCCGATGCCTACTTCCACGTCGGCGGCGATGAATGCAACGGCAAGGAGTGGGACGCGAACCCGGCGGTCCAGGCATTCATGCGCGCTCACCATTTCAAAGACAATGCCGCGCTGCAGTCCTACTTTACGGCGCGCGTGCAGAAACTGGTCGCTGCACATAATCGCATCATGGTCGGCTGGGACGAGGTACTTCAGCCCGATACGCCGAAGGATGTGGTCATCCATTCCTGGCGCGGACCGGAGGGCTTGGCTCGAGCGGTACGCCAGGGCAATCGAGCGATCTTGTCAAACGGCTACTACGTTGACCTCAATCAATCCGCGGCTGAGCACTATTTGGCAGACCCTCTCGGCGGCGCTGCCGCAACTCTCAATCCCGAGCAAAAAAAGCTCGTGCTGGGCGGCGAGGCAGCCATGTGGAGTGAATTCACCCCATCGGAGATCATCGACAGCCGCATATGGCCACGCACCGCCGCGATCGCAGAGCGGCTTTGGTCATCCGAGGATGTCCGCGACGTGAATTCGATGTATACACGTATGGCGGCTATCTCCGACAGGCTCGTGTTCTACGGGTTGCACCATCAGTCCTTCAGCTGGCCAATGCTGCAGCGAATGAGCGGGCAGCAGGACCCAAAGTATCTTGCGGTCCTTGCAAGCGTGGTTCAACCACCTGTCGGATACCAGAGAGAGTCGTTGAAGCAATATGACTGGCACTCACCGCTGAACCACCTCGTCGATGCCGTCCCGCCGGAGAGCAATTCCGCACGCGACTTTGACAATCTCGTGGCAGCCATCGTTGCGGGCACGGCGTCGCCGGACGAATGGCAGCAAACGAAAGATCAACTGACCCTATGGCGCGACAACGACGCCAAGCTCCAACCCTCGCTGAAGCAGTCTGACATCACAGCAGAACTGATCCCCGTGTCGCAGACGCTCGCACAAGTTTCGACGATCGGTCTGCGTGCCCTCGACGATCTCCAGAATCATCGCGTCGCGGATCCAGCAACAACACAGGCTGATACTGAGACCCTGAAAGCGGCTGAGAAGCCGCAAGGCGTGCTGCGCAACATGATCGTCGCGCCGGTAGAAGCGCTCGTAAAATCGGCGTCCGAGCAGAAACCGTAACGGCACTGGTCCGCGTTAGGTTCGAGGCGCGGGCCCAGCCAACGCCTCGATGCTTTTTTGCGGCTCGCTTAGCGCATCGCGACAATTTCAAGATTTCCGTGACGACGCAGAATATTGATGCTCACCGTCTCTGCGTAACGCTCACACGCCAGATCGACAGAGGAACTTCCGACCCTGAGGTTACGGATGCGCACGTGCTGCACCTTTTCAGGAAGCGCCGAGTGATGCAGATAAACTCTCGACTCGCCGGCGCGAATCTCCAGCCCAAGACATGCTTGCAGCAGCATGAATACCGCGCCCGCAGCCCACGCCTGCGGCGAACATGCGACAGGATATAGTGTCGGTCCCTTCCCCGGACGCCTCCCAAAACCACAGATCAGCTCTGGAAGCCGGCGAAAAATAACCTCCGACGAGAGTTCGAGCAACCCTGACGTGATTCGCAGGGCAAGATCTTTATCGCTCCTTCGCAGTGCACCCAACGCGATCAGGGCATTGTCGTGCGGCCACACCGACCCGTTGTGATACGACATCGGATTGTAGCGCCGTTCGCCGGTCACGATGGTGCGAACTCCCCACCCCGAGAAAAACGCGGGTGACAACATCTCTTCGGAGATGGATCGGTATTGCGCGTCAGTGGCAATACCCGAGAAAAGACATTGCCCCGCGTTCGAACTGCGCACGTCGCATTGCCTTTTTTCGCCATCCAGCGCAAGCGCGAACATGCCCAGTTCGTCTGACCAGAACATTGTTTGGAATTTGGTGCGCAGGTCCGCGGCCTGGGCACGAAGACGGGCCGCAAGCTCCTTGTGACCAAGGTCCTCCGCCACTGCAGCAATTCCGTTCTTTGCCGCGTAGACGTATGCCTGGACTTCGCACAATGCAATCGGACCGACCGCCAGTTGGCCATCGCTATAGAAAACCGAATCGTTGGAATCCTTCCACCCTTGCTGAACGAGGCCGTGCTCAGTCTGTCGTGCGTACTCCACAAATCCATCGTGGTCCGCGTCTCCATACACATCGATCCACTCCAGAGCGGCCAGGATATTCGGCCAGATCTCGCGCAGATAATCGGCGTCGGCAGTCCGCTCGTAGTAGGCTGCAGCCAAAAGGATGAACAACGGGGTGCCATCGACCGTGCCGTAGTAACGGCCAAAGGGCACCTCGCCCAGGCGGGCCATCTCGCCTTTGCGCATCTCATGAAGGATCTTGCCCGGATCGGCATCGCGCGCCGGATCGCGACTGGTGGCCTGCGTCGCCGCCAGGTAAGTCAACACTCCCTTCGCAATGGAGGGAACAACCCACAGCAATTCAAGAGCCGTGATGATGCCGTCTCTGCCAAATACGGTGCTGAACCACGGTACGCCCGCGTAGGGATACAGACCATGCGAAGTCTGGGTGACCATCATGGCGAGATCAGAGCGCGAACGATTGATCCATTCATTCAACTGCTCATTGGATGTGTGGATGTCCACATCTGCCAACGGCCCTGTGCTTCGCATGTGGTTCATGGTTTGCAGCGCTTCACTGTAGGTGCTCATCGGCACGATGCCGTTTGGGTTCTTGCGCTCACAGACCACATTCAAGGTGAAGCTGAGTTCGCCGCGGGCTTCGATGTGCAGGGGAACGGCGATTCCTCCGTCAAATTGCGTGCACTGGCCAATCGAACACTCCACTCGCGTGCTACGCCTGATCAGGTCCAGCCCATCGTAGGCGAGAGTTATCGACGACCGGCCGCGCTCCTCAGGCAGCTTTTCACCTCGGCGCTTGCGTTTCTCGCCGCGCACCTCAAAGATATCTGCGAAATCCGCGTCGAACTCGAATGAGATCTCAATGTCGATCGAAGTGTCGCTGAAGTTGGTCAGAGTGATTTGGTCGTAGCAGATCGGTTCCGTGAGAAACTTCGTGCGATAGATGTGAATCGTTCCGCGAGGCAGTGATACCCCGGATTCGAGCAGGATATCGGGATTGGTCAGGTCGACTCCGAACAGGACGTTGTCTTCGCGAATCGTTGAACTCAGCAGCAGCGGCCTGAACCCGCAAAGCCTCATCTCGAGTCTGGAGAGGTGGCGCGTCTCGTTGTGAAATATTCCCTGCTGGCCGAATCCAACCGGCTGAATATCTCCGCTGCGGTCGAAGACCGCGAAGGTATCGCCGTTCAGCAGAACTCTTGTGCGATCATCGGCGAGCGCAGATGAGGCTCGAATATAGAACTGCTGGTCGACTTCAATAACATCACGATCGTGTTCTCGCTGTATAGCTGGCATGATCTATAAAGACTCCTGGGTTAAATAGTGGGTGTTCTTCCGCGCTTGCCGCGGACCGCGTTTTCTTTTCCCAGATCTCCAGTTCGTAAGCCGAGAGGTATTGTTCACACATGCGCCGTGCAGTGAAGCGCTCGCGGAATCGCTCCCGACAAGCCAGTCGATCGAGTGACGGAATGCGCTGAATCGCCTTCACCGCCTCCTCGACATTGTCCACGATGAACCCAGTGACCCCTTCGTCGATAATCTCGGCAACGGATCCACCGCGAAATGCGATCACCGGCGTGCCACAAGCTATCGACTCAATCATCACCAGACCGAAGGGTTCAGGCCAGTCAATCGGAAACAACAGTGCCGCAGCACCGCCGAGGAACTCTGACTTTTCGGATTCTCCAATCTCGCCGATGAACTCCGCGTTCGAATCCGCCAGCAGATCTCTAATCTCAGAGTCAAAGTAGGCCCGATCGGTTTCGTCAATTTTCGCCGCGATGCGGAGCGGCATTCCTACCCTGCCGGAGATTTCGATGGCGCGGTCAACCCGCTTCTCCGGAGATATCCGTCCTAGAAACGCCAGATACGAACCTGTCGAATAGCTGGGCTGGTACAGGTCTTCCGGCAGCCCATGATGAACTGTCGTAAGCCAACTGGCCCACGGCATCGGCGCTCGCTGCGCATCGGAGATCGAAATCAGGCGCATGTCATCGAATTCGCGGAAGAGTGGGTACAGATCCGGAATATCAAGCCTTCCATGAAGCGTCGTGACGGCCGGAATCTCCAGCCTGCGTATCTGCGAAAACGGCAGGTAATCGAGATGAAAATGAACGACGTCAAACTCATCTGCCTCTTGCCAAACCGTTTCGATCAGATTTAAGTGGTGAGCCAGGGGAGAAAGCAATTTGCCGCCTTCCAGTCGCAGCGCCCGTTCGCATACTGACCGCAGGCGTGCGGAAGTCTGCGAATCTCCGCTCGCGTAAAGTGTGACCTCATGTCCCAGCCTTACCAGCTCTTCTGTGATGTATGAAACCACTCGTTCGGTGCCGCCATAGAGCTTGGGGGGCACACGTTCGTATAAGGGCGCTACTTGCGCGATTCTCATCGGCATTCTCCCCCAGCCAGCTCTTACGTGGGTCCCTCTCTTAGATGCAAGGCGATCAAGCAGTCGTGGCCTGCAGATTGCTATCACACTCTGCCTCATCAAAAGCTTCTTCATTGAAGGTGAAAATTCCTCATTCTTCCATCCCAGTTGCATTTTTCTCGACTTCCTGAGAATATCGGTGTATGGACTATCGGACCTGTTGTTGTCTCTGTATGCCGCTTCGCGAGCACAGGTGACCTCGTCCCGATAAAAGTCTGTTCTGCATTCCAAGGTTTCCTGAGAGCCCGCGATACAGCCTAAAAGCTGCCGCGGGCTTTCTGTTTCTATCGACTCGAAGAGGGCATATGACTGAAGCTGTTCAACCCAAAGAAACCAAGGCACAGCGCGTAGAGCGTTTGAAGCTCGCTAAGAATCCCTGGGAAGCATTCAACGAGGTCCGGGCTTTCGCGCGTGAAGGACGCACCAGCGTCATCCCTGAGTGGGCCAGCCTGTACTTCAAATGGTGGGGCATCTACACGCAGGGCGATGGCGTGGGAGCTACCGGCGGAAAGGGAGGCGAGGGGCTTGCCTCTGACTACTTCATGATGCGAATCGGCATCCCCAACGGCATCCTTTCATCGCATCAGCTTCGCACCATTGGCGGCCTGGCAAAGAAGCACGCGCGAAACCTGGCCGACATCACGGTACGGCAGAATATTCAGTTTCATTGGCTCACCATTGAGTCCCTCCCGGATGTAGTCGATACTCTCGATGCAATCGGCCTCTCGCCGAAGGGCGCCTGCGGCGACGTGGTCCGCAATGTGACCGGCTGCCCGCTCGCCGGAGTCGACCATGACGAGATTCTCGATGCGTCGCCCATCGCGCTCGAGATCGCACACCAGTTGAACGCGAATCCCGAATTCTACAATTTGCCCCGCAAGTTCAAGATTTCCGTCACTGGCTGCCCTACGTGGTGCACCTATCCCGAAGTTAACGACATTGCGCTGACGCCGGCAAAACACAATGGCCAGGTTGGATTCTCGGTCCGCGTCGGTGGCGGCCTCTCCAATGAACCACATCTTGCCGTTCGCCTTGATGCGTTTGTTCTGCCGGAGCAAGCCGTCGCCGTAGTAAGAGCCATCACGGAAATCTTTCGCGACCAGCAGGTGCTGCGCGAGAGCCGTGACCGCGCCCGTTTGAAGTATCTCTTCATGAAAGAGGGATGGACACCGGACCGGTTCCTCTTCGAACTTCAGTCGCGCCTCGATTTCACGCTGCTCCCCGGCGTTCCGGAGGAGGTACCCGACGAGACCCTTCGCGATCACGTCGGCATCCATCGCCAGCGCCAGCCCGGCCTGAGCTACGTGGGCGCTTCCGTGCTGCGCGGACGCGTCACCGGAGATCAACTCGAAGCCGCAGCCGACCTCGCCGACAAATACGGCAGCGGAGCCCTGCGCGCAACCGTATCGCAGAATTTGCTCTTCGTCGATGTTCCCAACGAAAAGGCCCGCGACCTTGTCCGCGAACTCGGCGCCATCGGTCTCCATGTCGAGGGATCTCCGTTCTGGCGCGGGGCAGTCGCCTGCACCGGCACCGAATTCTGCAAGCTCGCCATCACCGAAACCAAGGGCTACACGCGCTGGCTCGTGGACGAGCTCGAAGAGCGCGTCCCGCAGTTCGATCAGCAGTTGCGGCTTCACGTCACTGGATGCCCCAACGGCTGCGGACAGCACTGGATCGCCGACATCGGCGTCGAGGGCAAGAAGATCAAGCACGAGGGCAAACTCGTCGATGCGTACTACTTCTGCCTCGGCGGATCGGTGGGGCAGCACGCGGGCATCGCGCGCCCGGTTGGCTATCGCAGCCCGGCGGCGCTTGTCCCAGACGCCATTGCCCGCCTGCTTCGCAAATACCTTGCGACGCGCGAACCTGATGAGAATCTTCGTGCATGGTTCGCTCGCCACAGCAATGACGAACTGCGCGCATATCTGGCGGGAGAGATTCTCGAATCCGTCGAACGTGATTTACCCTCCGGCCGTGTTCCACACGCGGTCGCTGACTGAGGCTCCATGACGCTCCTGCCGATTTTCGTTAAACTCGACGGCCGCCCTGGCCTGATGGTCGGCGCCGGCAACGTGGCGCTTGAGAAGCTCCACTCTCTGCTGCCCACTGGACTCCGCATCCGCGTAATCGCCCCCGAGGCGAAAGACGAATTCCGTGTGCTTGCTGCCGAAGGGCGCATCCAGTGGACTCAGCGCGCATTCGAGCCAGCCGACCTCGACGGCAACTTTATCGTCATCGCTGCAACCAACGATCCGGAGGTGAACGCAACCGTCTATCGCGAGGCCGATCGCCGCGGAATCCTTACCAATTCCGTTGACGATCCGCCGCATTGCGACTTCTACTTCGGATCGATCGTTCGCCGTGGCGACCTGCAGATCGCAATCTCCACCGCCGGCCAGAGCCCTGCCGTCGCCCAGCAGCTCAAACACGAAATCGACGCACAACTTCCCGATGACCTCGGTTCGTGGCTCAAAGAGATTGGCCAGCTTCGCCGCAACATTCTGGCTACGCATCCGCCGGGCGAAGACCGCAAAGCCTTGCTCCACCGAATCGCCCGACGCCAGATGCTGACGCACTCGGTGCAGGACGGCGATGATGACCAAGGCAAGGTCTACCTCGTCGGAGCAGGTCCCGGAGATCCTGACCTTCTCACCCTCAAGGCTCTACGCCTCATCCGGGCAGCGAACGTCATACTGCACGACGATTTGGTAACCTCGGAAATTCTTGCCCTCGCGAATCCAAACGCCGAGATCGTCAACGTCGGCAAGCGGTGCGGGACGAAAAGCATTACGCAGGAAGAGATCAACGCGCTCATGACCGAGCACGCAAGTGCCGGCCGCAGCGTGGTTCGACTCAAGAGTGGCGATCCGCTCATCTTCGGCCGAGCCGCCGAAGAGATGGCAGCCTTGAAAGAGGCCGACATTTCGTTTGAAGTCGTACCCGGAATCACCTCCGCTTTCGCCGCTGCTGCCGCAATTCCCTGCTCTCTCACCGATCGCAACGGAGCCTCAAACGTCGTCTTCTCCACCGGCCACCACGCGCAGTCACATAACGAAGCCTCGATCCCGGAGCTTGAAGACGCTACCCGCGTCGTCTACATGCCCGGTCGCGACCTGACCCTGCTTGCTCTCGAGTGGCTTGGCGAAGGCCTGCCGCCCGACTTCCCGTGCGCGATCGTCTCTCATGCAGCGCAAACCGGTCAACAGGTACAGCGCACCACCCTTGGCGAGCTCGGCAACGCGCGCCCGACTCTCTCTCCAAGCCTGCTCATCGCCGGATGGACGCTGCGCACCTCCACCGATACGCAACTGCGCCAGATGGCAAACGAGGCGGCAACCGCATAGTCTCCGCGATCCGCCTCCATCCGATCACAGGCAATCGGGAACTGTTCTCGTTGCCTCGTTCCCTTGCCCTTCTGCCCTTTATACTGAAATGTTTCCTGAATCAATCGAATGGGCTGATCTTCGGATCGCCCCTTGAACGGAGCGGCATTGCCTCAGGCAGAGATCGGCATTATCGGCGGCAGCGGGCTTTACTCGATGCCCGGCTTTACCAACATCCACGAGGAACGCATCGAGACACCCTTCGGAGAACCATCTGACGCGTTCGTGCTCGGCGAACTCGAAGGCCGCAAGGTGGCCTTCCTTGCGCGCCATGGCCGCGGACATCGCATCCTTCCTTCCGAGCTGAACTTCCGCGCCAATATCTACGCATTCAAAAAGCTTGGCGTCGAACGCATCCTCTCCGTCTCCGCAGTCGGCTCGTTGAAGGAAGAGCACAAGCCAACGGATTTCGTCATTCCTGACCAGTTCATCGATCGCACCTTCCACCGCATCTCGACATTCTTTGGCGATGGCATTGTTGGCCATGTCGCCTTCGGCGAGCCGGTCTGCGCGACAGTTGCCAACGCCGCAGCTCAGGCCTGCAAGACGGTCGGCGTGGTCGGCAAGCTCGGTGGCACCTACGTCTGCATGGAAGGCCCGCAGTTTTCCACCAAGGCCGAGTCGAATCTCTACCGCAGCTGGGGCGCCGACGTCATCGGCATGACCAACCTGCAGGAAGCCAAGCTCGCCCGCGAAGCCGAAATCTGTTATTCCACCATCGCCATGGTCACCGATTACGACTGCTGGCACGAGGATCACGATGCTGTGACCATCGAGCAAATCGTCGCCGTGCTGCACAAGAACGCCGACAACGCCTGCAGGGTGGTGAAGGCTGCCGTTGCTGCCCTGCCTGCAGAACGAAATTGCGCATGCGCCTCGGCTGCGAAGTATGCCGTGCTCACCCAGCCCGACGCGATTCCTCAAGCTGCGAAAGAGCGTCTCAAGCTGCTCTACGGCAAATACCACGGCTGGTAGGCATGGAGTTCCTTGAGCCTTGGTTTGCGAATTCGGATTCAAGACTGGTTCGAGAACTGCGTCCCGAAATGGCACCGGGCCACGTGCTTGAGAATCTGGATTTGAACATCATTGCAAACCGACGGGACTGCGATGAGTTCTTATATGCCATCAATGACGGATCCGGTCGCTTGGCAGCGGTTCACCTGACTTGGAGTAAGGAAAGGGGAAGACTCCGAATCTTCCCCAGGACCAGAATCTTCAAGCTGTGGCTTAAATATATGGAAGCCTCCCATGCTGAATGGGTGGTGGTCGAAAACGATCCTGACGGACAACTTTGGTTTAAACAGCAACGGCTTTGGGACTCGGCTCAGAAGGCTGAATAAAGATCTAGAAAGGAAGTTGAATGGCAATTACCGTCGTAGGCAGCGTCGCATTCGACACTGTTGAAACACCCGCCGGACGTAGAGAGCGCTGCCTTGCCGGCGCGGCAACCTACTTTTCCCTGTCCGCAAGCTTCTTCACCGATGTCCGCGTCATCGCTGTCGTCGGCGAAGACTTCGGTCCCGGCGAACAAGCTGTATTCGATCGGCGCAAGATCGACACCACTGGAATTCAGCACGCTCCGGGAAAGAGCTTCTTCTGGGAAGGCTCCTATCTCGAAAACCTCAACGAGGCGAAGACACACGCCACCGAGCTGAACGTCTTCGCAGGCTTCGAGCCAACCATCCCCGCCGCCTACAACAATTCCCAGTTCCTTTTCCTCGCCAACATCGATCCCGTCCTGCAGCGTCGCGTCCGCGAAGCCATGCCCAGCGCGAAGCTCGTTGGCGGCGACACCATGAATTACTGGATCAAGGACCACAGGTCCGCGCTCCTCGATGTGCTCAAGGGCCTCGACGTCCTGCTCATCAACGACACCGAGACCCGCATGCTCACCGGCAGTCGCAGCATCGCCCTCGCCGCCGGCAAGATCTTCGAGATGGGCCCGAAAATCCTCGTCGTCAAGCACGGCGAGTACGGCGCCACTGCGTTCTTCGCGCCCAAGACATCGGATGGCGCCGAGCGCGTTGCACAGCGTGCATTCCACGTTCCCGCGCTGCCGCTCGAAGAGGTCGTCGATCCAACCGGCGCAGGCGACAGCTTTGCCGGCGGCTTCTTCGGATATCTCGCCTCGCAAAAAGAACTGACCCCCAAAGCGTTTCGCTACGCGATGTTCTACGGCAGTGTGATGGGATCCTTTGTCGTGGAGCGGTTCGGAACTGAGCGATTGCAGGAGCTGACGCGTGAAGAGATCGACCATCGCTTCTCACTCTTCCGCGAGCTGACCCACCTTGACTGAACAGCCGATTCGCCGCCCCATCAGCCGCAATGAGTGGCTGGTGGTGCTGGCGTCTACGGCTGCAGTTTCAGCGCTCGCAAGCCTCTGGAGTTGGCGCCACAGCGCCATGCTTAACTACGGCGATGCTGTCGCACACCTGCACATTGCGCGGCGCGTCTTTGATTCGCATCGCCCGGGAATCTCGCAGCTTGGCTCGGTCTGGCTTCCGCTTCCGCACGTACTGATGATTCCGTTCGTCGGTGTCTACTCGTGGTGGGCCAATGGAATCGCGGGTTTGATCCCCTCGGCGCTCGCTTACATAGCCGCCTGCGCCGGCATTTACCGCCTTGCCCGGCACTGGCTTCGAACTGCTGAAGCCATCGTCGCGCTGGCATTTTTTGCACTCAATCCCAACCTGCTCTACCTGCAGACCACCGCGATGACCGAGCCCCTCTTTCTCTGCATAATGACCTGGCTCGCAGTCTGGCTGGTGGAATGGCGCGCTGCAATCGACATCGATCCGTCATTGGCAGCGCGCCGCCTTGTGTACGTCTCCATTGTCCTCATTGCGGCTGTCTTCACCCGTTACGACGGCTGGGTGCTTGCGTTTCTTGCATGGACTTCGATCGGCATTGTCCAGCTTCGCAAAAGCACCCTCCGCTCCCGAACCTTCTGGATCGCCAGCGCGGCAGTCGTCGCGGCGCCTCTCGCCTGGTTCATTTACAACGCCGTGGTCTTCGGCGACTGGCTCGATTTCGTCCGCGGTCCCTACTCTGCCGCCGCAATCGAAATGCGCACGGCAACGCCGGGTGCGGGACCGCCGCATCCCGGCTGGCATGATCCCTGGGTTTCGCTGATCTTTTTCACCAAGTCTGCCGAAATGGACGCCGCTCCCGAGCGCTGGGGCAACTTGCTGCTCTGCCTTTCACTGCTTGGCACGGCCTGGGCGTGGCTCACCAACCGCCGTCGGGCTTTCAACTGGACATTGCTTCTCTGGCTGCCGCTTCCCTTCTACGCATATTCGATCGCGTTCGGATCCGTGCCAATCTTTCTTCCGGTCTGGTGGCCGCACTCGTGGTACAACACGCGCTACGGTCTGGAGCTGCTTCCCGCGTTCGCACTCGGCCTCGCCTTCGTCGCACACTTCGTCATTTCCGCTGCTCGCGAATTCAAACCGAGTGCCGCGAGGTATGCAGCTGTCGCTCTCTACGCCATCGTGGCACTCAATGCGTGGGCCGTCCTGCGTAATCATCCCCTCACCTACGTCGAAGGCACAAAGAACATCGAATCCCGTCGCAAATTCGAGGCAGAGATTCCGCCCGTTCTTCGTGCATTAGTTGCCCAACACCCCGGCGGACCAATCCTGATGGAGACCTCTGTCTATCCGAACCTTGTCGCATTCACCGGAATCCCTCTTCGGCAAACCATCAACGAGAGCGACAAAGAGTACTACTCCGCCGCGATCGCCGATCCCGCCAGCCACGCTGCGATCGTTCTCGCCTTTGACGGAGACGAGATTGACCACGCAGTGAAACAGCATCCTGCCGGACTCCGCGCCGTTCGACGCTTCGAGGCACCGGGCCAGAACTCCGGAACGGTTTACGTCTCCGATACCCCGCCCGTCTCGAAGGCAGTTGAGCGGTGATAGCATCAGCCAAGGTGACAGCCATGTGCACGACATTGGCCAATCTCTCAGCGCCCTTCGACTTCACCTGGCTGCAGCAGGTCGGATTCGTCAACGGCGCTATCGCCCGCCTGCTTGCGGCATCGTTGCTGGGCGCACTCATCGGCCTCGAGCGTGAATACAAGCGCCGTTCCGCCGGCGTTCGCACCAATCTGCTCATCTGCATGGGAGCGGCATTCTTCACCCTGCTTTCCGGCGTGCTCGCGGGCGATAACAGTCCCAATAAAGGCCAGGTGGCCTCCAATATCGTCCAGGGCATCGGCTTTCTCGGCGCGGGCTTGATCCTTCACAACCGCAGCCGAATCAGTGGACTCACCAGCGCTGCCAGCGTCTGGGTCGTCGCCTCGATCGGCATGGCGTGTGGCGCTGGTCTGCTGGTTCCCGCCGCCATCGCGAGTGTCATCGTCATCATCGCCCTCGAACTCGTCGGTATCCTCGAGCACAACGCCAGCATTAAGATCTACTCCCTCGTGTACGAAGCCCGCGGCGCCGACCAGACCGCAATGCTCCGCAGCGTTCTTGCTTCCATGGATAAAGTCGGCGAACGGCTCGCCGATTTCGCTGCCAACTCCGTTGGCGAGCTTGAGCGCGTGATCTTCACCGTTACGGCAACCAAGAAACAGCATGCGCGTCTCCGCGGAGAGCTCCTCGCCGAACCTGCCATTGCCAAGCTCCTCAACTTCCGCGATCCGGAGGAAGATTGATCCCCTTTGCAAAAGCCCACGCCTGCGGCAACGACTTCCTCATCATCACTGAAGATGACGCCGCCGACTTCGACAAAACCGAGCTCACCCGGCAGCTCTGCGCGCGAAACACAGGCATCGGCGCTGACGGTATCGAATTCTTTTCCTGGACCGGCGAGCACTCCGGCCGCATTCGCCTCTACAACGCCGATGGTTCTGTCGCCGAGATCAGCGGCAACGGCACACGCTGTGTCGCCGCATGGATGGCCTCGGAGCGCGACGCCCATTCCGGTGATCAGCTCTCCATCGAGACCGATGCCGGTACCCGCGTCTCCACGATTCAGGCCTTCCGCCATTCCGAGATCAGCGGCCCCACCGTTCTCGTCACCACCGACATGGGCGTTCCAGAGTTCGCCGAGCACTCAGTCGAGCTCTCCGACGGAACCCGCATCGATGGCATCCGGGTCTCCATGGGAAATCCACACTTCGTCATTGTGCAGCCCGACGGGGATTTCGATCGCTCCTGGGAAGAGATCGGCGAGGAGATCTGCTTGCACCCCGATTTCCCTGACCAGACAAACGTGGAGTTCGTCCATGCCCTCGGCAGCCAGTCCGAACCGATCCGAATGATTGGCATCCGCATCTTCGAGCGTGGCGTCGGCCCCACCTCCTCCTCCGGAACCGGCACTTCCGCCGCGGCAACAGCCATGATCGGCGTCTACCAGGCTGCATCCGAGCTCGAAGTCATCGCTCCCGGTGGCACGCAAACCGTGCGGTGGGAAGGCCCCGGCGAAAAACTCTATCTCACTGGTCCAGCCACGCTTGTCGCTCGCGGCGAAGCCTGGACAGGAGAAGCTCTGGAGGGGGACGTCGGATAAGATGCCTCCATTGCTTCTTCCGCCTGCAATCCGGCCCGCTGCGGGCATCAGCGTGATCTCGCCCGCTTCGTTTGCGATGCCTGAGCGCGTCGAGCGCGGTATGGATCGTCTCCGTCAGCTCGGCTACTCGCCCCGTTTGGGAACCAACACCCAGGCGCGCGGACCGCTCTACTTCGCTGGCGGGCCCGAAGGGCGCCTCTCCGATCTGCACGCGGCTTTCGACGATCCTGAAACCAGCCTCGTCGCGTCACTGCGTGGCGGATACGGATCAAACTACGTGCTCGGCGCAGTCGACCTCGCCCTCATCGGAAAACATCCGAAGCCCTTCTTCGCCTACAGCGACATGACCGGCCTGCAACTTCGCCTGCTCGATCAGCTCGGGCTGCCCTCATTTCACGGCCCCATGGTCGCCGCCGATTTCTATCTCGACGACGGCGTCCATCTGGCCAGCTTTCGGGCGGCACTCGCAGGAGAGCCCTACACAATCGGCGCCGCAGAAGGAATTCGCACGCTCCGTCCCGGCACGGCACGCGGAACGCTCTACGGCGGATGCCTCAGCATCCTCGCAGCCCTGATCGGAACCCCATGGGAACCCGCAACAGAAGACAAGTTACTCTTCATCGAAGATGTCGGCGCAAAACCATACCAGGTCGATCGCATGATCTGGCAGTTGCGACACGCAGGCAAGCTCGATCGTGTCCGCGGCGTGATCTTCGGCGAGATGCTCGACTGCAATTCGCCCGGCGCACCCGTTGACCTGCTCGAAAACGCAATACTCTCTGCGCTCAGCGGTCTCGACATCCCCATCGCCTTCGGACTGCGCAGCGGTCACGTCTCGCGCCAGAATGTCACATTGATCTTTGGAATCGAAGCAGAACTGCAGGCCGGCGACGAAGCACGCCTCGCGCTGCTTGAACCGGCGGTACGATCATGACTCCTTCACGCAAGCGCATTCACCTCACCGGAATCTGCGGCACCGCAATGGCATCTCTCGCAGGGCTGCTCCAGTCGCAGGGCCATCTCATCACTGGCTCTGACAAAGCCGCTTACCCGCCCATGAGCGATCTGCTTCGCTCGCTCGGCATTCCCGTGCTCGAGCCTTACACCGAATCAAATCTCGATCCGGCACCCGATCTCGTCGTCATCGGCAATGCCCTCTCCCGCGGCAACCCCGAGGTCGAGCGCGTACTTGACGATCCCTTGCCATTCACGTCAATGGCTGCTCTCGTTCGCGAAGAGTTCCTCAAGGGCCGCGAATCTCTCGTGGTTGCCGGCACGCATGGCAAAACAACAACAACAAGCATGCTCTCGTGGATCTACCAGGTCGCTTCGCATGACAATGTCGCACTCGAGCCGTCCTTCCTCATCGGCGGCGTAGCTG
The DNA here is from genome assembly GCA_035262585.1 of Occallatibacter sp. GTDB lineage: Bacteria > Acidobacteriota > Terriglobia > Terriglobales > Acidobacteriaceae > Telmatobacter. The sequence continues at coordinate 12,519 of DATFSO010000129.1, read as the reverse complement.
AGAACTTCGGAACCAGCTTTCAGCTCCGCCCCACGCGTACCTTCATCATCGAGGGCGACGAGTACGACACCGCCTTCTTCGACAAGGGTCCAAAGTTCCTGCACTACTTCCCCGACGCGTTGATCCTCACTCACATTGAGTTCGACCACGCCGACATCTACGCCGACCTCGACGCCGTCAAGACTGCCTTCAAGCGCCTCGTCAATCTCGTGCCGCGCCGCGGCCTGCTCGTCGCCTTCGATGGCAGCGACAATGTGACCGAATGCATCAGCAAAGCCTTCTGCCGTGTCGAACGCTACGGCTTCAAGCCAGAGTCCGACTGGCAGATTCGCAACCTGCGGCACTGCGACGGCCAGACCCGCTGGGAGGTATGGCATAACAATCAACTGTTCTCCGAGCTATCCATGCGACTTGCCGGCGAGCACAACGCGCTCAACGCGACCGCAGCCGCCGCGCTCGCCTTCGGTCAAGGCATCAGCAGGGATGCGATTCGTACCGCACTCGCCAGCTTCAAAAGCGTCAAGCGACGCCTTGAAGTGCGCGATGTCATTCGCGGCATCACCATCATCGACGACTTCGCGCATCACCCCACGGCCATCCGCGAAACCCTTCGCGCGCTTCGCTCTGTGTATCCGAATTCGCGCCTCTGGGCGGTTTTAGAGCCGCGTTCCAACACGTTGCGCCGCAAAGTGCTCGAACACGATCTCGTCGCGAGTTTGCGCATCGCCGATCGTGTCATCCTCGCCGGCGTTTATCAGCAGCAACGCATTCCCGACGCCGAGCGGCTCCATCCCGAAGACGTTGTCGACGCACTGAATGCCGCCGGCACTCCCGCCGAACTTCATCCCGACGCAACCGAAATCGTCGAAAGCCTCGCCCCGAACCTCATCGAAGGAGACGTCGTCGCAATCCTCTCCAATGGCGGCTTCGATGGCATTTATGAGAAACTTCCAGCGCGCCTGCGGGTTCGCCAGAACTGAGCTCGAGCCTTCGGCATGATCTCCTCGCTTTTGTTGCTCCTCACGATTGTCGTTCTCAGCGTCCCTGCGGCCATGATCTTCATTCCTTTTGCCCTCATCACGGGGAACGTCTTGCCGCTCTATGACGCTGCGCAGATAATCGTGCGCGCGGGCTATTTTCTGGCGCGCATCCGCGTCGAGGTCGAAGGCCGCGAGCTGGTCCCAGCCAACACCGCCTGCATCTTCATGGCAAACCATGTGTCCAATCTCGATCCGCCCGCGCTCCTTCCCAACATCCCCGGCCGCACCTCTGCATTCCTCAAGCGGTCGCTGATGGGAATCCCCGTTCTCGGCTTGGGATTCAAGCTGGGTGAATTCATTCCGGTCGACCGCTCCGGTGACAGGGGCAGCGCACGAGAAAGCATCGCCGAAGCGCGTCGCGTCCTCGCCAAAGGCATACACATCACCACGTTCGTCGAGGGAACGCGATCGAGAGACGGCCGCATGCTGCCCTTCAAGAAGGGGCCGTTCTACCTGGCAAAGGAAACCGGCGCGGCTTGTGTCCCAGTCTCGATCTGGGGAACCGAGACCATGATGTCAAAGGGCAGCGTGCGCATCCGTCCCGGCACGGCACACATTACGTTTCACGCGCCTCTCAATCCGGCTGACTTCGAAACGCGCGAGGATCTCATGGCCGCAGTCCGCGCAGCCATCGCATCAGGCCTTCCCGAGTGGATGCGCACCTGAAATCGTAAGCGAAAATTGCGCTGTCATACCGACCGACCCTGACCCTGAGCAGCGCGAAGTGGAAGGGGAGCGGAGGAAACTGCAGTTGCTTCCTGTCCGCGCCGGCGCATTCTCTGTGGGTCCTCACTGAACAATCGCGTTGTACCCATCCTTCAGCAGCTTCTCTCGCATGGCGTTCGCGTCGTTGCGATTCACAAACGGTCCTGTCTGTACGTGAATGAGGTTGTCGCCCACATCGCGACGTGCGGCCACTGAGTACCCGCGCTTCCGCAGAGCATCCACCAGTACTTCGGCATCCTCTGCATGCGTCACCGCGGCGATCTGCACCATCCAGCCTTGCACCTGCGTCATCGCCGGTTGAACCTTCAACGGGCTTGCCGCTTGCACACCATCCGGTTCTTGCGAGAGCGCCGGTTTGATCTGCGCCTGAGATGGGTCTGCGGGAACCGGCTGCGCCGATGGCGTTGTCTCACCTTCATCCGTTGCGCTTGCGATCGACGCCTGCGATGGCGATCTCGCCGCTTCCGGTTTTGAGCTCGTGCCCGCCCCAGCCGTAGGAGCCTTCGCGTCCGGCTCTACGGTCGTCGACGCTGCAGTTTGCACGGACGAGCTTCGATGCCCAAAGAAGTATCCAACTCCAAAGCAGACCGCGCAAAGCAGAAGAAGGCCTCCACCCAACGCCAGAAGAACGCCTCCGCCAATCGTCAGCTCCGTCTCATTGCTGCTCGCTACTGCTTCCAACTCGTCCTTACTGAAATCTCGAATCATCCCTGGCCCTCGGAACGCGCCCCCTTAAGGATCGCTATCAGACTCCCTCACCCGATGGCGCGGTCACGGCCGGCTTCGCTCCACCCACCATCTTGTTCAGCATCGAGAGCAACTCAACGGGCAGCGGAAACACAATTGTCGTGTTCTTCTCCACACCGATCTCGGTCAGCGTCTGCAGATAACGTAGTTGGAGCGTGATTGGCTGCGTCGCAAGCAGTTGTGCTGCATCCACCAGCTTTTGCGCTGCGCTGTACTCGCCCTCGGCATGGATAATCTTCGATCGCCGTTCGCGCTCCGCCTCTGCCTGCTTAGCCATGGCCCGCTGCATCTGCTCCGGCAGATCCACCTGCTTCACCTCTACCGACACGACTTTCACTCCGAAGGGCTCGGTTCGCTGGTCCATGATCGACTGGATACGCAGATTCAACTTATCGCGGTGGCTCAGCAGCTCGTCCAGGTCTACTTCGCCCAACACCGTTCGCAGTGTAGTTTGCGCAAGCTGCGAAGTTTGATAGACGTAATTCGACACCTTGATCGCAGCAGCATTCGGATCGACGACGTACAGGGTCACCACTGCGTTCACCTTGATGGTCACGTTGTCGCGCGAAATCACGTCTTGCGGCGGAACCTCCAGAACCTCCTGACGCAGCGAGATGCGCACCATCTGGTCAAACGGCCGGAATACCAGGATGATTCCCGGACCCTTGGGAACCTGCAGGGCGCGCCCCAGCCTGAAAATCACCGCGCGCTCGTAGTCGCGCAGAATCTTGATCGAATTGATGAGATACAAGGCAACGATGGCAATCGCAATCAGAAACGGAATCGATATTTCGGGCATTGTGCTTTCCCCCATTCAGCACGGATTGTACTCCCGCATGGATTAAGCCGCGGTGCGAGGTATCGCCGCCGACCCAGCTGGAGCAACACGCAACAGGAACTGCTCGTGCCCCACCACGCGCAGCCTCGTACCCTTCGGCACCGGCTCGCTCGCCACAGCGCGCCAGATCTCGCCCTCCACCAGCACGTGCCCCTCCGGCAAAAGCGGCTCCATCGCAGAGGCCTCGCTTCCCACCAGCGCATCCGCACCGAGCCTCGCCTTCCGCCGCCGCGCCCGCCACGCCAGTCGCACGAGCAACGCCGTGATGCTTCCGAATCCCAGGCCCACGCCGATCGCGACCCAGGGATGCACGCGCAGCTCCGGGATCGGCGCTGCCACCAAGGTCAGCGTTCCGAAGACCAGGCAAATGATCCCCGTGAGCGCCAGCGCTCCGTGACCGCCGAACTTCGCCTCCAGCAGGATCAGCACAAATGCCGCCACCAGAAGCATCACCGCGGTGAACCGAATCGGCAGCAGATCAAGCGCAAAGATCCCCAGCAGCACCATCAGCGTTCCCAGGGCTCCCGGCACGATCGTTCCCGGAGTGTTGAATTCGAGATAGATCAGCATCGCTCCACCGACGAGCAGCAGTAGTGCGATGTTCGGATTCACCAGCCACCCCAGCAGGGTCTCGCGCAAGGTCGGCTCCACGATGTTGATCCTTGCATTCTTCGTGTGCAGCGTCAGTTTCGAGCCGTCCATGTGCACGATCTCACGTCCGTCGACCTTATCTAGCAGATCCTTGTCGTTTGCCGCAACCACATCGATCAGATGCTGGTTCAACGCCTCTTCCGCCGTATAAGAGTGCGAGGTCGCCACCGCTGCAATGGCTGCATCGCTATTGCGGTTATGCTTGGCAACATACGAACGCAGAAAGGCCTCCGCGTCGTTCTCTACCTTCTGGCTCAGAGTCTCGTCCGGCTTCCCGCCGCCTTCGAACACGACATGCGCAGCGCCCGCGTTCGTTCCCGGAGCCATCGCGGCAATGTCGGCCGCCTCGAGCAGAAAGAACCCCGCCGAGCCCGCTCGTGCCCCCGCAGGAGTCACGTACACAATCACCGGCACACGCGAGCTGAGAATTGCCCCCGCCATCTTGCGCATCGAATCCACCAGCCCGCCCGGTGTATTCATCTCGATCAGCAGCGCCGATGCGCCGTCGCGGCTGGCACGATCAAGCGCGCGATTCAGCATCTCCGCACTCACCGGCTGAATCGTTTCGTCCAGCACCAGCTTTTCGACCAGGGGTTGTTGCTGCGCGCTCACAGCGCTGCCCATGCATATCAGCCCGATCGTTGCAATCAGGCCAAACATCTTGCAGAACCTGAACCCACGCTCTAGCATGGCTCGCTCCAATCGTCAGAACCGGTTGCATAAATTCCGGTTTTGAAAGGGCACGGCTTTAGCCGTGCCGCGAACACGATCCTCAGTAGCTGGCTTCAGCCCCGAGGGACGCTTTACGATGGCGACACGCCATTATGCAAGCCTTACTGCTTCTTGCCGGTCCTCGCCTCGATCTCCCGATTCAATTCCTGCGCCATTGCACTGGCCGGGTCGAGCTTCAAGGCAGCTCCGACATCCCGGCTCGCGTCGTCCATATGATTCGCCGCCATATCGAGCCGCCCCAATACAAGATACGCATCGAGCGAAGGCGAAAGTTGCAAGGCTGCATTCGCTTCCTTCCGTGCACTCACTGAATCGCCGGTACGCTCGCGAACCGCCGCCAGCCCCGCGTGCGCCTCAGCAAGTGAGCCGTCGTCAGTCACTGCATCCTGGTAGAGTCGCTCCGACTCCAGCAGCAAACCCCGGTTGAAATACTCCCTCGCCCGGGCGCTGCGTTTCACGGCTCTCTCGTGCTGCGGCAGTGCAGCCAGGTGTGTCGCCTCCATCTGGTCCATCATCTGCGCCGCCTGTCGGAATGCTCCGGCATCGAATGTCCGGACGATGCGCTCGAGCGGCTCGTCGCGCACCTCGTCTTCGGTCGTCTTGGGGGTCTTCCACGCCGCCAGCAACTGCTGCGCCTCGCTGTCGTTCGGCCGCAACTTGAGACACTGATTGAGCTCATTCATCGCGTTCGCGACAGCACCATGTCGCTTCAAACTAAGCGCCAGATTAAAATGGTAGTCCGCGTTATTGGGGTCAGCTGCAGTCGCCTGCACGAACTGCCCCGTGCCGTCCTTATCCTGCCGGCTCACCGCGACTCCTTCATTGTTCAGAACTTCTGCCAGCGGCAACTCCCGCGCCACGCCCGCGAACGACGCCTGCGCCTGTGGGTACGCGCCGGAATACAGCAGCGAGAGCCCGCGATAGAAGCCGGCCTCCAGTGCATCCGGATCATTCGGGCTCACCTTCGCAAATGCCGAAGCAGCCTCCTCATATTGCTGTGCGTTGAAATCTTCGCGCCCCAACGCCATCCATGCCGCGCTGTAATTCGGGCTTAGGGTTACGGCCTGCTTCAGGTGTCCCTTCCGCTCCTGCTGGTCCGGCTCTGAGATCCCGCGAATGTATTGCTCAAATGCGTCCAGCCGCAAACTGGCTCCGGCTGCCAGAAACGTCTCCTGCGCCACGCTGAATCCCGGATCGATCACTCGCGTCAGCCGCCATGCCAGCGAGTCGAACACCGCAATCAGATCCTTCATCTCGCCGCGCGCCTCCACAGCGTCGCTCATGCGCAGACGCGCCACGCTCAACACTCGGGCCTCGGCCACAATCCCCGTGCCCTCCAACCGGTAGCTCCCCACGATGATGGAATCCACATCCATCGTCTGCGCCAGCTTCAGCGCACTGGCACGCGACGGCTGAAACTCCTGCGGCAATCCCAGGTGATCGAGAGCGTAGACGCGATCCGCCCGGCTCATAGGCGAGTATCCCGCCGACGCAAACCGCGCATGAAGGATGTCGGGCGAAGCCTCCCGGATCCACTCCAGGTTCGGTTGCCCCGTCGCATTGTCAAACGGCAACACCAGCAGAATCCGGTTCGTGCCTGTGCTCGCATCATCCGGCGCGCTTTGCGCATCCGAGGCCAATCCGAACATCAAGGCAATGAGTACGACAAACCCGGCCCGCACCCCCATACGGCGCGCTCCTTGGCGAAATAGCAAAAAGTGATGCACAACAGGGATGATTATAGGTGTTTCGGCTTTGCCGACGCCCCTTGCGTTCCTGCTCGAAACATTCAAGGTAACCGGCCCGGCTCCCGCGTCCGCGCCTCGAACTGCCGGTTGAAGCGAATCAACGCTATCCACTGGTCGTGATCTTCGCGCCTCCACACCAGGTTTCCGTGGAGCCGCAGCGCGATTGCCTCCGGCGGTAGATCGTGATGGAGCCCGAAATATCGCTGATCGAGAGCCTCGCTTTTCGGTCCCAGGCTCAATGGCAGATATGCGGGATCGTACTTGGTCGAAAACACCAGTGCGGTCGAGTAGCCCCCCGGATCGCCCGCCGCACGATCGATTTGCTCAGACGTGAAATCTTCCAGCGCGTAAACGTTGTACGGCGTCTTCACATAACCCAGTTCCGGCTTGCTCAATTCATCGGTGACAGGCCACGCTGACAGCACCGTCGATCCCGGAAACTGCTTATCCAGCTGCGCGATCCCTGCCATGTGCAAGCGGATCACACGCGCATATTCCAGGTTGTCCTCCGGCGCAAACCGGTACGGCGGATTAACGAACAGGCCGGCGATAAACGCCACCCCCGAGAACACCGCAAGCCCCTGCCAGTACGGCACCCGCCTGTAGAACGTCGCTACCGCAACCAGCAGCACCAGCGGATACATCGGCAGCAGGTAACGCGTCAAAAGCGCCCCGCCCAGCACGCTGAAGACGATCGCATTTACCAGCAAAATGATCCCGATCCGCCAGAGAACCCCTTTGCCGATGCCCTCTCGCTCCTCGCCGGCTGCATTGCGCCGCGGATTCAGCATCAAAGCCGCCAGCGTAAGCAGCGTCGGGACAAACATGTTCATGTGCGCTGTCAGGTGCAGCAGCCTGTGCCCGAATGCTGCCAGAAACCGCAACGGCTCAGCATTTGCTTGCGCGTTGTACTTCAGGAACGCTGGATTGCCGAAGACAAACCCCGTCTTCCTAAAATGCCATCCGTACCAGGCGACCAGCGGCAGAACACAGCTGGCAAGCCATGCTGCTTCTCGAAAATACCGGCCTCTCTCGGGCCGCTTCGCCCTGAACCCCGCCACCGCGGCGATCACCGCCAGCGTCAGCGGAACTGCGATCGCGGTCTCCTTCGAAAGCGCCGCCGCAATGAACCACAGGCAAGCAATTCCCGGCCGCCGGCCCCGATCCGGCAGCGCATAGACCAGCCCCCAGAGCGTAAAGGCCGCAGCAAAGATATCCGCATGTGCCAGTGTGCTCTGTGCGAACCACACCGGGTATAGAGCCGTCAGCGCTACCGTCCAAAACGCCACCTGGCCCGACTCGACTACCCGCTGCGCCAGCCTCCACACCGCCAGCAGACCCAGCGAGGCTACGATCAACACCGCTTCTCGGGTCACCTCCGGCAGAAAACCCGTGAGTTTCCACCACAAAGCCAGGTAAACGCTCGGCAGAGGCGGATGCGCATTCGAGATCGTCGTCATCGGGATCAGCGATCCTGTCCGGAAGAAGTCCCATGCCGCGGGAATGTAATAGCCTGCCTCGTCCCAGTAATAGGGCAGTCGCAGCAACGGGAAATGGCTGATGTACAGAGCCACAAAAATTACCGGAAACACCATCCACAACGGAAACGGCGCATCCATGCGTGGTTCGAGAATTTTTCTCAGACGCAATCGCTTGCTCATGGAATTCTTATCCGGCGGCGGTACCAACCGGAATCACACACGGTTTTGAAGGGGCACGGCTTCAGCCGTGCCGTAAGTGTCGAAGACGATTGACGGCTTTAGCAGCTGAGGAATGTTTTTCGCCGCAGACTTCAGCTCAGCCGGTATTTAGCTGACGACTGACAACTATTCAATTCACCGGCCCCTGCGGAAAATTCACGTTGTGCGGCTCGAGATTCAGCGTCCCGAAGGCCTGTTCATACTGCGTCAGGTTCTGCCCGAGCACGTTCCAAAGCGCCTTGGCCTGCTGTGGACTGAGGAAAATTGCCTGGTGGTTTCGGATCGTCACCTGGTCGGGACTGTCACTGGAGGCAAGACCAAAAACCAGCGAAAAATCCCACACGCTCACGCGAACCTGCACGCTGTTCGCATAGGACTCGCGATAATCGGGCGTCTGTACAACGTTCATCTGGGGCTGTTGCGGAGTCGGGCTCATAGTTTCTTCAGCTTACTCTGTCGGACCCGCGAGGTTCCTAAACAAGCTGTTGAAACGATAAAGGACGACAATCGCCCGGAATACGCAGAGTCGTTCGATTTGCTCAGGCAGAATCCAACGGAATGGATCGTTTGCCTTGTTGCGATAGGCGTATGCTGTCAGGCGTGAGATGGTTTCTCCTCGTAATCGTCGGTTGTCTTGTATGGGCATACCTCATTGTCGTTTTGAATCGCCGGAACAGCGCCGAATTTGACCGGAAAGCGCGGAACGCCAGAAAGTTCACCCGTGCGGTACATCACCAAGTCAAGCGTTGAAAGCACCTGTCCCAGCAAAAAAAACAAATATGAGCACAACAGCAGCAATCGGCCGATCACGAAACCTGCTCGCTCTTCGCACGCCTAAGGACGCGGCGAATCGCAACCGCCACCGCCGCCACTCCTGCGAACAGGATCCCGAATCCGAGCAGATTGCCCGCCGCTTCAATCAGCATCAGGAAAGCACCCTGGGTTACGTTGATCTGGCCAGCGGTGCGGTGGCCGGAGGCGAGCAACGGCAGAATGCCGGCTGCATTGTGGCCCGCCAGGCCGCCTACCTCGATCATGATGACGTTCCCTGCCCCGCAAACCATCCCAATTAGAAAGGTAACCAGCACCGGATGAGTCCGCAACAGTCGCAATCCGCGCTTCAGCATCGTTCCACTCTACCAACGCCACGCGGTCTCCCTCAATGCAAGCGCGGGTGTCACTGATTCGCTCGTGTCGATGAGGATGCCCACTCGCGCCCATCCCTAATCATTGGCGATCACTCGGTTCAAACGCTGTTCTTCTCACAAATCGATCAAAGTCCCGAGTAACCGGCACACCGGAAGTTACGCCTTCTCCAGGGTGATGCCGACCAACTTTGCCTACGCGAGCGCGGGCTGTGGCGTTGCAGTGGCCATCAGAGTTAGTGCCGTGAGGTCGTCTTCCTGGCCAAAGGTCTGGGCCGCGCGAGCAATGGTTTCAGCCGGCTGGATGCTTAGGCTTGCCGTACGATCGAAACCAAAAAGTGCTCCCGTTTTGTCACGCGCCTCTATAACTCCATCGGTGATCAGGGTGACCTGCTCGCCGGGGGAGATGGCTTGGGTTCGGGGTCCGGCCGCCATCTGTTATCTCCAGGTACGGAGAGAGCCCAGTCAGGCGAAGATCCTGCAGTTCATCGATCTTTTCAGCAAGTTGAACGGGCCACCGAGACGATTGCCCGGACCGTGGGGAGGCAGTGCTGGAAAAATAACCGTAAACCGAGAGATATCCCCCGGTCGTTGCCGCGATTCGGTACGTGAAGGTAGCGGGCCGGTCATTACATAATGACTACGCGGGAACTTCGACAAAGTTTCGCCTGGATTGCAGGTTGTGCAGCTTTTAGAAGCGTCCCTTTTCTTGTCCCTGCACATCCAAACAGAGGTACGACAATACAAAGTCCAGATGCGAATAAATACAATGAGTGAAATTGGATAAATCTAAATTAAATGAACTACTGCCCTCTTCGCCTTGAAGAAGGAGTTCACACATGAAAACAGATTGCAAAGAAGGCGATCGCCTCTGTCTGCTCTTTGAGGAGCATTTGAGAGAGTGGGGATGGTTCGATGCCTACTCGAGGGCAATCGCACTTACGCCGGTCGGACTTCCAATAATTCGCGAATTCCATAAACAGGTGGAACGCGCCCAGTCCGCGTTATTTGCCGCACGCTTCGCGTACGTTGAGCACATGGCGAGTTGCCAGATTTGCAGCAGAGGACTCGTGGTCCCCGACTCCATAGCAAGAATCAGAGAGAAACTGAGTGAGAAACTTGGGGCGAACGAATCTGCTCCCTGCGATATTGCAAAAGGCGCCTGAATCCTGAATCGAACTAAAGGACATACTCACTCCGAGTCGAGATTGGCATCTGATCTCCTGACAGACCAGATGTTTGCTTACACATCTCCTCCCGGCGGGTAACTTCCGATTTGCAGGTAATACGGGCGTAAATGGAGGAGTCAGCGTATCGATGCAGTGACTGGATGGTGCACTTCCAGTCGCTGACGAATTGGCATCGAAAGGCCCGCTAGAGAGGCCGCTAGCCTCCCTACGTCGTTACGTCCAAATCGACTGGTCAGGGGCTTCAAAACGCCTCTATTCAGGCGAGCCTTTCCGACCGACTGGGTGTTCGTCGCACGTGTGTGGCGGGCTCGGCTCGATCACCAAAGCCCTACTGCCGAGAAACTGGTTGCAATTCGGGCGATACGCTTGCATGGCCAGGCAGTACTTTGATTGTCCTTTCCCAACCGACAAAGCCCTTCTTTGAAATAGAAACCTTGTGGCCTCCTGCTGGCACGTCGATGGAAGAAGGCGTGTTCCCAACAAACGCGCCGTCAATTTCGATTTCCGCACCGGGAGGAGCGGACGAAATATCCAAAACCGCCTTGGGGGTTTCAGGCGACAACGCGACCTTGGTTGGGAGTGGGTCGAGGGCTGCCCCCGATTCCAAGGACGAGGGGGATGACGGTTCTAAGTTGTCGCTCGTCGGAGCAAGAGATTCAGCAACGATCCTGTAGACCGACTCCCGCCCTCCAATCTTGACGTGGGCAGATCCATCTTCAATTCGGATTTTGAATTGTGCCCCTGGATGCTCGTCAGCCAGCACGCTTTGATTCGTGAACCATGCACTCCCCATCGTCGCCAACGCCATAGCCTTTCCGCTGGTGGTGACGGTTCGGCGCAAAGTAATGATTGTTTCACCTACTCTGACCGTGTAGAAATGCGTAACCGTGTTGACGCAGTTGCCGGAACTTTCACTCCTTCCTGTGATATTCCCGTTGTCGTCAACCTGTCCGTTGACCGTTCCAGAGCAAGTTGTTCCGGTGTTCTCAGTTATGGAGCCGACCAAAACCCCATCTTGGTAGTCGATATCGGCTTTCTGAGCGGCACACGTGCCTACCTGAGCCACGACGAGTATGCAGGTCACCAGAGTGCTTTTCATGCCTTCCCCCTACGACCGATACAGCGGGCTTTGAGCACGTTTGACTTAGCTGTTTGTAAAGGATACGCGGATTCCTTAGCCATCAACAGGTGTTCGGTCCAAAACCCGTGAACAATTCGTGACCATCGGACAAAGCAGGCCCTCACTTCTGGTGCTCATTGATTATTCGCGCGCCGCAGAGGATCGAGATTGGGAGCCAGCCGTGGATTTGGAGGGCGCAGAATCGCCTGCACAAGCGCTACATGCAGCTGAGCATGGCAGGCAAGGACCAGAGGAAGGTCATGACTGCCATCGCACGAGAACTGCTGGGCTTTATCTGGGCCATCGCCGTCAAGGCCGAGCGGGGCTCAACACAAACAATTGCTGCATAAAAGACAAAGACAAAATCCTTGAACAACGCAATTCAACTCGAGGACAAGGTCAGCCGCAGCTGGGGCAAGCACGAAGGAGAACCCTCGGCGGAAGTTTGCGACAGGCTTTGCCGGACTCGCGTCAGTTGTCAGAGGCAGCTCCCGACGGATCATGATTATGCGGTTCCGACCCGCGAATATCAGCTTGATCAATCGTCGCCATTACCTGCCTCGACTGCTGCTGATCCTGTCCTCGATCCAACAAAAACGACCAGCGCACCTTGACCAGTCACTACATATCAACTGTCGCGGTAGGGACGATCCTCACGGATCGCCCCCCCGCACAGATCCGTACGGGCGCGTTTACGCATACGGCTCTTCTGAAGGATGAATGGCGCGAAAGCAAACTCATGGACTGCGGTCTGCTCCACGCACATCGTGCGGGCGCTGGGACATGCGTAATTCCTGCTCAAAGTCAGGAGCATGTGCGTCTGCCCGATGTTCTCCTCCAGCTGCACCCTTCCCTCCCCAACCTCCGCCGCGACTTGCGCCA
>DATFSO010000128.1:0-5021 GCA_035262585.1 Occallatibacter sp. | reverse complement strand
TAATGACGCCTGCCCTGGACCTGCCGCTTCGGTCCTGCGGCCAACTTGCATAGGCCCTTGTATCGCGAGCCCTCTAAGGCAAATGAGTGGCCGTGTGTCGTTGTGTCGTGGTTTGTGTCGTAACTACCCCTGGGCATGGCTGTCCACCCCTGTCCACTGAGGTACCCTGGGGCCGTGAACGCACTCGTCAAAATCAGCTATGTCTCAATCGCGACAATCACTTGCGACACTTCGGGTCACTCCAGTCAATTCGGCTCTTGGAATTCGCAACGATGAGGTCGTCGGTTCGAGCCCGACTAGCTCCACCAATCTTTTCAATCATTCGCCGACTTAAGCGGCCTTTTCGCATCATCATAAACCCCGAGTTATTGCTGCGCCTCATCGCGAACATGACGGCCATTGTAGCCGCCGCGATTCGCCTCGATGGCTACTTGCGATAATCGGAAGCGTCGTGAAAGTAAATTGGACGGAAATGGAGGCTCGGGGTAGCGGTGACCACGTGTTCAGGCCAGTGAACCCTGCTCACCGTTCCTTCTTGAAAACATACTTCATCTGCGCAGCATCGAGGACGAGCTCATCCTGGCGCACCAACATTTTCAAGACGCCCGCCCAAGGCGGACTGATGAGCCGCAGCAAGCGATCGCCACCTGGCTGGATCTCCGCTGCCAGATCGCTTGACCATTCGTCAAAATCAACTCGATAGCCCTGATCATTCCTTGATATGCGAGCACCGCCTAATTCCATGCTTCGATAGGTCCCCAGTATCTCCTCGATCCACGCAGTGGATTCCGCGTCGGCCTTCACTCTCGTCTGCAGGTTCGTAAGGGAGTCTGCTTTGGCCATCTTTGCGGTCTCGACGATCTCTTCCGCCCGCGGTTCGGCGCCAAATAAAAGCTCGCGAATCTTCTGCCTCATCGCCGCCAGGAATTCGACGGCAGCAAACGCGTTCGTCAGCACCACTGCCCCGCACCCACTGTCCGGAAGAAAATACATGTCTGCACTGAAGCCCAGGGTGTTACCGCCGTGGTGTATGACTCGAAGGCCCGACTCGTTCGAGATAATCAGGCCCAGCCCGTAGGAGTTCTTGTCATCAATCTTGATGCCCGGCCGACGACGCTCTAGAAGCGTCTCTTTCGAAATCAGCGGCTCGCTGCCGGGGAGCCGGCCATTCGCCAGTTCCATCAGCGCATAACGCGCCAGATCGGGCGCGGTCGACCAGACGCCGCCAGCCGGCGCGACGCTATACACCGACATCTCCATTGAGATCGGGATGTTGTGCACCCGGCCATCAAATCCCATTGCGTGCGGGGCTGCGGCATCTCCGCGCAATGCGTCCTCCTGTCGCAAGAAGGTGTCGTTCATTCCCAGAGGAAAGAACACCAGTTCCTTCATCACATCGTTGAATGCATCTTCCAGGGATCCGTCGGGAATGCAGGCTCGAGCGGCGGCGTAGCCGCCCACTGCGACCAGCAGGTTGGAATACTGGAAGGTTTCTCCGAAACCGGTCGTGGGGCGCATGGTCCTCATCTCCGCCATGCGGGCCTCTGGCGTGATGCCCGAGTAGCGGAAGATAAATTCATAATCCTGCCTGGGCATACCGGTTGAAGCCGAAACCGTGTGCCGCATCTCGAGGCGCTGGGTGAGGCCGGGGTCGGCCAGCGCGAACCCCTTGAGCAGATCGACCACCGGCGTGGACCAGCTGAGTCTCTTCTGCTCGACGAGCCGAGCGATGAGAAGAGTGGTGAGCGCTTTGGTGGTCGACCCGATCATGAACCTGGTCTGCGCCGTGACCGGCTCGGGGTGATCCAGGCTGCGGACACCGAGTCCTTCTGCGTAAACAATACGACCGTCCTGCACGATGGCAATCGATGCCCCTGGGACGTTGAGCTTTTTCATCGCCGACGATGCAAAGACATTCAATTGGCGGCTGTGTTCCGCGCTCCAGCCTTGGGCCTCCGCGTTGAGGGAAATCTCCCTCAGCTCTTCAGGCTTCCAACTCCCGATGGCCTCCGCCATTTGCGCTCCCCTGCGGCTGGCGGCGGCATTTGTTCCCCGGATCAGATTTACGTAGGCGCGAGAGCCGAGTGTCCGGATGAGCGCCAATTGCAATCTGGATTCATTGGCTGGCGTTGCGAACACGATTTGACATGTCTTATGCCAGCCTCCGGATGAGGCTGTTGGATATTCCTGTAAGACCACTCCATCAAAACCGGGGTCCAGCTTGCGCCACCCGGCAAGAGCGGTCGCCTGCATCGTGGCTTCTGATTCCAGCTCGACGAAGGAAACGTAGAGGTCGCCTTCCGGGCAGGTCATCGTGGGCACAAAAGCATCATTGTCAATTGTCCAGCCCTGCGGCAGCGAGAAGCGATGGTTTGCGGTTTCGGCGGATGCGGTTGAAGGATTTTCCATCACGTCTCCGTGACATGAGTGTAGATGTTTGCGAAATTGCGCACCAGCAAAACCATCGCGAAGCGACCGGTCTTCTATCGCGATCGCCACGGCGCCCCCAAGGGTTCGAACCCCGCAAAGTACGCCGTGAAAAAGGGCCCGGGTCCTGAGCGGACGCGCGTTTCAGATCCCCACCATTAACCGCGCCCCCGACGACGACGAGCTACAATGCTGGCCGGAACGTTGGAGAAACGCATGAAGAGATCGCGTCGTAAGTTTCTCATCGGCGCTTCGGCTGGGCTCCTGGGGGCAACCGCTATACGCAGTACTGCACAGGCCACTGCGCCTCCCCCGGGCACACCTCCGGCATTTGGTACGGGCCCGCGGGTTGGGCCGGAGGTTTCCCCTGCGACATTCGCCGAATCCGAGAAGCTTGTGCAGGTCGAGCTCAGCGAGAGTGAACGAGCCGTCGCCGCCAAGAGCTGGCGCAGCAACATGGCGTCGCTCTATGAACGGCGCACGGGGCCCCGCAAAGTACCGCTGGGATCCTCGCTCGCTCCCGCCTCGCGCTGGAACCCTATTTTGCCGGGGGGAAGCTCCGGACCAGAGCGCGATCAATTCCGTCGAAGCGATTCCGATCCGGGTCCACTTCCTTCTCGAGATGAAGACATCGCCTTTGCACCGGTAACCAAGCTCTCCCGCTGGATCGAGCAACGAAAGCTCACCTCAGAGCGACTGACGAACCTTTATCTGAAGCGGCTTCAGCAGTACGACCCCAAGCTGCGGTGTGTCATCACCCTCACGCGCGACCTGGCGCTCCAGGCAGCAAAGCAGGCGGATGGGGAAATTGCGTCCGGAAGATATCGCGGCCCATTGCACGGCATTCCCTGGGGAGCAAAGGACCTGCTCGACACGGCTGGAATTCCGACCACCTATGGGGCCGAACCCTTCCGCAACCGCGTACCCCAGGAAGACGCAGCGACGGTCAAACGACTCAAGGCCGCGGGTGCGGTGCTGGTTGCGAAGCTGAGCCTCGGCGCTCTGGCGCTCAATGATATTTGGTTCGGCGGACAGACCATGAATCCATGGTTGCTCGAAGAGGGATCCTCCGGATCGAGTGCGGGGCCTGGCGCGGCAACGTCTGCTGGCCTGGTCGCGTTCGCAATCGGCAGCGAAACCGGCGGAAGCATCATCGGCCCTAGCATGCGCTGCGGCATCACTGGACTTCGCCCAACCTTCGGCCGCGTGCCGCGCACCGGCGCTATGACACTCTGCTGGTCGCTCGACAAACTCGGACCAATGGCGCGCACGGTTGAAGACACGATGCTGGTACTCGACGCCATTTCAGGTCCGGATCCCGGCGATCTGGCGTGCTTCCCGGGCAAGCTCGATTTCGACGCACGCGCCGGAGTCGAAGGCCTGCGCGTCGGCTATCTGCCCCGATGGATGAACGAACCTCCGGCTACTGACGTGGACCGAGCCGCTCTTGAAACGGTGAAGGGGCTGGGCATGGTTCCCGTGGAGGTCTCCATTCCCGATTGGCCGTACGACGCGCTCGATTTAATTCTGTTTGCGGAAGCAGCAGCGGCCTTCGAAGACATCACAGTTAACCACCAGGTTGATCAACTGAAAGTGCAAGTGCCCGATGCCTGGCCGAACATTTTCCGGCAGTCGCGTTTCCTGTCGGCTGTGGATTTCGTTCAGGCTGACCGCTTCCGGCGGAAAGTTGCGGACGAAATGGCGCGAATCTTCTCCCAAGCCGATCTATTGCTGGTACCTTCCCTGCGCGATGAGATGCTGACGATCACAAACTTCACGGGACATCCATCGCTGACACTGCGAGCTGGATTCATCGAAGTTTCAGAAGCCCGGAGCGATTGGGCGCCCGATCCCCACCATCCTCTGCCGAAGTTTTCGCCGCCGCGACGGGTGCCACATGGAATCACCCTGATCGGCCGCCTGTTCGAGGAGGGAACCGTCGGCCGCGCGGGTATTGCGATGGAGGAAGCCTTTCGTGTGGTAGATGAGCGGCCGCCCGGTTTCTGAAGGGATGGCGCCGCCTTAGGGACCATCTCTATGCTCCTTCTCTCCTGTTTCCGAGGATTGTCTTCGACACCAGCGCGCTTCCGCTCGAGGCCTTAATGTCTTTAAACGATGCAGTCGTCTGTACTACCGATTAAACTCCCATACCAATCCTGAAGAATTGACAGATGCGGCCTCCCGCTTCCTCTCGCAGATTAGGGCGATGAGGCACGGCGTGGGATATGCAATCGTCACCGTGATTTTGCTGACTTGCACTCTGCCGTCGCTATGCCAAAGCTGCGACGCTGCAC
This sequence comes from Occallatibacter sp., assembly GCA_035262585.1. Classification (GTDB taxonomy): domain Bacteria; phylum Acidobacteriota; class Terriglobia; order Terriglobales; family Acidobacteriaceae; genus Telmatobacter. The sequence goes on along the minus strand of DATFSO010000128.1, from coordinate 300 downwards.
TGTGGCAACACGTTTACCGCAGGAGCCGTCTGAAAGTTGTGAGCAACTGCATCAGTGTCACCGGCACCGTGCTATCCATCACTCCCGAAACCGACGGCGACTTGCACGTTCGTGTAAAGCTCGACCCTGCCTATACCCATTTGCTGAACGGCTTTAACCATAAGAGGCAGGGCGGTGCACTCATCGTTGAGCCGATTTGCGATCACCGCCCGTCGCGTTCTGACGCACGGGCGGCCTGCGGCGCGTTCCACCAGCACTTCTCCGCCGTGAAAGTCGGCAATCACGTGAAGATCACAGGTG
>DATFSO010000127.1:0-33950 GCA_035262585.1 Occallatibacter sp. | reverse complement strand
ACTTTCCCACCTCGCTCGGAAATCCCGCAAACTACGCGGGATTCCCACTTTCCCACAGCTACTACGACTGCCGGCTGAACTTAACAAAACCGGACATTTCGTGTGCTACGAAAACCGGACATTTTAGTTTGCTACGAACAGTTACCGTACGTGAACTGTTACCTGTGCGTGAACCGGGAGCTGCAAGAGTCAACCCTGCCTTCCAGGCACGCCGGATCTGGACAACAACGGGATTGGCTGGGTCTCTCGAGGGGAAAGAGCGAGTGCAGGCCATATGCGATACTCGAAAAAGCATGTATAAGCGGATAGTCTTGAAGCTTTCAGGAGAAGCCCTGGCCGGGCCGAACAAATTTGGCCTCGACGCCGCGAAAGTGGCCTCAATCACGGATGAGATTGCCGAAGTCCACAGCCTGGGCGTAGAGATCGGAATCGTGGTGGGTGGCGGCAACTTTTTTCGCGGGGTTGCCGAGCAGGCAAGGGAGATGGATCGCGTCTCGGCCGACAACATGGGCATGTTGTCGACAGTGATCAACGCAATTGCCCTGCAGGATTCACTGGAGCAGCGCGATGTGCAGTGCCGGGTGATGACGGCAGTGTTCATGAACCAGATTGCTGAGCCGTACATCCGGCGCCGGGCAGTGCGGCATCTGGAAAAGGGTCGAGTAGTTGTTTTTGCGGCAGGAATCGGGAACCCGTTCTTCTCGACTGATACCGCGGCGAGTTTGCGCGCCATGGAAATCAAGGCCGATGTGCTGCTGAAGGGGACCAAGGTGGAAGGCGTGTTCAGCGCGGATCCCGTTCTGGTAAAGGACGCCGTGAAGTACGACGAGATTACTTATATGGAAATCCTGCGACAGGGATTGAAAGTGATGGACCTGACGGCAGTGAGCCTCTGCAAGGACAACAACCTGCCAATGGTCATCTTCAACATGAATCAGCCCGGAAACATCCGGCGAGTTGTGATGGGCGAAAAGGTCGGGTCGCTGGTCACCGCGTGAAGGCAGTTTATTGATTCTTGGTTCGCAGTTCTCGGTTGTCCTTGGCCTACATTACTTTGATCGGTGAGAGTATTGATTCTGCCAGGAACTGTGTCGCGCGAGGACAAGGTAACGTCTATACAGCAGGTGGAAATCGCCAAGCCAGCGCGGCTGAACGCATTGACGGGGCTGCGCAGCTTTGCCGCAGTCAACATCGTTCTCTTTCACTTTTCCAATCCGAACTGGTTCGGTCCGCTGGCCCCGGTCGTGAATTCCGGATATGCCTCGGTTAGCTTTTTTATTCTCCTCTCGGGATTCGTCCTCGGGTACAACTACAACGCCCGGGCGCGTGCGGGCGAGTTGAACACCAAGCGCTTCTATGAGGCGCGATTTACCCGGCTCTATCCGATCTACCTGTTGAGCCTGGTTCTCGCGTTCAAGATGATTCCGATTGAGTGGGCCGCGCATACCCGCACAATGTTCTGGTCCGGCGTCGCTTTGTCCCCTCTCCTTTTGCAGGGATGGATTCCGGAAATTGCGACCTTTTTGAATACGCCGGCGTGGACGATGTCGGCGGAGTCCTCCTTTTACGTTGTGTTTCCGTGGATGGCACGCTGGAAAAAGCCTGAGCACCTGCGACCGCATCTGGCGAAGATGGGACTGGTCTGGGTTCTAGGGATGGTTCCGGGAACACTCTATGTCATCTTCAATCCCGATGGGCTGGAATATGTCGACCGCTTCAGCTATGGGCCGTGGCTGCAGGCGCTCAAGTTCACGCCGATTCCGCACCTCGCGAGCTTCGTGTTTGGCGTCTTACTGGCGGAACTGGACGAGATTGTTCCGCGATTGGGACAACGGCGCTTGTGGATCGGCATCTTCGGATTTGCGGCGACGTTCGCGACTCTGACGCAGGCACATCGGCTTCCCTACCCGCTGTTGCACGACAGTTTCTTTATGCCACTGTTCGGTTGCATCATTCTCGGACTCTCCGGAGTGAATCCGCTTTCGAAGATCCTGGGCATCGCGCCGCTGGTGTTCGTCGGCGAAGCAAGCTACTGCCTTTACTTGTTGCATTTCAACATGTGGAACCTGATTCACGATTCGCACATTCTCGATCACCTGGGACTGGCTCGTTTCGATCCATGGATCAGCTATGTCCTGCTGGTCGGCATGGCGCTGGCCGCGCTGCATTTCATCGAGAAGCCCGCACAGCGTCTCCTTCGTCGATGGATGCACGTGTGGAAGTGAGAAAAGGCAGGGATTAGGGAGTAGGGAGTAACCGGCGTCGAAACCGGTGCGGGGCCAGGATCGACCAAGTGTACGCACAATGAAACAGGCCAGCATGCCTCATTGGCCGCTGGCCTTGCTTGCTACTCCCTGCTTCCTATTTTCCCTGCTACGGTGTCACGCTCTGGGTGGAGTGGTTGCCATGCGGCGCCATGACCAGTGCAGTGGGGTGAATGCCGGTCGGATACGGGGTTGCCTGCGTCTGCTTCAGTGTGCCCGCGGTCGGATCAAGCCGGAATCCGGAGACTGAGTTGCCAAGGAAGTTCGCCGTGTACACGAATCGGCCAAGCGCTGGGTCAATGGCGACGGCCACCGGCTGCGTATCGGTGTTATTCGTCTGCGATCCTGTGGCGTTGACCGCCGCAGAAGGTGTTCCGGTTGCCAAATCGATCACATACGCCGAAACCGTGGAATCGAGCGAATTGGAAACGTAGATGAACTTGGCGCGTGGATCGACCTGGATGCCCGAAGGCTGGCCGCCCGTCTTGAACGGTCCGTTGAGCAGGAAGCGGAGCTCATTGGCCGAGAATACGCCATAGCCGATCATCTGATTCGAAGCAAAATCGGTAACGTAGACGTATGTATTCGTGGGATCGACGGCAACCCCGCTAGGCTTGACGCCCGCCTGGTAAGGGCTGTTGAGCGACGGGGTCAGCGCGCCGCCGGAACCGGTCGTAAATCCGAAAAGCCACCCTGGGTGGGCGGTGCTTGTGGTAATACCGCCTGGATTGTAGGAGGAACGATCGTACACGGAAGCATACACTGCATTCCCATTCGCCAGGACGGCGACGCCGGTGGGCACAACGAGATCGCTTGCGTTCCCGGGAATGGTGAGGTTTACAGAAGTCCCAGCGGAACCGATGGCTCCCGAAGAAAGGCCGTACGCGGTAAGCGTTGCCGAAGTGGTTCCCGAAAGCACATAGAGAGTATTGCCATCCGGGCTTACCGTCATCGCAACAGGAGCGGCCGCCAGGGTAACGCTATCTTTCTTGGTGAGGACGCCGCTGTTCGCTACCGAGAAATGAACAACGTTCTTGTCGACCTGGTTGGCGACATAGAGGTTCTGATAGCCGGGCGAGATAGCAAGAGCGACAGGCGTGGTGCCCCCGGAGCAGACCTGGGGAGCGATGGTGCGGATAGCGCCGGACTGTGAATCCACCGCATAGGTCTCGATTTCACCGGCTGGGCAGGTATTGTTGCTGCCGTTGATATTGCTGGCTGAGGTGGCGACAAAGAGATAGTTGACGGTCACCAGGCTGCAGCCCGAGAAAAGTGTGGCCACAACGAGGCCGACGGCAGAGACCACAAAGAGCTGTCTCAATTTACTGAACTTCATGCGCTTCCTTCGTCGCGGGCCGTCAATACCGGCCCAGAAAGTACTGGTTGAGGTTCCTTTCAGCATTGTAAAAGCCCTGAAAGGATGCTGGCGTGCGGCCAGGTATCGAGCGTTCTGTCTCTGCCGGTTGCAATCTGCGTCTCGCCGCCGGCAGGGCTACTTCTTCTTGTTGTGCGTAATCGCTGCCACTGCCGTTGGATTGACATTGGATGCGAAAGGCGAAAACTGTGAATTCAGGAGCGAACCATTCGTAGCGTTCAGCTGAAATCCCGATACGTTGTTGCCCAAAAAGTTCGCTGTAAAGACGTATTGATTGAGCGATGGATCGATACCGACAGCCACCGGTTGCGTTCCCGTCGTGTATGTTCCGAGCCGGGTCAAGGGCCCCCCATTGATCGAGTAGACGGTCAGGTTTGATTCCTGTGAGTTGGTAATAAAGGCGTACTTGCCTGCGGCATCCACGACAATCGCGGAAGGCACGCTGCCGGTGGCAAATGGACTTCCGCTCAGAGAAGTCAGGTTTCCGCCGTTGATATGGAATCCGTATACCTCGCTCTGCGCCGCATCCGTGATGTAAAGATAGGTGCCGCCCGGGTCGCTGGCAACGGCTGAGGGACGATTGCCAACCTGGATGGGGAACCCGGGAATGGCGCTGAGCGAACCGTCGGAAGAAGTATCAAATCCAAAAACGTATCCGAGGTTCGTATTCGAGTCGTAGCTCGTCACGTAGACGTATGCACCGGAAGCTGCCGTCGTGATAGCCGTCGGAACCATGATGTCGGCTGACCCCGGCAACGCCAAGGGCCAGTAGCTGGCTGCAATGCTGGTATTTACCACCGGGGCACCCAGAGTGTTGGGTGGCTGCGGAGGCTTGAGCGCAGATGCCTGAGAAGCACTCAGGATTGGAAATACCGCGACAGACCCGGAGCAGGGAGAAGCCGGTGAGCAGACCGGCAGCGGCTGAAAGGTGTCGAGGACGTAAAGATGGCTTCCCGAAACGGTCGTAGCGATCGGAAAGACGCCCGGCGTATTCACCGTGTTCTGCGGGTACAGCTTGCCGTCGCTCCCGATAATGAACTGCACGATCGTGTTGTCATCGCGATTGACGACGTAGAGGTCGGCTTCGTCCGCGGAAACGGCCGCTGCTACGGGATTGCGTCCACCCGACGGAAAGGGCGAGGTGGGTATCTGGCGCATCCGTCCCGATTGGGAGTTGATCTCGAATACGTTGATCTCGCCGTAGTTATTCGGTCCGGCAGCCTTGGCGGTCGTAACGTAAACGAAATCCACCGTGAGGGTGCCGCAGGCGGAGACAAGCGTGGCGGCCAGCAGACTTCCCGCGGCAACAGCCAGCAGCTGAGCCGGGTTGTTGAGTTTCATGCGCATCTTTCGTGAGTGAGCCAACTTCGTGACCTAAAACCTTCAGTCATTCGTGCCGAATCGCGGGCAGCAGGGCCAACGGAAACGCCGGCGAGTCGGTCGAGTTCTGCATTGCAACATTCTTTGTCGACCGAGTGGGGCAGGCTCTGCCGCCCCCACTCGGATAACTGCCGGAAAGGGTGCATTAACTTGTACGTCCCGTAGTCACGCACCACGCGGCGGGCCCAGGCAGCGAATAGCTGGCTTTTACCTTGTTGTTCTGACTGAGCGGGTTCAGAAGGCCGGCATTCTGGTCAATGCGAAGGCCATCGACCGTAGAGCCGTTGAAACTGGCGGTGTAAACGAACTGGTTCGACGGATCCTCGAGAATGCACTGCGGACCCGCTCCCGTTCCACTCGTATTTCCACCACCGTTTGGAATCGGTGTGAGCTGAAACGGACTGCCGGTGATAGTGAAGGGGGCAATCCCGCTCTGAGTGACCTGGGGGTTGGTGTTATCACCTTCATTCAGCACGTAGAGCCACTTGCCGTTATTCGAGGAGATCGCGTAGTTGGGGTTCGAAAGCGTCGGGTCCATCGCATAATAGCCGCTGCTCTCGGCAACCAACGCTCCGTTGGATCCAGCCGTGTAGGCGTACATCTGGCCATGGGTCGCCGGCGAGTTGGTATTCAGGCCGTTGTCCATCACATAGATGACACTGGCTGCGACGACGATCGCATTTCCATGGTTGATGTTGAGCGGCTGCGAACTGTTCTGAGTCACGGTCAACTGGCCATTGCCGGCATTGACGGCATAAGGAAATACCGAGTCGCCTGTTGCGGGCGTTCCGCTCATCGTGAGGATGAAATTCGAAGAGAAGACGAAATCGATAGGGTCGGCAGGGACCGGGAAGTACGGGAGCGGCGAACCACTGGCCGCAGTCACCTGGGAGTTAAGCACGTAGCTCAGGCGTCCGGTGGTCGCGTCAACCGTGAAGACCGTGACGTCGCCACAGCTTGTGATCTGAGGGCCAAAAACGAGCGAGCAGGAGCTGTTGTCGGCCGCATCGTGATCGAGCACGTAGAGATGCGAGCCGGAACCGTCCGCCAGAAGCCTGAAGGGGTTTAGGCCCTGCGTGAAGTAAGTTCCCTGCGGAGAGAGGACGCCGTTGCCGCCAATGGCGAATTGGGTGATGTTGGATTGGCAAGGGTCTGCGGGCGAACACGGTGCCCCATCCTTGCTTACGCCGCGGTTAAGGACGTAAAGGAATCGGCCGCCGGTCAGCAGAACGGCGCGCCCGGGATTGGCCCCTCCTGAGCTGACTGGAAGTCCATTGATGGGTGTAAGCTTCCCGGTGTTGTGATCGATTTTGAAGCCGCTGATGACGCCCTGGCCGGTGCTTGAGGATGTCTGGGTTCCCGTCACATAGAGAAAGCCGACCGTATAACTTTGCACGCAAGACGAAATTCCGAAGACAACGCCTGCAGAGATGGCAGTCATCAGAAGAGCCTTGCCGAATTTCCTGAACTTCATGCGATTCCTTCATCCTGGTCCGGCAAGCGCCGCCAAGTGTGCTGTTTCCGCAGCAGAGCTGGGTGTGGGATGGGTCCCTGATGCATTGTAAAAGGCCAAGGCTTGTTATGCATAGTTTCAGCTGGAGATAGTCCGAAACAGGGCGCTGGAATAGAAGCATCCCAACCTAGTGCCGCGTAATAAAGCATGCCGCCCTCGCGCAGGTCAGGAACGGATTCAGATGTGCGTTGGACGCGAACGAATGGAGAAAGTCACTGGAAGACAGGGATTAGGGATTAGGGATTAGCAACGCAACGAGGCCAAGGGATTAGGGAACTCATGTCTGGGGCGAGGAAGGCCAGCGACGGAATGCGCGCTGGCCTTCGTTTCTTACCCCCTATTCCCTGTTCTTACCACACGCGGCAAGAATTCTCCGGATACATCGGCTGGCCCTTCTGGCAGCTGAAGGCTTTGCCGAATTCGTCGAAGTTCTGCACCGAGCCATTCACGCGCCACCGTCCCGGTGAATGCGGGTCCGTCATCGCAGACTGGCGTGCCGACTGCTCCGTCTGGTTCTGGCACCAGACTTGCGCAAAACCCAGGAAATAGCGCTGCGCTTCGGTGTAGCCGTCGATCTTGTCTTCGATGGACTTGCCTTGCTTCGCGAGGACATCGAGCAAGGCGAGATAGGCGATGCGCAACCCGCCGTTATCGGCGGTGTTCTCTCCAAGAGTCAGCTTGCCATTGAGCTTTGCCGCCGCGACATCCTCGTGCGCCGGAGCAGCTTCGAAGCCGCCGTACTCATTGACCTCGCAGTCCGTGCGCTCGACGAACTTCTTGCGGTCGTCGGCCGTCTGCCATTCGCGCAGGTTGCCCTTTCCGTCGTATTTCGATCCTTCGTCATCAAAGCCGTGCGTCATTTCGTGGCCTATGACCACACCGATTCCACCGAAGTTGACGGCAGCGTCGATATCAGGATCAAAGAAGGGCGGCTGTAGAATGCCTGCGGGAAAGTTGATGTCGTTCATCGACGGGTTGTAGTAGGCGTTCACGGTCGGCGGCGTCATGCCCCACTCTTTTTCGTTGACGGGCTTTCCAAGTTTATCGAGGTTGTAGTTGCGCTGAAAGACGGCATCGCGGTGCATGTTGCCGATAGCGTCATCGCGTTTCACGATCAGCGACGAGTAGTTCCGCCATTTTTCGGGATATCCGATTTTGTTGCGGATCAAGGAGAGCTTCTCTGCGGCGGCTTTCTTTGTCTCGTCGCTCATCCAGGGCAGCGTCTGAATATCGTCCCCGAGGGACTTTTCGAGCGCGGCAACCAGCTGATCCATGCTCGCCTTCGACTTCGGCGGGAAGTGCTCCCTTACCCAATCCTGGCCGACGGCCTCTCCCATCGCGCGATCCGTCTGCGCGGTGCATTGCTTCCAGCGCGGCGCCGGCTCCTTCTGCCCGGCAAGCGTTTGCTCGAAGAATGAGAAGTTCTCATCGCGAAATGCCTTGGGCAGGTTGTTTGCCGAGCCATGCAGCACATGCCAGCGCAGGTATGACTTCCAGGCGTCCACCGGTTCGGATGCAACGAGATCGTTCAGCGCCTTGAAGAAGTCCGGCGTGGCGACATTGAGCGTCTCGAAGGGCCGCACTTGAACGTCTTTGAAGTAGGCTTCGAAGTCGAAATCGGGTGCCAGCTTCTGGAAGTCGGCAAGTGTATAGATGTGGTAACGGTTTTCAGGATCGCGCAGCGCTGTGCGGCTGGTGGAAGCCTTGGCCAGCGCCGTTTCGATCTTGATCACCGCATCGGCTTCCTTCTCAGCCTGTTCCTGCGTGTCCCCGGCAAGGGTAAACATTTTGATCACATGCTCACGATATTGCTCGCGGATCTTTTCGAAACGCTTTGTGTCAGAGAGATAGTAATCCCGGTCGGGCAGCGAGATGCCGCCCTGGCCAACACTGGCGATCTGCTTTGACGCGTCCTTCTCATCGACCTGCACGCCGAAGCGGAACAGCGGAGCCGGGAAGCCGTGCTCAGCGAGGTTGCCAACCATCGGCGCTATCTGTTTGGCGCTATCGAGGGCGGCGATGCGGTCGAGGGCGGGCTTGAGCGGCTCGAGACCCTTCTGATCAATCAGATCTGTGTTCATGCAGGCGGCGTAAAAATCGCCGTACTTCTTCTGCAGCGGCGTCTTGGGCGTCTTTGCGGCAGCATCGAGCTCCTGCCAGAGCAGGTAGCGATTGCGCTCGCCGAGCAGCGAGAACGAACGGGCCCACCGCACCTGGTCGGAGGGAATCGGATTGGACTTGTTCCATTTGCCGCATGCGTACTGGTAGAAGTCGACGCAGGGATCGACGGACTTGTCGATTGCCGACAGATCGAAACTCTTCGCTTCGGCGGGCGGGCTCGGCTTGGAGTCGGCGGCGTTCGGCGCGGCGGGCGTTTGAGCAACTGCAATTCCCGTCACCAGGAGCAACAGCGTGGCAAGTCGAATCGGCTTCATAGGCTCTCCTCTAATGGCAAGTTGCAGGCCTCGCTCGCTAGGCACAGGAAGCTCAGAAGGCCTGCAGAAAAGACGGCAGCGTGATCTGCCTTTGCTGCGAATTGGTGACAAGACTACCAAAATGGACGAACCGTAAGGCCCAAAAGACGCAACCGTTGCAAGGCTAGATTTGCTACACTCCGCTAAGTTTCCCGAACGGAGAAGAACAGGATGACCAGGAAGCAGAGCCTGTTGGTATGTTTGTGGCTGGTCTTGGGGTTTGCAGGTTTCGTGGCGGCAGGCGATGCTCAGCAGGCGGAGAAGGCGGCCGGAAAGCGAACCCTGGTGCGTGCAGGGCACTTGCTGGATGTAAGGACCGGCAGAATCTCAGATGCCCAGACGATCGTTGTGGTGGGCGACACCATCCGTTCAATCGCGCCCTCGGCTTCCCTGCCGGCGCAACCGGGAGATCAGGTCGTCGACCTGGGCAACATGACCGTGATGCCGGGCCTGATCGACGTGCACACGCACATCACGATGAATACCGATTTCGATCCATATCACGAACTGATCACGACGGATGCGAAGGAGGCGATTAACGGCGTAGCGAATGCGCGTGTCACGCTGATGGCCGGATTCACTTCCATTCGGAATGTGGGCGCGAGCGGCTATACCGACGTGGATCTTCGCGATGCGATCAATGCCGGCCAGATTCCCGGGCCGCACATGCTGGTGAGCGGGCCTACGCTTGGGATCACCGGTGGCCATTGCGATGACAACCTGCTCCCATTCGCCTATCACCAGGTAGGCGAGGGCGTGGCCGACGGAATCGCCGCGGTCCAGCAGAAGGTTCGCCAGAACATCAAGTACGGTGCCGATCTGATCAAGATTTGCGCGACCGGGGGCGTCCTATCGAAGGGAGACGACCCGCAGGCTTCGCAATACACTCTCGAAGAGATGCAGGCGATCGTGGCGGACGCGCACCGGCTGGGGCGCAAAGTCGCGGCACATGCCCACGGGGCCCAGGGCATTCTGTGGGCAACGGAGGCGGGCGTGGACTCGATTGAGCACGGTAGCTATGTCGATGACGCTGCCATTGCCGAGATGAAAAAGCGCGGAACCTACCTTGTGCCGACGCTCTATCTCGAAGACTGGATGCTGGAGCATGGAAATCTGCCGGCCTTTTATCACCAGAAAATGGTGGATGTGAGCGCCGTGGCAAAAGGGAATATCAAGCGCGCCATGCAAGCCGGTGTGAAGATTGCTCTGGGAACCGATGCGGCGGTGTACCCGCATGGGCTGAATGCCCACGAGCTGGACGTTTATGTGAATCAGCTGGGAATGTCTCCGCTTGCCGCGCTGCAAGCGGCGACTATCAACGCTGCCGAACTGATGGGGTGGTCGTCAAAGACCGGAACGATGGAGCCGGGCAAATGGGCCGACATCATTGCCGTGGAGAAGAACCCTCTGGACGATGTGCGAGCGCTTGAGGACGTGAAGTTCGTGATGAAAGCCGGCGTGGTTTACAAGGGCGAGGGAAGCCGGCAACAGTAGGGATGCGCGCCATGCATCGGATCGGATAACGCGAACGGCGTTCTAAAGAAATTGAACGGGCGGTCTTTGATTTCTCCGAGTCGGTCTTGACTCAATCCAGGTCCGGTTCTGTGGCCTATGGTTTGCAGGTGAACAGGTCCGACATGACCACGATGTCCGTGTGGAATGGTCGGCGGATTCTACGCATATTCGCGGTCCTTTAATGGCTCATTCATACACCTGACAGACATTGGGTCTGTCGTGCCACACGTTGACCCGTGGCTGACGTTCCCCAAAATCAAAAAAATTGAAAGGCTTACCTCGATGCTCAGAAAAGCAGCAGCATTCGGTCTGGTCGCCGGTATGCTCGCGACATCCACCCTCGCCCAGGAAGACCGCGTCCCGGCCGGTGTTCCGCATCTCGATCATGTGTTTCTGATCATGATGGAGAACCACGGTTATCAGCAGGTGATCAATAACCCCAACGAGCCTTATCTGAACAGCCTGATCTCCAGCGGAAAAGTCAACCTGGCGACGAACTATTTTGCCATCGGGCATCCGAGCTCGACGAACTATCTCGAAATCGTCGGCGGATCGAATTTCGGAGTTCGCAGCGATAACGCTCCGGACTGGGGCAACACCGCTTGCACACCCAACATCGAGAGCGGCATTGTGAACGCCGACACCAGCCCAGCGCCGATCCCAGTCGAGACTGGAAAAGTCTGCCCGATTTCGGGCAGCGGGATGGACGCAGAAACACCGGCTGTAGACACGTGGAATGAGATTGGCGGACCATTCGTAGCGCTTGCCGATCTCGATGGAGTCAAGAAGGTTCCGGCTGCGCCCACGGTTGGAAAGACCATCGGGGATCAGTTGGCTTGGGACGGCAAGGGATGGAAGTCATACCAGGAGAGTCTGCCGGTTGGAAATACCTTCGGAGTCAACTACAGCAATGGCACGTCGACGAACCTGTCGGATTTCTCGAAGCTCTCACCGCTTACTTCGTCGAATGTGGTCCAGTTGTATGCCGTCAAGCACAATCCCTTCGCCTATTTCAGGAGCGTGCAGCAGGGCTACGACGAGCGCAACAGCCTGGCCAATGTCGTCGGCTTCGAGGGGCAGAACGGCCTTTATGCGGACCTGGCCAGCGGTGAAGTGCCGGCGCTTGCCTTCATCGTACCCAATCAGTGCAATGACCAGCATGGCCGCGGCAATGCAGATGCGTTCTGTGCATTTGACTACGGCTTGAACGACAGTGGATACACCTACGGCACTCAGGTTGGTCTGAATCCAGGACTGATCCAGCAGGGCGACACGACCATCGAGCGGCTGGTAGATGCCATTCACGCCTCACGGGCATGGCGCGATGGACACAACGCCATCGTGATCGTGTGGGACGAGAACGACTACAGCGGAAGCACGATTCAACTCACTGGCTTGTATCCCCCGCAGAACCAGAACCGGGTGGTCCTGACGGTCGAGACAAACTATGGGAAGAGCGCTGGTATTCAGAGCCAGAACTACTACACAAGCTTCTCGCTGCTGAAGTCGCTCGAAGCGGGATTTGGCCTGCCGTGCCTCAATCACGCGTGTGATTCGGGCGTACAAGTGATGTCTGATCTGTTCGCCGGTAACCGCGATCACAAGTGATTTTCTAACTCGCACATCAGGGCCTTCGGAATCCCCCTCCGGAGGCCCGGATTCGTTTCGCGCTCAAATCAGTATCGATGATGCGCCGGAGATGAGTTCTTGAGAGGAAACGCGAGCCGGCACAGGATGCCGAAAAGGTGAACCCCGGTAGTTCTTTACATCACGCCAGCCGCCCTGCCACACTAAAAGGTGGACACGCAGACCATCGTCATTCTTGATTTCGGCTCGCAATATACGCAGCTGATTGCACGCCGTATCCGCGAGCTGAACGTCTTCTCGGTCGTACTTCCCTGCACTGCCCCGGTTGGTGAGGTTCTCGCCCTAAAGCCGATCGGCATCATTCTTTCCGGCGGGCCGTCTTCGGTCTACGACGCCGATGCTCCCAATGCCGATCCAAAACTGCTCGAACTCAAAGTGCCCACCCTCGGCATCTGCTACGGACTGCACTTTATCGTGCATCACCTGGGCGGCAAAGTGCGCACCGCGCCGAAGCGCGAATACGGTCATGCCGAGGTTGCGCTCGAGGACGGCTCGACGCCATTGTTTGCCGGATTGCCCCCTGCGATCCAGGTCTGGATGAGCCACGGCGACGAGGCCCTGGAGCTGCCCCCGGGCTTCCGCCGCACGGCCATTACCTCAAACGCCCTCGCCGCGATCGCCAACGAGGACCGGCGCACCTGGGCCGTGCAGTTTCATCCCGAGGTGCACCACACGCCTCTCGGTCCGCAACTGATCAGGAACTTCGTCTTCAATATCTGCGGCGCGAGAGGCGACTGGACGGCTGCACACTTCATCGAGACCACGGTTGCAGGCATTCGCCAGAAGGTAGGCAAGGGCCACGTGATCTGCGCGCTTTCAGGCGGCGTCGATTCCTCAGTCGCGGCGATGTTGGTACACAAGGCGATCGGCAGCCAGCTCACCTGCGTCTTCGTGAACAACGGCGTGCTGCGCAAGAACGAATTCCAGAATGTGCAGAAGAACCTGCGCGACAAGCTCGGCCTGAACGTCGTCGCCGTCGACGCGAGCGAGCGCTTCCTGAAGCAGCTTGCAGGCGTTACCGATCCGGAGACGAAGCGCAAGCGGATCGGCGCCGAATTCATCGCAGTCTTCGACGACGAAGCGCATCGCGTCGCCGCCGAGACGGGCGGAGTGGACTGGCTTGTGCAGGGGACGCTCTATCCCGATGTGATCGAGTCGAGCAGTGTAAAAGGGCCGAGCCAGACGATCAAGAGCCACCACAACGTGGGCGGCCTACCCGAGCGGATGAAACTCAAGCTGATCGAACCGCTGCGTGATCTCTTCAAAGACGAGGTGCGCCGGATCGGCCGTGACATGGGAATGCCCGAAGATATCCTTGGCCGTCAACCGTTCCCGGGGCCAGGCCTCGCCGTACGCATCCTGGGCGAAGTCACGCCGGAGCGGGTGGCACTGCTGCAGGAGGCGGACGACATTGTCGTCAGCGAGATCAAGGCGGCCGGCCTCTACTCCCGCATCTGGCAGAGCTTCGCAGTGCTGCTTCCCGTCATGAGCGTGGGCGTGATGGGCGACCAGCGCACTTACGCCTACACCTGCGCCGTCCGCGCCGTGCACTCAGAAGACGGCATGACTGCGGATTGGGCTCCGCTGCCACACGAGGTGCTGAAGCGCATCTCCAGCCGCATCGTCAACGAGGTCCGCGGGATCAACCGCGTCGTCTACGACGTCACGTCGAAACCGCCGGGCACCATCGAGTGGGAGTGAGTTGCCATCAAGGCACCCGCGCCTTCGACGCCTTGACGATGCAGAGCCGATCAGCCTTTGACGGGCGCTGGCATGGAGTCGGCCGTGAACGCGATGGTGGCGATCACAATCGCCGCGGAATTGCGCTCGCGGCATCAACGGATACTGAGTGCCCTTGGACCGCTGACGAACGGGTTGCCGTAGAGAAAAAATCGCAGGAGCCGGTCCGGATTCCGCGTAATACCGATTCTCTTGCTTCGCCCGATCCTGCCGGGTTCGTGGTTACCGTGTCCCAGCCAGAGAGTACCTTTCTGGCAAAGATCGAGCCCGTCGAGATTCAGATCAATCCGCAATGCCGCGGCGAGTCTCCCTGGTCCCCGCGTCAGGTCGCGCACGCGCTCGATGCCGCGATTTCGCTTCATGATCGGGATACATTCGAGCGGCTCGAGCGCCCTGATGAGGACACCAGCTCCGATCCCGGGCGTCTCGCTCGACACGTTCAGCATGTATGAGGTGCCATAGGCGAGATAAACATAGGCGTGCCCGCGTTCGAGAAATAGTGAACGATTACGCCTGGTCATTCCGCGGTAGGCATGCCCTGCGGCATCGCCGACGACATACGCCTCGGTCTCAACAATGCGACCGGTGACCACGCCTTCGGACAACTCTCGCACCAATATCTTCCCAATGAGGTAGCGGGCGAGAGAGGCCGTACCAATGGGCAGCTCTGCGCGAGCGAGCGTGGGATGGGCATCGTTGCAGCGGCCGGCTTCAGGAGATTCGCTCGACCCATTGTGCTCGTGAAGGGCCCGGCTCGAAAGGGTCGCTGAAATATTGGGTTTCGCGGGCCACCTTCCCATCGAGGAACTCCATGATGCTCACAGTGTAAGACGGCTGCCCGTCATAGCTCAGGACAAATTCGGTGACCCAGAGGTCGCCTGCGCCGATGATCCGTCGCACCGTGAAGCGCTTCCGATTTGGCTGCGCGGCACGAGACGCGAGGATGTTACGCCGGCCGCGGATCCGCTCGCCCGATTGCGGGTATTCGAGCACCGCGTCCTCTCGATAAACGTCGTGCTCTGCCTCAAAATCGTTCGCATCTGATGCAACCCAGTGGCGATCCAAAGCCGCTCGAATCTCCCGGTCATCCATATCCAATCTCCTCCTCGAACCATACACCGCGTGTAACCGGCGTCTTCAGCAGAGGTATTTCCGCAAGGCTGAGTGGCCGAGAACAGAGTGACATCCGCTCAGTCGATCTTTCGTTCAAAAGGCTTCTTAGCGGACGGAAGCAGGTTGGGATTGTTTCTGCGGATCGGGCGGGAGGGTGTAGATCACTTCGCCGGGCTTGGCGTAATGGAGCTTCTCGCGGGCTTCGTGCTCAATAGCGTCGGGGTCGTTTTTAAGCCGGTCCACATGCTGCCGCAGGTGCGCGTTGTCCTGCTGCAGTTCATCGATCTCATGCTTGAGTTGCTTCTCCTGGGTGCGCTGCTGGTACCAGGTAGAAAGGCCGTGTCTGCCGTTGACTACGCTCCAGGCGAAGGCGAGCGCCAGTGCAACCGCAAAGATGGTACCAGCCGGACGCCAGCCGTTTCGCGCCCATTGGATGGCCCGCAGACGAAATGGAAGCGGCTCGTTGGCCGCTTCCTGGTTTTCACTGAACAGATTGGGTTGCTGCATTCGGCCTCTGCTGATTTAACCCTGCACAAACTTCTCGGCCGCCGAGCGCAGCGCGACCATGTCTTTCTCGTCGCGCGCTTCGGTATAGGCCCGCACCACCGGCTCGGTTCCCGAGAGGCGGAAGCAAACCCATGAGCCGTCCTCGAGAATGAGCTTGAGCCCGTCGGTGCGCACGACCTGCTTCACCTTGCGTCCGTCGAGCTCGCTGGGATCCCTCTTCAACTCTTCAGTGAACGCGGCTTTGCGCTGCGGGGTCAAGCGGAAGTTCTCGCGAACGGGATAGAAGGAACCAACCTTGGCAAACAGCTCTTTGAGCTGTGTGCCGAGGCTCTTCCCCCGCGCAGCCACCATCTCGGTGACGAGCAGGCCTGCGATGATGCCGTCTTTCTCCGGCACGTGGCCGCGAATCGTTAATCCAGCAGACTCCTCGCCGCCGATAGCGATCTTGTCTTCGATGATCAACTCGCCGATGTATTTGAAGCCGACGGGGGTCTCGAAGAGCGGCACCTTATGGTACTCGGCGAGCGCGTTGACGAGGTTCGTTGTGGCGACGCTCTTGGCCACGCCGTTCTTCCAGCCGCGAGTTTCGACAAGATAGTCGAAGAGGAGCGCAATGACGTAATTGGGTTGGATGAACGTGCCGTCCTCGTCGACAATGCCGAAGCGGTCGGCATCTCCATCCGTCGCGATGCCGATCTTCGCGCCGAATTCCTTCATCTTCTTCTTGGCGTCGCCGAGCAGGTGATCGTCTGGCTCGGGCGCGTGTCCGCCGAAGAGCACGTCGCGGTAGTCGTGCACGGTTTCGATATCAACGCCGGCCTCGCGCAGAATGTCGCTCGTGTATCCGCGGCCCGCGCCCCAGAAGGGATCGTAGACGACCTTGATATGCGATTTGGCGATGGTCTTGAGATCGACGAGTTCGGAAAGTCGACGCAGGAAACCGGGTTTGACGTCAGCTGTCTCGAACCCTCCGGCCGGCGGATCGGCGTGCGGAATCCTGCCCTCGGTGTTTGCGTTAATCGCAGCCTCAATCTGTTTTGTCACCTCGGGAAGTGCTGGAGCGCCGTCATGCGTTGAGAACTTGATGCCGTTGTACTCCGGCGGATTGTGCGAGGCCGTAAAGTTGATGGCGCCCGAAGTCTTGAGCACGCGTACGGCGTACGCGATAGCCGGGGTGGGCGCCGCATCGGAGATGACAATGGGCGTGATACCGGCTCCGGCAAGGATCTTTGCGGTCTCGGCGACGAAGCTCTCGCCGAGGAAGCGCGGATCGCGGCCCACCAGGACGCGATGCGGTTCAGGCTGTGTCTTCACGTATGCGGCAATGCCCGCGACGGCGAGGCGAATGTTGGCCAGCGTGAATTCGTCGGCAACGATGGCCCTCCAGCCGGAGGTGCCAAATTTAATGACGGAAACCATCAGATCGTCCTCCTGTCGCGGCTGCAACCTCGCGCGATGTGGATAAATAAGATGCACAAACCGCAAGCAACATACTGCATCAGCGCGGCGAAGTCGGCAAGTTGGAGCGCCTTCTGGACAACGCGTTGCGCAGAAACATTCCTTTCGTGCATTAAACGGAAAATCGTGATCCGGGGATGCGGCCCGGCTTCGTACACTAGGCGCTGGAGACATGAATGCAAGAGTCCATCGCGAAGGCCCGCATAGTTCTGACGACAGAGAGTACGCTCGACGAAGCCAATAACCTTGGCCGCACGCTTGTGGAGGAGCGGCTTGTGGCATGCGCCACGCTGGTGCCGGTTGTCCAGTCAATTTATTACTGGGAGGGGCAGATCCAGTCGGCTCCCGAGACCATGGTGGTGTTGAAAACCAGCGACGACAAACTTGAGGCGCTGGAAAAACGCCTGCGTGAGTTGCACACCTATCGCGTGCCGGAGTTTCTGGTGCTTCCCGTGGAGCACGGCAGCAAGAATTACCTGGAGTGGATGTTTGGAGTCCTGCATTCGAAATAACCACGCTCACCTGGGCGGACTCCAGACCGCGCAGCAGTGAGGGTTTCCCGTTTTCCCGAGTCTGATATTCTGAGCTTCGGCTGTGATGCATTGGTTAATCGTCGTGCTTCTGGTTTCTTTAGGGGGCCTGCTGCTGGCAGCGGCCGGCTTGGCAGGTCATGTGCTGCGTCAGCGCAGAAAACCGGCACACAATTCTCCTGAAGGCGAGACGGCGGTTGCCGAAGTTCACGAAGAACCCGATTTAGAGTCGGAGAGTTAAGAACGTGGAAAACGGAATTTCGAAGCCATTAGCTTCGGTGGTCACTGATTCTGCTGTCTCGCAGGGGCTGCGCGCCGCTGGAGTAGTGTTCGCGGGCAGTGCCTTGGTCGCCGTCGCTTCGCACCTTTCGCTACCGCTCGGGTTCACGCCGGTTCCTCTGACGCTGCAGCCTTTTGCGGTGCTGCTGATTGGCCTGGTGCTGTCGCCACAGCTTGCAGCCGCGACGCTGGCCACGTATCTGCTTGAGGGTGCCGCAGGACTCCCCGTGTTCGCGCCCGGATTGGCTTTCGGCGCCGGGCTCGCTCATCTGCTGGGGCCCACGGGCGGCTACCTGCTGTCATATCCGGCGGCGGCGGCACTGGTGGCATGGATGTGGCGGCGCACGGCACGCGGGTTTTCGGCCGCGCTCGCAAGTGCAACATTGGGAAATGCCATAATCCTGCTGTGCGGGTTCGCCTGGCTTGCAACATCCACGCACAGCTCACCGCGGACGGCGTTCGCTCTCGCCGTTCTTCCCTTCTTGC
Organism: Occallatibacter sp.; assembly: GCA_035262585.1. Classification (GTDB taxonomy): domain Bacteria; phylum Acidobacteriota; class Terriglobia; order Terriglobales; family Acidobacteriaceae; genus Telmatobacter. The sequence goes on along the minus strand of DATFSO010000127.1, from coordinate 15,669 downwards.
CGGGCGATGCGCTGAAAGTGGCTGCAGCAGCGGCGATTGCCAGGGGGCTTGAGCGGGTTCGACGCCGCCAATAGCAGTTTTCCCGCCGGGCTACGTCGTTTTAGTTGAAAGGATTCTTCTAGCAGTGAGTACCAAGTCTTCTGATTCTGCCGTTGTGAATTCGACCCGCGAAATCTCCATTGCGCACAGTCCGGATTCCGACGATGCCTTCATGTTTTATGGGCTTGCGACGAATAAGATTCGCGTGCCCGGATACAAATTCACACACACGCTGTCCGATATCGAAACGCTGAATCGTCGCGCGCAGAACGAAGCGTTTTACGACGTGACGGCGATCAGCTTCCACGCCTATCCGTATCTGCAGGAGAGCTACACGCTGATGGGCTGCGGCGGCAGCGTCGGCGAAGGCTACGGACCGATGATCGTGGCCACGCGCAATATATCGCCAGAGAACTTGAATCGCGTGCGGGTGGCCGTTCCCGGCACGCTGACCACCGCCTATCTCGCGCTGAAGATCTTCAATCCTGAGATTCAGACCGATGTTGTGCCCTTCGACAAGATCATTCCCGAAGTGAAGGCCGGCAACTACGACGCCGGCCTGATCATTCACGAGGGGCAGCTGACCTACAATCGCAGCGGGCTTTACAAGATCATCGACCTCGGCGCGTGGTGGCGCGAAGCGACGAAACTCGTCCTGCCGCTGGGCGGGAATGCGATCCGGCGCTCGCTCGGAGCCGACGCGCACAAAATCATCTCGAAGGCCCTTCGCGACAGCATTCAGCATGCGCTCGATCATCGCGACCAGGCGCTCGAGTACGCGATGCAGTTCGCGCGCGATCTCGACGCAAGCCTCGCCAGCCGCTTCGTGAGCATGTATGTGAATGAGCGCACGCTCGACTACGGACCCGATGGCCGCGATGCGATCCGGAAGCTGCTGGAGATGGGCCACGAGCGCGGCATCATCCCGATCGCTCCGAAGGTCGACTTCGTGGACTGAAAATTCAGCTTTCTGCCTCTAGCTGCCAGCTTCTAGCCTGATCTCTGAAGTCACGCTTGGTCGGCTCAAGCAGCGAAAACACTCTCAAGGAATTCCTGGAAGACGTCATTCGAGAGGAGCCGGCCCTCGGGAGTGAGACGAACCCACTCCCCTTCCCTGCTGAGCAGCCCGCGATCCGCGAGCTTGCCCACGGTTTGAAGCGCGCGCGTCACCGGCCCTTCCCCGAACTCCGCACGAAGTTCCCGCACGGAAACACCCCGGTTCAGACGCAGGCCGAGAAACCATGCCTCCTCGTGCCGCCGCTCCGGCGAGAGCCATGCGATTTCCGGTGGCCGCGAGCCTTCGATGCAGGCCTTCAAGTCGTCGGTCGTGGTCGAGCGCAGGACATAGCCCGATTCAGCCTCACGCAGCATCGAAGACGCGTCAAGTCCGAGACCGAGGTAAGGGCGGCGTTGCCAGTAGCGCAGATTATGGCGCGATTCGAAGCCGGCTCGAGCAAAATTGGAAATCTCGTATTGAGATGTTCCGGCGGTAGCCAGCCAGTCGATCGCGCCCTCGTACATGCGAGCGATCGACTCGTCGCTGGGAACCAGATCTGCATGGTAGCGCGCGCCGCCTTTGAGCATCTCGCGGCCCAGGCGCGACTCCTCGTCCACTTCGAGCATATAGATGCTAGAGTGCGGGACACCGGTCTCTATCAGCGTCTCGACCGATTTCTGCCACGATGCGAAGGTCTGCCCGGCGAGGCCCGCGATAAGGTCGATGTTCAGATTCGTGATTCCGACAGCGCGCAGGCGCCTGAGGTCATCGAAGACCATGGCACGGTTGTGCAGGCGTCCGCTCTGCTGCGCCTCGCGATCGATAAAGGACTGCACGCCGAGGCTGACGCGATTCACGCCTGCATCGGCGAGCGCGGCAAGTGTGGCGTCAGCAACCTGCCCGGGGGCACATTCGACCGTAATCTCCGCATCGGACTGAACGACGAACTCACCGCGAATGGCCGCGAAGAGCTCCGTGATCAGATGAGGCTCGAGCAGGCTGGGTGTTCCGCCGCCAAGGTAGATAGTATCGACCTCGCGCGGCAACTCTACCCCTATGTTTTCACTCCATCCGCGCGCACCCCGCATTTCATCGAGCAGATGCCGCACGTAGCGGGCGTGTTCACCGGCCGGAAACACTCCCGAAGCGAAATTGCAGTACGTACACTTGGAGCGGCAAAACGGAATCGAGATGTAGATGCCGAGCTGGCCGCTGCGGTCTACAGCAAAATCCGAGATACCGTACCCCGGAGCGACGACGGCTAAGTTGACGCTACCATCCGGGAGCGGCAACCTTGGACAAGCCTTCGAAGGCACATGCTCCCGGCGATTTTGCTCTAATAGCATACAACGATTCTTTCATGCCTCTTGAAAACGCGAACCCCTGGTCGTTCCCGCATCTTGGAGTAGGAGACACTTTTTGAAGACCTGGCCCCTCCTTGCCATAGCGATTGTTCAATCGTTTCTGTGGATTGCGCATTGGCTCCTGTATCGCACCTGGGTCGCTTTCTGGTGGCCGATGAGTTCCCATGAATTGCTCGGCCTGCAAATCGTCATTGGCGTTCTGTCGACAAGTTTTCTAGCTGCATCGATCCTGACTTTTCGCTTCTCGAATCCCGCAGTGAAGCTCCTCTACTGGGCCGCTTCGATCTGGATGGGAATTGCAAATTTTCTCTTTGTGGGAGCGGCGATCGCCTGGATTGCCGACCTGTTGCTGCGATTCGCCGTACCTGCGACGGTTCGTATCGCCGATCGGCATTACATTGCGGGTGCTCTAGTGGCTGCGGCATTCGCGGCGGCAATGTACGGGATTGTGAATGCGCGCTTGGTCCGGATCCGCCGTGTTTCGGTGCGACTGCCCGGTCTGCCTCAGTGCTGGCACGGACGACCGGCGCTGCTGATCACCGACATGCATCTGGGTCACATCAACGGCCGCGGTTTTGCGCGGCGCGTGGCGGAGATGGCACGGAAGCTTGACCCTGCAGTCATCTTCCTCGCCGGCGATCTGTTCGATGGAAGCAAGCTCGATCCGCGCCGGACCGCCGAGCCCATCCTCAAGCTGAATCCTCCCCTCGGCATCTTTTTTGTTGGCGGCAATCATGAAGAGTTTGGCGGAGCCGCCCATTTCGAAGAGGTGCTACGTGCCGCCGGAATCCGGGTGCTGCACAACGAGTGCGCAACCGTTGAGGGCGTGCGCATCGCTGGCGTGCCCTATGGACCCGCCGCCAATCCGTTGCAGATGAGGGCCTTCCTGGAGGGGCTGCGTCTCAAGAGCAGCCCGCCCAGCATCCTGCTCAATCATGTGCCGAACAAGCTGCCGATCGCGGAACATGCCGGCATCAGCCTCCAGTTATCCGGACACACGCACGGCGGCGGTCAGATGTTTCCGTTCAATCTCATCGCCCGGCGGGCATTCGGCAAGTTCAGCTATGGACTGCAGCGCTTTGGCGATATGCAGATATATACGTCGAGCGGCGCAGGCACGTGGGGTCCGCCGATGCGCTTGGGAACCCATTCGGAGATCGTGTTGCTCACTTTCGAGTAGAAGTGTTCTCATAGACCTTCCGTTTCATGTGATCACTTTGCCCTCTTGAAAGGTATTTCATGGAGTCCTTGAGCAAGCGCTTTCCTGTTGCCCTTATTTCCGTCATTCTTCTAGCCGGTTTCGCCGGCCCTCTTCCTGCTCAATCTCACGCAACAATGCCCGCGCAGCAACCACTCGATTTCCCGACGGCGCTCTACGGTGCGGCCTACTACAACGAGTACATGCCGGGTGACCAGAACGCGCGGCTCGAAAAAGATATCGCGATGATGAAGGCCGCGGGTCTGAACGTCGTGCGCATGGGCGAATCGACCTGGAGCCTCTGGGAACCGGAGGACGGCAAGTTCGAATATGCGTGGATGGATCACATCGTCGACGCGATGGGCAAGGCTGGAATCAAGGTCATCCTCGGCACGCCTACGTATTCCGTTCCCGCATGGATGGCGCATCAGCACCCGGAGATTCTCGCCGATCGCATCACCGGCGGGCATTTCGGTGGTCCGACGGAACCGGCTCAGTATGGAATGCGCCAGAACATGGACACGGATTCGCCGGCGTATCGTTTCTACGCCGAGCGCATGATCCGACACATCGTTGCGCATTACAAGGACAATCCGGCAGTGATCGGGTGGCAGATCGACAACGAGACATCCAGCTACGAGGCTGCCAACCGCGACGTCTTCATCGGCTTTCAGCACCACCTCGAAAAGAAATTCGGTACCCCCGAGGCGCTGAGCAAAGCATGGTTCCTTAACTACTGGGGCGAGAACCTGCACACCTGGGAGGATCTGCCCACGCGCAATGGCGCGCAGAGCACGGGCTACAAGCTGGAGTGGTCGCGCTGGAGCCAGATGCGCGTAACTGATTTCCTTCACTGGCAGTCAGCGCTGGTGCGCGAGTGTGCTGGCCCCCGGCAGTTCATCACCACCGACTACGGCGGCATGATGAAGCGCGACGTCAACGAGGAAGCAGTTGCCGCGTCGCTCGACATCGTCGCGGACAACATCTACCACGGCTCGCAGGATCACTTCGATGGAGCAACACAATCGCTCCAGGGTGATTTCTCTCGGTCGCTGAAGCACGCGAACTTTCTGGTAACGGAAACAAATGCGCAGTCGACCGACTGGACGTCGGCCAACCAGTATCCGCCGTATGACGGCCAGCTCCGCGAGGACGTCTACACGCACCTGTCGAACGGCGCCAACATGGTGGAGTACTGGCACTGGGCCTCGATCGCTGCAAACCAGGAGACGTACTGGAAGGGCATTCTGTCGCACGACCTTGAGCCGAACCGTGCCTATGCCGAGGTGTCGCGCACGGCGCATGAACTGGAAAAGATCGGATCGCATCTCGTCGGGCTCCAGATTCACAACCAGATCGCCATCCTGTGGAGCCGCGATTCTGCAAACGCCATCAGTTTCATGCCGTTCACCTCGTCAGGGCCGGCGTGGAGCTTTGCAGGACCAACAGCGGACTACTCCTCGCTGGTGCAGCAGATTCACCGCTCGCTGTACGACCTGAACGTCGGCACGGATTTCGTCTTTCCGGAGACAAAGGACTTCTCCGGATATAAGCTGTTGATCGTTCCGGCGCTCTACATCTCCGACGATGCACTGCTGCATCGTATCTCCGATTACGTGAAGAGCGGCGGCCACGTCGTGATGACCTTCAAGAGCGGTTTTGCCAACGAGAACTCCGCCGTACGCTGGGAACGCGCGCCTGGACCGCTGCGCGAAGCAGCAGGCTTCAGCTATCAGGAGTTCTCGAACCTCGAGCATCCGCTCGCGCTCAGAGGCGACCCCTTCCACGTGGGCAGCGCAAGCCAGGTCAGCTACTGGGCTGAGTTCCTGATGACCGAGCACGCAAAGGCTCTGGCCTGGTACGACCATCCGTTCTTCGGAAAGTGGCCTGCAATTACTGAAAACCAGTTTGGCTCCGGCACGCTCCTCTACGAAGGCACCTACCTCTCAAACACGCTGCAAACGGCGGTGTTGAAACAGGCTCTCGAGGAGGCTGGCCTCAGCGGGCCCGATCAGTCGGAACCTGCCGCGGTACACGTAACCCATGGCGTGAACCGTGTGGGCAAACGCGTGCACTATTACTTCAACTACTCGGGTGCAGAGGTGAAGGCGAGTTATCCATACGGCGGAGGTTCGAATCTGCTGAATGGAAGCGATGTCGCGAAGGGTGACGCGTTGCCGCTCGGTCCGTGGGATCTCGCGATCATCGAAGAGAAGTAGTGAGCCGCTTAGGTTAACCAACTCCATGACAAACGCGTGGGTCTTGAAAAGGCATGGCTTTAGCCATGCCGTAGGCCACAAGAGCCACTCGGGCTTTAGCCGCTGAGAGGCGATCAAAACGCATCGCTACAATACCCGTAGCCCTCTATGCTTCTCCGCCCCGCCACCGCCGACGATATCCCTGCCATCGTTGCCCTCGAACGAAGGCCGGTGGCGCGTGAGTTCGTCGGCCAATGGAGCGAGGAGCGCCATCGCGCAACTCTGGCCGGCAGTGATGCACGCTACTACGTAAGCGAAACGGAGTTGGGCGAAGTCGAGGCCTACGCCATTCTGCGTGGAGTTCACGAAGACTCGCGCAGCATCGAGTTGAAACGCATCGTGGTCGCCGTGCCCGAGCGCGGCCTGGGACGGCGCATCCTGCGCGAACTGATCCGCATTGGATTCCGGGAACTCGGCGCGCACCGGCTCTTCCTCGATGTCTACGAGGACAACGCACGTGCCCGGCACCTGTATGAGAGTCTCGGATTCCGTTACGAAGGCGTAATGCGCGAAGCGGCACAATGCGACGGCGCCTGGTGCAACCTGCACCTGATGTCAATCCTCGAGTCCGAATTGGACGAGCCCTCTGCGTTCTAATCCCTGTTCCCTCGTTCCCTTGTTCCCTTGTTCCCTGCCTCTCGGCATATACTCTCCATGATGGAAACAACGGGTTGTGGTACCGCAATCGTCACGCCTTTCAGGGCGGACGGATCGATTGACGAGCCGGCGCTGTGGTCGCTGGTGAACTGGCAGATTGACGCAGGCATTGACTTCATTGTGGCCTGCGGCTCAACCGGCGAAGCGGCGACGCTCGATGAGCAGGAATGGCTTCACGCCGTTCGCATCGTGGTGGAGGCCGCAGCCGGACGCGTTCCCGTATGGGCCGGATGCACGCACAACTCCACACGCTCGCTGTTGCGGATGGCTGCAATATTGCGTCAGATTCCCGGCGTTGACGCGATCCTCTCCGCCAATCCGTACTACAACAAGCCCACGCAGGAGGGCCAGTTTCAGCACTTCCTCGCTCTCGCCAAGCTAGTCGCGCCGACTCCGGTTTGCCTCTATAACGTGCCGGGCCGCACCGGCGTCAACCTCGATCCGCAGACTGTCGTACGCCTCGCCGAAGCCGCTCCGAACATCCAGGCCGTCAAGGAGGCCAGCGGAAAGCTACCCCAGATCACCGAGCTTGTGCACTCCCTGCCGGCAAGCTTCAAAGTCTTCTCGGGCGACGACAACCTGGCCCTTGCCGCGATCGGCGTCGGCGCACAGGGACTGATCAGCGTAGCGTCCAACGAGATCCCCGCCGAGATGGCGCGGATGATCAACGCGGCACTGCATGACGAATGGGCCGAAGCACGTGACATCGAGCGCCGCTACGGCCGCCTCTTCGAAGCCAATTTCTGGGAGTCGAACCCCGGTCCGGTCAAGACCGTGCTCAGCCTGATGGGGCGCACCCAGGAGCATGTCCGCCTGCCGCTGGTGCCGCCAATGCCCGCAACGCGCACAAAGCTCGAGCGGCTCGCCGGCGAACTGGGCCTGCTGAAGTTCGCGCCCGTACCTGCCGGCGACATGCGGATGTTCTGAGCCGGTCAGTGCCGATCAGCGCACAGCCGGCGGAGCCGGTGTCCTGTCGGACAACTGGCCTACCCAAACAAGGAATATTGTGGCACGCTCTTCCTTATCATTCACTGCGATAACCGGCGAGCCCAGATTGCCTCCCCAGGTCTTCCCCGCGTCGCCCGGAACAAAAAACATCAGATGCGGATGCCAGTTCCTGGCGCGATCGCTCAGATACTTGCTGCTTAGACGTCATGTAGGCCATCGCTTCGGGTTTCAGCGCAGGCAGTTCTTCCTTGTCCAGTGCTGATCCGGTCACCTCGACGATCTCCGCCTTCGATTTTCCGGCCAACGCCAGTTTGGTCTTCATCAGGTAGATGGGTGATAAATGGCACCTAAGTCGCCGTCAAACTCTCTTTTCGCAAATCGACCCGACAGTCGTTCAGACATTGCTGATTTCATTTTTTCGCTCCTCCTGTCGAAATGGCGCACCTATCCGCGTCATCAGGGTGACGGCGCTTTCATCGAACGCGCCTACAATTCACACAATGGAGGATTCCCATGCAGTATCTGTTATCCATCTACAGCGACGAGTCGGTCTGGCCCACAATGACCGAAGAACAAAAGAAGCAGGGATACGCCGCCTACATGGCGTACACCGAAGCTTTGAAACAGGCGGGGACGTTCGTGGGCTCAAATCGTCTGCAGCCCACCTCGACGGCCACCACCGTCCGAAGCACCAACGGGAAGTCCCAGGTGCTCGACGGACCGTACGCCGACACGAAAGAACAACTCGGCGGATACTTCCTCATCGACGTCCCGAACCTCGACGCAGCTATTTCATGGGCGGCCCGATGCCCCGGCTCACAGCATGGCGTGGTGGAAGTGCGCCCCGTCTGGTCGATGTAACCATGAGCGAATGCGTCCAGGCGCGCGATCTTGCCGAGCAGGTGGCTCGCCGGAGCTATGGCAAGCTCGTCGCCTTTCTCGCAGCGCGCACGCGCGATGTAGCGGCCGCCGAGGATGCCCTCGCTGAGGCATTCGCGGCGGCTCTGCGCGATTGGCCCGCCAATGGCTGCCCCCAGAATGCCGAAGGATGGCTCATGACCGTGGCCCGCCGAAAGTTCCTTGATGGGGTACGCGGACGCTCGCGCGAAGTCTCGACCGACGAGATGGAAGAGACTGCCATCGCCATCTCGACAGCCGCCGAAGCAACTGAGATTCCCGACCGCCGTCTTGGTCTCATGTTTGCCTGCGCACACCCCGCAATTGACGCGGCAATCCGTGCGCCGTTGATGCTGCAAGCTGTGCTGGGACTTGATGCCGTGCAGATAGCATCGGCATTCCTCGTCTCTCCCGCCACCATGAGCCAGCGCCTGGTGCGCGCAAAGAACAAAATCCGCCAAGCCGGCATTCCACTCGACATTCCTGAACGCAGCGAGGTCCGCTCGCGCCTCGATACGGTTCTCGACGCCATCTACGCAGCATTTGCCGAGGGCTGGATTGACGCGTCAGGAACTGACGTCGCCCGCAGGGATCTTGCCGAAGAGGCGATCTATCTCGGCCGAATCGTTTCGGAGTTGCTTCCGAACGAGCCCGAGGGACTTGGCCTTCTCGCGCTTATGCTGCACGCCGAGGCGCGCCGATCGGCACGACGGAACACAGAGGGAGAATATGTTCCGCTCGCGCTGCAGAGCCCCTCGCAATGGAACTGGACAATGATCGCCGAGGCCGAGTCCCTTCTAGTGCGCGCAAGCGCAATGAACATCGTCGGCCGATATCAACTGGAAGCAGCTATCCAATCTGCGCATGTCGCCCGGGCACGCATCGGCACGTCGGATTGGCCTGCGCTCGTTCAGCTCTATGACGCGCTGCTGGCGCTGAGCCATTCTCCTGTTGCCGCCGTCAATCGTGCGCTTGCGATCGCGGAGGTAAAGGGCGCTTCGGCTGCTCTTGCGGAACTGGACGAAGTTGCCCGCGATCCGCGCCTCGGTGAATACCAGCCTTACTGGGCGGCGCGTGCAGAATTGCTCGCGCGCACAGGCGAACGCGAAGAAGCTCGCCATGCATATGACATCGCAATCGGCCTCGAACGCGATCCACCCGTCCGGCGATTCCTGGAGCAGCGGCGAATTTTAATAGACGACTGACGTTCGGAAAGGGTTGAGGCGGCAGTACCTAAAATTCATCCAGCAGGTAACTTGTTGGAACCGCGATACGTTACGCGCGTCATTTCTGCGAAGAATTCCGGTAACTCTCACAACTTTGTTCCCCGCTCCCGTGTTGGGACTATCAAGGGACACAGCCACAAACCAATCCTCCACTCCTGCTGTGCGCCCATCCCGCGATTGGATCCGTGAGGCCACGGACGTTCGCAGAAAGAGCAGTGAATCTGAAATGCAAATTCTAAAATCAGGAAGGCGCATCCTTCCGTCTCTGGTCTCTTTATCGATAGCAACCCTTCTGACTGCGGGCTGCGGCAGCGTAACCTCTTCCAATTCAAACAATTCGCAGACGCCCACCGGCGCTTCGTTCGTCATCGGTACCGACGCACCGCTGGCAAGTGTTGTCTCGTTTAACGTGCAGGTTAGTATCTCCGCAACCGACGCGGGCGGCAACACGGTCCAACTGACCAGCGGCTCGCCTACAGTCGATTTTGCACGCTTCAACGGCCTGCAGACGTTGCTCGACATGAACGATGTCCCCACGGGCACCTACAGCAAAGTGACCATTTCGCTCAGCAACGGCACGATCGGATACCTCGATGCCACGCAGACGCCGCCCGCCATCAAGACGATGACCGCAAACATCTCGCCCAGCAGCGCCACCTACACGCTCGCAAATCCCATGGTGGTTGCGCAGAATGGCGCTCCGGTCGGCCTGCATCTTGATTTCAATCTGCGCAAATCCCTCGCGGTCAGCGCCGGTCAGTTTACGGGCGACGTCAACCCGACCTTCACCGTCAAGGCCGTGAACAACAATGACAAAGGCGCGTACATCGATGAATTCGACGCCGCCGTGGTCAGCACGAACTCCGGCACGCAGTCGTTCATGATCCAGGGACCGCACGGTCGCCAATTCACTGTCAATGTCAACGGCCAGACGGAGTGGGACGGCGGCGCCGTTTTCAGCGATCTGAACTCGAACAGCATCGTGCAGATCTCCGGCTCTCTCGATCGCGCCGACGCCACCATCGACGCCGACGAGGTCGCGATCCTGTCCGACAGCGGCTTCTACGCCAGTGGCCAGGCCACCTACGTCAATCCTTCCTCGGGCCCGGCATCAAGCTTCGATCTCTATGTACGCGGCCTGCTGCCCACGACGACGGGTCTGAGTCTTGGACAGATCGCGACCATCGACCTGAGCGGCAGCGAGAAGTATTCGATCTACTGGATGCACGGTCCGTTGGCGCAGTTCTTCTTCAACCAGAGCGGGCTGTTGCCGGGTCAGCACATCTCAGTCGGCGGGCCGGCCAGCGGCGCATCCAACCCCAACGCCGTCACGGTGAAGCGTGTCGTCCTGCGCGACTGGGGATTCAACGGAACAGTCGTCCCCGGAAGCGTAAATACGGTCAACGGCACCTTCCAGATGAAGGTGAATGGATTTGCTGGTCTGCTGATTCCGCAGACGGTCACCGTCTACATCACCGACAACTGCGAGTTCCGTGAAGGCTTCTCGCAACTGACGGATGTTTCCTCTGCGACCAACGTACGTGTCGTCGGATTGCTGCTGAAGGATCCTTTGAGCGGCAACACCGTTCTGGTGGGCCACTACGTCGACGATCTGGACTGAGTCACTGGATGGATGTTCTGTGAAAACTGTATGTATCTTTTGCGGTTTCCCCAGCTCTGTCGAGCCTGGGGAAACCGTGTTCTGCATGTACAGGCAACTACAGCGGTTTCATTCTGTTGTTTTCCGAGCCGCCTCTGTCGATTGGCTCCTTCTTTAAGAATGAGCCACCTTGAAACGCGGCGACGAGTCAAGAAGTGAATCGAAAACCGATCTATGTCTCGAGCCTCTGACCGAGGAACTCTTTCGCCTTTGCCATCTCGGCGTTCCACTTGGTGAGCTGGTCGGGCGAGAGGAACTGTGAAATGCGCTGGCGAATCTGGTCGCGATGCTCCTTGACATGGGCAACGATATCGGCCCTCGCCGCATTGGGATTCTTCTTACGGAACTCTGCGATCTTCTCCCGCCCTTCCACAAGAGCAGTCTGGAGCCTTTCCTTTTGCTGGTCGGTGAGACCGAGATCATGAGCGAAACGCTTCAATTCGGACACGACCTGCTCACGTTCTTCAGAAGTGATAGGCATGGAATACATCTCCTTTGATTGTGGATCATGGGGTTGAAAAACGGACGCAGTCCGTCGGAATCAAGCGCCCGTTTGTTGTGGAGTCATAAGATCTGATTGTTGCTTGCTAGCAGTCGAATTTTTGTAAGTGCTTGGCGCGCTATGAGCAGCAATGCGTACGCTGCCCAGAGACTACAACCCAGCGGGCGATAGCCTCCCGACCGAGAGACTAATCCTCTTGGGGCCAGGAATGCAAGAGCCGCCCTGCCAATATCTGTCGATGCGAGGAGCACCGGGAGGGATTCGCTGCACGTTTGCGCTGCGGAAGCCGAAAGCGCTGAAAGCGCTGCAATTAGGCACAGGCCTCAACCCAAGTCCAGCGGCGGATCGTCCAGAGTGAGGCAATGAGGGTTCGTCTTCGAGCGACCTGCTATGGCCGGCTGCGCTCCGGTCGCGGATCTTCGCCGAGGAACATGGAATTCAAGGCTGCGACCTCTGCCTCCGCCTGGATCTCTTCCTCTGTTTTCACGAACAACCATTCCAGCATTTCAACCAATAATGAATCTGCCATTCTCCCCTTCTTGCGAGTGCGCACGTCCGGTGCCCCCTTCGCACCTTTGCTGGAACGCAGCTCACACGCATTCCAGCCGACGCAGTCATTGTCTATGTATGGATTTCTAGTTCTTCATTATATCTGCATATCAAGTGAACACGGACCACAAATAAAAGTCGCATCAACCACAGGCCACTTGATGCAACCGGCGGAGATAGGGTGTCAGAGGCGTTCTCGCCTTGTGCGGCCTGCGGGAAATTCGTGCTGGAAGGCGTTCACCGCGCGAATTCGTAAACCCCACGCTTCAGCGTGCAGAGATTTGCTCTCGGAAGTCCTGAGGGACGCGCTACCCCGCCAACCCCTGCTTCACGATCTCGCTCACCACGCGGCCTTCTGCGCGCGCGCCGGACTGTTGCAGCCGCGCCTGCACGGCCTTCATCACCGGGCCCATCTCCTTCGCGGTCGGCGCATGGCCGGTCACGTTCTTGTGTTCGGCAATCACCTCGGCCACAAGCGCACGCAGCCTCGTCTCATCGAGAGCTTTGGGCAGGAACTCCTCGATGATCGTGATTTCGGCAGCTTCCTTCGCCGCCAGCTCGGGCCGGTTCCCCTTCGTGAACTGTTCGATGGAGTCGCGGCGCTGCTTGATCATTGTGGCCAGCGCCTGCTCTTCCTCGGCCGGCGTCAGCGCTCCGCGCTTCTCGATCGCTTTGTTCTTGAGCGCGGTTTTGATCAATCTCAGCGTGCCGGTGCGCTCGGCGTCATGCTGCTTCATTGCGACCACAATCTGCTGGCTGATCTGCGCTTCCAACGCGCCTGCGTCGTTCATGTTGTCCCCTCATGTGCGCATACAACCTGCGCCTCGCAACTCCCCGATTTTACTCGACGAAGATCGGACCAGATCGCAGTCGAAGGATCCGTCATCGAAAAGTCCGACGGCAAAAGCAACTCTGCAGGTTTCGCGGGAGGGAGTAGCAGCCCTCAAATCGCTGAAAACTGCTCGTAGAGAACCGAAAGGCCTTTAGACCCGGGAGTCCGGTTGCCTTCCCCGCCTGCTATCAGCGACCATCACATTCAGCTCCTTTTCAGATGTGCTATGGTTTAGGCGCGGTTTTCGGGGAGTAGCGACTTGAGATTGCGCGGGCTCGTTCTGGTTATTCTTCTTGCCGCATCAACTGACTCGCTGGACGCAGCTCAGCGAGCCACAGTCGACCAGCTTGAGCAGAAGCTCGCGTCTCCGCCGTCGCCGGCTTCCAGTCTCACCGGTGTTCCGGTGGCCCGCCTTCAGGACGCTACCCTGGCGTTTCAAATCGACGAGCTGCAGCTTTCAGAGCGGCTGACGCCGGCTACACTGCAACGGATTTTGAAAGCGCACACGTTTGGACCCCAAACGCAGACCGCGCTGCAATCGCTCGCCGATCGCTCATCGTTGCTCGATCCGCCTGCGAGCGAACTACCCAACCAGCCGGCGCCGGACGCGGATCAGCAGCAGCACATTCTCGAGATGGCGCGCGCCTACGTGTTTCGGACGCTGACACGCCTGCCGAATTTCTTTGCGACCCGCGCAACCGCTCAGTTCTACGGGATTCCGCCGGAGCAGAATCAGACTGGACTGCCCATGTACGTCGGCCTGCACCCGAGAGGCAGTTACAGCCGTGAGATCACGTATCGCAATGGCAAGGAAGTCATCGACCCAATGGAGTTCAATCGCTCTCCGGCTAAATCTCCGGAGAGCTATCAGCAGAGATGGAGCCACAGCGGGTTGGAAACCTGGGGGGAGTTCGGACCTGAGCCTGCTGTCATCCTCATAGATTCGGGCAATGGCAGCATCGCCTTTCATAACTGGGAGCAAACTCCTCAGGGCGTGGCCGCCGTCTTTCGGTTTTCTGTTCCTGAGGAGAGCTCCCATTATGAGGTGAATTATTCGTGCAATTACAGTAACTCTTTCCACGCACAGCCCGCCTATCATGGCTCGCTCGCGATCGATCCGACTTCAGGCGCGATTCTGCGCATCGTGCTACAAGCGGACTCGAAGCCGGATGATCCAATCTCCCATGTCTCCTCAGTGATTGAATACGGTCCGGTAGAGGTCGGTGGACGATCCTACATTTGCCCGCTGCGAAGCCTCGCATTCAGCGTGGAAGAGTCCAATGCCTGTTCCGTTGATGCCCGCTACGCGCATCTTGTGCACGCCATGGTGCTGAACCGCACAACCTTCACCGATTATCACCGGCTGGGTTCCACGTCGAAGATCATCCTCGACACACCTGAGACGCATCAAGAGTTGCCGAAATGAACCACGGGCCAGGCCGGATGAGGCTGAATGCGCCGCAGCTTCGAACCGCGGCGATGCTCGCGATCGGTATCGCATGGAGCACCTCCCTCCTTTGCGGCCCTATTCACGATGCAGCACGAAAAGGCGATCAGGCAACGGTAGTCGATCTGCTGAAGCAGAATCCTGATCTGGTCTCGAGCAGAGACAAGATGGGCAATACGCCGCTGCATCTGGCCGCGCTGCACGACCAGCCCGCTGTGGCTGCGCTTTTGTTGGCCAACGGCGCGGACGTGAACGCCCAGAATACCGTCGCCCGGGCTGATAGCGACGGAATTAAACGCGCCGGCGAGACTCCGCTCACGCTCGCACTGCTGTCCTATGAACACAAGGAGATGGTGGAGTTGCTGCTGACCCACGGCGCGGATGTCAATGTCATGCTATCCGGCGGGACGACTCCGCTGAGTCGCGCCATTGACCGTGACCTTCCCTACGACGTGGAGTTGCTGTTGGCCAATGGCGCCGACCCGAATGCCAAGGTTTATAACTGGGCAACTCCCGTGCACTTCGCCGTCTGGCATGGACGAACAAAGCTCCTGGAATTGCTGCTGAACTACGGAGCCGATCCGAACGCGAAGGACCGAAGTGGACGCACGCCTCTCTGGTACGCCGAGCAGAATTCCTATGACAAAGGAATCGCACTGCTCCGAGCGCACGGCGGTCATAAGTAAAAGCGATCCCACCTCACGAGCTTCCGGTTCCGCATCAGATCCCTACAGCGGCGGTTCCAGAAACGCTGCTGTCTGGCTGAAATACCCTCCCTTCCATCTTTTGCACAACTCATATTTCACATAAATCACATATAAGTGTATTATGTGATTGTCTGAAACGTGCGGACTTTGACCTCGTCCGCCGGCCGAGAAGTTGACTAGAAATCCAGGTTACCGGAGCTAAGTCCATGATTCGAAAGACCCGTCTTTATACACCAGGCCCCACCCCGCTGCTGCCTGCTGCCCAGTTTGCCATGGCGGCCGCCGACATCCACCATCGCACTGCTGAGTTTCGTGCCCTCTTCCAGAAGGTTCTGGCCCAGCTCAAGATCTTCGTCGGTACCAGGAACGACGTTCTGCTGCTCTCCTC
>DATFSO010000126.1:0-3792 GCA_035262585.1 Occallatibacter sp. | reverse complement strand
CGTCACAAGATCGGAGAAACTCACAGTTACAGATAAAGGCAAAGGAACAAGCTCCGGGAGCATCGAGGGCACAATGGCCTTCGATCGCAAAGACTACGGCATGAACAGCCACATTCCCTTCATCAAAATCGCCAACCGTGTGGAAGTAGATGTCGACCTCAAATGGAAGCGGATCAGCGGCCCTCCACCAGTTTTTCAACAATAACTCGAGATTCTGTTCGTGGGTATAGACAGCAGGAGTTGTTCATGAAAAAGAAGCAGGAGGTGTCGGTGCTGGGTCGATCCTGCAGACAGTGAATGGATGTTTGCGCCAACAGCAAGTCCGAATGCTCCAAGCGCGACGGCGAGGGTGACGTGCAGGGCGGCCGAACCAGATGAGTTTTGCAGCCGAAAGCGCTCGTACGCAATGTGAGCTGCGTAGCCAATGGCGCTCACTACCCACGCCCCCAAGCGCCACGCCTGCACGTGAATAGCTGGTACGGCGAACACGATGCCAGGGCTTACCCGATACCGAGAAAAACGGCCGTACGTACCCACGATCGACGCATAAGTTTGCATCATGAACCCACTCAGAGGTCTATCGTGCATTTTGCCTCGACCTGCCTGACCGCTGCGGGGCGGATAGTCGGCGATTCGACAGTCGTCCCGAAAGATGCTTTGGAGGATAGCTCCTGCCTAGTCGCCAAGGGTTTATCAACGAATCTGCGGTGGCGCCCGAAGTTGTGATTCGGTAAACGCTGCGGCGTTAGGGAGGACTAATCCTCGCTGACGTTGCAACGTGGCCTCAGCTTCCGGATTGCGTCATCCGGGACTTATGCTCTTGAATCAGACCCATCTGGTCGGTTAACACCCTCAGTTACGTCGCTGTGACAGGATTAGTCGACTCGCAGCATGGAAGCGGCATCCATTCGCGCGGCGCGAATGATTGCGGGAAGCGCGGCGACAACGGCGGTACCGCCGACGGCCAAGATGGGGATGATCGTCACCCCGGGGTCGGTTGACTTCACGTCATACAGCAGGCTGGCGAAGAAGCGTTCCGTAGCGAATCCGACAGCAAGTCCGGTTGCAATGCCGATTGCAGTCATAACAGACATTTCGTGCGTGACGTGTTTTGCGATGTCGAAAGCCCTTGCACCTAGGGCGAGACGGACTCCAATCTCTTTCCGCCGTTGCACCACCGAATAGTGAAGGACGCCATAGACGCCGACAGCGGCTAGCAACAGTCCCACCGCAGCAAAAAAGGCGGCCAGCACGGCGAGCAGACGTTCGCGCACCGTGTGCCCTTCATTGATTTCCACCTGAGTGCGAATGTTGCTCACGCGCAACTCTGGTCGCGCATGCGAGACCTCGGAACGCAAGATTCCCGCCAGGGTGGCGGGGCTGCCTCTTCTTACCCGGACAATGAAGGAACCGCCGTCTTTTGGTTCCCTTTGACGGGCAGGATTGGTACCGAAGAACGGAACGTACGCTGTCGGCGTCATGGGCTCCCGCAGATTCCGATAGTGCGCGTTTGCGACAACGCCGACGACCTGGAAACGCCAGCGAGTTACCCCGTCGCCGGTTTCTTTTTCGAACCACTGCCCGAGGGGGTTTCGGCCGCCAAAGCACTGCTGCACGAAAGCCTCATTGAGGATCGCTTTTCCGGGAAAGCTTTCGTTCTGCCGGAAGTCGCGGCCTTGGAGGAAGGGAATCCGCATCGTATCGATGAAGCCCGGCGAAACGGAAAGGAAATACGCTAACACTTCTGTCGGCTGACCGTTGACCCAGATGAAGCCGTTCCATCCATTTCCATCGAGGAGGGGCCAGCCTGCCATCGCCACGCTTTCGACCCCGGGAACATGGCGAAGCCGTGCCGACGCCTCGTCCCATACCTGTGGCGGCTGAGGCTCTCGGGCGGACGCGGTGAGAATTACGAGATTCTCCGAAGAATAGCCGGTGGGTTGATGCGCGAGGCGCTCGAAGGTCATTACAAACAGACCGGCGGCAAAATAAATCACAAAGCAGAACGCGACTTGTGTGGCGACGAGCGTCAACATCAGGCGTCGGCGAGATTGCCGCTCCCCTCCTTTCAGCGCATGAGCCGGTTCGATCTCCGAAACGCGGAGCGAGGGCGCAAGGACGCACATAAAAGCCACAGCGAAAGTCAGAAGCGTAGCAAAGAGCGCTACGCGCCAGTCGAGCGGCAAGGCTAGTTGGGCCGGAGTGCTCGGCGGATTAATCCGCGCCACGACAAACGGCGCCGCCCACCAAGCGAAGATTCCACCGGCTGCTGAGGCTGCAACGGCGATCCATGCGCTTTCCAACAGCAGCAACTGGACTAGTCTCAGCCGACCGGCGCCAATCGAAATGCGCAGCGCCATTTCGCGTTGGCGAGCCGCCGTCTGTGCGGCCATCAGGTTCGCCACGTTCGCGCAGGCAATCAGCAGAACCATCCCGGTTAGCAGTCCCATCACGATGAGCGAACTCCGGTACTCCGTTTGCATCCCGGACAAGCCGCTGGGGGCAGCCTCCAGCAGCAGTTTCTGATTGAGAAAGCGGTCGATGAATAGTTTGGATTCTGTTTTGAAGCCCTTGGCGCGTTCTTCGTGAAACGCCTGCATGACGGGCTGCAGTTTGGCTCGAACGGTGTCGGGGCGAACGCCGGGCTGCAAAATCGCGAGGGTCCGGAACCAGCTCCAGTCAGAGTGCGTGACGCCCTCGTGCATCATGGTTGGCACAAAGACATCGATCATCGTGCCTGGTTCGGTGCCTGTGAAGCCCTTCGGGGAAACCCCGATGATCGTGAAGATGCGGTTGTCCATCCTGAACGTGCGGCCAACAGCGCTCGGTTCACGGCCAAATCGGCGCGTCCAGTACTCGTAGGAAAGGACCACGTATGCCGGCTCGCCGCGCGTCCGGTCGTCATCCTCGTTAAACAATCTCCCTGCCTCTGGGCGCAATTCGAATGCGGGAAACATCCAACCTGAGACATATTGGCGATTCACCCGCTCGATCTCATCATCGGTCTGGTAACTGAGTTCGGCGCGATCCGAGAAGGAAACTGCGACAAGCTGCGCTTCGTTACGCACGGCAGCCCGTTCGCGCACGAACAGCGGATACTCGTTGCTGTCACTGATGCGGAAGTCTCCGCTTGGTCCCAACCCTTGACGGACGACCGCGTAGAGGCGATCTGCATTCGCGACCGGGAGTGGTCGCCACAGGAAAGCGTCGATCAGGCGGAAACCGGCCACGGCCAAACCCATGGCAAGCGCTAGAGAGAGAATCGCGGCAGCGGATGTGATTTTGTTTTTTCGGAGTTGGCGCAGACCGAAGATTGCGTCAGCACGGAGGGCATCGAGCCAGGTTATGAGTCGAGCGTCGCGGCTGGCTTCGCGATGGCGAAGGGGCGAGCCGAAGGCGCGGCGTGCTTCATCTGGAATGCGTCCTGCGGAGATGGCTTCCGCGATGTGGGATTCAAGTTCCTCGTCGATTTCGCGATGCAGCCGTTCATTGTGAAGCGTGTTTCTCAGCCGGGTCCAGACTGACATGACAACTCCTCCAGGAAGCTACTCGACACGCAGCATCGATGCAGGATCGATGCGCGAGGCACGGATGACCGCAGGAATGGCAGCCAGGATGGCCACGGCAATCAGGACCAACGTCGGGACGATCAGCATCGGCGGATCCGTGGCCTTCACCTGATAGAACAGCGAAGCCATGAACCGGGCAGAAGCGATGCCAAGGGTCAAGCCGGCCGCTGAGCCGCCAACGAGCGCGATGAACGCATCGACAGTCACAATTCTTGCGATATTC
>DATFSO010000125.1:0-43511 GCA_035262585.1 Occallatibacter sp. | reverse complement strand
CGTGAAAACGCAACCGCTGTTTTTCCTATATCGTTCGCTCATTCGCGGCAAGTATACAGGTGCCGCTCAACTAACACAAAACGAGCGACCCTTCGCACCGCACGCCCTTTCCGCTGTCGCCTGAAGGCGACAGTCCCCAAGCGTAACTTCTATGGACTTTCGTGAACGAACCCGCTGACTCGGCGGCTAGAAAAGAACAGCTGCGGGTTCCTCGACTTCGCTCGGAATGACCAAATTCATAAGTTAGCAAGAAATCAGAAGGCCGCCCGTGGGCGGCCCGAACTGACGGCTGTTGAGCTGTCTTTACCAGCGTCCCCACGCGCGGGTCATGTAGTCGGAAAGCGTCATGCCCACCAGGACGATGAAGGTGAAGATGCCGGCCCCTACGGTGAGCTTCGTGAGTTTGGTCGAGTACTTGACGTGCATGAAGAAGAGCACGACAAGGATCATCTTCGTCGCAGCAATGGCCAGCGCAACGACCGGGTTCCAGAACAGTGTAATGCCCGGCAAAATATGCCACTCGCCGAGATCGACATAGGAAGCCCAGACCGTCACGGCTGTTCCTACCAGCAAAGCGAGCAGGATCGTGATGTAAATCCTCGGGGAAACGATGTGGTGATGGCTCTCGTGCTCTTCAATGGATTCGTCGTTGTGTACCGTCATATGGTTCCCCAGGGGCAAAAGCCCCGATCACTCATTTGGCTTGCATCCGGCTCGGCTTAACCCGTGCCCTTTCAAAACAGCGGATCGGTTCCCGCTCAATGCCGGCTGATCAGGTAAAGCAGCGGGAACAGGTAGATCCAGATGATGTCAACAAAGTGCCAGTACAGTCCAAAGTTCTCCACAAATGTCACATGCCCGGTGGTGTAAGCCCCTGCCTGCGCCCTGAAGATCATGTACCCCAGGATCGCGATACCAATGATCATGTGCAGCGCGTGCATGCCTGTCATGGCGAAGTAGAGGAAGAAGTAGAGCTCGGTATGCCGGGCCATGTCGAACGACAGTGGCTTGTCGTGATACTCGTTGTAGACCTCAGGGTCGCTCTGCGGATTCAGAAACGACTGCATGCTGTAGTGGAAGCCCGGAATGTGATTCTTGTCGTACTTTTCCTTGTACTCGATGAACTTAATGCCAAGGAACACGAGGCCCAGCACGAACGTCAGCGTCAGGCAGAGGACAAGCGCGCTCTTCTTTTTCATCTCCGCGCACCACACGCCCATGGCCATTGTGAAGCTTGAAGTAATGAGCACAGCGGTGTTGGCCGTACCCCAGAAGATCTGCAACTGGTGCGAGGCCTGGACAAACGCGGGGTAGTACCAGTTGCGGTAGATGAGATAGGCGGTAAAGAGGCCGCCGAAGAACATGATTTCCGTCAGCAGGAAGAGCCACATCGCGAAGTTGGTGGCATCGTTCTGCTGGGCGTAAGTTTCGAAGTGATGGCGCTGATAAGGCAGGTGCTCGTGCTGCACCCCTGCTTCTGCGCCGTGAACGACGACGTCGTTCGAGACTACTTGGCTATCCGACACTGGCTACTTTCTCCTTCTGGCCTTCGAGCCACTCGTAGTCGTACGCTTCATGGTCCATGACCGGAATCGCGGGGTAATTCTCAGTGAGCGGCGGCGACTGCGTCTGCCACTCGAGGCCGGTTGCCTGCCACGGATTCTCACCGGCGATCTCGCCATACTTAAGCGACCAGGTGAGATAGAGCAGCGGCAGCAGGTAGCCCACGCCGAGGATAGTTGCGCCAGCGGTGGAGAAGACGTTGAGCACCTGGAACTCCGGCGGATACGAGGCGTAGCGGCGTGGCATGCCGAGGGTTCCGAGGATGAACTGCGGGAAGAACGTGAAGTTAAACCCGATGAAGGTGACGACCGCAGCGAACTGCGAGATCTTCTCCGGATACATGCGGCCGGTCATCTTGGGCCACCAGAAGTGGATACCCGCGAGGAATGCCATCAACATGCCGCCGACCATCACGAAATGGAAGTGCGCCACGATGAAGTAGGTCTCGGTGAGATGGATGTCTGTGCCGGAGGAGCCGAGGAAGACACCGGTGAGTCCGCCGATGGTGAACAGTCCCATGAAGCCGAAGGAGTAGAGCATCGGCGTCTCGAAGGTGATGGATCCCTTGTATAGCGTGAACGCCCAGTTGAATATCTTGATCGCCGAAGGCACTGCAACCAGCATGGTGAGCAGCGAGAACACCAGCATCGAGTAGTTGGAGATGCCCATGATGAACATATGGTGCGCCCAGACGAAGAATCCGAAGACGGCGATAGCAACCGAGGAGAAAGCCACCGCCGTATAGCCGAAGACGCGCTTCCGGCTGAAGGTTGAGATGGTCTCGGAGATCACGCCCATGCCGGGCAGAATCATGATGTAAACCGCGGGGTGCGAATAGAACCAGAACAGATGCTGGAAGAGCAGCGGGTCTCCGCCTTTTGTGGGATCAAAGACGCCGATGCCGAAGACGCGCTCAAGTGCGACAAGCACGATGGCGATGGCCAGAACCGGCGTTCCGAGCACCATGAGGATGCTGGCCGCGTAATTGGACCATACGAAGAGCGGCAACCGGAACCAGGTCATGCCCGGGCAGCGCATCTTGTGAATGGTAACGATGAAGTTGAGGCCGGTGAAGATCGAGCTGAACCCTGCGATGAAGATTGCTATGCCGGTCGTGAGTACATGCGTATTCAGGTAGTGCGTCGAAAGCGGCGTAGTGAAGGTCCACCCTGTATCAACGCCCCCGGCGGCCATCGTGTAGATTGCGAGGATGCCGGCGACGATATAGAGGTACCAGCTGAGCAGGTTGATCTTGGGCAGCGCCAGGTCTTTGGCGCCGATCATCATGGGAATGAAGAAATTTCCGATGGTGGCCGGCACGGACGGCACCAGGAAGAAGAAGATCATGATGATGCCGTGCATGGTGAACACCTTGTTATAGGTGTCGGTGGCCATCAGGTCCGACTGCGGCGTCAGCAACTCAAGGCGGATCAGTCCGGCCAGCGCTCCTCCGATAAAGAAGAAGAACGTAATCGAGACGAGGTACAAGATTGCGATCCGCTTATGGTCGCCCGTCAGCAGCCAGCTCAGCAGGCCTTTCTCCTTCGAGATGAAGTTCATCTTCGGAATGCGGGCGGTCGACTGATCGGGAAGACTGACAATCGTGTTGGTACTCATTGCTTCACCATCCCCTGCCCGGCGGGCTTTTGTCCGGCGGGCGTAGACTTGCCTTCGTTTTCCGGCAGCAGAGTTGTGGTGGCTGTGGTCTGCTGAACGCGGTAGTCAGAGTTGAGAGTCTTGATGAATTCGACCAGCGCGATCACGCCGTCTTCACTGATCTGACCCTGGTAGGTCGGCATGATCGGCGCATATCCCTGCGTGATGTGCTGGGAAGGATTCAGAATTGCTTCGCGGATGAAGGCCTCGTCGGCAAGCTGCGTTTGGCCATTGGCAAGCGTCAGCTTCGCGCCGTAGACATTGGCGAGATTCGGGCCGCGGGCGTCGGGGCGATTGTTGTGGCAGGCAGCGCAGCTGAGACTGGCAAAGAGCCTCTCGCCATTCTGGGCGAGCGAAGCGCCGCTGGTGGAGCTGGCGAGCCATCTCTTGTAGTCGTCCGGTGTCATTACGACGACGTCGCCGATCATGTGCGAATGTTCAGTGCCGCAGTACTGCGTGCAGAACAGGTGGTAGGTTCCGGGCGTGGTGGCCTCAAACCACACAGTGGTGTAGCGGCCCGGAATCGCCTCGCGCTTCACGCGGAAGGCGGGAATCGAAAAACTATGGAAGACGTCCTGCGAGATGATGGTGAGCTGGACTGCGCGGCCGGTGGGAACGTGCAGCGAGTTGATCTCGTGCTGGCCTCCCGGATGCTCGACCTTCCACATCCACTGCTTGCCGACTACGTAAATGTTCATCGCATTCGCGGGAGGCGTGTAGACACGGAAGTAGATGAGCGCACCCCAGACGAACATGATCAGGAACAGGCCGAGCGGAATGATGGTCCATGTGGCTTCGAGCATCGTGGAGCCTTCGATCTGGACCGCGACCGGGTGACGCTTCTTGCTGTAGAGGAGAGAGAAGCCGGTCACCAGCAGAATGACGATCGTAAGGCCGATCAGACTAACCAGGACCATGAAGAAGTACAGTGCGTCCATCTGCGGCGCGATCTTCGACGCCTCAGGCGGATACAGCGAGAAGTTCGTCAGCCACTTGACGAGAAATTGCCAGAGTACTTGGCTTATGTGCGACATTCCGTTATCCGTTCACCTTTGTTCCTGAAGCAAGTTGCTCATGCGCCTGCCGATAATCGCGGCGGAACATGATCCACATAAAACCGCCCAGCAGAATCACAGTTACTGCTCCGCCCAACTGCACAACGCGGGCGATGATGAGCGAGTGTTTGTTGGTATGAGGGTCGTAGTGGTAGCAGTACGTGAGAATGTTGTCGACCGGCGAGCCGATGCGGTTGCTGGAGGCTTCGACCAGGCCGAGCCGTAGATCCTTCGGAGAGTATTCAACTCCCATGTAGTACTGTGCCAGCTTGCCCTCCGGGGTGACGATCTGGATCGAACTGGCGTGCGCGAACTGGGTAAGCTTGCCGTCTGGGCCCGGGATCTTGACGTAGCCGAAGCCGACTGCCTTCGTAAGCGCGTCGATGTTGGGCTGCGTGCCGGTCATGAAGTGCCAGCCGTCCGCTGTTTCGGGATGACCATAGCGCTTCAGATAGCTGCGCTTCTTGGCTGCGGCAAGGTCAGTGCCCTCGGTCGGATCGATGCTGACGACGATGATGTTGAAGTCGCGGCCCGGAACTTCATCGACCATCTGCAGCGCGCCCGTGAGGCCGTTGAGCTCTTCCGAACACAGCATCGGGCACTGATAGTAGACAAGCGCAAGGATCGCCGGCTTCTTGCCGAAGTAGTTGGCAAGCTGAACCTGCCTGCCCATGTCGTCAGTAAAAGTCAGGCCGAGCGGGAGCTGTTGATTGAGGTGCTGGGCAATGCCTACATTGTTGAGAATCGCAGGCGGCTTGTCGTTCGACGGGCCCATCTGCTTCTCGTCGTACCGGGAGACCTGCGCATTGAGGGAAGTTGCGAGCGCGGCAAGACACAGGAGAGCTGCAGCCGAACCCCATGCCCACCTTCTCCGGATTCTCATCGCGCTGTGACTGCTATGCATACTGCCCTTCACCTTCTGCGGTTTACTGCAAGCTACTGGTGTTTCTGCTGTTCTTCGGCCCGCTGCGCTGCAGCCAGGTCCTGTTCCCAGCTGGTGCGCGCAAAACCGCTTGTAAGCGGCACCGTGATGGTTGGTTTCTGGTCTCCTGCAAGCAGTGGCGCCTGCTGCGGAGCAGCCGGAGCCACCGGCAATCCCTTCTGCGCGATGATTTCCATCGCTCGCTCGATCGGAATCCTTACTGTGCCCTTCGACCTATCGACCCACGTGTAGTTATCGAGGAGCAGGTCCTCACGGGCGTGAAGATCGGCCACATCCTGATTGCCGTCATCGGTCTGTACCCGCGGAGTGGGAAAATTCTTCGTCATCTCCGCGATTTTGTTCTGCAGCTCGGGACTGGTCGGCATGTTGCCAAGCTTGCGAATCTCCGTATCGGAGCTTGTCACCCACTTGGTGTTCGCACCGTCTTCCTTGTTCATCTGCGCATTGATGAGTTTGCCCAGGCCCCAAGTCACAACGCCGCACACCGCAACGAAGATCATCAGCGAGGTGAGGAAGACGACAATGCCGGTGACACGGACATCGCTCTGCTCGTAGCCGGCCGAGGCGTCGACATCCTTGGGACCATGCGAGCCGAGGAATGAGCTCTCTTCGGGTTCGTTGTGATCATGCGTGGGCATGTTCAGGCTCCAGAATTTCAGCAACGTGCGGATCGTTGGTTTGCACCAGCGCACGGCTCTTCAAGTTGTGACTAAAGGCTGCAACCCAGACGGACACCATCGCGACCGGGACCGCGATGTATTCAAGGATTCCCCAGCTGAAGTGCAGGTTGCGGGCGGCATCCTTGAAATTCGGCTCGATCAGCCAGAAAAGATCAAAGGCCTTGGCGAAGATCATCCACTGACAAACGAGGACCAGACGCTTTTTGTTGCGCTTGATGTCACGCGAGAGCAGAAGCGAGAACGGAATGAGCCAGTGGAAGATGAAATCGAGGGTGATGATGATGCCCCAATGGCCGCGTATTCGATCGAGGTACCAGTTGATTTCGTCGGGCAGGTTGCCGGACCAGATGATAAGGAACTGACCGAAGGCCAAGTAGATGTTCAGCATGACGAATGCAAAGGTGAGCTTTCCAAGGTCGTGCTGTTCGGTGGTGCGGAGAAGGGTCTTGAACGGCTCGGCCTTGGACAGGCAGATCGAGGTCAGGATGGAGAGCGCGAGCACGGAATAGCCCTGGCCTACGAGGAACAGCAAACCATAGACGGAGGAGAACCAGGTCACATCCATCGACATGACCCAGTAGATGACGGCTGCGGTCATCGTCAGCGAGTAGACGACAATGCCTGGGCCGCTGATATTTTCGAGTTTCTTGATCCAGCGCGGCGTGGTTTCGGGCGATTCGCTGTCCCGACGCAGACCGAGCGCGTTGAGGCGCCACGTATAGAGTCCCCAGATCGCAAAGCAAAGGACGCTAACGATCACGTAGGTGGTCGGGTTCAACATCGGGCGCTTGAAATTCAGACAGTGCGCCTGGATCTCGCTGATGAGGCCGTTCTTCAACGCAGCGGCCGTATCGGTGGGATTTGTGTAGACCGCCCACAGATAGAGCTTCTTCATGAAAATCGCCGAGACCGCCCAGTACACGAAAACCAGCGGCAACGTGCGGGTTGCCGCTTCAAGAGGACGCCGCAGCAACAACCCCCACTTGCCGCCCGAACAGTACTGGACCATCAAAAGTGCTAGACCGCCGACCGCCCACCCAAAGGTGAGCATGAGCCCGAGGACCCAGGCGCGGATAAAGTGATCCCATCCGAGCTGATTCTGGGCCTGGCCGAGAAATGCGAGAATCACGGCGACGACAGCAGCCGCCGCGCCCACTATGAGAGCGCGGGACCGCCATCCGTCGACAAACGCCGGCGCGCCCAGATCGGCGGGAAGCGTTTTGGCGTGTGATGCACCGTGTGTTTCGTGAGCCATTGAACTCAATCCTTACTTCGCGGCCGCAGGAGCCGGTTTGCTTGCTGGAATCTGAATCTTCGTGACAGGAGGACCTGCCTGACCCATGGCCGGGGACCCTTCCGCCGGGTTCGGCGGAACTGACTGCACTGCCGTTGCCGGGAGCGTCCAGGGCTGCGCGTAATCCGAATGCCCTTGCTGCGCAGCGAGATCCTGAAGATTCTGCACATGAACACCCGAGGGCACATCCGCAGTACTCGCCGCCTGGCTCAGCTGCAGTGCGCGAATATAGGCAGCGACCGCCCAGCGGTCTTCCGGTGCAAGCTGCGCGGAGTAGTCAGGCATGGCTCCGTAGCCGTGTGTCATCACATAGAAGTAGTGCGAGATGGGCTGAGCCATGCGCACCTGATCATGCAGGTTTGCTGCCGGCTTGTAGCCGCGCTGTACGATTTCGCCGAGGCCGTTGCCCACGCGCGAATGGCACGGTGTGCAGTAGATATTGAAGCGCTCCTGTCCCCGCTCGAGCACCTGCGTCGTTACTGGGAACGGCATTTCGTTCTTCTCTTCCTTATAGCCGTTGGCGCCCTGCACCACGCCCGTGTAGAAGTAGCTGTCCTGGTCGAGTTGGCCGCGCGCAACTGTGTTCACCACCTGCGGGCGCGCGCCGCGATGATCGGCGAACAATGCAGAACCCCGCTGCGGAAACATCTTCGGCTGGTCATGCATGTCCTGGCGGCAACCAGCGACGAGAAGCATTGCGCCGAGACCAACGAAAGCGAGTGCCTTCCTGGGATACCCTGATCCCTGTTCTTTGATCTCTAATCTCTGATCCATGTCGCTCATCAGTACTCCACCTCCACAATCGACACCGGATCGAGGCTCTCCAGGTATTGCTTCGATTCCACGAGATCGAACTTCGGATCAAGCGATTCGAGACAGAGGAAGAACTTGTCAGTTGTCGCTCCGTCACGGAAGTTGGGTGCGTTGAAGAGCGGGTGATAGAGCTGCGGAAGGCCATTGAGTGCGAGCATTCCGAATCCCGCGGACAGACCGGCCCAGAGAATCGTCCACTCGTAGGCGGGCACGATGAATGCAGGCCAGGAGTAGAGCGGGCGCCCGCCGATATTGAGCGGATAAGCGATCACCGAGATCCAGGTCTCCATCGAGAACATCGCGGCCAGACCCATCAGTCCGCCAACCAGCGTGACAAGAGGGACGCGATTGCGATGGAAGCCGATCACTTCGGCCACCTCTTCGATGGGATAGGGCGTGTAGCAATCGAGGCGTCGCCATCCGTCTTCATGCGCCTGACGGGCTGCGCGAACCAGATCGCCGGGAGTATCGAATTCGGCCAGCAGGCCGTAGGTCCCTTCACGTGAAGGCATTTTTAGTCACCAGCTCCCGCTGCCGCTTTGGGCTTGATCTTGGCTGCGGGCAGCAACATGCGGATTTCGTTCATGGGAATCATGGGCAGGAAGCGCACGAACAACAGGAACAGGGTCGTGAACAATCCAAGCGTTCCGACGAAGGTCATGTAGTCCCACTTCGTCGCACGGTAGGTGCCCCACGATGAGGGCAGGAAGTCACGATAAAGACTCGTCACGACGATGACGAAGCGTTCGAACCACATGCCCGTGTTCACGATGATCGATAGCACGAACATGTAAGCGATATTGGTGCGCAGCTTGCGCGACCAGAGTGTGGTCAGCGGAATCGCCAGATTACAAATGATCAGGGTCCAATACGACCACCCCATCGGCCCAAACGCACGATTCCAGAAGGTGAACGCTTCCCAATGGTTGGCTGAGTACCAGGCCATGAAGGCTTCAAGACCATAACCGTAGGCCACGATGAAGCCGGTAGCAAGCATGACCTTGCCCATGTTATCGATGTGGCGCTCGGTAACCAGCGACTCGAGATGGTAGAACTTGCGCAGCGGAATCGCGAGCGTCAGCACCATCGCGAAACCCGAGTAGATGGCGCCGGCGACGAAGTAGGGCGGGAAGATGGTCGTGTGCCAGCCAGGAAGGACCGCGACAGCGAAGTCGAAGCTGATGACGGTATGCACGGAGAGCACAAGAGGCGTCGCCAAACCGGCCAGCAGCAACGAGGCCGTCTCATAGCGCATCCAGTGGCGGATGGAACCGCGCCAGCCCCAGGAGAGTATGCCGTAAAAGTATTGCGCGATCTTCGACTCGGAGCGGTCGCGGAAGGTCCCGAAGTCGGGAATCATTCCGATGTACCAGAAAACAACAGAGATCGTCGCGTATGTCGAGACCGCGAAGACGTCCCACAGCAGGGGTGAACGGAACTGCGGCCAGACATTCATCGTGAGCGGGATCGGGAAGAGCCAGTATCCCAGCCACGGACGACCTACGTGAATCAGCGGGAACATGCCGGCGCAGACCACGGCAAAGATTGTCATGGCCTCGGCAAAGCGGCTGATGGAATTGCGCCAGGTCTGCTTGAAGAGCAGCAGAATGGCCGAGATCAGCGTGCCTGCGTGGCCAATACCGATCCACCAGACAAAGTTGATAATCGCGAAGCCCCAGGCAACCGGCTGGGTAACAGCCCAGATGCCAGTGCCCTTGAGGAACAGCCACGTAACCGCGACGAGCAGCACTGTGGCGCCGCCCCCGGCGATGCCAAAGAACGCAAGGAATCCCAGCGGCGTGTGCGGGGTGAGCACAATGCGCGAGATTTTTTCAGTAATCGACTTAAAGGTCTCGCCCTGCCCGATGACCCGGAATTCCCCGGTTTTGGGGTCGATGCCGGGATCGGAAGGTCTCACTTCTCTGGTCGCCATCGTGATGTCAACCCTTTGCCGGCGCATGTTCCACCGGCTTCTGTTCGAGTTCAGGATTCGGATTCAAAACTTCGGCGAGGTAGCGGGTGCGAGGACGCGTGTTCTGGTCGGCGATGACCTTGTACATGCGCTTGTCTTCGTTCAGTTTCGCCACCTTGCTCGTCTTGTCGTTGAGGTTGCCGAAGGTGATCACCTGCGCCGGGCACGCCTGCTGGCAGGCTGTAACGATCTCGCCATCGCGAACCGGGCGGTTCTCCTTGTCGGCTTCAATCTTCGCCGCGTTGATGCGCTGCACGCAGTAGCTGCACTTCTCCATGACGCCGCGCGATCGAACGGAGACGTCAGGATTGCGCATCGCCTTCAGGCTCTCGGTCTCGAAATCGGAGTAGAGCAGGAAGTTGAAGCGCCGCACCTTGTATGGGCAGTTGTTGGAGCAGTAGCGGGTGCCCACGCAACGGTTGTAAACCATCGTATTGAGGCCTTCGGGCGTATGTACCGTTGCGCCGACCGGACAAACCTGTTCGCACGGAGCGTTCTCACAGTGCTGGCAGGTCATCGGCTGGAAGTGCGCGCGCGGCGCCGCCAGATCGCCTTCGTAGTACGTATCGATGCGCAGCCACTGCATGTTGCGGCCGATCCGGACCTGCTGCTTGCCGACAACCGCAATATTGTTCTCGGCGTAGCAGGCCACGATGCAAGCGTTGCAGCCGGTACAGCTGTTCATGTCGATCGCCATGCCCCACTTGTTGCCGTTGTACTGCCAGTTGGGGAACAGCGAAGTGTCCATCTCAGGTGTATCGCGGCCCTCGCCTTCATGAGCAAAGTTCGGATTGTCCTTGTACTCATCGAGGGTTGCGTAGCGGATGATGCCGCGCGGGCCGAGCGCTTCGACTGCCTCGAGCGACCGGTTTTGATTGCCGTGTTCGCTCAGGTTTGGTCCGCGATGATCCTGGTAGTGGCTCTTGGTGATCGCGATGCCCCACTTGCCGTCAACCTTCTTGATCGATCCGGTGGCATAGAACGGAGCCGCAGTCGTCCGAACGAGGTAGGCATTGAAGCCCGCGCCCGAACCGACGCGACCGGCAAACTCGCGGCCATAACCGAGATAGAGCGTGACGGAGTTGTCAGGATGACCCGGCGCAACCATAACTGGAGCTTTGACTGTGCCGCCGCCCGCGCTGATCTCGACGATATCGTCCTCTTCGAGGCCGAGCTTCGTCAGCGTCGCACCGGACATAATCGCAGCGTTGTCCCAGCTGAGATTGGTTACCGGTTTGGGCAGCTCCTGCAGCCAGCCGACGTTCGACCAGCGGCCGTCATAAACGTTGGGGTCGGGCCGGAAGATGATTTCGAGCTGATCCTTCGGATTCGGGGTCGGAACTTTTGGCGTTTCGGATTTAGGAGCGCCACTCGCAGCGTACGCGGTGCTTTCGATCCACCCGGCATGCAGCGCCTTGCGCCAGCCTGTCTCGAAGTCGCCCTTGATATTGTTCTTCTGCGTAGTGCGGACCGCTTCGTATGCGCTGAGCTGCGGCTCGTCAAGCAATACTTGAAGAACGTCGTGCGCGCTCTTTCCGCCCCAGAGCGGATCGATAAGCGGCTGTACGACAGAAACCGTGCCATCGTAGGCGCGTGCATCGGACCACGATTCGAGGAAATGAGCAGCCGGAGCGTGCCAGTGTGCAAGCTGGGCGGTCTCGTCGCCATGCGACCCAAGATGCGCGACGATGGTGGCCTTGTTGAACGCTGAAGTGAAACCGAGATCCGCAGGCGCATCGTAGATCGGGTTGGCATTCAGAATGACCAGCCAATCCACTTTGCCTGCGTTGAGATCTGCTACCAACGCCTGGAAATCCGCGTTCTGATCGGAAGGCAGCGGGATCGCCGGCTCAGACGAGATCGTGACCGTCTTACCAATGTTGCCGAGGGCCTGGTTAATAGCAAGGGCCAGCGCAGCAACCGACGCGTCCTGATAGAGCCCGGGAATCACTGCGCTCTTCCCGGCCTTGGCCTTCAAATCCTTCGCAAGCGCTGCGAGAAACTCCTTCTGCTCACCTGTCCATGCATACTGCGGAGACTCTGCGCCGGAAGCGCCAACAGCCTTGGCAAGTTCGGCCGCGAACGC
This sequence comes from Occallatibacter sp., assembly GCA_035262585.1. GTDB lineage: Bacteria > Acidobacteriota > Terriglobia > Terriglobales > Acidobacteriaceae > Telmatobacter. The sequence continues at coordinate 31,449 of DATFSO010000125.1, read as the reverse complement.
CGGAACTTCGCTTGCACGCAGGCCGAGGCGATGCTCGGCTTTCATGCCGGTCGTGCTTGGCATGCTCTCAACCGCATAGAGGCGGTTCATGCCATTGGCAGGGTTCTTGCGGCGGCTCGCATAGTCGCGAACGAGCTTGTGGAAGCCCGGATATGCCGCACCGGAGAGGAAATCCGCATCGAGCGAGACGATGACGTCTGCCTGCGTCAGGTCGTACTGAACGTTGTAGCCCTTTGCGATGAACGTGCCTGCAATCGCTGGATCGTACTGAATCAGTTTGGCCTTGGGATACGCCGCCTGCACGGCCTTCCATTGGCGTGCAAGGGTCGGCGAGGTGATCGTGGCACTCAGAAAGTAGATGCCGGTGCCGTCCTTACTAGCGGCAACCTTGGCTCGCAGTGCCTGGGCAAGCTCACTCCACTCCCGTTCTTCGCCGCGATACGTGACCTGCTTTGCGCGGTCGGGATCGTACATATCAAGCAGTGCGCCCTGCGAGAAAACATCAGAGGAGCCATGGTTGTAGGGGTGATCGGGGTTGCCGTCGATCTTGATGGGACGGAACTGATCGCTCTTGACCAGCAGCGGAACGCCGCCCACGGGCAGCGGATTCACGGTCGCGAAGTAGTTCGGCTTGCCGAGGATGAGGTCTTCTGGCGCCTTGACGTACGGGTAGATGGGCTCGTCGGGCTGTTTCGTGCATCCAGCCAAACCTGCCAGCGCCATGGAAGCGCCCATCAGCTTGAGGAAGCCGCGCCGCGAAACTGGATCGACCCACTCCTGCGCTGCGCCCGGGAACTCCTTCTCGACAGCAGCTTGAAACTCCGGCGTATTGTTCAGCTCGTCGATGGAACGCCAGAACTTCTTGCCCGCCGTACCCTTCAACTCGGCGCGCACCCGCTCGAGCGTCATTGGCGCGTCGTTCTTGGCAAGGCTCGCCTTGCTCTTCTCAATCTCCACGGTGTTCCCCGCCTGGTTCGTGCCTTCATTCATCGGTTCGCGACTCATCGATGGCAAACCTCGCAACTGCTCAGTTCGTTCGGAGTGCGAATGTGATATTGCTTCAGCAGAAAGTGACCAAGCTGATCCTGGCTGGTGAACTTCTCGTAATGAAGCACCGCCGGAATCACGCCCGCAGGAGCGTCACTCGCCTGGCCATTTGCGGCCGGCATCTGCAACGCCGCCAGTTGCGTACCCTTGCCGGTTGGATCGGTGGTGGTGCAGTTCACGCCCTGCGCCGTCGGCGTTCCGGACTTCACGTCGCTCGTGGAGCACCAGACTGGCCGGTCCTCGGCGGGCGCTTCCCACGCCATGTTGTAAATCTGGCCCGTCGGCCGCAGATTCTTAGCCGGGTTGCGATGGCAGTCGAGGCACCATTCCATCTGCAGCGTATTCTGCGCGTACATCAGCGGCATCTGGTCAACGCGGCCGTGGCAGCTCGCGCATCCGAGACCCTTGTTCACGTGGATCTCATGGCTGAAGTAGACATAGTCGGGCAGATCGTGCACGCGGGTCCAGTTCAATGACTGGCCGCTGGCCCAGCTGTCTCTTACCGGCTGCAGAAGAGCTGCATTCGTCCAGATCTGGGCGTGGCAGTTCATGCATGTCTTTGTGGGAGGGATGCCGGCGTAACTCGACTTCTCTACCGTGGTATGGCAGTACTGGCACTGAAGGCCGAGCCCCGTCACGTGGTGCTTGTGGCTGAAAGGAACCGGCTGCTCCGGTCTCTGGCCCTGTCGTGTAACCCAAGGGGAGCGCTGCAACTGGTCTAGCGTGACTCCAAGTGCGATTACGATCAGTCCCGTCAGCACCAGGCTCGCTCGAGCCAAAGCATTGGAGCTGCGGTCGAATATCTGCGCCATGAATAGGTTCCTGCGTGTTGGTCGTTGTCCAGTCGTTTGTGCGCGCTGTGCTGACGATCACATACGTTGCGGTCTAATTCTGTTCAAATGCAAAGGGAAGTTGTGCGTCGGTTTTATCCCGAAATTTCAATATAGCAGTCTGAATCGCGACGCAACCATCACACCGCTCCATAAATCGAAAAAATGTTCACCATGCGAAAACTTTGTAATCTGCACATACGAAGCAGGTTGTGACAAAGTCAGAAAACGAGAATAGACCACCGCTTCCGTGGCCCGTTTCGTACCAGAGAATGGGATCGTTTGGGGATTCTGGCGTCAACAATATCACGCTGAATTCGCAAAGCGCCACTTGCTAACAGCACGCGTTCCGGCTTGCGTTGTCAGGCGTAAAATGCATCTCGCCTAATGCGAGTGAGTCCCACATTTGCCGTCCTCAATATCGCCACGACCTCGTGTCCGCACCCGCCGGCGCGGTCGCAAGCATGTGCTCGACCATCTGCGGCAGAATGCGCTGGAACCAATCCGCATTGTTCTGCTGCATGGTGTACTCGGAGGGACCGCCGGTATAGCAGTGCGGCATGCCCGGTCCATACTGGAACGTCGCATCGGAATGCGGATTCTGCGTCACTTCAAGCTGTTTTTGCAGCATATGAACAGCGTTGTTGAGAAAATATGTATCCGCATCGCCGACAGCAATGTGCAGTTTGCCTTCGAGCTTCGGCCCGAGCATGGGCCAGTCGCGCCTCATGATAACGGCGAGGTCGTAGTGATCGTGCCAGTAGGTAAGGACTTTCTTGTCGATTGCGCCGGTCTTTGGATCGATAATCTCGGCGGGATATCCATCTCCGCCGGCCGGCGAGAACACGGCCTGCCAGATATCCCATTGCTCGGTTGAGCGGCCATGCGTGCCCAGCACGAGCTCATATGCATATTCGTCGCCAGTAAGCGCGATGACAGATCCGTCTGACTTGCGGTCGCCCGCTATGGGAATATTGCCAAAGTCGCCCTTACGGACGAAAGCATTTGTGTCGTCATACAGATCGACATTCTGGTATCCGTGGAAGTCCACAGGATCGGGACACGCAACATACGCGCCGTTATAGAGGTCCGGATAGAAGACCTGCGTTGCCAGGGCTTCCCATCCGCCTGTCGATCCGCCAAAGGTAGCACGTGCCCAGCCCGCGCCAATGCCACGATACTTCTTTTCAAGCGCAGGAATCAGCTCGTTGTTGATTGCATCGCCGTACGGACCGAGGTTGGCGGAGTCGACAACGTACGAGTCATCGTAGTAAGGATTCGCATTTTGCACGTAAATCAGGATCGCGCGCGGCAACCGGCCGGAGGTCCAGTCCTGAAAGAGCCGGTAGCCGTTCTGCAGGCGGCGAAACTGCGGTGATTCTGGGTCGGGCTGCGTGGTGGTAAACTGCGCGGGCCCGATGCCGGCATGATAGTGATCCTGGAAGACGATGACGGGATATTTCGCGTCGGGATGCTCATCGAATCCGTCAGGCAGCAGAATCCATGCGCCCAGGTACACATCGCGGCCCCAGAAGGCGCTGAGCTTTTCGCTGCGGAACCGCTCGTACTTGAGCCACTTCGAAGTGGCCGGCTGCTTCGCGATCACCTGCGGATCTTGCGAAGTGCCCTGGATCGAGGGAATCACCTGGTCGAGCGTCAACATGACCGGCGTCCGAGCCATCGGGTTGAGGTGCACCTTGAGCGGTTTACTGAACGGATTGCCGGGCTTGAGATTCCAGTGCTGACCTTCGCCCTTGTCCGGCGGGAGCCACAACGTCTTGCCGGATGCGAGTCGAAATTGCTCGTAGACGTTGAATACGCCTTGCACATAGTAGTCGCCGGCACTGAGATCGGCGAGCGAGCGGCGTGGATAACCGAATGTTTTCTCATCGACGACCAGCGTGGCGCCGGGTGCGAGATTCTCAGCATCGACGCCGAATGCCTGGGCGGAATCGTAGGTTTCGGAGAGCTGCATGCGCGGCTCGGGATTGTCAGTCTTCGCAATGACGAGGATTAGGTGACCATTCAGCGGCGTGGTCGACGGGACCGTCACTTCGATACGCTGAGCGTGCGCGACGCATACAAGCCCAACCATCGATAAGAGAGCGTTAAGGAGTTTCGTCTTCATCGATCTTGATTCATGAAGTCTATCGTGCGGACCCTAGTGCCATCCTTCGCTGCTGCTTGTCTGCCGTCGGTTTCGGCAATCTCGCCTGAATAAATGCATATAGAATTCATAAAAGCACTTCAGCCGGTTGCCCTCTGCGTTGCATTCATTTGTCTCGCCTCGGACGTTATGTCCAGGCCGATTTCTGTCAGCCGGTGAATGCCAGGGAGAGAAAGAGGAGGACGAGGCCATGAGATTCGCCGGATTGCTGGTAATGCCCGCAGGATTCTTCCTCTCCATCGCAGCCATCCTCCTGTTTTCCGGATCGGCGCAGCGAGCGGCGTTCGTGCTGTGTGGTCTGGCCGTTGAGGCGATGGGCCTCGTAGTCGCCATTCGCGGCCACATGCAGCTGATTCGTAATCCCCAACGACAGGATTTCGATCCCGGGATAAGTGGGAGCGCCAACCAATGACTCCAGCAGCGCTTCCCTTCTCCGAGACATCGTTCACGCTGGCTCTGGGACTCCTGCTCCTGGCGCCGCTGGCCATTGCCGGTGTGGCCCTCATGAACGCAGGTCTCGGCAGATCGCGTTCAGCGGTGCAGTCCCTGCTTGGGAACCTGGTGGTGATCGCAACGGCCGTAATTGCATTCGCGCTTGTGGGTTGGGCCTTCGCTGCCGGAACGCCCCCCGATCATGTGTTCTATATGAGCGGGAAGCCGTGGAACTGGGCAGGCACGGGACACCTGTTTTTGAGGGGGCTGGATTCAGAGCCGGCACACGTACAGCTCACGTTCCTTTTTGAAATGTTCTCAGTGGCGCTCGCTGTGCTGATCCCGTGGGGCTCGGGCGCGGACCGGCTGCGGTTGCCGGCCGGCGCAGCGATCGCAGCAGCCTTTGGCGCGGTTCTTTTCCCGCTCGTAGCTCATTGGATCTGGGGCGGCGGGTGGCTTGCACAGCTTGGCACGAACTTTTCGCTCGGCTCGGGTGCTCTGGATGTCGCCGGCGCGGCGTCGGTGCACGCGCTGGGCGGCCTGTGTGCGCTCGCTGTGGTGTGGATCGCAGGCCCGCGCAAGGGAAAGTTTCCGCACGAAGGTCTTTCGACCGCGATGCCGGGACACAACATCGTATACGTGCTGTTCGGGTGCCTGGTAACGCTGGTCGGATGGCTTGCGTGGAATATGGCGGGATCGTTGCTCTGGCTGGACGCACCGCCTTCCGCCCTGGTCGTCACTGCGGTGAACACAGTTTTGTCAGCATCGGCAGCGCTGGTCGCGACGTTCTCTGTGACGCGGATCCGGTTCGGCAAGCCAGATGCCAGCATGTGCGCGAATGGCTGGCTGGCGGGACTGGTAACTTCAACCGCGTGCGCAGGAGTCGTATCACCGCCGGTTTCAATCCTTGCGGGACTCGTTGCCGGCATTGTGACGCCCCTGCTCGTCGAATTGTTCGAACTTGCCTTGTCCATCGATGACCCCTCCGGAGCGATCACCGTGCATGGCGCGGCCGGGCTTTGGGGACTGGCCGTCGCAGGCATCTTCGCGCCCCGGCCCGGACAGTTCCTTGCACAACTCATCCTGATTTCGACGCTGCTTGGCCTGATGCTGCCGCTGGTTTATCTGATCTTCTGGCTGATGAATCGGGTGCTCGCTTTCCGTGTCGATCCGGATGGCGAGCGGTTGGGCATGGATCTGCATGAGCTCGGCGGCAACGCCTATCCCGAATTCGTCGTGCATCGGGATGAGTCATATCGCTAGAAATATCTGGGGTTTCGCGCCAATCTTCGGCCTTCCACGAAAGTGGACTGCCGGCTTCGGTGCGATTCCTGTAATCTGACCGCAGGACCAGACAGAAGATGGGACTGCTGACACACCTCTTTTATCCGTGGGGCCTCCTGCTCCAGGCCGCGGCGATCATCCATTTCATTCGCCGCCGGCCCGGGATGTATTGGCTCTGGATCATTCTGTTTCTCGGCCCGATCGGCGCGCTCGTCTACATCTTTGCCGAGGTCGTTCCCGACTTCACGCTGCTCAACCAGTCGCTCAAGGGGATCTCCCGGCGCAAGCGAATCGCTGCGCTCGAGTTGATGATTCGCGACAATCCCTCGGCAGGCAACTACGAGGAACTGGGCGAGCTTTTAATGGAAGATGGCAAGCTCGTTCAGGCCCGCGACGCATTCGATAAGGCGATTGGGGCCCGCTCGAACACGCTCGACTGCTTTTACCGGCGCGGAGTCTGTGCTGTCCTGCTGGGCGACGCCGCAGGCGCGCTGCCCGATCTTGAGAAGGTGGTTGCAAAGGAACCAAATTACGACTTCAATCGCGCGGCCGGGCTGCTGGCTCAGTCCTATGCGCAGACCGGACAGAAAGATAAGGCAGAAGCACTCTTTCGCCGCGTGACCGTGACTTCGACCTTGTCAGAAACCTATCTGAATTTCGCCGATCTGCTCGCGTCAGAGGGGCGCCACGCCGAAGCCCGCGAGTGGGCCCAGAAGGTCCTAGACAAGGAGCCGACCATGCCTCGATACCTGCGACGCCGCGAGCGGCCATGGTCTCAGAGGGCACGCAAAACGCTGAAACGGCTGCCAGCGTGAAAAAGCCAGGAGTAGGGAGTAGGCCGTGGAGATTAGGGAGGAACAAGCCCGTTCGCAACTCTGAACTAAGAATTCCGAACTTCGAACTGCAGTTCTATCTCCTTGCCATCAGCAGCATGAACGCAAACAGAAGCACAGGCACCAGTATCATTGCGGCGTAGAGGAACACTTTCCTGCTGAATGGAGATCGTCTTGCCCCGACGCCGGCTGCTCTCTCGCCGCGAGGCTCGACGCCCACCTGCTCCTGGTGTTCCAGGTCCCACATCATTTCGCTGGCAGTGGCGTAACGGTGGCGCGGTTCCCGCTCGAGGGCGCGAAATAGAATCTCCTCCAATTCCGGCGATATCTCGGGGTTCAACTCGCGCGGAGGCTTCACGTCATTGAGAACGCGCTCATTTATGACAGCCAGCGGGTTCGGGCCCACAAACGGGACGCGGCCGGTGAGCATCTCGTAAAGCATGATGCCCACCGCGTAGATATCGCTGCGCTGGTCGCCGCGCGCGCCTTTCACCTGTTCCGGAGAGATGTAATCGGGGGTTCCCAGCAGCGACGACACGTTCACGAATGTGAGCCGCCGTGCGTCCTCTTTCATGGCGATGCCGAAGTCGATGAGCTTGATCTGGCCGTCTTCACCGACCATCAGGTTCTCCGGTTTCAGGTCACGGTGAACAATACCGCGCTTGTGCATGTAATCGAGCGCGTCGCAGATGCCGAGCGCAAGCTTCACCGCACGGTCGATGGACAGCTTCTTCTCCTCATTCAGAATCGAGCGCAGTAGGCGTCCATCAACCCATTCAAAAACCATGTAGAGCCGGCTGCGATCTTCGCCGTTGAGGGTTTTGACGACTCCGGCATGATCAAGCAGATGGCCAATCTCTTCTTCTCTCTTGAAGCGATCGAGGAGGACAGGATCGGCCTCCATCTCAGGCAGCGGAATCTTGATCGCGACCTGTCTGCCGGAATTCAGGTCGGTTGCCTTGTACAACGTCGACATGCCGCTGCGGGCGATGGCAGCTTCGATTCGGTAGTGGTCGAGTGTGTCGCCGGCTTCGTACGTTGTCATAGGCCCGCTGCGTTAGATGGGTCCTCATGATTCTTTCACGGCGCCGTACATGGATTTCGTAAAGAAGCCTGAAGTTGCGATCCGAATTCGGGTGTGAACTTCTCCAGACAGTGCCGGATGGCTCCCCACAGGCTCTATGATGTTTTCAACCTATGCAGCGCTTCCTGAGACTGTTCGCGGCGTGCCTCTGCTGTAGCTGGGGACTGGCGCCCACCCCGGTGTACGCCGCCGCGGGGTCAAAGAAGGCCTCCCGCAAGCACCTGCCGCAGGATACCGGCTTTCTCAATCGCAAGATCCAGTTCGGCGGAACGACCCGCCGATACCAGGTGTACCTGCCTGAAGATTGGAACGCGGACGACCACAAACGCTGGCCTATCATCCTCTTTCTGCACGGGCGCGGCGAACGCGGCGCCGAGGGCATGTGGCAAACCCAGATTGGATTGCCGGCGCAGATCCGCGATCATCCTGAGCGATGGCCGTTCATCGTGGTAATGCCACAGTGTTCGCTCGATCGGACCTGGACCGATCATGACATGCTGGCCATCGCCATTGCCGAGCTGGATCAGGAGACAGCAGAGTTCCATGGTGACCCGGCACGCACATACTTGTCCGGCTTGTCGCTGGGCGGGTACGGCGTGTGGGAGCTTGCAGAACAGTTTCCGAACCGTTGGGCAGCTATAGCCATTGCTGCGGGCGGCATCTTCTGGAGCTACGCGCCAGACCGCTGGCTGCAGGCCTCCACGCTGCCGGCTGAATATGCGAAAGCGGTTGCCGGCACGCCGGTCTGGCTCTTTCACGGCTCAGAAGATAATGTTGTCCCCCCTCGGCAGGACGAGCTGTTGTTCACCGCGGTCAAGAACGCCGGCGGCCGCATACGGCTCTGGATCTACCAGGGACTGAAGCACGATTGCTGGACCCGCGCCTACAACGAACCGGATCTGCCCAGGTGGCTGCTGTCACATCGGCGGGACGCACGCGAGGCTCCGTTCGCGGAGCACGTTTCCATTCCGATGCACCCGCCCGCAATCAGGCTGACACCTGCTCAGCTCGACAGCTTCTCCGGCGAGTACGTGGACGGCCACGGCATCGTGGTGGTAACTCTCTTTCGACAAGGGGAATCGCTCTACCAGAAGAATCAGCACGGCGAGATGGCGGAGCTGGCAGCCGAATCGAATTCGGTCCTCTTTTACCCGAATGGGTCCAGCTTCACGCGCCTCTCGGTTGAGCGCGACAGTCTGGGTCGGGTCGCCGCCCTCGTCCTGCACGACGACCGGCACGAGGAGCGATGGGAACGAATCCGGCAACCCTTGCGTACCCATCTGCAGTCGGAGTAAGAGGCACATGGTCTCAGAAAAGGCGCTTTGGGAAAGGGCACGACTTCAGTCGTGCCGGAAAAGGTAAATGTTTGGGCTTGAGTCCCCTGAGGATGCATGTTTCACTCTCGAACCATCGGTGAGACCGGCCCTAGTCAGGCACGAAGGAGGTAACGATGTATTGCAGCGGATGTGGACAGGCTCTCGCACCAGGCCAACAGGTTTGTTCCCAATGCGGCCGCCCAGTGGCTCTGCCTGCACCGCCCGTTCCGAACCTTGCGTTTGAGCTCACCAATTACGCGAACCGCGTGAGGGCGCTTAGCACCGTGTGGTTCATCTATGGAGGACTCGTGCTGGTAACCGGTATGATCGGGCTTTCGTTTGCGAGCTCGTTCTTTAATAACGGTTTCGGCCCATGGATGCGCGGCCCCTGGGCTCACGGCAACTTCCCTTTCGGGCCAGGCTTCGGCCCCGCGATTCTGCACATCGTCTGGCTCAAGACGGTAGGCTTAACCGTTCTAGCGATTGGGGCAGGATGGGGGCTGATAGAGCATGCCCCGTGGGGCCGAATCTTGGCGATTGTAGCGGCCTTCCTGAACCTGCTTAATATTCCCTTCGGCACAGCGATCGCGATCTGGACACTGGCGACGTTGCTCGGATACCGGAACACGTCGCTTTACGACCAGCTTTGAAGGCTGCGGGCTTCAGCCCGTAGGTTAAACCTCATAATTAGAGAGGGCGGGCTTCGGCCCCTGAGGGACGTCCTTCTTGCGCGAACCATTCTTCGGCGAACTGTTTAGCCTGGCCACAAATGAGATTGTGTCAGGCGGCCTTTTAGGCCTTTCGGGATGGAATTTGCCATTGCTATCCTCGGCCTTGATTCGTCACAGTCCGCCTGGACGTCATGGGGTTCAGCGCCAGGGGAAGCCCTTGCTGCGCCGCTTAATCCTTCTACTCTTTGCGTGTATCGCCACGAACGGATCGGCCGAGGCCCCGGCCGCTGCCGTGGCCGGCTTCAATGCTTATGTGAACAAGCTGGAATCGCGGCTGGCTGAACAGCACCGGTCATCCAACAGCTTCCTGGCATCGGTGGGGCCGGACTCGCAGGTCGATGCGCGGCTCCGCAGAGGAGACCTGATCATTGAGCAACTAACGCCGTCCAGCGAAGCATCTCTGCCCGGCGGTCTCCTCCATCACTGGCGCGGTACCGCATTCATACCCCAGGCTAGAGCCGCGGACTTCGCGCGCCTGATGAAGGACTTAAGCGCGTATCCGCAACGATTCGCGCCACAGGTGCTGAAGGCCCAGGTGGATTCGCCTCAAACTGGAAGCGTCCCAGACCGTGTCCCGGACCACTTCACGGCCTCCATGCGCGTGGAGCAGAAACATGTGATCACAGTTGTCATGGATACGACCTACAACATCGCCTACGGTCGTCTTGACGCGCAACACGGCTACAGCATGTCGCGCAGCACAAAAATCGCGGAGATCGCCTCGCCCGGCACGAAGGACGAGCACGCCCTCACCGGGACCCAGGAACATGGGTTTCTTTGGCGCCTGAACTCCTACTGGACCTTCAAAGAGCGCGACGGTGGGCTCTACGTCCAGATCGAGTCCGTCTCGCTCACCCGATCGATCCCGGCCGCCCTGAACTGGATCATTGGCCCGTACGTGAAGAGCGTGCCGCGCGAGTCACTTGAGTTCACGCTGCGTTCCGTCTGCAACGCACTCCGCAAGTAATCGACGCTACTCCTCGCGCAGCGCCTTCTGCGGATCGATGCTGGCGGCTCTGCCCGCAGGCGCCGCACTCGCCGCCAAGGCAACCAGCGTCACCCCGGAGATGGCCAGGGCATATGTCACAAGATCCAGCGGCCTCACGCCGTACAACGAAGACGACAGCGCGCGTCCCACAAAGATCGCGAGCGGTATGCCGGCAACTACGCCGAAGGCGGTCAACAGCAGGCTGTCGCGCAGGATCATCCACACCACCTGGGCCCGGGCGGCGCCGAGCGCCATGCGCACGCCAATCTCGGCCGTGCGACGGCTCACGCGATAGGCCAGCGTGCCATAGAGGCCGGTGGCGACGAGCACGACGGCAAGCAATCCGAAGAATCCGGCAAGGCGTGCGAACAGTATCTGATTGGAGATCGTCAACTCGTACTGGGCGCGTTGTGTCATTGGCTTGATGAGCGCAAGATTGGGATCCATCTGTTGGACTACTTTGCGGGCCGAAGGCAAGATCGCGAGCGGATCGCCGTGAACGCGCATTTCCACGTCCATCTTGCCGACAATCGGAATCTGGGCGTACATATACCAGGCCATCGGAATTGGTCCTTCATCGATGCTGCGATACTTGTGATCCTTCACCACGCCGACGACGGTCATCTGGTATCGGCCATCACCCGTGCCGATCATGCGGCCCAACGGATTCTGATTCGGGAAGAAACGTTTTGCAAACTGCTCGTTGATAATGCCCACATGCGGTGAATTTGCGGTGTCGGAATCGGCAAAGTCACGCCCGGCAAGCACAGGGACGCCAAGCGTCGTGAAGAAGCCGGGGCCGACAACATTGCTTCGCACCGTCCTGGAACCACCGTTGGGAACATCGGGCAGCCTGCCGTCAACCGTCATATCGCTGTTGTTGGACCACCAGGATCCGAGGCGTTCTCCCATCACGGTAACCGACTCCACAGCAGGCAATGCTCGCAGCTTGCTCATCAACTCCTGATAGAACGCTATCCCCTGTGGAACGGACTTGAATTCAGGTTTGACTCCAAACACAACCAGGCCATCGACGTGCAGGCCCAGCGGAGTGTTTTCGAGATTGCGAAGCGTGCGAATCAGCAATCCCGCGCCAACCAGAAGTACAACGCACAGCGTCATCTGAAGCGCGACAATTGCTTTGGCGGCACGCGACTTCCCCGCATCCACGTTGGAGGTTGCAGCAGAAGACTTCAGCGCGAGGGCCGGGCCTGCGGCGAGAGCGATCCGCAGTGGGGCCAGTCCGAACAGCAATGCGGCCAGGACCAGGATACTGAGCGCAAAAATCAGAACGGTTTCATCGGGAGCGAGACTCGACTCAATCTGGGCCCAAGCGGCGAGTGCCCGCGTCGCGGCAATCGCAAAAAGCCATGCAAGTACACCGCCTGCCGCGACCAGCATGAGGCTTTCTATAAGAAGTTGGCGAAGCAGGTCGCGGCGTCCCGCTCCCAGGGCGAGTCGCATGCTGAATTCGCGTTGGCGCGCGGCGTTGCGCGCCATCAGCAGCATCGCTACATTGGTCAGCGCGATGAGCAACACAAAACCCACCATGGCCATCAATAACCGCAACGGCTTGCCGAACCGTTCGCTGTATCCAGGAAACCCCTTGGCCTCCTCAAGACCGAGCGTCGGCGGCTTCTCGCCTTCCATGGGCGAGCCAAGACCGACGTATGCTGCACGCTGAAAGAGCGGGGTCAGAGCAGAAACAGCCTGCTGTCTGCTCACCCCCGGAGCAATTCGCCCGATGAGGCGCAGACACCACCACGTTGGATTCGTGGTGTAGATCTTGCCGTCCTCGGGGGCGTTTCCCCACGCGTTGAGTTCGGGGCGGTTCTGAAGAGGAATCCAGAAGTCAGTCGATGCGCCTGGCTCGAGGCCTTCAAACCCCTCCGCGGCTATTCCGATGATGGTGAAGCCAATGGCATTCACGTAGAGCGTCGAGCCCAACACATCCGGGTTTCGGGCGAAGCGGCGAGTCCAGTAGTTGTAACTAATGACAGCGATTGGAGCGTGATCCTTCTCATCCTGCTCCGTGAATCCCCGGCCGCGAGAGAGCTTCACGCCGAGTCCGGAAAAGAACGTCCCGCTCACCATGTCGCCCTCTCCCTCCTCCGGCTGCGCTCCGTAACGAACCGCGACCTTGTTGCCGGAAAGAGGCACATAGGCGATCACCGGCGAGAGCGCACGCTTGTCATTGCGCAGCGCGTCGTAAACCGGATAGGAAAACGTCTGGGTTGTGTCAATCGTTCCGGTCCCACGTGGCGGATTCGATGTGCGCAGATAGAACAGGCGGTGCGGATCAGCCACCGGCAACGATCGCAGCAACACCGCATTCATCACGCTGAAAACAGCGGTATTCGCACCGACGCCAAGAGCAAGGGTCAGGATCGCGGTTAGGGCAAAGCCAGGACTCTGGCGCAGCGAGCGAAAACCGAACCGCAGGTCACGCACCAGTCGGTCCAGCCATTGCCAGCGACTCTTCATATAGAACCGCTCCCGGGCCGCGCGGACGCTGCCGAAGTCAACGCGCGCGCGCCGATGCGCCTCTTCCTGATCCATGCCTTCGGAGCGCAGTTCGTCAGCTTCGAGTTCCAGATGCGACCGGATCTCCTCGGCAAAATCTTCGGCACTCCGCTTGCGCCTGAACATCGCCTCAGACCTCCTCGCCCTGCGGCTCAAGAATCAGACCCATCGCGCGTGTGAGTTTCTTCCACTGTGAAGTCTTCTCCAGCAGCTCCGCCCGGCCCTTCGCCGTAAGCGAATAAAAGCGCGCCTTGCGATTGTTCTCGCTGACACCCCACTTCGCCTGGATCAGCTTCTTGTCTTCCAGCCGCTGGAGCGCCAGGTACAGAGATCCATGATCGACAAAAAGAACCTCTTCGGACTGGCGCTGGATCGAGCGCGCCACGCCCTGCCCATGGCAGGGGCCGAGCAACAGGGTCTTGAGGATGAGAAGGTCGAGTGTCCCCTGCAACAGTGCGATACGGTCTTCGTTGTTCTCCTGGGTCGGCATACGACCCGAGTATGCTCCCCTTCGGGTCGGATGTCAACCTAAGAGCCTTCTAGTGAGCTTCCCCTGTTCACCCGTCACAGAACAGCGATCATTTGCTGCCTTACAATCCAGGTATGCCGTTTCCTGATGTCCGCTTGCGCCGCCTGCGCCGCACCGAGTCGCTTCGCGCCCTCGTTCGCGAAACCTCGCTCAACCCTGGCGATCTGATCTATCCGCTGTTCATCTGCCCCGGAGAGGGCGTGCGCAACCCGGTGAGCTCGATGCCGGGCGTCTTCAATCTTTCCGTCGATCAGGCTGTGCGTGAGGCAGAAGAGGCGGCCGGCCTGGGCATCGGAGGTCTGCTCCTCTTCGGCCTTCCCGACAACAAAGATGAACAGGCGACGGGCGCGTGGGAAGAAAGCGGCATCGTCCAGATAGCTCTTCGCGCTCTCAAACAGAGCTCCCCTGCAAAGAAGCTGGTGCTGATCGCCGATGTCTGCCTCTGCGAGTACACAAGCCACGGCCATTGCGGTGTAGTCGCGAAAGCCACCGATGGCGGCTATGAGATCGACAACGATCCTTCACTTGAGCTGCTCGCCAGAACCGGAGCGAGCCTGGCGCGCGCCGGGGCTGATATCGTCGCTCCGAGCGACATGATGGACGGGCGCGTGGCCGCCATCCGCCGCGCTCTCGACAAGGACGGCAACACCAACACGCCAATTCTGAGTTACGCTTCGAAATTCGCATCGGCATTCTATGGGCCGTTCCGTGAAGCCGCCGATTCTGCGCCTCAGTTTGGCGATCGCCGCAGCTATCAGATGGACGGCGCAAACCTTCGCGAGGCGATGCGAGAGATCGAGCTCGATCTCGACGAGGGCGCCGACATGATCCTGATGAAACCTGCAATGCCCTACCTCGATGTGGTTCACGCGGCGCGCGAGCGATTCGGCGTACCGATCGGCGCCTACCAGGTATCGGGTGAGTACTCGATGCTCAAGGCCGCCTTCGAAAAGGGCTGGCTGGAACGCGATCGCGCCATGCTCGAGTCGCTCGTCGGTATTCGCCGTGCCGGCGCAGACTTCATCGTGACTTACTTCGCGAAGGACGCGGCAAAACTGGTGGCGTAACCGGATGCTTTCTCTGCTTTTCTTATTACCTTTCTGCGCCATACCTTTCGGCCTGATTCTTCCTAGCTCGCTCGAATTGCCTCTGCTCCCAATCCTCATGGTCTTTGGCTTGATCGGGGTGGGTGCTTGGTTTGTGCTGAACTTCTTTCGCTGTCCCCGCTGCGACAGATTCTTTGCCATGACCTGGTGGTACAACCTAAATGCGTCCATTGCGGTTTGAGGAAGTTCAGCGAAGGCGATTGAATTGAGAACGAACTCGGGCCTGCCCTCAAAATGCTGACCATCGTTGCAGCTCTCGATTTTCAACGTATTGCTCAGCCTTTCTGTAGCATGAAGTAGCTGCCATGCGCGAACCTGCAGCAACGCGAGTATGAGCACCCTGGCCATCCTCAGCCTGCTCTTTCTAACCGCCGCCATCTTCGGCCTGGTGAGCTCGCGCTGGCTCAAGCTTCCGATCACCATCGGGACCATGCTGCTCACCGTGATCACGTCTTTAGCACTCATGATCGCTTCTCACCGGGTTCCAGGCATTCAGAAGTGGGCAGCCGATTTGATGCAGCACATCGACTTCGGCCCCCTCATCCTGAACGGCATGCTGCCTCTGCTGCTCTTTGCAGGAGCGTTCCTTCTCGATCTCGATCAACTCGCGAAAGAGAAGCTCACGGTATCTCTGCTCGCCGTTGTGGGAACCGCCATCTGCTTCTTTGCTGTCGCAGCGCTCATGCATTTGTTCACGGGCGGGCGGTTGCCGTGGATGGAGTGCTTCATCTTCGGCGCGCTGATCTCTCCTACCGATCCCATCGCAGTGCTCGAGATGCTTCGACGTGTCGGGGTTCCGCCGCGCCTGCAGGCGCAGCTTGCAGGCGAGTCGCTGTTTAACGATGGCCTCGGAGCTGTCCTCTTCATCACAATGCTTGAGATTGCGCACGGGCACGCGCCGACGCCTTGGAACGTTGCGGGCCTTCTGGTCGCGGAGGCAGGCGGCGCAATCGTGCTGGGAATCGCCTTAGCCTGGTTAACGTCAAGGCTCATGCGCATGCATACCAGCTATGTGATTGAGATACTCTTCACGGTCTCGCTCGCACTCGGCGGCTACGTCCTGGCCGATCTGCTTGATCTCTCTGCACCGCTTGAAGCCGTGGTGGCCGGCATTGCGCTGCGGTGCTTTCATCGCCGCCGGCTGGAAGATGGCATCTTGCACGAACAAGTCGATACTTTCTGGAGCGTCATTGATGAAATCCAGAACTGTGTGCTGTTTGTGGTGCTCGGGCTGGAGGCCATGGCGATCGTGCTGGATGCGGCAACTCTTAGAACGGGATTTGGCGCCATTGTCGCCGTCAACATGGTCCGGCTTGGCGCGGTCGCATTGCTGCTCTCAGTGGTGCGCGCATTTCAGCCGGAACACCGTAGTTCGATCCTTGTTTTGACATGGGGAGGGCTGCGCGGCGGTCTGTCGATCGCACTGGCGTTGTCCGTTCCCGTAGAGCTAGGCCGCTCATGGATGCTCGCCGCAACCTACGTCGTGGTTGTGTTTTCAATTGTGCTTCAGGGTGGATCGATGGACTGGATCCTCAGTTCGCGCCAGAAAGCAAAGTCGGCAGTGGCCTAACCTTATCGCGCAGAAGACACAGCCAAGCCCGGAACTACAGGCTTCGCACTGGGCTTCGTAGATGAAGGCGGTTGCGTCGTCTGCCGCGCGCGCTGCGCAGGGCCGGTTAACGACCCCTGGGAAGCACCGCCGGCGTGTGTCTTCGCAGCCTGCAGCATTTCAGGTTGTTCAATGTCGCCCGGGAACTGCTCGTCATCCTTGCCCGCGATGGCGGTCTTCATGATCTCCATCCAGATCGGCAGAGCTGCGCGGGCGCCGGTTTCTTTCTCCCCAAGCGACTGACGGCCGTCATAACCGACCCACACACCGCAGGTAACCGAGGGCGAGAATCCAAGGAACCATGCGTCAGTGAAGTCGCTTGTGGTGCCCGTTTTGCCGCCGAGGGGATGATTTAGCTGAGCAACTGCAGCGCCCGTTCCATGCGCGGTTACCGCGCGGAAAAGCGTCATCATGGTACGCGCCGTCTGCTGGCTGATGATTTCGTCGACCGCCGGCGCATCTTCCCAAAGTGTGATGCCATCGGCGTTGGTCACCTTGCGGATGAGGCGCGGCTTGACGCGAATGCCATCGTTGGGGAAGACGGAGTATGACGTCACCTGCTCCTCAAGCGTGATTCCAGCCGCGCCCAGGGCAATCGGCAGATACGCCGGAATATCGGATGTGACTCCAAAGCGGTGTGCCATATCGATGACCTTGCGAATGCCCACCCGCGCAGCAAGTTTCACCGCAGGGATGTTGCGCGATTCCGCAAAGGCGTTCGTCAGAGTCATTGCGCCCTTGTAGTCGTGCTCGTAATTATGCGGCGTGTAGCTGCCGAAGCTTGCCGGCCCATCGACAATGATCTCGTCGGGTCTTGCGCCTTCCTCCACAGCCGTGGTGTAGACATAGGGCTTGAAGCTCGAACCGGTCTGCCGTTCAGCCTGGGTGGAACGATTGAATTCGGAAAGCGCCCAGTCGCGTCCGCCGATCATCGCCAGCACGTCGCCGGAGGTGTTGTCCATGGCGAACACTGCGCCCTGCGTGCCGGAATCCTGCTCGAGCGCTGCGCGGCGTGCCCCGCCTTCCGTCGAATCGCTAAGGTGGACGTAAATAACATCGCCCGGTTTGACCAGTTGGTTTCCATGGGTCTGGCCGGTCCAGACCCAATCCTCGGGCAGAAGGACAATTTCGTCAGAGCCAACGCGCGCATGAATCTGCAGGGGAAGCGCCTGCGTAACGAGCGCATGCACGTAGTCGCCGGGGCGCACGGCCGTTGCCCAATCGGGATGCTTGTAGTCGTCGAGCGTCTCGCCGTCGGTAAGCACGTTCTCGAGCTTCGCTCTCCAACCGTGGCGGTGCTCGTAGGCGGCGAGGCCGTCGGCAAGCGCTTTGTTCGCTGACTTCTGCAGATCGAGATCGAGAGTGGTGTCGACGCGCAGTCCGGCCTCGTGTACCTGCTCCGGGCCGAATTTCTTCTCGAGCTCGCGGCGCACCTCTTCCTGGAACCACGGCGCGACTGACATCTCCGGCTGAGTGATGTGAAGACCCAGCGGTGACCGGCGCGCCTGTTCGGCCTGCTGATGTGTGATCACGCCGTCAGACTCCATTTCGCTAAGCACTAGATTGCGACGGCGCATCGCCCTTTCAGGATTGATGAGCGGCGAATAGGCGACCGGGCCCTTGGGCAATCCGGCAAGAAGCGCCGCCTCGGTAAGATTCAGATCCCTGGCATGCTTGCTGAAGTAGAACTGCGACGCAGCCTCGAACCCGTACATGCCGCTGCCGAGATAAATCTGGTTTCCGTAGAGCGTGAAGATCTGTTCCTTGGTAAACGCGCGCTCAATCTGGATGGCGAGGTATGCTTCCTGGGCTTTGCGAGCCGCCGTGCGATCGGCGGAAAGAAAGAGGTTCCGCGCCAGCTGCATGGTCAGCGTGGAAGCCCCTTGCGCGCGGCCGTGTGAGCGAATGTCATGCCACAGAGCGCCGGCGATGCGGAAGACGTTGATGCCCCAATGCGAATCGAAATTCTTATCTTCGATTGAAATCACGGCAGTGCGCAGCACGGGAGCGAAATCGTCGTAGCTGACCACGATCCGCCTTTCGAGAGCAAAAGAACCAATCGATTGTCCCTTACGGTCGTAAAGATAAGTCATCGTCGATGGCCGGTAGTGCTCGAGGTCATCGATCTGCGGCAGATTGACCGAGTAGACAAGCATGAGACCGGCAAGCGAGCCAGTGACGACAGAAAGAAGCAGAAGGACGCCAAAGGCAACCTTGCCGGCGATCTTACGACGCTTGAAGAGAGGAGGAGGAACGGGTGCGGGCCGCAACCTGTGGGAGCGGCCAAGGCCGCCTCGCGGTTCAACCGGCTGTGGTGCATGAGGGGCAGCCAAGACAAGCCTCTTTGGCATTCCTCTCGATCGATATCGGGGAAGCCCTTATTCAAGGCTAGCACGGTTATTGATCAGCTGAGGCATGGTTCGGATCATCCAGAACCACGCCCTTCAAGATTGGAAGGCAGTTCCGATTTAGCTTTTGGTCTTTAGCAATTCGAGCGCCTTGTTCAGCGGCTCGTCGCCCTTGCCGGGTTGTGGATTTTCGTCGTCTAGGTCATCCTCTTGCGGCTGCTGTCCCACCACCACGGTCGGAGCCACAGCCTCATCCTGAATTTTCTTGCCATCGGGGCCTTCGAATTTGGCCACCGTCAGCAGGAGGGCTGCGCCATCGGGAAGTTCGATGGTCTTTTGCACCGAACCTTCACCAAAGGTACGCTCACCGATCACATCCCCGCGCTTTGCGCCTTCGATTGCGTCGGCAGCGAGCTCAGCCGCTCCATAAGTCCCACGATTGACCAGCACCGCAAGTGGCGCGCCGGTGAGGAACCTGGATGGATCAGCCGTAAAGGTCTGTTTGGGGAACTTCTGACCTTCAAGCATCGCGAGGGTTCCCTGGTTGATAAAGAAATTGGCGAGGCGAAGTCCCTGTTCGGCGTCGCCGGAAGAGTTGTCGCGCAGATCGAGCAAGATCTTGCGATCCTTGCCCGCAGCCTTGATCTTGGAGGCGATCTCATCGACCTTGGCCTCGGTCAGCGAGCCGGGTTTCAAATATAAAATACTGGCGTTCTCATACTGCTGCTCTGTCATCCCTGGCGTGGGAATCACGGTACGCGTCAGCGTGATCTTTTCCGGATCGGGTTTGCGCGGACGCACCACCGAAAGCGCGACGGTGCTGCCTGGTTTGCCCTCAAGCATGAGGCGGATGACAGCCAGCGAAAGTTCGCGTGTGGATGTGTCCCCGATCGACTCGATCACGTCGCCATCGGCAAGATGTTCATGATCTGCAGGAGATCCCGGAGCTACGCTCACAATGGTCGCGTAACCGTACCGCTTCGAGACCGTCACCCCAATCTGGGCCACACCTGAAGCCGGACGCTCCTTGTAGATCTTGTACTCGGTCGCGGTCAGATAGCTCGAGTCGGCATCGAGCGACTCCAGCAGCCCATGCAGGGCACCCGTTGTGACCTGGGTGATATTCGGTTCGGTGACGTAGTCGCTCTGGATTCGCTTGAGGACCTCGGCGTAGACGTGCATCTGCCGGTAGGCGCCATCCTGCTCCCCTCCGGCGTGAACGCCGAAGACGCCAAACTCACCCAGCGCAAAACCCAGGCCGAGTGCCGCGAAAATCGCTGCTGCTAATACAAAGGACAGTCTCTGAAAGAATCGGGACACACACACCACCGTGAACGGCCCAGAGTACGAACAGGCCGCTAACCTATAGACGCAATGATATCGCAAGCAGTGAGTAAAAAAGAGCCGGATCCTGCCGTGAAGGTAACTTCTGCCGAGCCAGAGATGTAGGCGTCCCATCCGCTAACTTGCTGACTGGCTATGCCGCGAAGCGGCGCTGACTTGCTGGAGTTATTCCGCGGGTCTTAGTCAGTGGCTGCATGCCCCCCCTTATCACCGGCAGAGACCTGATCCAGTTCGGAGACCAAGCTTCCGAACTCATCAACGATGCGGTTGGTTCCTGCAGATCTAAAAAGGTTTAGAAGCTCCTGGAAGTACCATACCTGCTGGTCCCGGCCCCGTTTGAAGCGTTCCCAGACCTTCGGCCCAATGACCCGGTACTCTTCGAGAATGGTGCGCGCGTTGTAGAGCTTGTCTGCGGCGGAAATCAACTGAACGTCCAGCGGCTCGCTGCGCAGCCTGTAGATGTACGAGCTTTTGCGCTCTTCCCAGTTCTCCCTGGAGCTCGCATCTTCGGCAAAGCTGTCCGAAAGTCCTTCAACCATTCGCGCAACATCGTCTCCGAAATTGGCCCGGATGTGCTCAAGCCGGGGACGGCCGCCGTGGTCTTCTACAGTGTCGTGCAGGAGCGCCGCGATGACCATGTCTTCCGTGACAGGAAAGGACACCCGGCCGACCTCACCCATGACAAGTGACGCGACACCAAGAAGATGCGCCATGGAAGGGATTTGGGTGCCTTTGCGGCGTTCTATGTGCAGAACGCGCGCATAATCGACCGCCTTGGTGAATCGATCGGAGAGATAAAGCTGCTGATCCGGCATCAAATTGCCTCACTTCAACGCATTCTGCATGGGAAAAGAGAAAGCTTCCGAAGTATTTCGGGCTCGTATCGGCCCAATTTGAGAGGGGTTTCTGGTGGCGGGGGAGAGGATCGAACTCTCGACCTTGGGGTTATGAATCCCACGCTCTAACCATCTGAGCTACCCCGCCGGGAGGGGGACGGAGCTAACGCCACGCCACTCTTGATGATAAGGGTCCCTCAACTTGAGGTCAAACCTTTGCACAAGCTCAGTCTCCCCTGTCGAGACCACCGTAACGCAGGTCCGCCATCTCTTGTAGACTCGCCTGCATGAGCAGGTTACGGATTGCGGGCGTCATTCCGGCGAGGCTTGCCTCGACACGGCTGGAGCGGAAGGTACTGCGCGAGATTGCGGGCCGGCCCATGGTGGAGTGGGTCTGGCGTGCTGCAGCCGGCAGCGGATTGATGGATCCCGTGGTTGTCGCGACGGATTCGGACGAGGTCGCCGACGCCTGCCGCGAGCGCGGAATCCCAGTGGCAATGACCTCGGCTCACTGCGCCAGCGGATCTGACCGCGTGCGCGAGGTAGCCCGCCAGGTTCAGTCGGACATCTACGTCAATATCCAGGGCGATGAACCGACACTGACCCCCGAGTTCTTCCCTCTCCTGCTTGAATTATTCGACCGGCCCGAGGTACAGGTGGCAACGCTCGCAGTTCGTTGTCCGGAGGCCGACATCAACAATCCAAACGCGGTGAAGGTCGTGACAGCGCTGGACGGAAAGGCTCTTTATTTTTCCCGCGCGACCATCCCCTACGACCGCAACAACACGGGCTTCGCCGGATACCGCAAGCACCTTGGCATTTACGCCTTCCGCAAGGCCGCGCTGGAGAGGTTTGCGGAACTGCCGCCCGGCTGGCTTGAATCGGTAGAAAAGCTCGAGCAGCTGCGACTCCTCGAAGCGGGTGTCGACATCTATGTTGCAGGCGCACCGGCCGACACGATTGGGGTGGATACGGAAGAGGACCTGCAGAGAGCTGAAGCGATGTTGATGAGCCGAGAAACGAGCTCCTAGTTAGCAGTTCAAAGTTCGCAAGATGCCGGCTTTCAGCAATTGGCTCTTGCACTATGAACTACGGACTGAGAACTTTGCACTGCCTTCTCGAATTACTCGCAAGAATCGGAGTGTACGGAAAACGAAGATCGACGACGATGTGTTCATGACGACCAATGTTCAATTCGCCACCCTGGAGCCAACGACAAACATGCAATCGATCGACGAGGAACAGGCCTGGCAGCAGCTGTGCGATCGCGATCGCAACGGGAAGTTCTTCTACGCGGTCACAACGACCGGCGTTTTCTGCCGGTCCGATTGCAAGAGCAGGCGACCGTTGCGCGAGAATGTCCGCTTCTTTGCTAGTGCATCAGAAGCACAGGCCGCCGGTTTTCGTCCCTGCAAGCGGTGCAAGCCGACCGCTCGGCGCAGCAATGGTTTGGATAAAGTTCGTGCTTATCTCGAGCTCCACGTCGATCGCCCCGTGCCGCTGGCTGAACTCGCGCGTGTCGTAGGCATGAGCCCGTTCACTGTGCAGCGAGCCTTCAAACAGGAGATGGGCGTAAGTCCGCTGCAATATCAACGGTCGCTGCGCGCCGGCCGGTTGCGCGGCGCACTGAAGCAGTCAGACCGCGTTACCGATGCGATCTATGAAGCCGGCTTCGGTTCGTCGAGCCGCGCTTACGAGGGTTCGCAACTGGGCATGACTCCGGCGCGGTTTGCGCAAGGCGGCAAGGGCGAGCGGATCGGTTGGTGCTCCGCGAAGACTCCCTTCGGCTGGGTGATTGTCGGCGCAACGGGACGCGGCTTGTGCTGGCTTTCACTGGCTGCGACCGCGGCTGAAGCTGAAGCGAGCCTGCGCACGGAATTTCCTGCTGCGGAGTTGCACCGCGACCCATCGCTCTCAAAGCTGGTGGATGATGCGCTCGCGAGTGTGCGTGACGGCTCCGACCTCACGCGAAGCGGAAGTCTTGGTGGACCGTTGGATCTGCGTGGCACGGTATTTCAGCTTCGAGTGTGGCAGGCGCTGCGGCAGATTCCACGCGGCGAGACGCGAAGCTACAGCGAAGTTGCGCGCCAGATCGGCGAGCCAAATGCAAACCGCGCCGTCGCTCGTGCCTGTGCGGTAAATCGCGTGGCGATCATCGTACCCTGCCATCGCGTGGTGGGCGCCGACGGATCAGCGACCGGATATCGCTGGGGTGTGGAGCGAAAACAGCAGTTATTGGCAGCGGAAAAAGTCGGTTCGTAGTGCACGGTACATAGTTCGAACCCGCAGCTTCGTTGCGTCCCCGTCCATCGGCCAGCTTCAGGCGCATGGACGCGGCGCCTGTACTGGGCTCCACGTACTTTGCTGTTGCTCGTCCTCGATCTTGTAGCTCCAGGCATTCGTGCTATCGCATGGATTGTGGCGAATAAGCGGAGTACGGAGACGGTCGCCGATCCTTGCGGATACTAGTCCAATCGTCGCGATTGCAATAGTAGGAAGAAAGCCTTGTATCATTCTCAATTCCTCGTAACAGAAGATACTGCTACGCATTCCGGACTCCGCAGAACTGAGAGCCGGAATGCGGTGAAATCTCTCACAGCCTGTAGCCGCCCGCGGCGTGGATGGCCTGCCCGTTAATCCAGCCCGAATCCTCTGAGGCAAGCAACGCGGCTGCCGTTGCGATGTCCTGCGGCTGGCCGATGCGGCCAAATGGCGTCCGCGCTTCGGCATTTTTCTGGAGATCGCTGCCAATGACTCCTGCGGCGTGGACACCTTCGGTTTCGATCAGGCCAGGGTTAAGGGAGTTGACGCGAATCCTCTTCGGGCCAAGCTCTTGTGCGAGCGAAAAGCTGATCGTGTCAACAGCGCCCTTGGTGGCACTGTAGACCGATGCGTTGGAAATGCCGTCCGCGACCACCGAGCTGATGTTGATGATGCTGCCGCCGGTGGGATTGAACTGGGCCACCGCGGCCTGCGTGACCAGCAACAGGCCAAGCACGTTCAGATTGAATTGCTTGTGGAAGTGGTCGGGGGTGATCGCCTCGAGAGGGCTGAACTCGTAGATGCCTGCGTTGTTGACCAGAATGTCGATGGGGCCAAACGTCTTGACCACCGTACTGACCAGCGGCCCGATCGAATCGGGATCAGCCACGTTGGCCTGTACCGCAATGGCCTTGCCTCCGGCCTTCTTGATCTCGGCGACTACCTTTTCCGCTGCGTCCTTGCTGCCGGAGTAGTTGACTGCGACGGCCGCGCCCTGCGATGCCAGCTCCTTCGCGATGGCCGCGCCGATGCCTTTTGAAGCTCCTGTTACCAATGCGACTTTACCCTGAAGTTTGCTCATGACCTTGATCCTCCGATTCCCCGTTGCCGTTGTCTGGCATTGCTTCGACGTTTCGACAACTATCGAAATGATGAGCCGAATCGTGATTGGATTCAGAATGGCTGTGGAAAATCTCAGGGCAGGTATCTTAGCGATTTGGGCAGGAGGTCGGGCTGAGGGCCTGCAGGTTCGCGGCAATCGCTTCAAGAACACCTGGTTTGATAGAGAGGAACGCGAACTTTCCTTCGCGGCGGACATCGATCAAGCCGCTGGTCTGGAGCTCCTTGATGTGATGAGAGAGCGTGGCAGGCGAGATCGCGAGGGCCTGGTAGGCGTCGCCGCAACCCAATGGGCAACCGGACCTCGCAATTCGCTCCAGGAGTTCAAATCGCTTTGGATCGGCCAGCGCCTTCAGAACCGCGGCGCGCTGGGCGCGCGTTAGGCGAGCGGGCTTCGCCGCTGGGACTTGAATCGCTTCCTGCTTCGTAGGGGTCATCTCGCTCTGGGCCGTTGGATGCAATGGTAATGTATCGCGGATTGCGAGCCGGTTCATACGTGCCCTTTTCTTCTAATCGCTCTTCTTGCGCGGCTGATTGCACTTCGAAATGATCGTGTCGAAGACTGCACCACATCACTCAGAGCGGATTGAACCGGAGCGATCGGATTTACTTGCCACCGCGAGCAGGCTTTGAAAATACGGCGATTCCGTCTCCTTGTCGACAACTGAAGTTTGCACGTTGAAGAAGCCTGCCTTGTCGAGCATCGATTCAAGCTCTACCTCGCTGAAGCCCAGCCACTCGTCGGCGTACATCTCGCGCGCTTCTTCGAAGCGATGTTTCGCCAGGTCGAGAATCGCGATACGGCCGCCGGGCTTGAGAATGCGCGCCGCCTCGACAAGGGCGCGACCGGGGTGCAGCGCGTGATGCAGCGATTGCGAGAAGAAGACGATGTCGACAGAGGCGTCGCTGATGGGCAGCTCTTCCATGTCGCCGAGTCGGTAGTCGATGTTCTTCCAGTGATGCCGGTGCGCCTGTTCGCGAGCAAATTCGATCATCTTTGCCGAGGAGTCGACAGCAATCACCTTCTCCGCATTTTGAGCGAGCAAAAGCGAGAAGCTACCGTCGCCCGCGCCGAGATCTGCGATGACCATGGGGGGCATCAGGCGAAGAAGCGCTTCGGCCATAGCCTTCCATGACTTGCCGGGAACGTAGTCCTTGCCAAGGCGCCCGGCCACGCTGTCGAAGAAGGCGCGCATCTTGTCCTGGCGCTTCTTGACGACACGGCGGGCGGTAGCGCGGTCGTGGGCGGCTTCGAGGATTTCGCGCTCCGCCTCGACCAGGAGTTTGTCCAAAACGTCGCCCCCACCGGAGGTCGATGAGTGGCGGTAAAGGCTGTTCTTGCCGATCCGACGATCTTCGACAAGGCCCGCCTGCTTCAACTGGGAGAGGTGTGTCGAGATGGTGCTCTGGCCCATGACCAGGATCTCCTGCAACTCGGCCACTGAAAGCTCTTCCGCCTTGAGCAGCAATAGGATCCGCAGCCGGTTGGGATCGGCAACGACGCGTAACATTTTCACAATTGACGCAGCCATGAGATTCTGGTACACATCAATATATCACGATGCGTCGATATAAGGAGAACTGAATGGCTTCCTCAACGCTGGAATTGACCGAATACAAAGTTGCAAATCTCGGGCTCGCCGATTGGGGCCGCAAAGAGATTGCAATCGCCGAGCACGAGATGCCGGGCCTGATGGCCATCCGCAACAAGTACGCGGCTGAGAAGCCGCTGAAGGGCGTACGGATTACCGGCTCGCTGCACATGACCATTCAGACTGCGGTGCTGATCGAGACCCTGGTGAGCCTGGGTGCCGAGGTCCGCTGGGCGAGCTGCAACATCTTCTCGACACAGGATCACGCGGCGGCGGCGATTGCGGCCAGCGGCGTTCCGGTGTTCGCATGGAAGGGTGAGTCGCTGGAGGACTACTGGGAATGCACCTTCAAGGCGCTCAGCCACAAAGGCGGCAAGGGACCTGAGCTTGTTGTCGATGACGGCGGCGACGTAACGCTGTTGATTCACAAGGGATATGAGCTTGAAGAGGGCGACAACTGGGTCAACACGCCTTCGGGCAATCACGAAGAGAAGGTAATCAAGGACTTGCTGAAACGTGTGCATGCCGAGGAGCCGCAGCACTGGCACAAGGTTGTGGCCGAGTGGCGCGGCGTGAGCGAAGAGACGACCACGGGCGTACACCGGCTCTACCAGATGATGGAGAAGGGCAAGCTGCTGGTTCCGGCAATCAACGTGAACGACTCCGTTACCAAGAGCAAGTTCGACAACCTATACGGCTGCCGCGAGTCGCTGGCTGACGGCATCAAGCGTGCGACCGATGTGATGGTGGCGGGTAAGGTTGCGGTGGTTTGCGGCTACGGCGATGTCGGCAAGGGCTGCTCTCACTCGCTGCGCGGCATGGGCGCACGAGTGATCGTGACGGAGGTCGATCCGATCAATGCACTGCAGGCGGCAATGGAAGGGTTCGAAGTCACCACCATCGAAGACACGCTGGGACGCGGCGATATCTATGTGACCTGCACGGGCAACGTGGACATCATCACCCTCGAGCACATGCACAAGATGAAAGACCAGGCGATTGTCTGCAACATCGGGCACTTCGACAACGAGATCCAGATGGATCGTCTGAATTCCGACAAGACCGCGACCAAGACGAACATCAAGCCGCAGGTGGACAAGTACCACTTTGACGACGGGCACGAGATCTTCGTTCTCGCCGAAGGGCGCCTCGTAAACCTGGGCTGCGCAACAGGCCACCCTAGCTTCGTGATGTCGAACAGCTTCGCCAACCAGACGCTGGCGCAGATCGATCTCTGGAAGAACAAGGACATCTACAAGGTGAGCGTCTACACGCTGCCGAAGAAGCTGGACGAAGAAGTTGCTCGCCTGCACCTCGAGAAGATCGGCGTGAAGCTAACCAAGCTTTCGCAGCGCCAGGCAGACTACATCGGCGTGCCAGTGGAAGGACCGTACAAGCCGGAGTTCTACAGATACTAGTTCGAAGTTCGTAGGTGTTAGTTCGGAGCGGAGGGGCGGGGAGCGATCCCGGCCCTTTCATTTTCTGCGCTTGAGGAACTGCATGTGCCGATGGCGACAATCTAAAGACAATTCCGAAACTGAAGATTCACAATTGCATCCCACCTTGGACCACGGTTTCGCGTCAAAGTTGACAGGCTCTCCCTCCCCCAGCTCCCGATAATCCAAAGGACGCTCACAACCAATCTCTCAGGAGGTCTCCCAATGAGCAGATTCCAACGTTGCGCGGCTCTATCTGCGCTGGCTCTCACCTCAACTCTGGCCTTTGCCCAGCACTACAACGTAACAACCCTGGTTACAAACGCAAGCGACGCTTCGTTAGTCAACCCGTGGGGACTCTCGCGGGGATCGGGCACACCGTGGTGGGTTGCGGATAACGCGACCGGGGTGGCAACCCTCTACATGGGAAACGGAGCGAAGGTCGCCCTGACGGTCACGATTCCCGCCGCCAAATCAGGAGCGACCGGCAGCCCCACCGGAACAATCTTCAACGGCAGCGCCACGGATTTTCTGATCGCTCCCGGCGAACCGGCGCGGTTTCTATTCGCCACGATCGATGGATTGATTGTCGGATGGAATAATCCGCCGCAGGGCGCGGTGAAGTTGGTCACGACTACCGATGGCTCGGCCTATACAGGTTTGACCAGCGCCACGGTGGATGGCAAACGGTATTTGTACGCGGCCAACTTCGCGAAGGGCCGCGTGGATGTGTATAACAATGCCTTTCAGCCCGCGCACTTCGGCGATGGTGATGGTGACGAAGGAGAGGATCATAAGGCCTTCGATGATGAGCTCCTTCCTCGCAACTTCGTTCCTTTCAACGTACAGACCATTGGCAATGACATCGTTGTGACCTACGTGTTGCATGAAGACGGCAATCCCTTTGAGACCGATGGCCCGGGCCTGGGCCGCGTGGATGTGTACTCGGCAAAGGGCCGTCTGCTGACGCGGCTCGAGCACGGCGACTGGCTCAACGCTCCGTGGGGAGTCGCGCTGGCGCCGCTGGACTTCGGTGTTTTCAGCCACGATTTGCTGATCGGCCAATTTGCCGGCGGAGGCGATACTCAATCGAGCGGCTATATCGCTGCCTACGATCTGGCGACGGGCCGCTTCAAGGGTCTGTTGGAGGATACTTCCGGCAATCCGCTAAGCATCAAGGGCGTATGGGGCATCAGCCCCGGCAATACCGGGCCGGCCAACTTTGATTCGGCCGGCGCACCTTCGGGCGAGATCTACTTTTCGGCTGGACCGAATCATGGTTCAGGCGGAGCCTTCGGCCATATTACGGCTGCCGCGACCGATCTTATTGAGGGGAACGATCAGTAATCCGGATACGCGAGCATGGGACGGGCTGAGGCAAAGCGAACTTGCCTCGGCCCGTTTTCGGCGTCACAGAGGACTCCGTCAGGTTGGCTTGCCATTGACCATCCGGTGCCACAGCCGCCACATTGCGCCGTGCAGCAGTCGCGTCTGTTCAGCCTTGAGCGCCGCGTAGGAGTTCTTGACATAGATATCGAACTCAGGCGGCCAGCCGATCGTTGAGCGACGCTCGGAGTAGTCTCCCTCGGCCCACTTGACGAGCACGGCCTTGTATCCGACAACGTGGGTGACGAAGTCGAGCAGGCATTGCGGCATCTGCTCCTCGATGATCAGGTACGCCCTCTCGATGATGATCTTCTCGCGAATGTCGTTCAGCGGCATGAAGATCGTGGTCATCCACAACATCCACTCCTTCATCTCGGAGTCGTGGATGGGTTCGCTCCTCTCCTTGCCCTGCCGCTTCAGCAGAGAGCGGTAGGCGATGTTGCCGGCCTCCGACGCGACATAGAGCGGGCCGTAGAACTCGTTAAGCCGTTTATTGACGAGCTTGAGCTTGTCGCGATGCCGGGCCAACATGCGCGCACCGAAGAGAGTGATCAGGTATCCGGCGAAGGCAATGCATATGGTGAGAATCGCTGCATTGTGGAGGATGGTCGGAACTTCGAGGACGTCCATGGGCGAGAAGTATAAACGGGCGAATGCGCGCGGAGTGTGATCGGCAACAGTGTCGACCGCCGTCTCGTTCGAATCCGCCCTTCACACTGTCATCCTGAGCCGCATACGACGCTATTTGGCGTGATGGACAGGCACGAGCTTTGCCTTGTCGGGGACGATCTCGATCTCGAAGATCTTGGGCCAGAGCTTGCCGGTGACAAAGAGCCGGCTGCGCGCGGCGTCGTAGGCGATGCCGTTGAGCACGGCTTCGTTGCTCGTCAGCTGATCGCGGGGCATCAGGCCCGTCAGGTCGATCCAGCCGAGAACCCGGCCGTTCGCGGGCGAGATGCGCGCGATGCGATCGGTGTGCCAGACGTTGGCGTAGATCTGGCCTCTGATGAATTCGAGTTCGTTCAACTGCGTGATGGGCTTGCCGTGATCGGTGACCGTGAAGCGTCGGACTTCCTTGAAGGTATCGGGATCGAAGAGGCGCAGCGTCGATGTTCCGTCGCTCATGATTAGCGACTTCGCATCGTGCGTCAGTCCCCAGCCTTCGCCGGTGTAGGAGAAGGTGCGGAGCAACCGGAAGGTTGCGCGATCGTAGACCAGCGCGACATGCGATTGCCACGTGAGCTGAATCAGTGTGTTCTTCCAGTCCGTGAGGCCCTCGGCGAAGTACTTGGCTGGCAGCTCGTGAAACTGGAGGATGCGGCCGGTCTCCAGCTCCACCTGGCGCAGTGTGGAGCGGCCCTCGATGCCGGTGCTTTCGTATAAGTGTCCGTCAACATAGACGAGGCCCTGCGTGAATGCCTGCTGATCGTGCGGGAAAGCGTGAACGACACGATAGCCGTCGGCGGCATGCGCCGATGCGACGAGGAACAAAACGGCGCTAATGATAATGAGGCGAAGCGAAACCAAAAGGCGCATTCAGATTGATTCTAGCCGCGAGAAATTGGAGGAGCGCAGTCTGGATGGACGCGCGAAAAACATGCAACGTCTTTGTGGAAAACGAAAATTTTGGGAGGGGATCAAATGTCCCGCATGGCGAGAGAGAGTCGCAGAGCGACCAAGGCGGTTCATCGATGTTGTTCTTGGCTTCTCCTTTCGCACGGGCCTGCTTTCTCCCGGAATGTTGCTATTGTGCACGAAGAGCAGGAAATTGCATGCACATGGGCTGAAAAAATCTTTGGAAGCTTGAAAACTGCTTTTGAGCTTTTCGCAGGTCGTATTTGTACAAGATTAGCAAGGTAGCGCCGCTTCGCGGTGTAGCAGGTCAGAGGGTCAGGCGGCGTGGCGCATTGTTCGAGATTTTTTCCAGCCGTTATTGGAGCTGCGCGATCCATTCCGAGACATTGGGCAGAGAACGCGGAACGCGCGACCGGTTCAGCTTATACAGCATTTTTCTTGGTCCGCGCAGCGGTCGCTCGTCGGAGACGAATGGGATGAGCCGCTCTGCGCCTCTGGCAAGACTCTTCTTCATCGAATCCCATCTGGATGACGCACCGGGGCGATGCTGAGACCAGGCGATCGAGCCGACAAATCCTGATGCACCGAACCGGTCTGATCGAAGCACGTCTTCTGCGAAGACGCGTATCGGGCCCGCAAACTCGTGCAGGGCGTCGTGGAAGGCCACGAACCCTCGGTCGACGAGATACGGTGAGAAGCCGTCGAAGTCCAATTTCGCGCCGCGGTAGCTGTGGTCGCCGTCGATCCACAAGAAGCCGATCGGCCGGTTCCAGTTCGCGGTCAGGTCGGCAGAGTATGCCCGATGAACTTCGACCACATCCGAAACCCCCGCTGCCTTCAAGTTGCTCTGGAACTCGGCGAAGGAAGAAGAGTCTTCAGAGACCCGATGGTGCTGAAGTTCGATCGAATTGAAGTTGTGGGGATCGATGGCGACGACGGGAGGCAGACCGTAATGCCGCGCAACCGTAGCGAGGATAATTGTGGATCTCCCCTTGAAGCTGCCGATCTCAATGATGTGCCCACGCACGGTTGAGGCGGAGTAGGCGGCGAGCAGGCCAATAAACCGCGCTTC
>DATFSO010000124.1:0-95294 GCA_035262585.1 Occallatibacter sp. | reverse complement strand
GCCGCCGCGGTTGTACTGGTTCAGCTTGTCCACGGCGCTGTTGTAGCTGACAGCAACCTCGTGCAGCGAATCCTGGCTCTGGTTCTTCTGCAGGTGCTGGTGGTTCGAGTAGGAGTAGGTGTAGGGCTTGGTTTCAAGTTTCCAGCCATGGCCGAACTCGGTGCCGAAGGTGATGACTTCAAAGTTTGTCGGCACGTGATAGATGTAGTTCTTGTAGTACATCGAGTTGTACGTGCCGTCGGCATTGTACTTGTTGCCGTCCATGATGTAGTTCAAACCGTGATCGGCAATCTGCTGCCGGGTTGGATCGCTGTCAGGCGTGTTGCTGTCCACAAGCACCACGGTGCCGACCAGGGTCAGATACGTCTTGTCGGAAAACTTGTAGTTGAACTTCAGTGTGCCGGCGGTCCGTTGCTGATCGTTGAAGGTCTGGTAGCCGTCCGAGCTGGTGTGGTGGCCTTCAAACCAGAGGTTGGCCTTGGGGTTCTTCCCGCCGAAGAGGCCAGAGTTGAACTCGCCCAGGATCTGGTTGGTATTAAAGGAACCGTAAGATTCAGCGAGCTTGAACGTCATGGCGTCGCCCATCTTGGGCGAGAACATGTGAATCGAGCCGGCGAAGTTCGTCGGGCCCACATCCGAAGCCGTGCCGGGGCTGCGATCGAAGTCCACATAGCTGATGGCTGGAGCCGGAACATAGGCCCAGGAGTGGTGGGTCGGATCGTTCGAGTCCTGGAAGGGCACGCCGTCCCAGGTCATCGTGAACGCGCCGTCGGCGAAGCCGCGGAACCACGTCTTGGACTGGCCGTTGCCGATGCCGTTGGTGGCGTAGCTGACCGTACCCGGAGCCGCTTGCGTGATGTCGGCAAAGTCGGTGACCGGCGAGGTGTATTGGCGAATGTACTGGCTGGAGATCTCGCTCCGAGGCGAGGCCATGTCGAGGAGCGCTTTAACCGGAGCGAGTTGCACGGCGATCGAGGTGTCTCCTTCGGCCTCGACTGTTACTTCCTCCGACACCGAGGCAACAGTCAGCGAAATCGGGGTATCCACAGCAGCTCCCGCACTGACCACCACGCCGCGCCGGATCAGGGTAGAAAAGCCGCTTGCCGATGTTTCAACCGTGTAGGTGCCGGCGGGCAGTCCATCCACTGAGTAGCTACCGTTGTTGTCGGTCTGGACAGTTTTGGCAGCACCAGTCTTGCTGTTGGCGACCGTCACCTCGGCGCCGATCACGGCCTTACCCTGAGCGTCGGTGACCACGCCCTTGATACGAGCTCCGGAATCCTGCGCGCGCAGCGAAAGCGCAGGAAGAAGGAATGTGAGAAGAGCAACGATTAATAGTATCCGTCCCTTTCTCGCGAACCCTTGTGTCACAACTGCCTCCAAATGTTAGGTTTTAAAACGGTTGTTCTAATGGAGAAGAGCGCAACAGCAACCCACGAAAAGGTCTAGTGCTCAACCCAGAAGTACTTACAAGCATTGCCTCCGAATCTGCTGGGCCGCACCGGGGAGTCCTTGCGTAACCGGCGTAACGGTTGCACGTTCAACGGAACGCTGAGGGCCGCATGGCAGCTTTTAAGGCAAAATTCAGTGCTGTAACTCTTGAAACGTAACCGGGTAGTGTGAATATCCGGTTACAAAGGCTTCCGGGCAATGCGAGCACATATGGCTTGCATCCGGAAGACTCGTCGCAGCGCGCCACACGCGAGGCCCGAAATCCTCGGAGCGCCAGCGTTTTGTGCAGCTTGCGCGGAGATGTACTGCGGTTCGCTCGGGGCGATCACACGATGAGTGCAAGCTGCGACACGGCACCAGAGCTGAAGGCAAATTCAGTTTCATTTCAGGAGCATTTCAGGTTTTTCGATGGGCTCTGCACGTGCTGATTGCCGCATGAGGAGCGTTTTCGTCCCGCTTCATTTCAACACCTTGCCGTTGTACAGGAACTATGTAACGCTGGAATATCCCATGAACATTTTTGCAATCAGCTTCAGATGCGCCACCTCCTGGCCCCTTCTTGCGATCCTGTGCGGCGCTTCGCTTCTGCATGCAGAGAAAGCGGCAAGCTATCTGGCCAACGCCACCGTGTTGGTGATTCGACACGCAGAAAAGGCGCCCGATTCGGGTTCTAGCCTGACCCCGCAGGGATTTGCCCGCGCAGAGAAGTACGTGCGGTACTTTCATCCATTTTCGGTCAACGGAAAAGTCATTCCGATCGACGCGCTCTACGCAGGTTCTGATTCGGCCGAGAGCATTCGTCCGCGCCTGACGCTCGAGCCTCTAAGCCACGCTACGGGCCTTCCACTGAACACTCAGTTCTCAACGAACGAACCGGAGCAGCTAGCCCGCGCGCTCGAGGAGAAGCCGCATGGCGGGCACGTGCTGATCGCGTGGCGGCACAAGAAAATCCCCCCATTGCTCAAGGCTCTTGGAGCAGATCCTGCAGCCCTGCTGCCCGAAGGTCTATGGCCTGACGCGGTCTACGATTGGGTAATTCTGCTGCACTTTGACGCTATGGGCCATGTAGATCGGCAACAGCTCATCCACGAACCCGATCCGCTTCCCTAGATCTGCCCCTGGACGGCAGGATGTAGTTCGTGTTTGGCCTGATGCCGTGCGGTACGCGGAAAAGCGACTTTGAACGCCGAACCTTGATTTAGAACGCTTTCCAACGTAATCCTGGCGCAATGCGCGTCGGCGATCCAGCGCGCAATGGAAAGACCCAGGCCGCAGCCGACCTGTGTTTTTCTCTCCCGCATATCCGCCTGGTAGTAGCGCTCAAAAATCTGCTCCTGGTCGTCGCGTGCGATGCCTACACCGGTGTCGCGGACAACTACGCCGGCCTCGTTCTCATCGACGAAGACCTCGGCGTGAATCTCTCCGTTTTCAGGCGTGTACTTGATCGCGTTATCGAGCAGGATACCCAACAGCCGGCTTATCAGCAGTTCGTCTCCTTCGATAAAGACCGTTTGGTCAGGCAAGTCCCAATCAAGCAGGATTCCGCTTGATTCCGCCATATCTTCGACACGGCGGCATCCGCTCACCACCAAGGCGCAAAGGTCGATGCGCTTGAACGTCGCCTCGTGGATAAAGTTCTTGCTTCTCACCAGCGACAGCAGAGCATCCAGCAGAGTCGCCGCTGTCACACACTCGCCGGCAATTCGGTTCAGATCTTCGCGATACTCCGCCTCGCTATGGCTGCGTTTGAGTGCGAGCTGAGTGGTGGCAAGAATGACCGTGATTGAGGTACGCAGGTCGTGCGATACGTCAGCGGAGAATTGGCTCAGCCGCGACACAGCGCCCTCGAGCCGGTCGAGTAGCTGATTCCAAGCTTCGGCAAGCTGCCGCACCTCGTCCCGTGCCGCCGGTACGGGAACGCGTGATGAGAGGTTGCCTATTCCAATCCCCAGGGCTGCTCTGGTCAGCCGGTCGACGGATCCCATAGCGCGCCGGCTAAGGAAATGTCCGCCGAAGGAGGAGAGAATCAGCAATCCGGGGAGAAGAAACAAAAGGGCGTTCCGATAGGTGCTGAGAATATGTATCTCTTCAGCCAGCGAACTGCCCTCGTAGAGCCGCACCTCGTTCCCCTGGAACGCAATTGCATGGCACATCACCATTACCGGTGAATCGCCAAGCTGTGCGACGTGGAAGCGCCGCTCACTGCATCCAGATGCATCTGAAAAAGCCCAATTCGGATCCTGCGAGCCGGATGGAAACAGTGTCGAGCCGTCCAACCTGCGGAGTTCAAACATGTTGCCTTCATGCGTAACCAGCGCATAATTCCGCAACTGCTCCTCGATCGGCGTAGGAACCCGCTGTGCGCGATTGTCTTCAAGCAGCTTGATCAGCCGGTCCTCGCGGCCTAGCAGGTGGGTCTCTTTTTCATGGAGCAGAGCGTAATAGAGAACAGCGTAGGAGATTACGCCAAACAGCACCATGCCGGCAAAAGCCCCGAGCAGATACCAAAGCGTCAGCTTGGCGCGAATTGAAAGTGTGAGCATCACTCGTTTGCGAAGATATAGCCCGTACCATGAACTGTACGGATCAGGGGACGGCCTGTCTCGTCATCCTTCAACTTGGTACGCAGGCTGTGGATATATACATCGAGTGTGTTCGCCTTCACCTTATCCGCTGTTCCCCACCCTGCCTCGATCAGCTCCTCGCGCGATGTCACAAGCCCGCGGCGATACATCAGAACCTCAAGCAGGGCCACCTGCTTGCTCGTCAACGCCACTGTCTGGCCGTTACGCACGGCGACGCGCTGGGTTCGGTCCAGTGCAATGCCCGAAGCTTGCAGAACAGGTGGCACCGCATTCTTCGTGCGGCGCGTAATTGCACGTACACGCGCAAGAAGTATCTCCAGCAGAAATGGCTTGACCAGATAATCGTCAGCGCCGAGATCGAAGGCTTCCAGTACCTTGGGCAC
The DNA here is from genome assembly GCA_035262585.1 of Occallatibacter sp. GTDB lineage: Bacteria > Acidobacteriota > Terriglobia > Terriglobales > Acidobacteriaceae > Telmatobacter. Next base: position 90,874 of record DATFSO010000124.1, on the reverse strand, counting down.
GGAATCGACCGCCGTCAGCATTAGAATCGGCGTAGTGCAGCGCCGGGAGCGCACCGTCTCCAGAACCGACAGTCCTGTCATGCCCGGAAGGAGCATATCGAGCAGCGCAACGTCGTATTGGCCTCCGAGCATCATCTCGGCGCCCTCGGTCCCGCTGAAGGAGATCGATACATTGTGGCCATCCTCCCGGAGGCCACGATCCACCAGGGCGGCAATCCGCTTGTCGTCTTCAATGAGCAGGATGTTCATTCCGGATAAGGGAATCTATCAAGAGCCTATGTACGTGGCGTTAATGCCACGTTAAACAGGAGTGGATCGGTCCAGTTAATTTTGTCTCATCTTGACCGAGCCTCCGGGCACGGCGCAGATGAACGTCCTCACAGGAATCATGTCGTTCGTCGTGCTTCAAGAACAGATTGTTCTCAGGGGAGCCGTGACAGGTTTCCGCTCGACAAGAACCATTCGTCGACTCAGCCGATTTCGCTGGAAATCCAGGTTGAACCTGCGCTATAGTCTTAAGACCCGCCGGTCTCACCGGTTTATGGAGGAGAACAATGTTCGAGTCGGTCGCCATTCGACCCTTTTCACGCTGAACATTGCCTCGGGAATTTCCCTTCTCAAGACCCCGAGGTCAACTTCAGACCTGGGGTGATTCTGCAAATTCACAATCTGATCGCAGCGTGACCCCTTCGCCTATTGGCGTGCGTTTCTTTTCAGCGCACATCATCGTGGAGCGACTGCAATGTCTGTCCTTGAATGGTTGACGCCGCCGGCAACTGAGCCGGGCGAGCGCGGCTTCTGGTCTTCGGTCCGCGAGGCCTTGAAAGGCTCGCACCAGGACTACACAACTGGAAACTTGAATCGCGCCATTCTGCTGCTGGCCATTCCGATGGTGCTGGAGATGGTGTTGGAGTCGCTGTTTGCCGTGACCGACGTCTTCTGGGTCGGCCGGCTCGGCGCGAATGCGGTAGCAACGGTCGGCATCACGGAGTCGATGCTGGCGCTGGTGTTTGCCATCGGGCTGGGCGTCGCCATGTCGACGACGGCGATGGTGGCGCGCCGTATTGGCGAAAAGGATCCTGAAGGTGCGGCGATTGCAGGTGTGCAGGCCGTGCTGGTCGGGCTCGGCGTCTCGCTTGCACTTGGCATTCCGGCTGGGATCTACGCGCCGGAGCTGTTGCGCGCAATGGGCGCTTCACCGGAGATCGTGGCGGGCGGGTCAGCTTATGCGCGGATTGCGCTGTTCGGTTGCGGCGCGATCATCATGCTCTTCCTGAACAACGCGATCTTTCGCGGCGCAGGCGATGCTGCGATCGCGATGCGGCTGCTGTGGGTGTCGAACATCATCAACCTGATCCTTGATCCGTGCCTGATCTTCGGACTCGGGCCGTTTCCGCGGATGGGCGTGACAGGCGCGGCTCTGGCCACGTTCACGGGCCGCTCGATTGGCGTGCTGTACCAGTTCTACCGGCTCTTGAAGGGCACGGAGCGTATTCACGTGCTTTGGCGCCATATTCGCGTGCACGCGGACGTCATGCTGCGGCTGCTGCGCGTTTCGCTTACGGGCATCCTGCAGTTTGCCATCGCGAACACAAGCTGGATCGTGCTGGTGCGGATCATCTCGCTCTTCGGCGCGGTCGCGGTGGCGGGATACACGGTCGCCATCCGGATCGTGGTGTTCTTCATTCTGCCGTCTTGGGGACTTAGCAACGCCGCGGCGACGCTGGTTGGGCAGAGCCTTGGCGCGAAGAAGCCCGAGCGCGCGGCGAAGGCCGTATGGCAGACCGGGTTCTACAACATGGTCTTCCTCGGCACGATCGGGGTGTTCTTCTTCGTCTTCGCGACGCCGGTGGTGAAGCTGTTTGTCAACGATCCGGCGGTGGTGCCGATTGCAGCAGCGGCGCTGCGCACGTTCAGCTGCGGCAACATCGGTTATGCCTATGGGATGGTGATGCTGCAGGCATTCAACGGGGCAGGAGACACGCTGACGCCAACGATCGTGCACTTCTTCGGCTTCTGGGTGCTGGAGCTACCGTTGGCATGGCTGCTGGCTGTTCCGGCAGGCCTGCACAGCCAGGGGGTGTTCCTGTCGATCGTGATTGCCGAATGCAGCATCGCAGCGGCGAGCATGGTGCTCTTCCGACGCGGAAGGTGGGCGCGGCAGAAGATCTAAGGATGCGCCGAAATTCGAGTTTCCCAGGTCTTGAAACCAGGAGACCTGGGACACCCGTTACGCGTGATACCCCACCGAAGCCGCTCTCGGTGAAAGGCCGGTCAATTCCGCCGCCCGTGCCTCCGCGTATGCCGCCGCGCCCATCAGCGCCGCGCGGCTGTCGAGAATCACGCGCACCGGCATATTGATCAGCAACTGACTCAGGCGGCCCTTGTCCTGAAACGCCTTGAGGAACGTGCCGTCCTTCAGCTTCTCGAGGATCCGCGGAGCGATACCGCCGCCGACGTACATGCCGCCCACCGAAAGCATCTTTAAAGCAAGGTTGCCGGCCTCTGCGCCATAGATTGACACCATCATGTCGAGCGCCTTGGCGCAGAGCTCGCTCTTCGCCGAGAGCGCCATCTCGGTGATGACGCTGTTCGGATCGTGCACTCCTGCAATCTTGTCGGCCAGCCACTTCGGTTCTTCCATGCCCTGATTGTCGCGCAGAAACTCGTAGATGTTGGTCAAGCCCATGCCGCTCACAACGCGCTCGTAGCTGACGCGGCCGTTGTACTTCCGCTGCAGGAAGCGCAACAGCTCAATCTCAGTCTCATTGCGCGGGCCAAAATCCGTGTGCCCGCCTTCCGATGGATAGGGCACATGGATGCGACCGTTCCAGGCCAGGATTCCCTCGCCCAGCCCGGTTCCCGCCGCAATCAGCCCGCGGTTGCCAATCTGGCTCGCATCGCCTTCGCTCAAAGTGTAGATTTGCTCGGGCGAAAGCTCGGCCACGCCGTAGCCGTTCGCCTCCAGGTCGTTGATCAGAAACACATGTTCAATATCGAGATCGGCCGACAACTCCTTGCTGTCTATTGTCCAGGGCAGATTGGTCAGCCGGAGGCGCCCCTGGCGAACGGGACCGGGCACCCCGAAGCAGGCAGCCGTCACCTTCTCCGTGCCCAGAAACTCCTTGACGATCTCCTCGAGTCCCGAATACTCCTTAGCCGGAAACTGCTTGTCGCGCCTGTCGTTCAGCTTTCCGTCGGTAAAGTCATAAAGAGCCAAGTGGACCTTCGTTCCGCCCACATCACCAGCCAGAATCATCTTTCCCTCTCCATCACCTTTTCGGAGATTGAGCTAACGCTCTTAGCGGTGCCGAGGAGCGATAAGCCTTCGTGAAGTCACTTCCGAAAACGCTGTAACATTCCCCGGCCTTGCCCATCGGTCGAGGGCAGCAGCGCGGCAGCATCCTTATCCAGGATCAGAGTGAGTATACCGCCTGCGGGCCATATCAGTTGGCTGGGAAGCCGCTCCGGATCGCTCGCTCCCGTAAACACTTCTTTAATGAGTTCGGCCTTGTTCCCTCCACCAATCAGAAAGAACACCGAAGTCCCGTGGTTGATCACTGGCCAGGTCAGCGTAAGGCGCCATGTATTCAGCTTTGGCACATGATTCGCCATCACCAGCCGATCAACCGTGTGAACGGCCTCTGTGTGCGGGAAGATCGACGCCGTGTGTCCGTCGTCGCCCATGCCCAGGGCGACGAGGTCAAATCGCGGGCTCTCCGCGCCCTCCAGCCTGAACCGGTCTCGCAGCAGCGACTCGTATCGTGCCGCCGCAACCTCGGGCTCCAACTCGCCCTCCATCCGGTGCACTTGCTCCGGTTTCAACGGCACATGATCCAGCATCGCCTCGCGCGTCATGCGGTAGTTGCTGTCTGGAGCATCCGGACGAACCGTGCGCTCGTCCACCCAGTAGAGCTCGAGCTTGTCCCACGGCATGCGCTTGAGCCACGGCTCAGCGGGATCGGCGAGCAACTGAAATGCCGCTTTCGGTGTCGAGCCTCCGCTGATGGCGATCCGCACCCATCCCTTCCGGGCCACTGCTTGCTCCGCCAGCTCGACGAAATGCTCCGCGGTTCGCCGCGCCAGCGCCGCGCCATCCGGCTCAACAATGTACTCGATTTTCAATTCTGAAGGCATGAGACGGGACCTCCGCTTCCTACATTACACGCGTGCCGGCTGGGCTTTATTACAACAACCGCGAATCACGTTCTAACCACGCGGCTGACTGCCGGAAGTATGTTTTGAGATTTGTCGAGAGGTGCCCGGTCCACTCCGGCCTTTCCTCCCCACGTTCTCTTGCGAACCGCGCCAGGGCATACCCGTACACGACCTCGGGAAGATAGCCGAGACGTTTCATCGACCAACCATATCGACGATCATTCTCGTATTGCTTGAAGCGACGCGCCGCATTCGCCGTGAAAATTCCCAGCCCCAGGAAGACAGTCACGAGGTCCGTCATCGGTTCCATGTCCTCGGTGTCGTGGCTCATGTGTCGATCGCCCAGCAGGATCACGTGTCCCAGTTCATGAGCGAGCGTGGCAACCGCAGCGAGTGGATCTTGGCGGAGCACAGCTTTAAGCGCGACCACTGGAAGCTCACCATTGCTCTCGCCGCCAAAGTGCAATCCTGCCGGATCGTTCGACGCATGCCGATACTCGGGTAGAAGCTCACGAAAATCATGTGTGTCTGGAATCACGGCCAGCTCTACGGTCTTCCTATCGACCCGCATGTAGGTACAAACGCGGCGAAACAAGTTTTCCAGAGCTGATTCGCTTCCATCGTAGGTATCCGGAAAGAACTCATCGGTAGGCTGCACAATCGCGCAATCGAGCATGCGATTTCGGCCCAGCATCCTGCTTAGCCGATCAAAGCCATCGTCAACCCATTCGCGCTCGTCTTCCGTCACTGGGAGCTTCGCACCGAATCCGAACATGCAGCCAGTCTACCTTCCACTTCAACTACGCCACATGCACCGGCACCGTCGGCAGCGATAGCACGATTCTTGCTCCCCCATTTTCGCGGTTCGTCGCCGTCAGGCTTCCGCCGTGTGCACGCACGACCGCGTCCACAAACGCGAGTCCGAGTCCGTGCCCGTCAGAATCTTTGCCCTTCACGCGCCGCTCGAACAGATGCTGGCTAACCTCGGGTGCGAATCCGGGTCCATCGTCCTCGACCGAGAGCAGCGCCACGCCATCGCCTGACTCCAGCCGCACCGTCACCGTGCACGAGGCGGGCAGGTGCTTCAGTTCGTTGTCGAAGAGATTCGCGACCATCCGGTGCACCAGCGCCGCGTCCGCTTCCACCGTGAGCGGCCCCACGCTTCGAAGCCGGATCTGCAGCCCCTTCTCCGCCATCGACGGCTCGTAGAGATCGACCATGATCCGCAGAAGTTCATCCAGATCGATCTCGCTGCGCGACAGTCGCAGCGCGTCCGCGCGCGCCTCGGCCACATCCAGAGACGCATTTAGAAACTCCGTCAGGCGGTCGAGCTCGTCGATTGCCGAAACGATCGGTTCCGCCTGCTCACCATGCGTCGCGGCCAAGAGCGACATCTCCAGCTTCCCCCGAATCGCCGTCAGAGGGCTGCGCAGATCATGCGCCAGCGAATCGGTAATCGTGTGCAGCTGGTGCATGGAGTTCTCAATGCGATCCAGCATCCGATTCAGCGTGCGGGAAAGTTGCCCGACTTCATCCTTGCGTTCGGAGGCCGGCACGCGCTCGCGCAGATCGGAGTGGCCGATGCGTGATGCCGCCTCGGTGATGCTTCTGACGTGGCTCAACATCCTGCGCGTGGTGTAGAAAGCGATCGCAAACCCCAACGCTACCAGAAGCAGCCACCACAGGATGAACCTCACGCGCAGTTTGCGGAGCACGCGCAGTTGGTCGCGCTCCGAAAGCCCAAGGTACACGCGGCTGCCGTTATCGATGGGGAGCATCGCCACTCGAAAGGGAATCGTCGTTCCGGCCACGTTCACATCGGTCGGGCGATCCTGCGAAAACGTCGCTTTCTGGATTGCAGCCGCGTACGGTTCGCTGCTTCCCGGACCGGCCCACAGCTGCATTGCCCCGTTCGTGCCAAGCTGAAGGAAGAAGACCGAATCGTTTCCGCTGCTCTCGCTGCGCACGCGGTTGGGGACCTCCTTGCTGGCCAGTTCCGCGACCTCGCCCATCACCCGTCCATACAGTGCATCTTTCGGCGTGTGCTCAGCCACGTCGCCCAGGACCTCCACCTCACCCGTGAGCCACGCGTCGCTGCGCCGCTGAATATCCTGGGCCATGAACTGGTGCATAAACACGAAGACCAGCATCGTACCGCATGCGTACGCAAGTGTGGCCCACAGGGAGATGCGCCAGGCCGCGCTGTGCATCACCGGTTTACCGGTCTTTGAGGACATATCCGACTCCACGCAGTGTGCGAATCAACGGCTGCTGACCCTTGCCGTCCACCTTTCCGCGCAATCGATAGATGTGGACATCCACCACGTTCGTGTCCGGCTGAATGCGCATTCCCCACACCTTATCCAGGATCATCGATCGCGTTACCACGCGCCCCGCATTCCGGCAAAGATACTCGAGCAGTACAAATTCCTGCGGGGTCAGCTGCAGCATCTCGCCCGACCTCGTCGCTACTCTGCGGAGCAGGTCCAATTCAAGATCCATGACGCGCAAGCGCGTCGATTCGCCGATTGCCGGGGTGTTGCGCTTCAGCAGGTTCCTCAAGCGCGCCAGCAGTTCCGCCAGCGCGAAGGGCTTGGTCAGATAATCGTCGCCTCCCTGCTCCAGCCCCCGCACGCGATCGTCTACCGATCGCCGTGCCGACAAGATCAGCACCGGGGCCTTCACGCCGGTCTGCCGCAATCGCAGAATCAGGCTGATTCCATCGCAATCCGGCAGTCCCAGGTCCACGACCAGGATGTCGTAAGCATTCTCTGCGGAGAATCGCTCCGCGGCCTCGCCATCGGATGCCGCATCGACCTCGTATCCAGCTTCCTCCAGCGAAAGACGTAGGAACGAACGGATATCTTGCTCGTCTTCAACCAGCAGAAGCCGCATGGCAGCAATATAGTTCATCATCGCCGTGCCGGGCTCGCTCTATGAACGATTCGTCCGTCATAGACGAAAGATGAACAAAACTTCATTCGTCTTCGGCTTCGCTCGTTCACGCCAAAACCGAAGGCGGTGCGTCTCATCGAAGTGGACAGCGGCTCGTGTATCGGCGTCCACTCGTTGCGTTCCCTGAGCATTGCGACGCAATCCCACCCTCGCGGGAGAGTAGAGTGCGAAAGAAACTTCAGTTCGACCGCAGAGTATGCCGCGACCATCGTTTCGCGATTCTTCGCCGAGGTCTTCCCTTTTCGGCCCCCGGCTTTGGCTTTTCTTTGCTCGTTCGCTTTCTCTCATCTCAATATCGCCCGGGGTGACAGTTTGAAAGACCTCTTTCTGCTCGGATACCAGCTTGCGGCAGGACTCTCGGAAGTGTTCACGGGCGCGTTCCTGATCCTGGCGCCCGTCTTCACTATCCAGTTGATGGGTCTCGCGGCGTCGCCTGAATCTGCCCCGTTTCTTTCGTTGATCGGAGCGTTCATGCTTGCCGTCGGCCTCGTGTATCTTTACGGAGCGCTCCTCGTGCGCCGAACGCGCGGAGCAGGACGACTGGAAGCGGTTTGGCTACTGACGGCCATGATCCGCAGCTCCGTCGCCATCTTTATTCTTGATGAGGTGCTGAAAGGCAACTTGCCGGGCGGATGGCTTGTCATCGCCATCTTCGACGGGATCTGCGTCCTGATCCAGGCACGCGGGTTGCGTCGAGGCTGGCTGACGCATGCAGCAAGCTAGAACAGGTCCCATAAGCGGTATTTGTGAAAGAGCACGCTTCGCGGGCTGCTGCAGCAGAGTTGCGACAGAGGAATCTTGTAACAGGGCACGACCTTTCGTCGGGCCGGAACGAGTGCAACTTTCTTTGGCCTTAACGGCCCTGAGAGAAATTTCTTTGGCAGGGGCTGCAGCCCGATCTTTTGCGGCATGACGGAAAGTCATACCCAGTTACAAAGCCGCCCTTCCGCGAGCCGTTTAAAGGTGCCGTTACCGACCCAGATAAACGCGATACTGCTGTTCGATCACGCCCGATGCACGCGCCAGCGCCAGCTTTGACAGGTTGTACTGGTACAGGCTTCGCACCTGGTCGCGTTGGGCTCGGGCCAACGAGGCCTGCGCTGTCACAAGCGGGAGCGTACTATCCACGCCGGCATTCACGCGATCCGTCGCATCGCTCAGCGCCTGCGTCGCCAGCTCCACATTCGACTTCGACACTTCGACCAGCTGCCTGGCTGCCGCGACGTCGAGCAGTGCCGATCGCACCTGCTGATCGATCTTTCCTCGCAGATCATCGAGTTGCGCATTTGTGGAGGCCAGTTGCGCCGCCGAAGCGTCGACCTCTCCGCGGATCTCAGCCTCGCGAAAGATCGGTATCTTTAGCGTTCCCATCGCCGTGAACACACCGTGACTCGGCGTGCCATTCACCTTTTGGACGCCGTAAAATCCGTTGAAGCTCAGGCTCGGCAGCCGTTGCGCCCGGTACGCCGCATGTATCGCGCGCAGCTCTGCCACCTGGTTCTGCAAATTCTGATAATCCTGGCGGTTTTTGTATGCAGCCGCGCGCGCTTCTTCCGGCGTCTGCTCCGCCAAATCGTTGTACGGAGCCGCATCGACCAGAACGATTTTCTGTCCAGGATCGACTCCAATCTGACGCTTCAGCAGGATCAGGTCCTTGTCCAGGGCGTTTTGCGCCACAATCACCGTCTGCTGTTGGGTCTGCAACTGCACCTGCGCCCGCACCTCGTCGATGTTCGCGAGCGTACCCGCCAGGTGAGCCTGCCGTGCATCTTCAAAGGCGAGCTCGTTCTGCTTCTGAAGCGCCGTCGCGTTATCCACTTCGCTCGCGTCGGCAATCGCGCGCAGATACGCCGTCGCAACCTGCTGCACCACTTCGCCGCGCGCCGACATCTTGGCAAAATACGCTGCCCGCTGTGCCGCGCCTGCAGCCTTCCAGCCCGCAATCACGACACCCGAGAACAGGGTCTGATCGTAGGAGACTTGGCCCTGCGTCAGATCGTTCTTCGTAATCAGCGAAAACCCCGGCGGCAATCCTCCCGGAAGGTGTCCGGCAAACTGTTTCAGAGCGCCCTGTCCAAATCCCAGCGCAGCCAGGTTGTGCTGATAGACGCCGGTGCCCCCGCTCAGGTTGATCGTCGGCAGAAACTGCTGCAGAGCCACATTTTTCTCGCCCTGAAATTGCTTTTCGCCGCTTTCGGCTTCCCTCAGTCCGAGATTCGTTGCCAGGCCGCGCCGAATCGCCTCGTCCAGCGACAACTTCAACGGCTCTTCGGAGATTGCATGCGCCGTAACACTGCCAAAATAGGGATTTGTCTTCGAACTCGGATTCTGCGCTTGTGATTGCGCCTCTGCGAGCGTTCCGGCCAGAAAAACGGCCGCCAGGCACGCAACCGCCCACGCCCAGCGCCGGGCAAGATGTCCCTCTTGTCTCACTTCCATCATTCTCTCAGATGTTTGACCAGGCGTAAGGATTCCCGATCACAAGCGGAGAGTACGGTAATCCGGCGCAAATCGAGGCTTTTCCGTTGAATTCCGGTCATTCTCGATGCATTTTGCGCAGTTGATGTTCACGCTACTGCCGGCGCTTCGGCTTTCGCTGTGACTTCGAGATTCACCAGCTTTGGCCTCTGCTCTAGTGCGCGGGCTGGAGTCGAGTCGTCAACCACTCGCGATAGACATTACATTGCGTGTTGCGCAGGCCGGTGGCAGGCTGCACGGCGCCGTCCTGCTGGAACTGGATATAGGGTCCGGCAGCATCCTGCTGTGACCAGTTGGGCAGGCCCGTTCCGTTGGGATTGCCGGTTTTGGCGAAGTTCGTCCAGTAGATTTCCATCAGGTCGGCGAGCTTTTTATCGACTTCGTTGAAGTTGCCGGAGATATTGCCGGACCTGGGATAGAAGCCGAAGACGTAAGGCAGTTCGGCTGAGTGGACTGCGCCCTGCGCCTCCTGGCCGGGAATGGCGTGGTTGAATTCGTACTGGTAAGCGGTATTGCCGGCAGCTTCGTGCCAGGCAGCCTGCACGAGAGAAGGACAGCGAAAGGTCACATCTGCAGACCATTGATCGGCGGCTGTGCCGTACTTCGGATCGTTCGCGCCATGACCACCATTGGCAAGACCATAGGCTGCGAGAACCTTGGGCACAAGTGCGCCTGCAACGAGCGAGATGGTGGAGCGCAGCTGTTCAGGTGAGGCGTTGCTGCCGAATTCGCGGGTCGTTGTCCCATAGAGAAGCGGGATGCGGGCCTCCGCGCCGGATGCGAACACCGCGCCCGGGTGATGCTGAAGAACCCAGCCATCGAGATCCGGGCCGACGCGCGGATGATTGCGGGCTTTGGCGAGCGCAGCGAGGATATCCGCAGCGGAGAGCGTACGAAGGTGTTTGATCTGGCCGCTGCCGGACGGTGCATTGAGCGTCTCAGCGACTAATGTACCGGCCTGTTCGGCTGCAGCGAGCGGAAGAAGTGGAGCCGTGAGTGCCGCACCGCTTTGTGCGATGGCCTTCTGGAAAAGGTTTTTTGCAAGAGGCGATGTCATCAGGAGGCTGGTGTCGATGGCCCCGGCGGACTGCCCGAAGACGGTAATGTTGCCGGGGTCGCCGCCGAAGTTGCGGATATTGTCGTGAACCCAGTTGAGCGCGAGTACCTGGTCGGCGAGTCCATAGTTGCCGGAGGAATGGTGAGCGGACTCTGCCGTGAGTTCCGGATGAGCAAGAAATCCGAAGATACCTAGCCGGTAATTTACGGTGACGAGAACGACGCCGTGGTTTACCAGCGTCCCGTCCTTGTAGAGCGCACTGGATGCGGTGCCGCCTTCGTTGGCGCCACCGTGAATCCAGAACATCACGGGAAAGGGTTTCGTGACGGGCCACTCGGGAACGATCACGTTCAGGAAGAGACAGTCTTCCTTGCCGTTTTCGGCGTCATGCCGGTTCCAGTCGCCGAGATCGGGCTGCGCGCAGGGTGCTCCGAAGGCGGTCGCATTGCGGACGCCGGACCATGGCTTCGCCGCGACTGGTTCACGCCAACGGAGATCGCCCAGCGGGGGCTGCGCGTAGGGGATGCCAAGAAACTCGGCGCCGCCGCCGGGGCGCGGCTTTCCCTTGAGTTCACCTGCGGTGGTTTTGACGACGAGACTGTTGTCTTCGGCCCGAAGTGGTGCCTCAACGAGCGGTAAGAGAGCACTGCCAAGAACAAGCAAAGCGGATGAGATGGGATGCGACCGTAACCGGCGGAACAGTTTCATCAGCAAATCTCCCGGGCAGAAGAAACATCGGGAATTCTATCAACACGCGGTGTGTTGACTCAGACAAGGGCGACGCATAGAGAGTGCGCGGGTTTATCGCCGCATCATCGAGCCGACGGTGGCGATGGTGCCATGGTAGAAGAATTGACCAAGGCCGATGGTAAAGAGCCAGCAGCCGTAGAGAGCGTGCTCGAAGCTCGATGTTGCGAGCGAGCCGGTCTGGTCGTAACGGAAGGCAAAGAGCACGCCTCCGGCAAAGGTAAGAGCAACGGCGAGCCAGTTGCGGAAGATCAGGTGCATGAACGCGAAGGCAGCAGCGCTCAGGAGGATCACGGTCCAGCGGCCGGGAAAAAGCGCCGCATAGCGCTGAAAGAAGAAGGCGCGGTAGAGAAGGCCCTGCGGATATACGGAGAGCACGGGATAAAGCACCATCACGAGGGCCCAGAAGACGGGGTTTCGGCGAACGAAGTTCCACTCGAGCTGCGGTGCGAAACGGTGAACACCGAGCCAGAGCGCGAGAGCAGCGATCGCAAAAATCGCGAGAATCGCGGCAAGATGCGGAGCCAGCGGGGCCGTGTTCCAGAGGCGCGAGCGGTCGAAGGATGGATCGCGGCGAAGTTGCCACCACGCGTAAAGCGTTGCAAACCATAGCAGAGGCAAGACTGGAACGCGGATTGGCGAGAAACGGTAGCCAAGCGGCAGAACCACAAACAGCAGCAAGAACTCGAGGATGAGCAGGGCGCGGGTCATGTAAGGAATGACTATGAGAATCAGCATAATTCCCGCGATGGGCGGGGTTAATGTCATGCACCGAGATTCTCCGCGAATTCACAAATTCATTCACTGTATCAGGCGCGTTTCGGTAGGCTGAAGGCACTCACTTGGTCTTTACGCACAGTATCGGGAGCAGCCAATACAGGTTCGAAAGCCTGCGCGAGTTGCTGGCTAAAGCCACGCCCCCGCGCAGTGGAGACATGCTGGCCGGGCTCGCTGCGGAGACCGCTGAAGAGCGCGTGGCTGCCCAGTTTGCGCTCGCCGATGTGCCGCTGGCGCACTTTCTCGATGAGGCGGTCGTGCCCTATGAAGAGGATGAGGTCACCCGACTGATCGTGGACTCGCATGACGCCGAAGCCTTTGCGCCGGTGCGTTCATTCACAGTTGGCGAGTTGCGGGACTGGCTGTTGAGCGACGAGGCGACCCGGGATCGGCTTGCGGCGCTGGCCCCCGGTTTGACGCCGGAAATAGCAGCCGCGGTAAGCAAATTGATGCGCGTCCAGGACCTGATCGTAGCCGCAGCGAAGATCCGTGTGGTGGCGCGCTTCAGAACCACGGTGGGATTGTCTGGACGGTTGAGTGCGAGACTTCAGCCGAATCATCCGACCGACGACCCGCTGGGAATCGCTGCATCGATCGTTGACGGGTTGCTGCTCGGCTCAGGCGATGCAGTTGTCGGTATCAATCCGGCCGGCGACAGCGTGGAGGTGACGGCAAAACTGCTGCGCATGATGGATGCGTTGCGGATTCGTTTCGAGATTCCGATGCAAAGCTGCGTCCTGGCGCATGTAACCACGCAGATCGCTGCGCTTGAAGCTGGTGCGCCGGTCGACCTGATCTTCCAGTCGATCGCGGGGACAGAGGCAGCGAATCGAAGCTTCGGTGTGAATCTGGCATTGCTGCATGAGGCGAATGAAGCCGGACACACGCTAAAACGAGGAGCAATTTGCGTCGATCGATGCATGGGTGAGAACGTGATGTACTTCGAGACCGGGCAGGGATCGGCGCTCTCCGCCAATGCGCATCATGGGGTGGATCAGCAGACGCTGGAAGCGCGCGCTTACGCGGTTGCGCGAAGGTTCAGCCCGATGCTGGTAAATACGGTGGTGGGATTCATCGGCCCGGAATATCTCTATGACGGCAAGCAGATCGTGCGCGCAGGGCTGGAAGACCACTTTTGCGGCAAGCTGCTGGGGCTGCCCATGGGATGCGATGTGTGCTACACCAATCACGCAGAAGCCGACCAGGACGACATGGATGTGCTCTTAACACTACTCGGAACGGCGGGAGTGAACTACATCATGGGTGTGCCGGGCGCGGATGACGTGATGCTGAACTACCAGAGCACGAGCTTTCACGACGCGCTCTACGTTCGCCGCGTGCTCGGATTGCTGCCGGCGCCGGAGTTTGAAGCGTGGCTCGCAGGCGATGGGTTTCGCCGATTGAGACTGGAGGCCGGGCACTTGGAAAGGCTGATGCTGCGATGAGCGATGCGATGGACATCGCCGTCAGACTGCGCGCGCTGACGCCGGCACGTGTCGGGCTGGGCCGGACCGGCGTGAGCCAGCAGACGCGCGATCTGCTTGCATTTCAGCGGGCCCATGCACTGGCGCGGGATGCGGTACATGCTCGACTGAACGCGACGGCATTGGCCGGGTCTCTCGACGAGATCACCGGCGGCACGACAATTCAATTGCATTCGGCAGCATTCGATCGCAGAGCATATCTCGAACGCCCAGACCTCGGGCGCAGGCTGGACGAGCCGAGTCGTGCGGCTCTGGTCGAGCGCTGCAGAGACCGGCACGAGAGCTGGGATCTTGCGCTGACAGTTGCGGACGGACTCTCTGCACTCGCAGTGGAGCGGCATGCCGCGCCGCTCCTGAAGCACCTTCTGCCGCGCATCGAGAGTTGGCGTGTTGCGCCGATATGCGCCGTGGAACAGGGGCGGGTTGCCGTTGGCGACGAGATTGGACGGTTGCTTGGCGCACAGTTGGCGCTGGTGCTGATCGGCGAACGGCCCGGCCTGAGCGCGCCGGATTCCTTAGGCGCTTACATCACGTGGAAGCCAGAGCCGGGGCGGACAGATGCGGAACGCAACTGCGTCTCCAACGTTCGCGGTGAAGGCTTGAGCTATCCCGCCGCAGCGGCGCAGATCGCGTACTATCTGACGGAGGCACGGCGGCGCCAGATCACCGGCGTGGCGCTGAAGGATGCGAGCCGCCGGCTTGAGGAGGGTTGAGCTGCGATGTGGAAGTGGGTGCAGCGGATTGTTGTGGTGCTGATCGCAGCGTTTGCCGTGCTCTATCTGGGCGACTGGGCCGTCTACACGCTTCGCGGATCGCCGCAGGGCAGCGTCACAGTGAATCGAACCCTCTCGGTTCCGCTGAAGGGAAACAAAACCGAGTTCGATTACCTGGGATCGAGCCAGGTGCCATGTTCCATGTCGCTGTTCTCGCAGGGCGGCGAGAGCCCATGCTGGCAATTGCGACGAAATCAGAATCAGAACACGAAGATCTGATTTGGAACCGAGCCGGCCCTTGAACTGGTTCTGCGACTGCATAGGTTCGTGGTATCCCAGGTCTCCAGAATCGGGAGACCCGGGTCACCCAGCAGGCCTCCCCCGGGGCCATTCTGCGTTCTTCCCAACGGGAAGACGATCCGCCGCATCAATCTCACACGCGAGCGTGATGGGAATCACGCCGTCTCGTTTCGAGGCGTGAGTACTATCTAAAAATCTTGCCTCTGGGGGCAAGTGGACGGCACAAATGTATAGCCGAACGCAAAACGAAAATGGAACATTCAATACACGTTGTCTCTACTGTCTTCTGACGGTCGCCACTTCGGTGGAGACGGAACCGGAATTGGAGTGGCTGGAGACCCGTCACATGTGTCCGGAGCGGGCACTGGCGGAGTTGGTCGCCCGCAGAGTTGCTGCAGAAGCTCACGCGCACCGGAACTGAATATCGATCAGTTTGCGGGTTGTGCGGCGGGCTTTGGCGGTCCGCCGGAAATCTTTTTATAGAGTTCCTGGTTTGCGGACCGGGTGATCGAACTGGCCTTGTCGAGTTCGGCCTTGGCCTCCTCTTTCTTGCCCATCGTGCGATAGAGACGGCCGAGTCGCCAGTGGACGTTCACATCTTCTGGCATGATCTTTTCGGCGACGAGGAACTCCCGGAGCGCATCATCGTTGCGTCCGTCGTTGGCGGCGAGGATACCGAGATCGAGGTGCGCAAGGCCGAGCGAGGGATCGATCTTGACGGCTTTTTCGAGGAGGGGCCCAGCGTCGGCATACTGGTTCATCTGGATGTTCGCGTCGGCCATATAGAGCATTGACTGTGAGTGGTTGGGATCGTTGGCGAGTTCGGCCTGGAATTCTTTGATCGCATCTGGGTATTGCTTCTGCGTCCAGAGCAGGTAGCCGAGACCGAAGTGCACGTTTGGCTCATTGGGCTTGGCCTTGGCGGCCTTGCGAAACATCTCGATGGCGCCGGACGAATCTTTCATCTCGTCCAGCGCTTCGCCGGCCAGCATGTCGGCTTCGGCGGAGTCAGGATCGAGGGTGAGGATCTCATGGTAGACATCGAGGACCTTGCTGTACTGTTTCGACCAGAGCAGGCTGTGCGCGAGGGCGAGCCGGATGGGGAGATTCCGTGGATCCGCCGCGGCGGCGGTTTTCAAGTAGGGCACGGCCTGGGCGAATTGGCCGAGACCGTAGTGGGCCATGCCGAGAAGGATTGTGTAGCGCCTGGCCTCGGCCGAGTTCGGCGGCGAGTTTTTGAGCAGGATTGCGAATTCGGCGATCGCGCCCTTGAGGTCGCCCGCTTTAAATAGAGCGAGGCCGAGGTTCAGGCGCAGACCAGGCATTCCGGGTTTACGCTGAAGAGCCTCTCGATAAAGGGAGACTGCGTCGCTGTAATGCTCCTGCCTGGCCTCGAGCAGACCGAGATGCGCGTAGGGTTCGGCATCGGAGGGATGTGTCTTGAGGTATTCGCGCCAGGCTTGTTCGCTCTCGGCAATTTTGCCCTGCTGCTCGAATGCGAGGGCGGACTGTCGGAGATCGACTGAAGCGGATTGTCCGAGCGCAGAAAATGCGACGAGGAAGAGGACTAAGAACGACTTCGATTGAACGATCGGTTTCACCGGGTTCCCTTCCCCTATCGCTTTGACTCGATGCGCGGAATACGTCAGCCGCTTGCCTCGAATCATTCTCGCTCGGGAGAGGAGAATGGGACAACTTCAGAGCCGGCAGCAAAACCGCAACGGAAAGGCAATTGCGGGTTCCTCCACTCCCTTCCCCTTCGATAAGCTCAGGGTCAGCGTCGGTCGGAAGGACAGCTCTGGTTGGTAAATCAGCTTTGATGCTTTCCGGTTCTATTGCGCAACAGAGCCCGAGGCCATGCCCGCCTCCGTACATGCACACTCCTCGAGGTCGGCAAGCAGCGCATCGACGCGCTTCAGATTTGTATCCCAGGCAAACATGACCCGCGCAGCGCCGCCGATGAACGTGTAGAACTTCCATCCGCGTCCGCGCAGGTTTTCCAGGATCTGGTCAGAGGCGCTCAGGAAGACCGTGTTCGCATCTACCGCTGAGACCACGCCTATATTCGGAATTCGTGCGACACGTTCCGCGAAGTATTGCGCGCACTTGTTGGCGTGCTGCGCATTCCTCAACCACGCTCCGCTTTCCAGCATTCCCACCCACGGAGCAGCAAGGAATCGCATCTTCGACGCCAGTTGTCCGGCCTGCTTGCAGCGGTAGTCAAAGTCCGTTGCCAGCGCTTTGTCGAAGAAAAGCACCGCCTCGCCGACCGCCATTCCGTTCTTCGTGCCGCCAAAGCAAAGCACGTCCACGCCGTTCTTCCAGCTCAACTCCGCCGGCGTACATCCTAAGCTCGCACAGGCATTCGCGAACCGCGCTCCGTCCATGTGCAACGAGAGCCCATGCCGTTTGCACGCGTCAGAAAGGTTCCTCAGCTCCTTGAGCGTATACACGCGGCCCGTCTCTGTCGGTTGCGTGATGGTGACTACTCGCGGCTTGGGATAGTGAATGTCCTGGCGCTTGGTCGCCAGCTCGTGAATCGACTCGGGCGTCAGCTTCCCGTCGATGCCCTGGGCCACGAGCAGCTTCGATCCGTTGGAGAAGAATTCCGGCGCACCACACTCGTCAGTTTCTACGTGCGAGGCATCAGAGCAGATCACTCCGTGATACGACTGGCACAGCGAGGCCAGCGCGAGCGAGTTTGCGGCGGTTCCGTTGAATACGAAGAACACTTCGCACTCGGTCTCGAAGAATTCTCGAAAGGCGTTTGCCGCGCGCGCGGTCCACACGTCATCGCCGTATGCGGTCGCATGCCCATGGTTCGCGGTCTGCATCGCCGCCCAGGCCTCAGGGCATATTCCTGCATAGTTGTCGCTGGCAAACTGCTGGGCGAGATCGTCCAATTCCATCCCCATTCCTGATCCGTCCTCGATCAAGTGCTGCTATCCCGATGATAGAACCCTTGCAGCTTCAACAGTTCCACACTGAGAGCCGGCGATCCGAACTGGCAGCGAATGGGTTTGCTGCCAAATATATCGATTTTCCGCAAATTTTTACGTTTTCAGGTTTCGGGTTCGGTGATATAAAACACATATTTCCTGAAGTATTCGCGGGAGAATCCCTTCAACCGCAAAAGAGTATTTGGGTCAGCTCAAGGACCGAGGAGTTTATGCCACCCCCGGCATTAGCCCTTCGGGTGTAGTAGGAGTACCTGTTGTGAGCAGTCGCGTTATCTATCGTTCCCAATCCAGAGCAGTTCGTTCCGCCACCGTCTCAGGTTCCAATAGCGCAAGAGGGAACGTGGTTTCGATCGGCGACGCTCGCAGAACTGCATGCACGACGAAGCCGGATCCACTCGAGATCGATTGCGATGGCCTGGCCTGCGCCCGTGGTGTGCGTTCAGCTTTCATTCTCGAAGCCGGCATGGCTCTGTTGGGGTGTGCAGCCTGGCTATTGTGGCACTTAGCTCGCTGAGTCAAAACACCTCAGGCGCTAAAGCCCTCATTTTTCTCACGGCATTTGCGGCACGGCTCAGTCACCCCTGCGACTAAGACCTCTCGCTGGGGATCCCGATGAAGCCGTGCCCTTTCAAGACCATGAGTTCGGCCGTGAAATCGCCCGCATCACAAAGCGAGTCTCGTGCCCATTCGTCAGAGACAGCGAGACGCTTATTTACTTTTTCAGCGGCTTTCTGGCGAAGTAATAAAGCGAATACGCAAGCATCGCGAAGGCCAGGACCGATACCCACGTGTGGTCGAGGATTGTTCCGTGTGGGAAGTTGAGGATGTCGCGGTTCTCCATGTAAGTGGCTTCAAAAGCTTTTAGCCCGACGCCGATCAATCCTGCGATCCCGCCCGCCGCGATCAGGCCCGAAGCGAACAGTGAGCCCGAAGAGATATCGCTCTCCGCCTCTGCCTCACCGGCTCTGGCCGCGGCCCGGTCCACCAGCCAGCGAACGACCCCACCCATAAAGATCGGGAGAGTCGTGCCGATCGGCAGATACGCGCCGACTGCAAACGTCAATGAGCGTATTCCCAACAACTCCACCGCAATCACCAGCGAAACGCCCAGCAGCACCAACCCCCATGGAAGCTTGCGGCTGAGGATGCCGTTGATCACCGTCGCCATCAGGCGCGCCTGCGGCGCCGGCGCCGCGGCGCTGCCGATGCCCTGGATCCAGTGCACCTCGATTTTTCCTGTCGCAGGCGAGTAAAGATATTTCCCATCCTGCAGTTCGGATGAGCCGATTGCATTCAGAAGCAGATACTCCGACGCAGCGTGCTTGGTGGTTGTCCTATCCTCCTGAACAACGCGAATCTCGGCCGGCAGGTGCTTCGGATTCGTTTCAATCGAAACGCCCGGGTGCGATGCGTGAATGTCCCACGGCTGCGATGCCGCATGAAACTCCTGCAACCCGGTATTCATCAGGTTCAGCGTCGATCCAATCACTATGGTCGATACCACCACGCCGATCATCAGCGCGATCTGCTGCAGCCGCGGTGTAGAACCAACAATGTAGCCGGTTTTCAGATCCTGCGAAGTATCACCGGAGTTCGACGCCGCGATGCACACCACGCCACCAATCGTGATCGCAAGCGCTCCGAATGCCGGCGCGGTCCATCCCTGTACGAGGAAGACCGCCGCGGTTGCCATGAGGGTTGCGATCGTCATGCCCGAAACCGGGCTCGCCGATGACCCAACCAGGCCAACGATGCGCGAACTGACTGTTACAAAGAGAAATCCGAAGACCACGACCAGCAATGACGCCGCCAGATTGGCCGGCCATCCCACGAAAGCGCCGGGCACGGGCTTGAATTCCAGAAACAAGAACATGCAGGCTACAATCAGCAGCGACCCGATGAGAACGACTGTCATCGAAAGATCGTTCTCCGTGCGGATCGGCTTTGCCGCTTCTGCCCCGGCGCCGCCGCGCATCGACTTCAGTCCAACGGTCAGCGCGCTCCAGATCGTTGGGAGAGTCTTCAGGAGTGTGATCAGACCGGCTGCTGCTACGGCGCCCGCGCCCATGGGCTTGATATACGAAGCCCAAAGATCGCTTGGCCCCATCTGAGCGATTGGAATCTGGCCCGGATAAACGGGTAGGGGCAGAGCCTTGCCGAAGAAGTAGATCAGCGGCATCACCACGAGCCACGAGACCACGCCGCCGGCAAAGATCACTCCGGCAACACGCGAGCCGATGATGTAGCCCACACCGAGATACTCTGAGGTCGCGTCGGCATTGATGGCGGCGCCCTTCAGCACATGCTGCGGTCCAAAGTCAGGCTGGTACCCCGGCGCCCCCGGCCACGCGCGGAAAAGATTGCCGTTCTGGAAGAACGTATACAGGCCACCGAGGCCGAGCCCGAGAAAGACACGGCTCGCCATCGATCCACCCTTTTCTCCGGCAATCAAGACGTCGGCGCATGCCGTGCCCTCGGGATAGGGGAGGACGCCGTGTTCCTTCACAATCAGCTGACGCCGCAGCGGGATCATGAAGAGCACGCCGAGCCATCCACCGATCAGGGCGAGCATGAAGATGCGCGAATACTCGAGATCGAATCCCAGAAAGACAAGCGCCGGCAGTGTGAAGATCACGCCCGAGGCGATCGATTGGCCTGCATTGCCGGTCGTCTGCACGATGTTGTTCTCGAGAATCGAGGCGCGGCCGAATGCCCGGAGAATGCTGATCGACAGCACAGAAATGGGAATGGAGGCGGCAACGGTGAGCCCCGCGCGAAGTCCCACATACACAGTCACGGCGCCAAAGATGATGCCGAAGATCGAACCGAGCAGAAGTGCGCGAAGGGTGAACTCGGGAGGGTGCTGATCGGGTGGAACAAAAGGCTGAAACTCGGCCAAGGCTGTTGCCTCCAAAAAACTCGGAAAATCTGATTCTTATCTGAAGCAACGAGTTTACGACGCGATCCCCGCCGGGGTCATGCTCTTCTGTCACCTTCTTTCGCCCTCGGTCGACCGTGATTGAGGAACCAAGATACGTTTCCTCCTCCGTTCAGCAAGGAACGTAACCCAAGTGCTGTTCGGTTTCCGCCAAGGTAACTTCCAGCCTGATAGTTCTGGCGAATTTCCGTAGACACGCGGGGCGCAGGTACCGGAAAATGCGTCATCCGGGTCATTTGTAGGTCTCACTACCCCGCCCCCAGGAGAATCCTGTGAATCTAAGACCAGGGAAGTTTCTGCCCCTCTTTGTGGTTCTGTTGCTCGTCGCCTCAAGTTGTCTCGGCCAGTCGGTCATGACGCATCACGTGCGCGATGAGGTTCGCAACGGCAAGGCACAGATCAACGGACACCTGCCCAACAACCAGGTTCTGCAGCTCGACCTGGTACTGCCGCTTCGCGATCCGGCGGGCCTCAAAGCCTTTCTCGCCGACGTCTACAATCCAAAGAGTCCGCTCTACCGGCAGTTTCTGACGCCGGCTGAGTTCACTTCTCGCTTTGGGCCTACGGTCGAGGATTATGAGACTGTTCTCCGCTTCGCCAGGACCTACGGACTCGAGGTTGTCGGCGGTTCTCGGGACGGCATGGAAGTTCAGGTCAAGGGCACCGTGGCCAACATCGAAGCCGCGTTTCATGTGAACTTGCAGACTTACCGGCACCCAACGGAGGACCGCACCTTCTACTCGCCCGACCGCGAGCCTGCACTGGACCTGTCCTTCAACCTCTGGCACATCTCCGGGCTTGATAACTACTCGATTCCGCGTCCCCTGCACATGAGCCGCGATGAGTATGCCAAAGCACACGGCTTCGACGCTGAGAAGGTAGTGGCTCACGCAACCACGGGCTCGGGGCCGTCGGCCTCGTTCCTCGGCAGCGACATGCGCGCGGCCTATTACGGGAGCGGTTCGCTCACCGGTGCCGGGCAGCACCTGGGACTGTGGGAATTTCTCGGAACCAATCTGTCTGACCTGAATACGTACTACACCAATGTGCACCAAACCAACAACGTGCCCGTCAATCTCATTTCGACTGACGGATCGAGCACCAGCTGCACCTACCCTGGCTGCGATGACACCGAGCAGACCCTCGATATGACCCAGGCGCTCGGGATGGCGCCGGGACTGGCAAGTCTGGACGTGTATGTCAGCACGACATCGGACGTCGCTATCATCAGCGCCATGACCACGCACAATCCGCTGCCGACAACGATCGGCTGCTCGTGGGGATGGTCGCCCGTTGACCCCGGCACCCTGGATCCTTACTTCCAGAAGATGGCGGCGCAGGGGCAGAACTTCTTTGCGGCCAGCGGCGATTATTCCACCTGGACCAAAACCGGCAATTCAGCAGCCTGGCCGGCTGATGATGCCTACGTCGTTTCCGTCGGCGGCACCGATCTGAGCACTTCGAGCGCAGCCGGTCCCTGGGCCTCTGAAACCGCCTGGGCCGATAGCGGCGGCGGCATCAGCCCCGACGGCATCGCGATTCCTTCGTGGCAGCAGCTCACGGGCGTGATCAACTCCAGCAATCATGGATCAACGACGCTACGCAACGGCCCCGACGTCTCTGCCAACGCGAACTTCACCTTCTACACCTGCGCCAATCGGCAATCCTGCCTGGCCAATACTTACGGCGGCACAAGCTTTGCCGCACCCATGTGGGCCGGCTTCGTCGCCCTGGCAAACCAGCAGTATGCGCAATCCAATCCCGGAAAGACGATTGGCTTTATCAACCCCAACATCTACGCAGAAAACATTTCCGGTGGCTCATTGACCTCTGCCTATGCCGCCAATTTCCACGACGTCACCAGCGGCACCTCCGGCAGTTACTCGGCTGTGAACGGCTACGATCTCGTTACAGGCTGGGGCAGCCCGCAGGCAGCATTGATTAATGCGCTCAGCGGTCCGCCGCCCGCTGGGTTCACCATTTCGGCGTCGCCTAGCTCGGTTACGGTCAATACGAACGGCAATGGATCGACTACGATTTCGAGCTCAGCCAGCGGAGGGTTCTCCGGTTCTATCACTCTGGCGGCATCCGGACAGCCTTCGGGAGTCACCATCGGATTCACGACAAATCCTATCTCAGCCGGCAGCGGCTCCAGCATGACCATCGCGGTTGGATCCAGCGTCGCGCCAGGCACGTATCCAATCACGGTAACCGGAACGTCGGGCAGCACGACGGAAACAACCACAGTTACGCTTACTATTCCGGGCGCGACTCCAGACTTCACGATCAGCGCCAATCCAGCGTCGCTCACCATAACCCGTGGCTTCTCGGGGAGCACAACTCTCGCCACCGCCGTGAGTGGTGGATTCAATTCGTCGATCAGCCTCTCGGCGTCGGGCCAGGGATCCAGAGTTACGGTCGGTTTCAATCCTGCAAGCATCAGCGGCGCGGGAACATCGACGATGACGGTGACGGTCAGTCGTCGAGCCAGCACCGGATCACGTACTATCATCGTGACCGCAACCGGAGGCGGCGTAACCCACACAGTTTCGATTCCGCTCACGATTCAATAACAGTTAGAACTCAGACACCCGTGGCAAAGCCCGGATCGGGAATCCGGGCTTTGCTGTTTCTTGCTTTGAGCTCGTGCTTAGCGTTTCTGCACTTGGCACATCCCGGCTTTTCCGGGTAGCTTAGGTTGCAGCAGTTTCTCGGGGATCGAATGAATCCAAGTCTCACAGAAAAGCAGGCCGCAGCGGTTAACCCTGCGGTCGTGCCGACTCCGGTCAAGCGGCTCCTCTCGCTTGACGTCGTGCGCGGCATCACGATCGCGTTCATGATCATGGTTAACAACAACGGTGGCCCCGGTTCATGGGGGTTCATGAATCATGCCTACTGGAACGGCCTCACCCCGACCGATCTTGTCTTTCCCACCTTCGTCTTCATTGTCGGCGTCTCCATTGTCTTCGCCTTCGATGCGCGCCTCGCCAAGGGCGCATCGCGAGCGCAACTTGCAAAGCACACCGCTATCCGGGCCCTTGTTCTCATCCTTTTTGGCATCGTCGTGAACAACTTTCCGTTCTTCTATCCGGCCCACATGCGCTTCTATGGCGTGCTGCAGCGGATTGCCGTGTGCTATCTGGTTGTCGGCCTCTTTTATCTGTGGGATCAGCGCGCGTCGACCAAGTGGCTCGCCCTCGCGGCCTCACTTGCCGGGTACTGGATCCTCGTCCGCTGGGTGCCGATCCCCGGCGTTGGCATGCCGGGCCACGACGTTCCTTTCATGGATGTGACCCAGAACCTCGTCTCGTGGATCGACCGGCATCTCTTCCCTTATCACCTTTATCTGTACCCGCCTGACCACAACGTCCGCGACCCTGAAGGCTTGCTTAGCAACCTGCCCGCCATCGGCACTGCGCTGATGGGTGTGCTTGCGGGACTGTGGCTGCGCTCGGACAGATCTGTTGCACGCAAGGCGGCCGGCCTGGCGGTTGCTTCTCTCTGCAGTCTTGCTGGCGGCTACCTGTGGTCCACGGAGTTTCCACTGAACAAGAATATGTGGACCAGCTCTTTCGTTCTGGTTGCGGGAGGCTATTCGCTCGCGTTGCTTACTTTCGCATACTTCACCATTGAGCAGCTGGGCTGGCGCAAAGGCTGGACTTGGCCGTGGCTCGTCTTCGGCTCCAACGCAATCGCCGCCTACATGTTCAGCGAGCTGACGCCCGGCATCTTCGAGAACATTCACGTGGGAGTCGTGAACGGCCGGCGCCTGGATCTGCTGTCGTGGACGGCCATGCACACCGTCGGCCACATCCCCAACCCGCATTGGGCCGCGTTTGCCTACTCGGTGTCGTTCACCGCGTTTTGCTTTATTCCGGTCTGGATTCTCTATCGGAAGAAGATCTTTCTGAAGGTGTAGCCTTCCCGGTAACCGAGGTGTTCGTAACCGATGACTACCGTGCGATGACTACCGTGCCTCTCGCAAAAGAGGTAATTGGATTTTCATCGGATAACCCCAGCGCCATGCTCGACGTCTATCTGTTTCAACGGGCTACATAGCCTGAGTGAACGGTGTTCCTGCCGGCGGCCAACGAAAGTTGAATGCCGGCATGCCGAATCCCCCCCTGAAGTTTGTTCGGCATGGAGGTCAGGAATGGGTGTGCATGAGCAACCTGTAACCGACTATTTTTGTAGGGCAAGCACTCGAGCCAAGACAAAACGTCGCATTGCCTGGGATGTAACGGAAACCATCGTCGGCTATGGGCTCATCCTTTCTGTGATCTGGACGCACCGCCCCCTCCAGCACTGGCTCTACTTCGTCGCGCTTGGCTGGTTCATCGTTTCCATGAGTCTCTCGTTTGAGGGATGGAGAGGACTCGGCTGCAGTATTGCGGGGTTCTGGAAATCCTGGTGGGTCGTAGGGGTGGCACTGCTCATGGGCGCCGGCGCCATGCTTCTTGCGAGCAGTATGCACACGCTGCACCATCCCGGTAGCCCCATGGGATGGGTAAGATCCTACGCAGGCTACACCGTCTGGGCGCTAACGCAGCAACTGCTGCTGCAGGGATACTTCCTTGCCAGGATCCTGCGCATCGTGTCCAATACCACTCTCGCCGCTTTCCTTTCCGGATCCGTCTTCGCGCTCGCACATCTGCCGAACCCGATCCTCACGCCGCTGACGCTCGTTTGGGGATTAGCGGCCTGCTTTGTCTTCCTCCGCTCGCGCAACCTCTATCCCCTGGCGATCGCACACGCGATCTTCGGCATTTCCGTGGCGATCTCTATCCCCGCGACAGTCCTGCACAACATGCGGGTCGGCCTGGGGTACATCGAATACCATCCACCTCGTATTCATCTCAGCCAGAGCGACCACGTGGTGTCGACCGTGGCATGGGTGATCGCCGATGCACCTATGCGCCGCTGAGCACGCCACGCCCGGCCATAGAAGATTCCGGCAATCGCCGCCATCAGCACGTATCGCCAATTGAAGCCCGTGGTGCGCTTGTTCCAGTGCGCCAGGCCGAAAAGTACCGCGGTCACGAGGAGAGCGCCGGTGCGTCCCAGCCTCCGCTCGAGAAGGTTCTGCAGCCAGCCGCGAAAGAACAGTTCCTCGGGAATCGCGATGAAAAAGAACGTGAAGACAAATGCGCCCAGAGCGCGCAGCGGGGACGGCCAAATCACGTGGAAATGGAGAAAGCCCAGCCACAACCCCAGCGGAATAGCGATGACTGCGTAAAGGCAGTACTCCGCCAGCCCCCGGCCGAGGTCCCGCCTGGTCAGCCGCAAATCGAATCCGACACCGTCTAATCCGCGCACCACGAGGAAGCCGAAGATGCCGGCATCCAGCAAGAGGATTTTGCCGAGCGCAGCCAGTCCATGGGGCCAGGCCGGCTCAAGCCAACGCAGATCCACCGCCAGCCCGAGGACGAGAAGCACCGCAAAATCGCGCCAGTTGCCTCGCCGGCCAGAGTCTTCGCTTCGCGACTGCTCCAGCAGAAAGGCGATTGCAACCGGCAGCACTCCATAAACGGCCAGCCATCCCCACCGGAAGATCCCGAATGAAGCAGCAATCAGCGCATAGGGTAAGCAAAGCGCCGCCGGAGCGATTACCCGCAATTTGCGAGGCAGCCGACCGGCAAACTTTTCGAGGAGCGCAGGACAGAAGCCTGCGGCCAGCATCGGGGCCACCAGCAGAACCGCGGCAACGACGGCGCCGGGCCGCAAGTAATATGCAAAATTCATTGGCTAGTTCTGCGCAGGCGGCGCCGGCTTTACAGGCCGGAAGAGCCACGTCAGCAGCAGCGTGAAAAGCAGTCCGCCCACGGTGAACTTCAGCCACACGGGCGCATGCGACGGCGAGAAGAATCCCTCGAGGCATCCGGCAACAATCAGCATCGGGATCACCCCCGCCACAAGCCGTGTCGCCTCCACGCCGCCCGTCGACACCGATTCCTTCCATCGATAGCCGCCCGGGAAGAGCATCGCCTTGCCGATCCTGAATCCGGCCGCCCCTGCAATGATGATCGCCGGCAACTCCAGTGACCCGTGCGGCGCCACAAAACTCCACAGCGCCAGCGACATGCCGTACTGATGGCAGGCGGCGCCAATCACCCCCAGCAGCATGCCGTTGTTGAGCAGCAGATAGAACGTGAATATCCCGAATGTTATTCCGCCGGCAAACGCAACGAAGCTCACCGACAGGTTATTCGTCATGATGCGGCTGGTCTCTTTCGGGGCCACGCTCACGATGGATTCCGTCCACATTTTGTGCTGCTCCATCGTCGCGATCATCTCCGGGCCTAGTGCTTGACGCATGAACTGGGGCCGCGCAGTGGTAATCGCAGCTCCGAGGGATCCCCACGCAATCACGGTCACGAGCGAGGCAGCCACGTATCCGATCTGCCGCTGGAAAATGGCCGGATACTCATCTTTTAGAAATCGGAACAGCGTCAACCAACTCGTTTTCTGTCGTGAATAGACGATCTGGTGCGCCCGCGCCAGCAGCTGATTCACGTGATCGCTGTAGGTCCGGGCGGTCTCATCGCGTCGCAGGACCGAGAGGTCCGCGGCAACCTGACGGTACAAAAGTGCCAGCTCCTGCAACTCCGCGCGCGACAAGTTCTTAAGTCCGTTCTGGTCCGATCGGGCCAGCAATGCCGCGAGCCGCTCCCAATGCGGCCGGCGTTTCGCAATCCACTGGTTCGATAGAATGGGCGCCATGGATCAAAGTATCCAGAGTGCAGGTATCCAGAGTTCAGACCAGCTTAGCATTGAAACCCCTGAGCTGGTTGCCATCCAGATGCCGGTGGCCGGTATCGGCAGCCGTTTCATCGCGCTGCTGATCGACTACCTTATCTGGCTTGCGGGTCTCCTCTTTCTCGGTTGGATCTTCGCCTTCTTCCTGCCTGCCATCAGCGCCTTCAATCGCCTGTCAGAACAGTGGGCGTATGCGCTGTTTGTTTTTCTGATCTTTCTGTTGAATTGGGGATACTTCACCCTTTTCGAGGCCTTCTGGAACGGCCGCACCCCCGGCAAGCGGGTCGCACGCATCCGCGTAATCCAGCGATCCGGACGGGCAATCGGCCTGTTTGAATCGATGGCGCGCAATTTCATCCGCTATATCGATATGTTTCCATGGCTGGTTCCCTACGCTGTCGGTACGGTTGCCATCTTCGTAACGCGCGATCATCAGCGGCTCGGCGACCTTGCGGCCGGAACACTTGTGGTGCGCGAACGCGTTGAAGAAACTCCCATGAGCACCGAAAGCACGCGAACCTTCACCGCGAACATCTTCGCGCCGGCGATTCCGGTTCCTGAGCCACACGCCGGCTTCTCGCTCCCCGACAACGGCGTCGCCAAGCTCTCGGGCTCCGATCTCCAGGTTCTCGAGAGCTTTTTTGCACGGCGCCTCGATATGCCGCTCGCCACGCGCGAAGCTCTCGCTCAAAAAATCGCTGCGGCGATTCAGGCGAAATCGGGGCTTGAGCTTCCGCCCGGCGTCAGCATCGAGACTTTCCTCGAGATCGCCGCGCGCCAGCTTCGCGATGTTGCGCGCATGCATTCCTGATCCGTCAGACTTTCGCGTCGGAGTTCCGCTCGCGGAAGACGATCTTTCTGTTCGTGGCGCCAGTATTCACCGAGTACGATGAGTTCCCATTCCAGTTCGGGTGAACAGTAGCGCAGAACCTGCAGATTCGCAGGGTGGATGCGCAAAGGGGAGCGGCGAGCAGCAAAGCGGGGTCGAGTTCCCGAGACTCTGTTTCCCGGAAAGTAGCCTTCGAGTTCAAATGCGGAGAGCAGACGAGTTTGGCGGGCGACGGAGCGTCAACGGCTGTGGACGCTTGAGATCTACCAGTTTTCCCGCGTCCGCAAGCTGGTGATGTGCGCCGTGTGGTGGCGCGAGTGCCAGCCGTAGAGCGCGAGGACCGTGGCGAGGGTCTGCCGGCCATTCTCGGGATGGACATAGCCGCGTTCGAAATCTGAGTCGGATAGCGACTCAAGGAGCGCAACCCAGCGTTCGTGCAGAGCGGCGATCATGGCCAGGGAGCAGTCGATAGGCAGGCGGCTATCGGTTAGGCGGGCCCAGGCGGCTTCGTCGTAGGGTTTGATGGTGGGCCAGTCCTCGGTGAGCGCCAGTTTCGAGCGGACGTATGCGTTGGCGTGGCTGTCGGCAATGTGATGCACGAGTTGACGCACCGTCCAGCCGCCTTCGCGATATGGAGTATTGAGCTGCGGGTTGGTGAGTCCGCTGACAGCCGCCTGGAGGTTTCCCGGCAGATAGCGCAAAGCGGTGATGTGTTCTGCCCGGGTTGCGGCGCTGGACGAGGCGGGCGGAGTGAACCGGCCAATCGGGTAGCGGAGGTTTTCGAGCTCTGTCATTCGGAGAAACCGCTCAGCGAAGTGCGTTACGAAGTCTTGTGCTTCGGCATCTTGTGCTTCGTGTGGTGCTTTAGGTTCGGATTCTGCTGATGATAGGCCTTCGGATGCTCGGTCATGCGAGGGTCTTTATGTGGTTTTTTGTGCCAGGGCCAGGCGAAGGCGGGAGCGGCACACACCAGCGCAAGGAGCACCAGGACTGAAAATTTCCTCATGGCAGGAATGTAGCACGAGAAGCGCACCGGCGATAGTACCGGAAGTCACTGAATCGGATTAGGTAATTGGAATTGCAACGAGATACGAGGGGACCTGATAGGACTGGCCCACGAGAGCTATGGGCCAGTGGTTCTGGTTTGCTCGACCTATAAATAACCCGAATTCTCGGGGGCCTAAGCCTTGTGATGATGGTGATGACGATGGTGATGGTGATGCGTCGCGGCGAACGCCGGAGCGGCACACACCAGGACCAAAAGCACGGCAGCAAGAATCTTCTTCATAGCCTGAATGTAGCATGATGCCGATTGTGGGAATCGAGGCGCCACGTACGTGAATCAAGTGAGGAAACGCCGCGCGCCGGAATGCGAAGAGTCACGCCGAGGCGTAAACTTGAGATAGCGATGAATCTACCTGCCACTTCCTCACCGCCAAGCCACAGACGTTACTTTTTCGAGAAATTTGGAATCACTGAGCGACTGCTTGAGCGCTGTCTCGGCGAGGCTCTGTCTGCTGGGGGCGATTACGCCGACCTGTACTTCGAATCGGTCACGTCGACGTCTCTGGGCGTGGATGAGCAGATCGTGAAGTCGGCAAGCACAGGGACGAGCGCTGGATGCGGCATCCGCGTGCTGTCGGGCGAGCGGACCGGCTATGCGTACACGGACAATCTGAATCCCGATCGGCTGCTGCACGCGGCGAAGACGGCTGCGCTGATAGCATCCGGGCCGGCAAAACGGCCTGTACAGGGATTTATCGAGGCTCCAACAGCCGATCTCTATCCTGTTCCGCTCGGTGGATTTGACCTTGACCTGGCCGCGCGGCTGGAGTTGATCTTGCGCGCCGATCGGGCCGCCAGGGCCTTTGACAATCGCATTGTGCAGGTGAGGGCAGGCTACAGCGAGGAGCTGCGGCGAATACTGATCGTGGGCTCCGATGGTGCATTCGCGAGCGACACACAGCCGCTGTGCCGTCTGAACGTTTTCGTTATCGCGAAAGACGGGCAGACGACAACCAAGGGATCGGCGGGCGGCGGAGGCCGTGCCGGTCTCGATCAGTTTGTAGGGAGTAAGAGCCCAGAGGGTCTGGCGCAGGAGGCGGCGCGCGGGGCGATTCTGCAGCTGAGCGCGGTTCCCGCTCCCGCGGGCGAGATGCAGGTCGTGCTTGGGCCGGGCTGGCCCGGAATTTTGTTGCACGAGGCCGTTGGACACGGGCTCGAGGCTGATTTCAACCGCAAGGGAACATCGGCGTTTACGGGGTTGATCGGGCGACCGGTGGCAAGCCCGAAGGTGACTGTGGTGGATAACGGCACGATGGAGGGCAGGCGCGGTTCACTGAATGTCGACGATGAGGGATCGGCGACCCAGGAAACGGTGCTGATTGAAAACGGGATATTGAAGGGATATCTGACCGACAAGCTTTCGGCGCGGCTAATGGGAACGGCGAATACCGGATCGGGGCGACGCGAGAGCTACCACTGCATTCCCATGCCGCGCATGACGAACACCTACATGCTTGCCGGTGAGGATTCACCGGAGGACATCCTGCACTCCGTAAAGCGGGGCCTGTACGCGGTCAACTTCGGCGGAGGCCAGGTGGACATCACCAACGGCAAGTTCGTGTTCTCGGCGTCGGAAGCTTACCTGATCGAAGACGGCAAGATTACTGCTCCAGTGAGGGACGCGACGCTGATCGGGAACGGCCCGGAAGCGCTGAAGTACGTCTCGATGGTGGGGAACGATCTGAAGCTCGACGAAGGGATCGGGACGTGCGGCAAAGACGGGCAGAGTGTGCCGGTAGGCGTGGGCATGCCGACCATCAAGCTGGACCGGATGACGGTGGGCGGGACCGGGCGGTAGCGCAGAACTACTGCCGCTTGTTAAGGTTGACCCATGCCCGATGCTGTTTCAGTCCATGATGCGACCCCTCTCGATCTTGAATCCCTTGCAACCGATGTAGTCAAGCGGGCGGTGGAGGCCGGCGCGAGCGATGCCGAAGTCGTCGTCCGCGAGGGCGACGAGTTCAGCGTGAATGTGCGCATGGGGCAGGTGGAGACTCTCAAAGAGTCGGGTTCGCGGGCCCTGGGGCTGCGGGTGTTTCTCGGCAAGCGGTCGGCCTCGGCTTCAACGAGCGATTTGACAGCCGACGGGATCCGGCAGGTTGTGGACGGCGCGCTGGCACTGGCCAAGGTGACCGAGGAGGATCCGTATGTCGGCCTCCCGGAGACAGAGGATTTCGGCGCAATCAAGGACGATCTTCACCTCTACTACGAGGACGTATATTCGCTGCCGGGGCCGGAGCGGATTGAGTGGGCGAGGCGGTGCGAGGCTGCTGCGCTGACGGCCGACAAGCGCATCACAAATTCGGACGGCGGAAGCTTCGACGCGGCGACAGGGAGTAAGGTGCTGGCAAACTCGCGCGGGTTTGTGGGCTGCTATCGCTCGAGCTACGCGGGTGTGTCGGCAGCGCCATTAGCAGTTGATGCCAACGGCCAGATGCAGCGGGACGGCTGGTGGTCGAGCGCCCGGTGCTTCGCGCACCTCGAATCCCCTGAAGCCGTAGGGATTGAGGCAGCAAGGCGTACGGTGCGGAGGCTCGGAGCACGTCGAGTTCCGACGCAGCGCGTTCCGATTGTGTTTGCGCCGGAGGTAGCGCGATCGCTGATCGGGTCAGTGTTCGATGCCGCGTCGGGCGATGCGATTTGGCGACACGCATCGTATCTGGCGGGGAAGTTGGACGAGCAGATTGGCGCTGCGTCGCTGACAATCGTCGACGACAACGCAATGCTGCTGCCGACCGGCGTGGGAGGATTCGGCACGTCTCCCTTTGACGGCGAGGGACTGCCTTCACGGAGAACGATCGTTCTTGAAAAGGGCGTTCTGCGCAACTACATGCTGAACACCTATGCGGCGCGGAAGCTGGGGATGAAGTCGACGCACAACGCTTCGCGCGGACTTGCCGGAGCGCCGGGAATCGGCTGCGGGAATCTGTATCTCGAACCAGGAACGCAGACACCGGAGGAGATCATCGGTGACGTCAAGGCGGGGCTCTACGTGACTGGCCTGATGGGATTCGGGACGAACCTCGTGACGGGAGATTATTCGCGCGGCGCGGCGGGTCTGTGGATCGAGAACGGCCAGCTGACGCACGCGGTCGAGGAGATCACGATCGCCGGAAATCTGGGCGAGATGCTGAAGAACGTGACGGCAATCGGAAATGACCTGGAGTTTCGCGGCGCCGTGGCGTCGCCGACGATACGGATAGATGGAATGACAATCGCGGGCGCCTGAGGACCTCCAGCAATAAACCGCCTCAGACATATCCGCGGATTTCTGCTAAACTTCTCGCGCAATTACAACCTAAACCCATGTCTAAACTCGTGCGACTGGCCTGCGCCTTAATTCTCTTCGTTGCTTGGCCAACTTTGCTGTGTGCTCAATTTCAAGATCCAATCCCTTCAGAGCTTCAGATGACCTCCGATCCGGATGCACCTGGAGCTTCCGCTGTTTATCTCTATCTGGAAGAGAAGACTGATGATGCAGTCCATTACCACTCGTATTACGCTCGGATCAAAGTGCTGACGGAGAAGGGAAAGCAGCTTGCGACGGTACACATACCGTACGAGCGTGGTCCTTTTGAAGTGGCCGCCGTCCAGGGTCGCACCATTCATCCAAATGGATCTGTTGTAGCACTCAGTGGAAGGCCGTCAGATTTGCTGGTCTACAAAGGCGCGGGCCATCGATACCAGGACATGACCTTCACCCTACCCGCGGTCGAGGTGGGCAGCATCATCGAGTATCGATACCAGATTAGATACAAAGAAGATCAGGTCTCTTCACCTATTTGGATGGTCCAGCAGCCTTACTTCGTGCACAAAGCGCATTACTTTTTTAACCCCGTCTTCAGTGTCGGCCAACAGGTGGTCGACGACCACAACCAGATCGCTGGCGGTGTGATGTATGCCACACGCTTGCCATACGGCGGTCAGGTCGTCCAAGACTCGCTGCATCGTTACAATCTGGACGTCACCAACGTCCCTCCCTTACCGAGGGGGGATTTCTTGCCACCACTCAATACCCTTCGCGAAAGTGTCATTTTCTACTACACAAATGCCAACTCCGGGCCCGAGTACTGGAAGACCGAGGGCAGGTTCTGGGCGAAGAAAGCTGAGCGGGTTTGCTCGGTCTCAAGCGTAACCAAGAAAGCGGCGGCGGAACTGGTCGCGCCTGGTGACTCGGAAGAAGCTAAGGCGCGTAAGCTCTACGCTGCTGTAATGAAAATCGACAACACCGACTTCGACGGCTCTCCCAACGCAAAAACCAAAGAAAACAAGGATGCAGGTTCGGTCTGGAAGCAGCAGCGGGGAACATCCGACGACATCGCGATGCTCTACGTATCACTGGCACGGGCAGCGGGCCTCGCTGCATGGCCAATGCAGGTGGTCAATCGCGATCGCGCCGAATATGAAGCAACATATCTCTCCATGGATCAGTTTGACGATTACATCGTCGTGATTGAGATCAACGGCAAGGATATCTATCTCGATCCCGGGCAAAAGATGTGCGCCTTTGGCGTAATGCACTGGAAACACGAGTTAACGAAAGGCTTTCGTTTAAACAAGGATGGAGCGTCGATCGAGGAGACTCCAGCTGGCCCTCCGAAGGCGGCCGTTGTGCAGAGGATTGCGGACATAACGCTTGACGAAAAAGCAGAGATCACAGGCACTGGGCGCATTGTGCTAAGTGGCCAGGAGGCTTTGTATTGGCGCCAACTTGCTCTGCTCGAAGTGATGGACGAGCTGGCCAAAGACTTCAATGATTACCTGACCAGGAGCCTGCCGGAAGGAGTGAAAGGCAAACTCGAAAGATTCGATGGTCTAGATGACTACGACGCGAATCTTACTGCCCGCATCACGCTCTCTGGAAACCTGGGCGCCTTGACCGCGAAGCGAGCCATCTTGCCAGCTTTCCTGTTTGAAGCGCGAGGCGGGCAGCCTTTCCTCGAAGATCTTACAAGAGAAGTCCCCGTCGACCTGCACTACGCAACTATGGAGGAGGATGAAATTACGTATCACTTTCTCCCGGCAATACAGGTGGCTTCAATACCGCGCGGGGAGGCTGTGAATTGGGCAGACCGGATCGTATTCAACTCTAGCGTGACCCAGAGCGGTGCAGCAATTACCGCCAAGCGAACCTTCGTCCGCAATTCGGCCGTGCTCGCTTCCACGCTTTACAGCACCTTGCGCTATGTTTACCAGAAGATCTCGTCTGCCGATCAGCAGCAGATCGTTCTCAATCGCGATAGCCAGACAGTTCCAAATTGAATGATCAGCGTGTCGGACCGACGCGACTTGCTAACAACCGGTGGCACATTCGATCAATCTGCGCGCAGGTCCTCATTTCAACACTCTTGGCCGACCTCGTCTATTCTCGAAGGTATGTTTGACCCACAGGCTTTCAAGCTAATGGGTTGGCTAAGAGGTCGCTTCTGTGCACTGAGTTCCAATCAATCGGGTTTGATCCTGCTGATCCGAAGGCCGCGCTGTCGCAACTGCCGCAGGCTCCGGCGGTATTTGCACTCTACGGCGCCGAGGCAAGAGACGAGCCGTACATCGGACGGACACCGAATCTACGCGGCAGGCTGGAGCGGCTGCTGCAACCTTCGCCGAAGCATCCGAGACGGCTGCAGCTGGCTGGACGAGTGCGGCGGATTGCGTATCGCACATCCGGGTCCGATTTCGAATCGCTTCTTACCCAGTTCGACATGCTGCAGGGCGTCTACGGGGCGAAGGCCCTGGAACGGATGCATCTGCGCGCGCCGGCGTTTGTTCGCTTTCTGGGAAGCAATCCCTATCCACGTATCGTTGTGACCCACAAACCAAGCCAGCGCGAGGCTGACTGGACGTATGGGCCGTTCGCCTCGCGCGCGGCGGCAGAGCGGTTTGCCGAAGAGATGTTGAAGCTGTTTCTGCTGCGGCGCTGCACCGACGATCTCAATCCCGATCCGAGCCATCCGGGCTGCGTGTACAGCGAAATGAAGATGTGCCTTGCTCCTTGCTATAAGGGCTGCACGGATGAGCGCTACGCGCAGGAGTCTGCGGCGGTCGAGGATTTCCTGGCGACGCGCGGAGAGAGCAAGCTGGTTGTGCTGCGCGGCGAACGCGATAAAGCCTCGGAGAACCTGGCGTTTGAAGATGCCGCGGCGTTGCACACGCAGGTGCAGAAGGTGGAGGCGGTACGGGCGCTGGCTCCCGAGCTCGTGCAGCCGATGAGCAGGCTGCGCACCGTGATTCTTCAAGCCTCGGGAAAGCCTGAGGAAGTGGCGGTGTTCCTGTACGAAGACGGAAGACTCCGCGGACCGGTGAGCTTATCGACCGTCGGCATGAGAATCCAGAACGAGCAGTCGGGATCGAGTTCGCTGTTTGCACAGCCGATGGCGCTGGAGGCGGTGCCGGAAGAACAGGGATTGGGGATTAGGGAACAGGGACCAGTCAGGGATCAGGAACAAGCCGCACCCATGAAGGTTCCTCGGACGATGCTGGAGGCGCGGATGGAGGCGGTTCTGGCTGAGTTGGAGAAGGATCAGGAGACGCCCGCCGCTGCGATCAGGCAGGGACACCTGGCGCTGCTGAAGAGGTGGTATTACCGGCCCGAGGTGAAGCGTGAGGGCGAGGTCTGTTTCCCCGACGCCGAGGGGCACTGGCCGATCAAATCGATGCTGCGGGCAGTGGGGCGGGTGGCTGCGAAGAACCTGGCAGCCGCCAGACCGCCGGAAAAATGAGAGAATGTGCGCGGCAACATGACGGCAGAGGAAACGATCCGGCAAATGCTCGCGCCCGGCGAGCGGCTCGACGTGGGGCGTGCCTGGGAAGTCGTGGAGCTGGTCGACGGTTTTCCTAACAAGCTCGCAAAACTCATCGAATGCCTGTGGGATGACGACGCAGGGGTCGCCAGCCGCGCGGCGGACGCGCTGGAACGCGTGACCCGGCAACGGCCCGCCCAAGCGCAGCGATGGAAAAAGTCGCTACTGGGACTGATAAGCGAGGCCACGGAGAGGAAGGTGCGCTGGAACCTAGCGCTGGTGATTCCGCGGCTCAAGCTGACGTTGCCGGAGTGCCGACGGATCGCTGAAGTGCTCCAGACCTATCTCGACGATCCCAGTTCGATCGTGAAGACCGCCGCGCTGCATGGGATGGCAGACCTGACCCAGCAGGACCCGCAGTTGTTGCCCGGCGTTCTGGACCTGCTGCGCGTGGCCGGACGATCGGGAACACCGGCGATGCGCGCGCGAAGCCGGATCCTGCTGAAAGCGCTCGAGAGCAATCGAATGAAGCGGCAAAACAGAAGCTCGATTCATATGTTCGACTGATACACTGGCCGGGCGAGGACCCTCCCGCATGGTCGAGTTGCTTCCATCCATATTGTCCGCAGACTTCGCACGACTGGCGGACGAGGTAGCCGCTGCGGAGCGAGGCGGCGGCACGGTGATCCATGTCGACGTAATGGACGGGCATTTTGTACCAAACATCACAATCGGACCACCGGTAGTGGCGAGCCTGCGGAAGGCAACGAAACTGCCGCTCGATTGCCACCTGATGATCGAGAATCCGGATGAGTTTATCCCGGCTTTTGCCGAAGCGGGGGCCAACTGGGTAAGTGTGCACTACGAGGCATGCCGGCACCTGCACCGTTCGCTAATGCATATCACCGACCACGGGATGAAACCGGGGGTCGTGTTGAATCCGGCGACGCGCGTTGAGCTGATACGCGACATTCTGCCGATGGTGCACCATGTGCTCATCATGAGCGTGAATCCGGGGTTTGGGGGGCAAACCTTCATTTCGTTCTCGCTCGACAAGATCCGGAGGCTGGTGCAATTGCGCCAGGAGCTGGGGCTGGCATTTAAGATCGAAGTAGATGGCGGGGTGGCTCACGACACGGTCGCCCAGGTCGTCCAAGCAGGTGCGGAGCTGCTCGTAGCGGGTAATGCTGTGTTCGGCGCGGGGCGGGCCGAGCACGATGCGCGTTCGCTGCTGGCGACAGCTCGCGAAGCCGCAGGTGAGCAAGTTCTTGAAACTAAGTAAACAACGGCAGCTTTCCCCCTGCCGAAATTGAGGTGGTATGAACCGGTTGTCGAGAAGTGTTGCTGCGTTGGCGATGACCACGCTGGTACTTTCCGGGGTTACGGCTCAGGCTAAGGAAAAGCAGCCCAAGCATAAAAAGAACCAGGATCTGAGCGCAAATCCCCTGGGAAATGTGAATTCGAAGCAGCCCGACAAGGAGCTCTTCGACAAGGCAATGATCGCCTTGAAGAAGGGGCGCTATGACGTGGCGCGGCTCGATCTGCAGACCATGCTCAACACCTATCCGGATTCGGAGTACCGGATGCGCGCCAAACTGGCCGTCGGTGACAGCTGGTTCAAGGAAGGCGGAACCGCTGGGTTGACGCAGGCCGCGGCCGAGTACCGGGACTTCATCACCTTTTTCCCAAACGCACCGGAAGCGGCGGAAGCCCAAATGAAGGTGGGCGACATCTTCTACCAGCAGATGGAGAAGCCCGACCGCGACTTCAAAAATGCAGAGGACGCCGAGCGTGAGTACCGGACGATGATCAACATGTTCCCGGACTCACCGCTTATACCGCGCGCCAAGCAGAAACTGCGCGACGTACAGGAAGTTCTGGCAGAGCGCGAGACACAGATCGGGCTCTACTACGGGGCGAAGGAGAACTACCCGGCCTCGATCGCCCGGCTGCAGACGGTGGTGGATACCTATCCGCTCTACTCGAAGAGCGACCAGGCGCTTCTGGCGATCGGCGATGCGTATGCCGGCCAGGCGCACGCTGTGCAGATTGCTCCCAACTTGAATGGCGCCGTACGCGAGCGCATGCGGGCGTTGTTCCTGGACAAGGCCGCGGCAGCGTACGCCAAGGTGATTACGCACTATCCAATGGCGCCTCACGTTGAGGATGCTCGCGACCGGCTGGTGGCGATGAACCGGCCAGTGCCGGAGCCGAGCGATGCCGCGGTTGCCGAAAGCGATGCGGAATTCAAGAGCATGCAGCCGATCCGGTTCACCGATCGCGCACTTGGTGTCGTCAAACACGGCCCGACAGTAGTCGAAGCTGCGCACGTTGGCGAGCCGATGCTGGAAGATGCCAAACGAACCTTGGCGCCCGAAGTGACGAAGGAGAACATTCAGCTGTTCAACGAGGCCGCCGGCAAGCCGGCCGAAGCGCCGACCGCTACGCCGACTGGGGCCAACGAGCCGCCACGCAGCGATGCGCCGTCAACCGTACAGCTCGCACCGCCCACAGGCGCAGGAACCGGGGTGGGGGTCTCGATTGTGAGCGCGCCCAATGGCGACTCCGCCGCAGCTCCGGCCGGAGGTGAGGCTGCGCCTGCTGCGGCAGGGACAGCGAGCGGCACAGGCGCAAGTCCCTTGGTGAAGGCGGTAGGCCCAACCGATACCACGCTGCCTGCGGCGGAGAAGCCGGCTGACCCGCCTATGCCTCTGAACGATATCAGGCCGGGTACAGCCCAACAGCAGACGCCGCCCCAGGCCAATGGCGAGGAGAAAAAGAAGTCCAAGGCCAATCTGGACGAGGAGTCCTCTAGCAAGAAGAAAAAGAAGAAAGGCCTTGGCAAGCTAAACCCGTTCTAAAGAGGGAAGGGAACAAGGGCAACAGGCCAAGGGCCGCATCCGATTGGGTGCGGCCCTTGCTTTTGGTTCGCTCCTCGAGGCCGGAGGCCCAGCGTCAGGCCCGAACGTGTTCAGTCTGCTAGAGTGAAGAGTGGTCCCCTTTCTGCTTGAAATCCTTGTGTGATATGGGTTTTGGCACAATCCTTCGGGGGCTCGCCTGATAACCCCCATGCCCCACGATCTGCCCAAAGCGTACGACCCGACGGCCATCGAAGATCACTGGGCCGGATACTGGGTCCGCGAGAAACTCTTCGCCCAGCCCACCCCAAGTAAACCAAGCCAGGATGGCCATCCGTCGTTCGACATTCTGCTGCCGCCGCCCAATGTGACTGGCAACCTGCACATGGGCCACATGTTCGAACACACCGAGAGCGACATCCTGATCCGCTGGCATCGGATGCGCGGAGAGCGTGTGTTGTGGATTCCGGGCACGGACCATGCCGGCATCGCCACGCAGATGCTGGTTGAGCGCCAGGTTGTGAGCGAAGGCACCACGCGGCAGCAGATGGGCCGCGAGGCGTTTATCGAGCGTGTATGGAAGTGGCGCGAGCACTACGGCGGCACGATTCTGAGCCAGATGAAGCGGCTTGGGGCCTCGGTCGATTGGGATCGCGAATACTTCACGATGGACGCCAGACTTTCTGTCGCCGTGCGCGAGGCGTTCGTCCGGCTCTATGAGCAGGGACTGATCTATCGCGGCGCGTACATCGTGAACTGGTGCCCGCGCTGCCAGACCGCGATCAGCGACCTTGAAGTCGTGTATGACGAGCACAAGGGGCACCTGTGGGAGATCCGGTATCCCGTTCACGATGACGCTGGACGCGAGACGGGTGAGTGGCTGACCATTGCCACTACGCGCCCGGAGACGCTGCTGGGCGACGTTGCGGTTGCGGTACATCCCGACGACGAGCGCTACAAGCATCTGCACGGGAAGAAGCTGCGACTGCCCCTCATGAATCGCGAGATTCCGGTGATCACCGATGAATGGGTGAGCCCGGAGTTCGGCACCGGCGCAGTTAAGGTGACCCCGGCACACGATCCGAACGATTTTGCCATCGGACAGCGGCACGATCTGCCCTCGGTCAACGTGATGGACGACACGGCGCATATCAACGCCGAGGGCGGCAAGTATGCCGGGCTGGACCGGTTCGCAGCGCGCAAAGAGATCGTTGCCGATCTCGAGGCGCAGGGGCTGCTGGCCGGGATCAAGGATCACGTGCATAATGTGGGCCACTGCGACCGGTGCAAGACCCTGGTTGAACCGAGGCTGTCACTGCAGTGGTTCGTGAAGATTCAGCCGCTGGCTGACAAGGCGATTGCGGCGGTGAAGGAAGGTCATATCCGGTTCACGCCGGAGATGTATGCAAAGACGTACCTCAACTGGATGGAGAACATCCACGACTGGTGCATTTCGCGGCAGCTCTGGTGGGGACATCGCATTCCGGCGTGGCATTGCGGCGCATGCCACAAGACAACCGTAAGCCGCGAAAACCCGACGAAGTGTGCGCATTGCGGGTCAGAGAAGATCGAACAGTCCACGGACGTCCTCGACACCTGGTTTTCTTCGGGGTTGCTGCCGGTGTCGGTGTTCGGCTGGCCTAAGATCACGCCTGAGGATCGTGCGGACTTTGACGCGTTCTATCCGACCAGCCTGCTCGTGACCGGTTTTGACATTCTGTTCTTCTGGGTAGCCCGCATGATCATGCTGGGCTGCTGGTTCTCGACCGACGTACCCAATCCAGACGGGTCGCCGCGCGAGTTGAAGGACTCGGTTCCGTTTCGCGAGGTCCACATTCACGCGCTGGTGCGCGATGCCAACCGCGAGAAGATGTCGAAGACTAAGGGCAACGTGATCGACCCGATCGAGATCGTGAAGCAATACGGCACGGATGCCGTGCGATTCACTCTGGCTTCGATGGCTTCGCCGGGCACTGACATCGCTTTCAACGTGGCGAGAATGGAGGGCTATCGCGCGTTTGCGAACAAGATATGGAATGCTGCGCGGTTCATGTTTATGAACATCGATCGCGCGGCGGAAGCGGGCATCAGCTTTGATCAGACCGTGCTTGGCGGAATGTCGACGGCAGGACCAGATGCGCCACTGGAGGCAAGATGGATCGTTGCAGAGTTGCATGAGACGGCCAATAACGTAAATCAGGCACTCGATAACTATCGATTCGACGATGCGGCGAACGCCATTTATCAATTTTTCTGGGGAAGCTTCTGCGACTGGTATCTGGAAATCGTGAAGTTGAGCCTCAATTTCGATGAGGGTGCGGATAAAGCTCGTACAACCGCTGCTCTGACGACGCTTGTGAGCGTCTTCGAGGCGTCGTTGCGGCTGCTGTCGCCGTTCATGCCGTTCCTCACCGAAGAGGTCTGGCACGCGATCTACGACGGGAATCCGCCCACAAAGTCGATTGCGCTGACGAGATATCCAAAGACTGATTGCCTTGCTATCGATCGGTCTGCGCTGCAGGAGATGGCGCTGCTTCAGGAATTCATTGTTGAGGTCCGTGCCCTGCGCAAGGAGATCGGCGTTGAAGAAAGAGCCGTGGTGCCTATCGAAGTGCGAACCGATGAAAGTTCGCAGACAGTGGTAAGCCGGAATCAGGCAATGATCGAACGGTTGGCGCGGGTGAACGAACTTCGCTTTGTTAGTCAGACTTCGGCCGAGCTAGCCAAGCACACCACGCCGCAGTTCGATGTGGCGGTTGTCTACGAGCGCAAGATTGACGTGGCTGCGGAGCGCGAAAAGCTGACAAAGGACATTGCAAAATACGAAAAAGGTCTGGCTTCAGCGCGGCGCCAGTTAGGTAACGATGGTTTTCTGGCCAAGGCCCCGGCACATGTTGTCGAGGGATTGAAGAAGCAGGAAGCCGAAACTCGGCTGCTGCTCGAAAAGGCGCGCGCCGGGCTCGATTCCCTGCCGGAGTAGGCGAAGCAGCAGATGGCCTGTATCTGTAGATCCTGTGTCGAGCAATCCCGCGTCCTTGGAGTCAGTCAGGCATTCACTTCGAAGCATGCGCTCCACAAGGCCTACCGCGCGGCGGCCAAGCGTTGGCATCCCGACCGGTTCGAGGCCGACGAACACAAGCGGCTCGAGGCGGAAGAGCGCTTCAAGCGCA
Source organism: Occallatibacter sp. (assembly GCA_035262585.1). Taxonomy (GTDB): domain Bacteria; phylum Acidobacteriota; class Terriglobia; order Terriglobales; family Acidobacteriaceae; genus Telmatobacter. Next base: position 48,889 of record DATFSO010000124.1, on the reverse strand, counting down.
TTCAGTCTGCTTACCGGCAACTCTGCGAGCACTTCGAGAACCCCGTCCGCAGGCCACGGGAGACCGAGTACGTCACGCCGCTGCGGACCGAGGCGCCGCCGGCAATCTTTTTCGGAGGTGCGCCGGGGTGTTTCGCCGGGCCGCACTTCCCTGCCATGATTCGAGAATGCATCATTGCAACGCGCCCGGAGAACTCGGAAACCCCTGTAGGATTCGTGGACATGGCTCCGGAAAAAGCGAGCATCACGCGATACATTCTTTTAACCAATCACAGAATGTACATCCGCGACGCCACGGAGCTGCTGACAGTGATCTGGTACGACGATCTGGGAGACATCCGGCTGGTTGACCGCTACGCCGGCAAGAAGCCGACCCTGTGGCGAAAGCTGGCTGTGGCTGTAAATCTATCGCGGAAGCAGCAGAAGTATGACCTTCACATCCATCGGCACAACGGCAATCCCTTTTACACGCTGAGGGACAGTCCGGATGACAGGGTGAAGAAAGTTATATATAACTTTCTTCTACAAATGAAATCGAAGACGCAAGGCTGAGCATCAAAAGAAGAACCAAATGGATTGGAAAAGCCACCGCATCGAAGCAATTCTCGAGCATGCCCTGGTCGAAGACAGGGCCGTGAGCGATACGACGACCAACCTGACCATCGATCCAAACCTGCGCGCTTCGGCTTCGATTATTGCGCGGCAGGAGATGATCGTGGCTGGCCTTGGTTCGGTGCCCCGTTTTCTGGAGATCTTCGCGCGGCTCGATCAACGCCTGGCGGCGCACACGCGCTTTGAAGTGGTCAGCCATCCTGAGATCTTCGATGGCGTACGCGTGCGCAAGGGCCAGGTGCTCGCTGTGATTCGACACAACGCCCGCGTGCTGTTAAGTTGCGAGCGCGTGATCCTGAACCTCATGCAGCACCTCAGCGGCATCGCGACGCTTACGCGACAATATGTCGACGCTATCCAGGGCACAAAGGCGCACGTACTCGACACGCGCAAGACTGTGCCGGGACTGCGTGCGCTCGAGAAGTATGCTGTGCTCTGCGGCGGAGGCACGAATCATCGGCTCGATCTCGCCTCCGGCATCCTGATCAAGAACAACCACATCTCTCTGGGTGGCGGACTGCGCACTGCGGTTACGAATGCTCTGGAGAAGCGCAAAGCCGGCAACCGCGTGCAGGTCGAGGTGCGCACCCAGAAAGATCTAGAGGAGGCACTGGAAGTAGGCGCCGAAGCAATCCTGCTCGACAACATGACGCCCGCACAGGTGAAGACGGCGGTCGAGCGCATCCGGAACGAGTCGCGCTGGATTCCGATCGAAGCCTCCGGAGGCATTGTGCTCGACAACATCCGAGCTTATGCAGAAGCCGGGGCCGATTTCATCAGCGTCGGCGCGCTTACTCATTCCGCCAAAGCTGCGGATATCTCGATGAGCATCTCCGCGGAGCCGGCGTAGGCGTGTACGATTTATCGGCCCTCGAGAACGCGCTTGCCGGAACGATCTTTGCGAGCAAGCTGCACTTCTTTCCCAGCACAGGATCCACGAACAGCGATGCGTTAGCGGCAGCGCGAAATGGGGCCCCACATGGGTCGGTCTTCTTCGCGGATGAACAAACAGCCGGGCGTGGACGCGGAGATCACCGGTGGCACTCCGCTGCGGGCGAAGGATTGTATGTCAGCGTACTGCTGCGGCCGACGATCTCTGTCGAACATTTGCCGCTGATTCCTCTTGCAGCCGGTCTTGCTGCTGCGCAGGCGATCCGCAGTGCGGCGGATCTGGACGTCGAACTGCGTTGGCCCAACGATCTGCTTATCGGGAATGGCAAGGCGGGCGGGATTCTTGTTGAGTCGAAGACCGAGACTGGCAAGGTCACGTTTGTCGTGATCGGCATCGGGATCAACGTCCACCAACGTGACTTTGATTCCGAGTTGGCGACGCCCGCAACCTCGCTCGACATTGCGTCGGGCGGCGTCATCAGCCGGCAGACGCTGATCATTGCCCTGCTAGAATCGCTGCAGCACGAAACATCGGGGCTTCACGATCCGGCTGTGGTTGCGGCAATCCCGGCGCGTGTGGCGCAGATGTCATCGTGGATCTGGGACCGCCGCGTCGAGGTTCACGGACCGCAAGCCTGCATCGGCCTAACCGCCGGCCTAGATAAGAATGGTTTTTTGCGCGTGCGCACGGATCACGGCATCGTGACAGTGCAAACTGGTGGAATTCGCGCTGTGGGGAAGAGCTAAGAGAAGACGATGCTTCTGGCACTCGACGTGGGAAATACGAATACCGTGCTGGGCCTCTACCGGCTCGATGCGGAGGCTGGACTTCCGCCGAAGGGATCGGCTGCCGCAGCGAAAGAGCGGTCTGACCTGACGGCGCATTGGCGCGTTACGACACATCGTACGCAAACGGTCGATGAATATGGCGTGCTCTTTGTAAACCTCTTCGAGATGCATGGCATGTCGCCGAGCCAGGTTACCCACATTATCATTTCGTCGGTTGTGCCGCCGATCGATTCCACGCTGCGCCAGGTATGCGAAACCTACTTTCACGTGGAACCGTTGTTCGTCGAACCCGGGATCAAGACTGGCATGCCCGCACTGGTTGATAATCCGACAGAGCTTGGCGCCGATCGTATTGCGGACTGCATCGCAGCAATCGAACGCTATGGCGGCCCGTGCATCGTGGTCGACTTTGGCACGGCGACGAAGTTTGAGGTCATCTCGGAGAAGGGCGAGTATTTGGGAGGCGCGATTGCCCCAGGCCTGGGGCTCAGTGCGGAGGCGCTGTTTTCTCGAGCCGCCCGGCTGAGCCGTGTCGATATCAAACGACCGTCGAAGGTGATTGGAACCAATACGGTGAACCATCTGCAGAGCGGTTTGTACTACGGCTACATTGGGCTCGTCGATGGAGTCCTCGAGCGCATCTTCGCCGAGCTTGGCGAAAAACCAAAGGTGATAGCTACCGGTGGGCTGGCGCGGATGATCTCGGCGGACTCGCATTACATTTCGGAGATCGACGACCTTCTGACACTCGACGGGTTGCGCTTTCTGTTTGAGCGCAATCGCACTACACGGCCGCGGGGGCGTGCGCACTGATACTTGCCGTGCGTAATTACTTCAACTACTTCACGGAGATCGAGGAGCGCTTTCAGCAACGGCGCGGCGCGATTCTTTTGCTTTCAACTCTGGACTGGGCGTTGATCGAAACGTGGCGCGAGGCGGGGATCCCGCTGGAGGCCGTGCTGCGGGGAATCGATACCGCTTTCGACAAGTACGAGACGCGACAGAAGCGGGGGCGCATGCGGCGGGTTAACGGGCTTGCGTGGTGCGCGCAGGCCGTGATGGAGGCAGCGGAAGAGCTTCGCGAGGCCAGCGCCGGCACTGTACCTTCGTCGGGCGCCGCGGGCGAGACGGGATTTGAGCATGTACGCGTAGCCCAGCATCTTGAGACGGCCGCGGGTGCGCTCGATGCCTCTGCAATCGCGAAAGAAGCATGCGCGGCGACAGCTGTGCGTCTTCGCGAGCTGGCGGTCGAAGCGCGGGCCGCGAAGACATCGACCACGGCCGCGCACGAGATGGAGGCGTTCGAACGTATTCTTACCGTGCTCGAAGAGAAACTCTTTGCCGCGCTCACGGCGGCGGCGCCGGAGGACCTGCTGGTGGCACTCAAAGAGCATGCGTCGCGCGAGCTTGCGCCATATCGCAGCCGCATGGGTGCCGTGCAACTGCGCCAGGTGGAGCACCAGTTTGTGCAGAAACAGTTGCTGGTGCACTACAGTCTGCCTCGGCTCAGCCTCTTCTATATGAGTCAGCAATGAAGCGCGTTAAACCGCAGCAACGTGCTGCCAGGCCGGCGCGAACGGCGGCCGCGCAGCGCGCGGCCCTGGTTCAGATCGAAAAGCCGATCTACGGCGGCGCCTTCCTGGCGCGCGTAGAAGGCAAAGCCACGTTTGTGCCGCTGACACTGCCGGGGGAACAGGTGCGCGTGCGCATTGTTGACGATAAGCGCAGTTACACTGCTGCCGAACCGGAACAGATCCTCGCGCGGGCACCGAGCCGCATAGTGCCGGGCTGCCCTCATTTCGGCGAGTGCGGCGGCTGCCATTATCAGCATGCGAACTACGAAACGCAGCTCGAATTGAAAAAGTCTATTCTGCGCGAGACGCTTGAGCGGGGTGGGGTGAAGGTTCCCGAAAACATCGAGGTGCTCGCAGGAGATCCATGGCAGTATCGCAATCGCATTCGGATCGCGTTGGACGGCCAGGGACGGGTTGGATATCGGAGCCGGCGTTCCCATGAAATTGTTCCAATCGGCGAGTGTCCTATCGCAGCGCCATTGCTGGTGCGCGCCGCGTTGAGCGCCGCCGAGATTCTTCGCAATCGCCGGCACGCTTTCAAGCCGGTGGAGATCTCGCTCTTCTGCAATGCAGATGAAACGGAGATGCTGGCCAGCATTTTCCTGCACGAAACGGCGAGCAACGCGCTTGGACCATTTGCCACCGCGTGGAAGGAGCGGATCGAGGCGTTGGCCGGCGCCGAACTCGTTCTCGAAGGCGGACAAAACGCGCTGCCCCGCACGATCGAACGATGGGGCGCTACCTCGATCATCTATAGCGCCGGCGACATCAGATACCGCGTAGATCATGGCGCATTCTTCCAGGTCAACCGCTGGCTGGTTGACGCGCTCGTGGATCGGGTAACAGCTGGGAGAAGAGGCTCGCTCGCCTGGGACCTTTTCGCCGGTGTCGGGCTGTTTGCGCGACGGCTTGCCGATAGCTTCGAACACGTCGTCGCAATTGAGGCCTCACCGGCAGCCACGCAGGCCCTGGCCTGGAATCTGCAAGACACATCCGGCAGAAGCGTTGACGCCGACACGCTCGCATTCCTAAAGTCATCCACCAAAGCTCCCAGGCCCGACCTTATCGTCGTTGATCCGCCGCGAGCAGGATTAGGCCCAGAGACAACCGCGCTTATCGCCGGCGTTGCAGCGCCACGCATCGTTTACATATCGTGCGATCCCGCCACGCTGACGCGCGACCTGCGTGTACTGACCGGCGCAGGATATGCTCTCGGCTCTGTCACGCTTGCGGACCTGTTTCCGCAGACGTTTCATCTCGAGACGGTAATCGAGTTAGATCGATCCTGATGACCTTGTGTCCGAAGTTTCCTCTACAGATTCGGACCTAGTGAACAACCGTCGCCTAAAGGGCGACGGCTTCTTGGGGCACGCATGAGACAGCATCCTGATGGATCTCTCCATTGCGGAAGGCTGGCGCGAACTCGACCGGCAGGTTTGACAACGTTCGCCGGCTGATTCCCAGCACAAAGATCAACCGAAAGCCTGTCCTTGAGCCTTTGGGGAAGGAACTGAGATTCGATTAGACTGAAAGCACGGCTTTTATGAACCGGAGAGCGGGCATGGAGCCGATTCTCGGTTCGTAAGTATCGGACGCATTGGCTCATGTTTATCGACGAAGCAAAAATCAGGGTAAAGGCGGGCGATGGCGGCAACGGCTGCATGGCCTTCCGGCGCGAGAAATTTGTGCCTCGCGGAGGTCCGTCGGGCGGCGATGGCGGCCGCGGCGGCGACGTCATCATGGAGTCGAGCCAGCGCCACAACACGCTGATTCACTTCCGCTACAACCCGGAGCACAAGGCACAGCGCGGCGAGCACGGTATGGGGTCCAATTGCACGGGTCTCGACGGCAGGTCGATTGTGCTGCAGGTGCCGGTTGGAACTTCGCTTTTCGACAGCGAGACCGGCGAGCTGGTACACGACTTTTCCGAGCCGGACGAGCGCATCGTGGTCGCAAAAGGAGGCCGTGGCGGGCGCGGCAACCAGCACTTCGCCACCAGTACACACCAGGCTCCGCGCGAGCACGAGATGGGGAGACCGGGTGAAGAGCGGAACTACCGGCTTGAGCTGAAGCTGCTGGCGGATATCGGACTGGTTGGGTATCCGAACGCCGGGAAATCCACGCTCATCTCGCGGATTTCAGCCGCAAAGCCCAAGATTGCCGATTATCCCTTCACAACACTCGAGCCAAACCTTGGCGTGGTTACAGTGGGAGAAGAGCCCCATCAGCAGTCGTTTGTGGTGGCCGACGTGCCGGGACTGATTGAGGGCGCGCACATGGGCTCGGGACTGGGCACGCAGTTTCTGCGCCACATCGAGCGCACGCGCGCACTAGCTCACTTGGTGGACGTCTCGGATGCCTCGGGGCGGCCCGATCCGGTCGAAGACTTCAAAGTGATTAACAACGAATTGGCGAGCTTTGGCAACGGCTTGCTTGAAAAGCCAATGATCGTTGTGGCCACGAAGATCGATGTGGCCAACCCTGAGAAGCTCAAGAAGCTGACCACTTACGCCAGGCGCCGCAAACTGGAGTTCCACGCGATCTCAGCCGTCACCGGTCAGGGTATCGACGAGCTGAAATGGGCACTTGCGCGGCAGGTGCAGCCTGTTGAGGCAACGGCTTAGCGTTCATTGCGGTCGTCCCTAAACCAACGCCCGTTCTTTCACTGTCAGGTACTGGTTCAGAACAGTTGATGTAAGGGCCTCGGGATTGAGGTCCAGGGTGAGCGCGCCCTGTTCATGAAGCCGCGCGATCAGCAGTTCGCGGTGGGTGGCCATCTCCTGCGCCGCGGCAGCGCGGAACATCTGCTCCACTGATTTAGGCCGCCGCTGGGCGATGGCATCCACTTCGGGCTGGGCCATGGCGACAAACAAGAGCACATGACGGCGGAGCAGTTGCATGGCCCCGTCGATCACTTCGGGGCGCATGGCCGTCTCGGCGAGGTCGGTGATCCAGAGGATGAGCGAGCGGCGTGGCTGCAGCCGGCCCATGAGCGCTGTCGCACGGAGGTGGTCGGCTTCGCTCGACTCGGCCTGCAGCTGCGCCAGCAGTTCGATCATCTGACGCAGATGGGCAGCGCCGCGGCCGGGCAGAAGACGTTGTTGAATGCTCTGGCCATAGGCGAGCAAGCCCACTCGATCGCCGGAAAAAAGCGCGAGCTGTGCAAGCGCGACGGCGGTGCTGCATGCGTGGTCGAGCTTCGAATGAGCACGGAGACTTCCGGAAGGAAGGGGCAGAGCCGATGTCGAGAGAGGTGAGGCGACCACGCGCGATCGCATGAGGCGGCCGCAGTCGAGCACGATCCATACGGGCTGGCTGCGCTCAGTCTGATACTGGCGCGTGATCAGAGTGCCGCGTCGGGCGCTGGCCGTCCAGCAGACGTCGCGCAGGTCGTCGCCTTCACGGTAATCGCGGAGGCTTTCGAAGTCGCGCCCGAGGCCTCGTTGCCGAGCCTGCCTTAGTTGCAGGTCGATCTGACGGCTGCGCGCAAGAAAGATCTGCTGCTCCTCGCCGGTTCGCAGCGCGGGGTAGATGCGCACAGTTTGCGCCAGCGGCGACTTTGCCCATCGCTCGGCGAGAGCGAGCGGCGAGCGATAGCGGATATAGAGCGAGCCAGTGGTGCAATCGCCGCGATCCTGCGGTTCCACGCGATAGCGGACCGATGCAGGCACACGCGGGAACGCTGTTACCCGGATCGGATCCTGCTGTGAACCGGGGTCTCTTAACGCGGCGGGCAGATCATCGACGAGACGGCATTCGATGATGACCGAGCCCTGGTTTTCAAGTGTAAGTTCAATCTCGGTCTGGCTGTCGAGCGAAGGCGCATTGGACCAGCTGCGTGAGGCCGCGAGCTGAGCGGCACGGGGCAGCCGCATTCCATCCAACAACGCCGCCAGCAGAACGAGGCCATCCCAGGCCAGCATCGCGTAGCTGAAACGTGCATCCCACAAGCCCGGAATCAAAAACGCGAAACCCGCAATGAGCAACGCGACGGACCGTGTGGTGAGTCCGAAGCTCCAGCGTCCGCGAGGCTCGCACGATGCGCGGATTGTCGCCGGATGGAATGAGGGAGAGATCATTGCCGCGGGACCGGGACTGCTGCAATGACGTCGGCGAGCACGCGGTCGGCGTCGAATCCTTCGAGCTCCGCTTCGGGCTTGAGCATTACGCGGTGCCGCAGTACCGGCGGAATCGCGCGCTTGACGTCGTCCGGCACAAGATAGTCGCGGCCATCGAACGCGGCTGCAGCCTGAGCCACGCGCATCATACTTAGAGCCGCGCGAGGACTGGCCCCCAGCAGAAGCGTGGGCCACTCACGCGTGCGGCGCGCCAGAGTGAGGATGTAGCCGTAAAGCTCCGGTTCGATGCGGATGGCGCGCACCTCGGCGCGTGCGGCCTCGAGCATGCCCGCCGGAATCGGCTTGATGCTTGCGTCGTCAAGCAGACCTGCCCCGGTGCCGGCATGATGCCGCTCCAGGATTTCGAGTTCCTCAGTCTCGGTCGGATAGGCCACGCGGATCTTCATCAAAAAGCGGTCAAGCTGGGCCTCCGGCAGGGGATAGGTGCCCTCGAAGTCCACCGGATTCTGCGTGGCAAATACGGTGAACCAAACGGGGAGCGGGCGACGCGTGCCATCGGAGGTCACCTGGCGCTCTTCCATGCATTCGAGCAGCGCTGCCTGTGTGCGCGGAGGCATGCGGTTGATTTCGTCGACAAGCAGGAGATCGGTGAACACGGGTCCGGCATGAAACGTGAATGAGTCCGTGCCGGGCCGCAGAATAGTGGTTCCGAGAATGTCCGCCGGCATCAGGTCGGGCGTGGCCTGCACTCGTTGAAAGCCGAGCCCAAGCAGCCGGCCCAGCGTCTTGACCATCAGCGTCTTGGCAATTCCAGGAACGCCTTCGAGCAGTGCGTGTCCCTGGCAGAGCACCGCGATTAGAACTTCTTCAATGGCCTTCGATTGCCCTGAGATTACCCGGCCGAGTTCCGCGCGGGCGTGCGAAATCAACTCGCCGGTTGCATGGAGTGCGACCTGCTCCTTAACGCTTGTGTTCTGCGTTAGCTGCTCGTTCAATTCCTCGCTCATGAGGATCTTTCGCTCCTGGATTCATTCGTTACGTCTCGAGAATTTCTGTTTCCCGACCGGGCCGCCTCGGCCAGCTTCTGGCGATGAACGTGCAGTGTCTGGATGAGCTTCAAGGCTTCGCGCGGCTCGATGCTTTCATTCAGTGTCGCATCCTGGCAGGCCGCAAGATCGGCTTCGAGGCTCGGGGCGGCATTCGGGAAGCGCCGCCGGATCGCGGCGGCCAGGTCTTCGGCCCTCATCGGGGCCTGGCGCAGTCCACAGAGGCGCAAGGCATAGCGTCGGAAGCGCTCCGAAGCGATGGCGATGGCAGTCGATGAAGCTCCGGCGCTGCGATAGAGCGAGCCAAGCGCATCGAGGAATTCAATCGGCGTGGCACGGACAGGAGGCGGCAATTCGCGAACCGGACCGCTGCGACGGCTGAAGCTGAAAACGATGAGAATCGAGACCAGAATCAGCCCCGTCCATAAGAGCGGTACGGTAGGGCCGGTGACGTAACTCCAGGTCGACCGCACATCTCCGTGCAGCGACTCGTCCCAATAGAATCGATGCCCTTCCCTGGGTCCGATCGAGTTCAACAGCAGGTCGAAGTTTGCGGCTCGTGTCAGCGATCCATTTTCAAGCGGCGTGGAACTCGCCCACCACACAACGTACCCGTTGCCGTAGCCGTATTCGACGACCGCGGGCTGTCCGGCGCAACTGTACTGGATGCGCTGATTGGGATTGGCCACCTGCCAGGTTGCATCGGGAACCATCCAGACTTCGCCGGTGTTGGCGAGGGCGTCGAGTCCTTCCGGCTCGAGTTGGCAGGCAGAGAAGGTAAACTCCTTCGGGGTCTCCGCCTGGCCGCGAGGCACCAGGTATCCGCCCCAAAAGCCTGTCGCAAGGACCCGGCCACCACGCGAAACGATCTGCTCGACTGCTTTGAAGTCGTTCGTTTCGCGCGTGAACGGCTGCGCGAAGATCACAACCGTGTTCGGACCCGCGCTCGCAGCGAGTTCGTTGAGCGGACGCTCCCATCTCTCAATGCTGTAACCGGCTCGCAGCAGGGTTTCATACGCTGCCTTGGCCCCATGCTGGCCCGAAAGGTAGGTCGAGGGCAGAGGATTGTCGTTGTTATTCTCGTTGGGCAGCACGAAGCCGATGACGACGGCAAGTCCGACGGCGATGCTCACGCTCCAGAGAAGAAGCCGGCGATCCTTGGCGTCGAGCGATGACATGAACTTCATCGGGCGCCGCCTTCCTGCGCCAACGGCAAACCGGCGGCGCCGGTTCGCGATCCGGCGGAGATCAAAGCAGTGGCAAGATTCTCTGCGCTTTTGTAGTCGCTCTCACCCGCATCGCGACCGCCATACCAGACACGCTCGAAGGTGTGGGTCAATTGCGAAAGACCGGGTTGGCGCGGATCCCCGGCATCCACCAGCGCGAGGTACTCGCGAGGCGTGCGTGCGCGATCCGCCGGCCAAAGACGCCGTGATTCAAGGCGAGAGATCGCGGCCCAATAGACAAAGTGAATCGCTTCGCGCCACAGGCCGGAATTCGCGGCACGCTGCGCATCCTCGAGCCAAAGCTGCCAGTCGCGCGCCGAGGCCGCGCCGGGTGCCGGCATGTCCATGTCAGGTGTCAGGCGAACGCGCCATTTGCGCTCCAGGCGCATCAGAGACCAGGCGAGAGCGACACAGACCGCGACGATGAAGCCCCATACGAGCGCCCGGCCAACCCACGCTGAGCGCGTCTTGAAATTCACCGCGCTTTCAAAGAGGCGGTTCAGCCAGGTGCCAAATTTTTCCAACATGGATTCGCGCACGTTGGCTTGTTGCAGGCCCCGGTACTCCGGCCCCGCAAGCACCTGCCTCAGCACGGCGGCCTCCTGGGCGTGATCCGGCGCGGGGGCAACGGGCTGATGCGATTGCGCAAGATCGCGCTCCAGACGAAGCTTCGCATCCTTGAGAAGCTGCGAGGTGGCAGGCTCGGCCTGTGCCGGATCCTTGGCGCCATTCCGAGCTGGGTTTTGGCCGGAACCGCCGGAACGCTTGGCAGGGGAATCGGCTTTCGCCGTCTGGTCTGCATCTTGAGCCTTCGAAAACAGGACGCGGAGCCAGCCGTAGCGGATCAGACGAAGTTCCGTGCGGGAGCCGTTCACAATCGATACGCGATCGTCGGGGCCGATCTGTGTCGGGTCGCAGCCTTTGACGCTGCGCGCCTTCGCGCAGGCACCCACGAGGGTCGAGAGCGCCTCCAGATGCTGGCGGTATGCCTCCATCGAAACGTCACGCCAGCGCTCGGCAGCTTGCGAGGGCGGAACCTTGACCGTTTGCGAGCTACCTGTGCTGAGCGCAAGAAAGACGCAGACACTCAGCGCCGCACCGGATGCTCCTTGTACGAATCTCACCCTCGCATCTCCTCGAGTGGAGCGACTGCAGTCTCAGCTTCTGGCGTGTGAGCGGGAAGTCGAACTGAGGCATTCATCCCTGCGGCTTCCATCATCCACTCGATATTGAATCCTTCAAGCCGTATGCGCTGATCATAGTAGATAAGTGTGCGTGCGATGGGGAGAACGGAAAATATTGATGCTGCAATCGCGAGACCGGAGACCTGGCCGACAATCTCGTAGAAATAGCGCGAATGGAGAGTCATGCATGCGCTCCGGCCGGCAACAAACGGTCTGAAGGTTCCTCGATGGGAAGGTGCATCGCGCAGTTCATCCTGTGGCCTCATCCGGCTTAGCGGCAAGGCCCACTTCGCGCAGAGGCTTCGGCTCAGCTGTCGCGGTCACAGGCGTACCTTCGATCGCGGCGGATTGGACTTCCGCTGGCGCAGCCGCCGGTGTTGGCACGGTCAGCCAGCCCGCCTGCTGCATCATCCACTCGATATCGAAGCCTTCCTTGCGGATGCGCTGGTCGAAATAAAAGAGTGTTATGGCAATTCCGTAGATTGGCTTGGTCAGCGCTCTTACGGCGAAGTATGCACCCCATGTGACGAATAGCATGACCATGCCGGCGGTCTGGGCGTGTGCCGGTCCCTGCAGGCCGGGCACGAGCGCAAGCACAATAATGGCGGGTATCGTTACGCCCATTACCAGCACCTGGTTGAGCACGATTCCAAGCAGATACAGAACGAAAATGCGCCCTTTTGTACCACGACTCAGAAGGACTCCGCGCTTCAGTGCCTTCCAGGCCGTCGTCTGTTCCACCACGCAAGCGGGAAAGGCAAGGCACAGCCGCAACAGCATCCATCCTGCAAACACAGCCAGCGCAAGAATGAGCAGGAACGCCAACCCTCCGAGCAGCGGACTATCTGCTCCTGCCGGTCCGCTGATCAGCCTGCTCATGGTCATCCCGATGATGCCCACAAGAAACACGGCGGCTGGAGCACCGGCGATCACGAGGGCCTGAAGCGCATACAGCCACATATAGCGCCAGCCCCGCTGCCAGGCTGTACGGTAGGCATTGCGGATGGTGATCGTCTCGCCCAGAAACATGCGCGCAGAGGCGTCGCTCATCGCCGCAGCCCCCAGGGCGCTCGCCGCCAGGCCGACGGGCAACACAAGGATCAGCATAAGACCGAGAAAGACCCACACCAGAACGTCCGCTGTCGAACCTCCCGTTCTTGCGTTGGCGCCCATCCATGCGATGAAGGCAAATATACCCGCAGCGAATACAAAAACTGTCCCCGCCGGGATCATCCCAATGCCAAGGAAGATCAGGAATCGCGCGCGATAGAGCTGCGCCGTGCGATCGAGGATCTCCGGCAGAGTCAGCGGATGCAATTGCTCATTCATGTACGGCACCGGGCTTCGCAGTCGCCACCGACACTTGGAGGTCGGTTTCAAGAGCGGGAGGCTGGGGCTGGTCGGTCATTCCGGCGGTCTCCATCATGCGTTCGATATCGTAGCCCTCTTTGCGCACGCGCTGGTCGTAGTAGAAGAGCGTGAACCCCGTCGCGAAGATTGGGCCGACGAAGGTGTTGGTAAAGAACGCCAGTATTTGCTGCACGATGGTCATCCACACGGGCACCACTCCCCGGTGCTTGATTCCAACCACGATAAAGAATCCCTGCGTGATTCCGGTCAAGCCCAGCTGAATGATCAGGGCGAGCAAGCCGAGCATGAAGATGCGACCACGCGATCCCTTGCTGAGTTGAATGCTGCGGCGTATCGCCGCCCGCGCCTTTAGATCTTCGACAGTACATGCAGGCACAGCAAGGGCATACCGAAGCGACATGAGAATGCCGTAGACGAGGGCAACGAGCAACAGCAACACAAATACCAGGGTCGCCACTCCGAGGATTATGAGCGCCTGCGGGTCCGTCTGTGTAGCAGGATGCGGTGAGAACAACCCCTTTGGCGCGACATAGGCGACAAGCAATCCAGCATATCCCGCATAAATCAGCACACAGGGAAACCACGCCAGGAAGTAAGCGATCGTCATCAGCCACAGATATCGGCCCGTCCGCGGCAGAATGGCGCGGTATGCTGCCCCGATGCTGGCCGGCTCGCCAAGATACAGCCAACCCACAGCGCGGGTATTGGCTGCAACGGAAAGACCTCCGGCCACAAAGATCACCAGCCAGAGAATCACAATCCCGACGATCGTTGCGGGAATGAGAGCTTTCGTCATGTGCAGGGTTTCTAATTCCTGCTGCACTCCGATTTGCGCCAGCCTTAACGCCAGCAGGATGCCGCCATAGACCGAAGAGATACCCACAAGCAATAAAAAGTTAGAGCGATAAAGCTCTGCGGTCCGGTCAAGAATTTCTCCGAGACTGAGCGGGCGCAAGTGCGTTTCCATCGAAGTTTCCTCTACGTTCGCGGCGAGTGCTTTGCCGGGATGCTAGCATACCGGGACACTCAACGCCCTTCTGATTGGCGGACCATTGTGCCCGACCGTAATGAAATACCCAACATTTTTTCGCATCTTGAATTTCTTACCCAGCTCAAGCGAGGCTGTTTCGACGACATCTCACTCGAAACAAAGAGCAATTGCTTTGGCCCCTCATTTGCACCAATTCATGGACGCAAGGCAAGGGCGTTTCGCTGTTCCTCCGTGCGTCCTTGGAAGAGTAATAGAGGAATCGTCAACCCCTGGAGGTTAAAGGACATGAAGTCTATAAAATTCCGTGTTCTGCTTGGCCTCTCCTCGTGCGCTCTCTTCCTTGCGGGCGCGCAAGCCTGGGGATGGACCAACCATAATGCCACCCCGATGCCGGTCATCCAGGAGCCGCAGGCCCCGCCTTCGCAGACGGCGCCCGACCAGACTGCGCCCAATCCGGACTCCGCAAAGACCAGCACCTTTACCGGCACCATTGTGAAGGATGGCGAACAGTATGTTCTACGTGATTCATCCGGCAGCGTTTACAAGCTGGATGACTCCTCTCGTGCGCAGGCCTTCGAAGGCAAGACGGTGAAGGTAACAGGCCGCCTCGATGCGAACTCGAAGATGATCCACGTTGACAGCATCCAGGGGCTCGCATCGTAAAAGCGACCGCGCAAAACTAAAAATGGGTAAAGTAACCGGCCCGGATGTGAGAAGCGCTTGCATTCCGGGCCGCACTTCGTCAGTGCTTCATACATTTCGGTTATAGAACTTGCAACGCCGCCAGATTCGAAGCGAGTGGAAGCGCTTTGAACCGGCGGCGGTGCTTTCAGCGGCATTCATCAGAATCGAACTTGGAAAACAGTAGAATCGGGCTCAGAAGGAGTCCGGAAAATGCAAGCTGAACTTGCCGGCGAGTTTCTCCTGTTCTCGCGCAGAAAGCTGTTGGAGCAGTATTGGCCGCGTATGCGAAGGGCGGTAGAGCCGCTTCAGGATGAAAAGGTCTGGTGGCGTCCCAACGAGGCCAGCAACAGCATCGGAAATCTAATCCTGCATCTGAATGGCAACGTGTGGCAATGGTTGGTCGCCTCGTTTAACCGGCTGGAAGACAGGCGTGACCGGCCAGCCGAGTTCAGCGCTGCGGGCGAGCTATCGGCTTCCGATCTTCTCGACCGGCTTGGCCACACGATGGATGAGGCTGGAAAGGTGCTCTCACGGCTCACGGCCGACGATCTACTGGCGACTTACCATATCCAGGGCTACACCGTCAGCGGACTCGCCGCCGTCTACCAGGTCGTCGAGCATTTCGGGCTCCACTACGGGCAGATCCTCTACGCCATCAAGACGCAGGAGGGCCGCGATCTCGGCTTTTACAGCGCGCTGAGCAAGACCGGGAGGACCACCGGCGGTTCGGTCTGACATTTGCGTTGGCGGGGCCTGCAGCCAGTCGCTCCTTTGAGGGGCAGCAGGCCATAAGGGCTCCAGCCGTGTCGGACGATTTTTGCTCGATGAGTCTTACTCCAGGTGCTGTACCTGGGTTCCTGGAGGAATCTCGATGGTGAACTCGCCGTCCGGCAATGGCTGGTTCTTGTCGACCTTCTCCACCGTGAGAGTTATCTGAATGCCCTCGAGCGGGCGCTTGATGACAACCCGTGTTGGATACTGTGTGCCTCCGAAGTCTTTGTAAGCCGAGTAGCTGACCTGGCTCTCAAGATTTCCGTGGGCATCGTAGAGGTCCTGATTCGAGGGCAGCAGGTCGTCGCGGTGGAAAGTGATAACGCGTACCGGCTTGTCGAGCCGGCTTCCATCCGAGGCATGCCTCGTAATGCTCAGAACATATTCGGGCATCGTGTACAGATGTTTCTTTGCGGCATCCTCAATGGTTTCCGTGTCCGAGATTCTCGCGTAGTAGTCTTCCGGATCGAGTCCGCGCACCATCATCGCGTCAAAGAAGAACCCCGGCCTGATGTTTTCGAATTGATTCTCTGACCTCTTCGTCAGGGTTGTCGGACCAGTGAAGGCCTTGTTCCTTAGCGGAATCAGGACGGTGAAGGTCTTTCCATCGCTGGCCATGTTGAAGATCCGCTGGCCGAAATACTGGCCAACGACGCGCAGGTTCTCCGGCTTTGCCATGACGATCCAGCCTCGACAATCCGGATACTCGGTGATGGTGACCTGGCCTTGTTGCGGCTTCAGCAATGTCAGATGGATATCGACCGTTGCGGTGAGATTCTCGAAGTCGTTCCATCGTTGGTCTATTCGCGCCACCAGTTCCTCGGGAGTGGCCGTCAAGGTCTGCGCAGGAGGCCTGGGCACCGGGAGATGCCGCTTCATGGGTACCAAGGAACACCCCGTCAACAACAAGGGAGCCGTCAGCGCGCAAATCGACAACCGATTTCCGCGCATCATCGCTCACCCGCCTTCTTCATCGCTCTCCGATAACCAGAGACGTTGCGCTGGTGTTCCTCGAGAGTTGCAGCGAACAGGGACCCTCCCTGCGGATTTGCGCCGGCAGCCACGAAGTAAAGATAGTTAGACCGTGCCGGATCCATGGCAGCGCGCAACGACCGCAATCCGGGATTAGCGATCGGGCCCGGAGGAAGCCCGGGGTGAAGGTAGGTGTTGTAGGGCGTATCGCGCTTCAAATCGCTCTCGTAGATTGTGCCCCGCCACAGGTCTCTCAGCTCCAGGCCATAGATCACCGAAGGATCTGTCATCAGGGGCATGTGCTTCGCCAGGCGGTTTTCAAAGACGCTCGCCACGAGTGGCCGCTCCGGATCCACCGCCGTTTCGCGTTCGACAAGTGAAGCCAGCGTCACCACGTCGTGCACATTCTCCTTCAACCCGATCTCCGACGCGATGACTCGGAACCGCCTGACCATCGTTGCGGCAATCTGCGCCGCTGTCGCCTTACGCGGAAAGCGATACGTATCCGGAAAAAGGTAGCCTTCGAGCGTCCTGGCATGTGGATCGAAATCGGCCACGAGCCCAACCAGGCGCAGCTGCTGTTGCAGGAACTGCTCGCGCGTCGTTATGCCGGCCTGCTCCAGCCGCGTGGCGACATCGAAAATACTGGCACCCTCGGGCACGGTGACAGCGACGGTGAAGACGTCACCGCGCGCAATCCGGTCATATACCTCGGTCAGGGACGCGGGGTGGTCAAACCGGTATTCACCGGCCTTCAACTTGCCACGCCGTACCCAGCGCCAGGCGTCAAAGAGAAACTGGTTTCGAACGATCCCGGCAGACTCCAACTGCTGAGAGATGCGAGCCGTGGATGATCCCGGAGCGATATCCACAAAGGTCTCCGTCGAGGGCCCGAACGGCACAAAAATCGCCCATCCGCCCGCAACCACGAGTGCGATGACAGAGAGAGCCAGGAAGAATCCCGCCGCACCGAGGCCTTTTTTTCTTTTGCTACCCCGACTCCGGCGTGACGCCATCTACTTTGCAATATCCCTTCCCGGAGATTAAGACGCGTTTTCTATCGCTCTGGATTCCGCTTCTTCCATTGTAATGTGCGGAATGCGGTCCAAGGTGCTGCCGGACGCCTGTAAGCTGGGTACGAAAGAAGCTTGGCAGGGGTTCACGTTTGACGACGGCGCACCGATCCCGCTTTCTCGCTCTCGACGTTGGTTCGAAGCGCATCGGCGTCGCCGTTTCTGACGAGCTGGGGCTGACGGCGCAGCCGGTTCTGACGCTCGAACGGCGCCGCAATCCGCGCGAAGACATGCGCAGCCTTGCCCGGTTGTGCCGCCGGTTCGAGGTTTCTGGGATCGTTGTCGGCAATCCCCTGGCGCTCTCCGGCGAGTTGAGTGCGCAGGCCGCGAGGGTCCAGCGATTTGCCGCCGACCTAGGCGAGTTGACCGGGCTGCCGATTCAGCTGTGGGATGAGCGGCTGACGACCCATGAAGCGCATGAATTGCTCTATGCGTCGGGCCGCGCACGGCAGTCGCATCACCGAGTGGTGGACCAGGTTGCGGCCACCCTCATCTTGCAATCGTTTCTCGACAGCCGAACCGACCGCCGGGAAGGCGCCAATACAGGTCATTGATTTGCGTTGCTCAAAGCCAGGGCGAGCTTCTGGACCTCCGCTTTGTCGGCGTCGCCAATCACGAAGAATCGAAGGCCGTGGTTTGCCCATGTCTCCACATTGAAAGAGTCGCGTACAACGACTCCGTGCGACAGCGGAAACACCGTTCGCAAGACCGATTCCTGCGCCACAAGAACAGATATCTTGTGCTGGCCCACGCCGACGATGACCTGCGCTGCCGGTTGCTGATGCAGCGATACGATCCTGCCGCCGAGCAGCACAAACTCGGTTCCTGCAAACTCCGGCAGGTTGAAGGCAAACGGAATCCTCCCCTGGAACCATGGCTTTACGGTGTGCCTATCGGAAGAGACAACGTCGTAGGGATTGGCGCTTGCGAGATCCGATACATGCAGATCCGCCACCTCACGAAATGTATCGGCCTGCGTCGCATCCTGGCGGGCCCAGACGATTACCAGAATGAGTGCGGCAAGGGAAAGTGCGGCCGCCGTAGCGAAACGCATCGCCGGAAATCCCGGGCGGCGCGATACCACCTGCGCCTGCACCTTTCGCCGGAAGTCGGCTGTCGGCTTGAAGCGCGACCCGGCAGCCCTTGTCTGTCGCCGCAGGCGTACCATCGCCGCAATCTCCGCTGCGCATTCTGTGCAGGTGCGAAGATGCTGCTGCGCGGCTGCCGACTGCTCCGGCGAGGATTCGCCGTCGAGATATGCCGCAAGCGCCGCCCGATCGAAATCGCAGGACATCATCGCACCTCCTGTTTCAGATCTGCTCCCAGTGCTGCGCGCAAACCGGCACGGGCCCGCGAGAGCCTCGACATCACTGTCCCAATCGGCACATCGAGAACTTCGGCGATCTCGCGGTACGACATCTCCTCCGCTTCGCAGAGGAGGATGATTTCGCGATAGGCAACCGGCAAGGATTCGAGAGCAGCAAAGACTGCCTGTTCGCTCTCGGTGCGCAGCAGAATCTGCTCAGGCGTGGCATCGTGACTGATGAGTTCACCGGGGCGCGCGTCTTCGTCTTCGAGAAAGTCTGTATTCTTTGCCGCGAGGCCACTGCGCGAGGTCAGAAAGGTGTTACGAAGAATCCGGAACATCCACGCACGCATGTTTGTTCCCTCTTTGAAGCCACCAAATCCCTTGAGAGCTTTGGCGTAGGCCTCCTGCACCAGGTCCTCGGCATCCGCTCGATCGCCGGTGAGCCAGCAAGCATGGTTGTAGAGCTGATCGAACAGCGGCATCGCCAACTGCTCGAAGAATGCCCGATCCATTCCGCCCTTCGAAGACCTCCCAATTAACAGTTTAGGGAATTCCGTAGGGGTCCCCAACGACGGATCTTCGTCGTTGGGGTGGTTATTTGCCGGAAGCAGCCTTGAGGAACTCAATAATGGCGGCTCTTTCGTCCGTGTTCGACACATGAAAGGCCATGTCATTGTCCCGCACCACCATCTCGGGATTCGTCAGCCACTGATCGAGCGACCGTTCATCCCAGACGATCTTCGAAGCTTTCAACGAATCGGAGTAGGTAAAGTCCGAGATAGAACCGGACCTTCTGCCATAGACGCCACGCAAACGTGGGCCCTCCTTGTTTTTGTCGAGGGAGTGACAACCCGTGCATCGCTTCTCAAATAGCTGTCTCCCTCTTTCGGGATCGGCACTCGCTGTTGCCGGCGCGCCTATGGCGTGGGGAAAGAGCAGGAAGGATGCCACGATCAATGCGGCTGCATAGATTGCCAGTAATTTGCCAATTCGCGTCACGGATGTTCTGCTCCTTTTGGTTGCGCGTCCATCATCCTGATTCGCGTCCTTTCCGCACGTGCCCACGCAATGAGCGCCCGCTTCTGTTCCGCCGAGAGGCGTGCTGAGGGATGCATCAGTGCATATGGCCTCGGAGGCATCTGTCCCGATCGCGCCTCTGCCGCCATGCGAGTGAGAGCTGCTGCCTGCTCGTCCGCGCTCATCTCGTTCCAGCGGGAGAGGTTCATGACGTTCCGTGCGGCGTAGACGTCGTGCTCCATCAGCCATGAGGCAGGTGCAAGCCTGCTGTAGGAGGGCCAACGCGTTCGATTCGAGTGGCAATTTGCGCATTTTGTTTCAAGAATGGCCCGCACATTGGCCGGAACATTCGCTCCGCCCAAAGTCTCGCCATCACGAGCCGTGTCGCGCACGTTGCCCCACGGATGCACGAAGGACAGTCCAACGCTCAACCCGAGCAGTGCGCCGGCGGCGAGTGCTGCTTTGCCTCCGATCACAGGCTCAGCTCGCGATGTTCGGCCGGCGTTCCGGAGAGAGCCGCATCCACGATCGCCAGCTCTCGGCGCTGGGCGACAAAGTTCACGTTGGTAATTCCGAGGACGCTCTCGAGCTTCTCAGCCGGAACCTTCATCGGCCCGGGTGATGGCGCAGAACCAGGTGCAGGTTGTGGGAACGCCGTGGACATGGCGGTATGAAATGTGACCTGACCCTCGACCTTCTGCATCACCTGGTGAATGTGGCCGTTCAGCACCGTGACTGAGCCGAAGCGTTTGAGCAGTGCGAAGGCCTGCTCGCTGTCCGAGGTACCCCATCCCCAGTCCGGGTAGACCGCCCACAACGGAATGTGCGCGAAAAGCACGATGGGCACGCTGCTTTTCACGCCGTGCAGATCCTGCTTGAGCCATTCGAGTTGTACATGGCCGAGCTTGCCCATACCTTCGAGCTGCACCACGTTGACCAGTCCGACGAAATGCACACCTTTGTGGTCGAAGCTGTACCAGCCGTTGCCTTTTGTCCCCTTGCCGTAGCGCTCGAGAAACATCTTTCCGTCATCGACCGAGGTATCATGCTCACCCGGCACATAGAAGACCTGGCGCTTTGATCCCAGCACTTGATCAAGCGTGTCGAACTCGACGGCCTTCGAGGTATGCGTCAGGTCGCCGGTGTGAATAAGGAAATCCGGCGGTGAGGTGGCCGAGTCTATTTTGCCCAGGGCCGTTTTCAGGGTCGCTGTTACGTCGGTGTTCGCAGGCTTGTTGAAGCCGATGTGGCTGTCGCTGATCTGCACAAAGGAGAAGTCCGACTGATGTCCCGATGGCGCCGGCTCCCCGAACACGCGCGAAGCCGGTACTCCGCCTGCAAACGTCCACACCAGACCTGTGCCCGCCCAGGCCATGCACTTGAGAAATCCCCGGCGATCGATGCCATCTTCGCTGAGGAGTCGCCGGTCCGCTTCTGGCTGGTGAATGTGGTTTCTTGCTGATCCGCTCATAAGTCCTCCTAGAGGAGTCACGTTCGTGCATTGACGAGAACTGAGCGGCAGCATTTCTATTCCAAGGGCAGACGGAATATTGGCGTCGGCGAGAAACGCTGCCGGATCGGCAGATTTCGACCGGAGGCGGCCCCAAGGTGGTATGGGCGCATCCTGGCAACGGTACGCCGCGTATAATGAGGTGTCTGGACGTTTTATTTCTCGCGGTTTAGCAGCCCGCTCACCGCCACGGATCACGGATGCCCGATCACATTAAAAAGCAGCTGCTCAAAGAGATTGCAGCCCTTGAGCATGAGCTCGCCCATGAGTTGCCGGCTGAGATCAAGAAGGCCGTCGCCCTGGGAGACCTGTCGGAGAACGCCGAGTACCACATGGCGAAGCAGCGCCAGGATTTTGTGAATGCGCGCCTGGGTCAGCTCAAGCGCCGAATGGCCGAACTGTCGCTGGTGAACCTTGCCAATATCCCCCGCGACAAGGCCGGATTCGGCTCCACGGTCGTCGTTTATGACACGACGAAGGACGAGGAAATTGTCTACCGGCTGGTGACGAGCGAGGAATCGGACGTGGCCAAAGGCCTGATCTCGACCACATCGCCGATCGGCCGTGGATTGGTCGGTAAGAAGGTTGGCGACGTCGCCACCATTGTCACGCCCAACGGCAAACGCGAACTCGAGATTCTAAAATTAACTACTGTCCACGATGAAGCGGACGAAGATGATGAAGAAGCCGATACCGGCACGGATAAGTAAGGAAGTGAAGTAAGCATGACCTGGACCAGCGCCTTCGGCCGCGCCTGCGGCTGGCTCCTTGATCGAATCGTGCATGGACTCGCACTGACTAAGATCTCTCCCAATGCCCTTACCTTCTTTGGGCTGGTCATCAACATCGTTGCGGCCTTCCTGTTTGGTCACGCCGATCCCACCAATGCCGGGCGGATGTTCTTTTATGCCGGGTGTGTGATCTTCGGCGCCGGCCTCTTCGACATGGTCGATGGCCGCGTTGCGCGCCGCAACAACCAGGTCACGGTGTTTGGCTCGTTCTTCGATTCGGTCATCGACCGCTACTCCGATGTCGTTCTCTTCTTCGGACTGCTCGTCTACTACGGGCGCATCAATCGCTTTCGCTACGTAGTGCTCGTGGCGTTCGTGATGGTTACATCGCTGATGGTCAGCTATACGCGAGCCCGCGCCGAGGCCCTGATCGGCCAGTGCAAGGTAGGATTCATGGAACGTCCGGAGCGCATCGTGCTAATCCTGCTCGGAGCATTGTTCGAACGCTGGGGCGTGATGGCGCCGGTGCTGTGGGTGCTCGCGGTACTCTCGACCATTACAGTGATCCACCGCATCCAGTACACCTACCAGTACACCAAGCACATGGCGCCAATCAGCCAATAATCCCCTAGGCCCGCTGGGCAATGTCTAACGAATCGCCCGCGGACTAGCTTTGTGTCAGGGCACGACTTTAGTCGCGCCGAAGGCTCATCAAAACGATCAGGGCTTAGCCCCAGAGGGATGTTTTGGCCCCCGACTCCGTGGACCGATCAGCCCAGGATTTTGACGCAGACTCGAATGTACTCTTCGACTTCCCCAAGGACTTCATATTTCACCCGGTAAGACCTGACGAAATCCTCGAACGCCCGATATTCATCGACTGAACAAATGAAATTATCGAAGAAGACGATGTCCCCGGGTTTGAAATACGGAGCCAGGGTGGTCAGAACGAAGAGTGTTGACGAATACAGGTCGGCGTCAAGATGGATCACCAATCGTCGTGAGAAGTCGTGAAGTCGTGCGAATGGAAGAAGCGTATTCTGGAAAAGTCCAACGACGAAACTGCAGCGTGCGTCGCCTGTCTCGGGAATCTCCCCATACACGTTGAACGCGCCCTCGAGCTCTGTGGCGCGCCATCTCTCGGGGAGTCCCGTGAAGGTATCGAATCCAACGAAGCGCGAATCGGGATGAGAGATATTATTGAGCCAGGCGAACAAGGACTCTCCTCGAAAAACGCCGAATTCCCAATAATCGATTGGCTCGTCGTCCAACCGCTCTTTCTGAATGATGGTCTGATACATCCAGACACGGTCCCTTTGTTTTCCGTCGGCGGCCCGCTCCACCGGATGCATCCGGCGCCAGCGAGCGAAGCGAAACCAGGAAGCAACGGCTGTCAGGCCAATCGCGGGTCGCTCGAGATTCAGCCGGCCGATTGTCGAGCCGGCGACCGAGGAGACCGCGGGACGGAACATTTGCGGGATTTGGAAGATGCGGTTAAGAGATATTCTTCGCCGCGCAGGGTCATATTCGACTCGGGCCGGTGCGGAACCGGGTGCGGAAGCGGACACATTTGACATCTTGACCCCTACCGTTGAGCGTCCCGTTTATATCGAGTCTTAGATGCGTTCAGCTCCCGCGAATGATGGATCGCTGGCGATATAGGGGGTAATTCCCGGGTGAAGCTTTGACGCTCGATCAGCCGCTCTCAGCACGTCACCATCATCACGCTGCAACCCGGCTTTGTGGGCTTCCACTGCACCAGGAAGCTCGTTACCGAACTTGCCTGCATGCGGCGCATGGCCTCGAACTCGCCGCTCTTCTGGCTGTAGAGCAGCTTTCCTGTATCGCTCAGCACCGCCAGTGCAGGAACGCCGCGGTCAAGCGGAACACCATAACGCTGCGCGATATCGACGTTTTCGTCCATGTGCCCGATATTGACGTGAACCAGCACGAAATTCGATTCGAGGATCGGCCGGTTTTCGGCGTTGTGGAAGTAGATATCCAGCACCTGGCAATCGCCACACCAGTTTCCGCCAAAGTCGATGATCACCCGCTTGTGAGTCGCGGCAGCGGTCTTCAGAGCGGCCGCAATATCGGCCTTCGCATCAGCCGGATCGGGATAGATGTCGCGGCCTGCAGAGAATGCCTGCGCCGCGCTCAGCGCAAGCACGGCAACAACGCCGAAAACCTTTGACATCTTCATGGGCGGGGAACCTCCAGTGTCTGCTTCGAGTCTGCCATTTAGATGCATAGCACCAACAGTCTGGTTACAAGTTCTTGAATGCTGTGACCCTCTGATCGCTATCCTCCCGGTCAGGATTTAGTCTTTATTGGTGGCAATGAACAGGCTGCGCAAGAAGCTTCAGTCTCATCCTTTTCCGGATCTGGGGGCCATGATGGAGGGCTACGCCCAGGCTGCCGTTCAGGTGGCAAGGGACGAATACCGTCAGAGTCTCGACTACTCGGCAGAATCTATGAATGCCCTCGATGAGATCGTGGTCCTGTTAAGCGAGAGCGTGGAGGTTGACCTGGACTTCGAATCACGCCTGTGGGGGAGCTACCTGGGCGAGGTCCTTCGCCAGCGTTATGCCGGCAACTGGGAGATGACCCAATATCCCGGCGGCGAGCTGGCCGTGCCTGCAGTGGAGGTTCGCGGCTCGAGGCTCTTCCCGATCATGAAAGTCTATCGTCGGTTGACGATCGGCGAAGAAGAGGATCTTCCGAGCTTCTACAACAAAGTGACGGAGCGCCTGGGCAACCCGTCGCAGGTGAACTGATCCTGAACTACTTGGATTGAACCTGGACGTTACGGTACCTGCAAGCCTCGACACGAGTGCGGTTCATCACACCGTGACCTCGTGTCTGTGCGACAATTGGTTTAATGAGCGCGTCAGCACCGTGGCGCGCGGAAGGAACACAAGATGGGTGATCTATTACAGCCGACGCACCTTCTGTTGATCGCAATCGTGCTTCTGGTGCTCTTTGGCGCCAAGCGCTTGCCGGAGTTGGGAAAAGGGCTGGGCGAAGGATTAAAAGGGTTTAAGGAAGGCCTGAAGAGCGTTCCGGAAAGCCCGGCCACAACTACGCAGCAGAGCGCGCAGACCGCACCGCCACCGCCCCCGGCCGGCGAACAGCCCCGGCAGCAGGGATAGCAACCCGGTTTGACGGGGCCTGCACCCGACACAGTTGAAGGCCTGTGCCGCATGGCATAGGCCTTTGTCTTTTCACTGCGATTCCTGCGGTATGATCAGGCGCTCAGCAGCGCGACTGCCGCGAGAGCCAGCCCCATGCCGGCCACCTGCCGGGTCGTCGGCCGCTCCCGCAGGACGACTCCCGCAAGGATGATGGTTCCGGCCGGATACATCGAGCAGATCACCGCAGCCACATCCAGCCTGCCCATCTTCGATGCGAGCATGTAAAACAGGTTCCCGATCGTATCGAGACTCCCAGAAACGATACCTGGAAACCAGAACCCTCGCCATGGTCTCGCGGGTGGCGCCAGCGCCGTCACCATCACAATCGCGGCTACGCCGGCAACCCTGCCCGAGGTCATTGCCCAAAGGACTCCGCCGGCCGCGGCCATTTTGAAGAGAATCAGCTGTGCGCCAAATCCGATGCCGGCACAGACACCCAGCAGCAACGCTCGGGGCGGCGTTCCTTGGCCGTCCGGCGAGGGGGAGCGCGAAATCAGCCAGATTGCAGCCAGGCCGGCGGCCAGCCCCGTTGACGTGAGCGCACCCGGCCAGCCTGCGCGCCACAAGTCAAAAACAACCGGGATCAGAGCTGTAAGCAGGCCTGTCAGAGCTGCGGTCAGCCCCATTGCGCCCATGGCCAGGGCACGGTAGAAGATCGCCAGAGCAATGGCTCCTTCGAAACCGCCGATAGCACCGAAGACAAGAGTTCTCTGATCTGGAACGGGTAGCCGGAGCGCCGCGCAGATAACAAGCAACCCAGCAAGCGAAACGATCTGACCTGCCGAGGTGATGAGCAACGAGGACGTCCGGCGAGCGCCCCAGCCGCCGGCAAAGTCCGATCCGCCCCACGTGGCGGCGGAGAGCAGGCTAAGGCCCACCGTGGTTCCGGAAGAAGCCATCAGAATTCGCTAGCGCTGATCTTTCCCGGAGGGATAGTAGCCCTTCTTGGCGATGACCTCGACGTTGGGTCGACTGACGCGAACTTCAATCTTGCGGTACCTGCTGTCGAACGGAGACTCGTGGCTGGCGTACACCAGCGTGTACTGGTTGCGCGCCTCCTGTGCCAGCTGCGCGTAGCTCCTCTCGATGCCGTTTACATCGCCCTGGGCATTCAGAATTCCGCCCGTTTCCAACACGTACCCGTTGAGCCGGTTGTCATACATCTGGAAAGGCAGGTGCAGGCGGCTCACGTAACCTTCCCCCCAGCGTGCCGAGTCTCCCACCAGCGTGCCAAAGACCGCGATTTTGTTGGTCTTGAGATAGCGGAGCACGTCCCTGTAAGTCGCCTTGCTGCCGTATTCCTTGCCGTCGGAGACCACGTAGATGATGCGGCGGCGTCCCTGCGGACGTGTGGAAAGTTCCTTCGCCGCAGCGAAGATCGCGTCGTTTAGGGTGTGAATTTCCTTCTGAATCGAGATAAACGAGGGATTTCCTACAGCACCACCCTGTTGAACTGTGGGATTTGAATCGATGCAGCCACCATTCTTCGTGATCGCGCAGCCACCGAAGGGTCCGCCGTTGATCGGCACCAGGTCATCGCGGCCCGTCGACTTAGCCATTTCCAGCACCGCTGGCACACGGTTTCCCTGCGCGCCAGTAAACTCTGACCATCTACGCGGGCCGTTGTTGTAGGTGAAGATCGAGATCTCATCGTAGGGTGAGAGCGCTCCCTGAACCGCTCCTAACGACTCGTTCACCCTGGCCATGACGCTGAAAGGCAGGCTCTGATCGATCACAAATGCGATCGAGAGGGGAGCGGGATCGACACTAAAGATCTTGAGTGGTTCCCAGCGGTCGTTTTCATACACCCTGAAGTCGCGCCAGGTGAGACCCGCAATCGGCGTGCCTTTGGGGTCCTTCACCGTGGTCGGGACTTCCACATATGTGGTGTACTCGACTAGCTTTGGGCCGATGTCCTCGGGCGTCATGTTCTCCGGCGGTGTGGTCTGCACCTCTTTGCTTGAGCTGGGCGGCTGAGTTGCCGGCGCCTGCTGCGGCACGTTTTCGGTTGTGCTTGACGAGGCTGAAGACGATCCAAGGCCGGGAGTGACGGGGCCAAGCGCCTTGAGCGGAGAGGCTGCCTGCGGGGCGGGAGCATCCGGCACTGCCTGCGCCGGGTCGGACGTTGGCGGCTGCTGCTGCGGGGTCGACTGCTGAGCAAGGGCCGCCGTGCTCACGCCTACCGTCGAACCCAGAAGTGCGCCCAGCGCCAGTGCTCTGAAACCAAGATCCAAGGTACTTCCTCCCATACACTGCGCCAGCGGGACACGGAAAATAACACGCTCTCCGTCCACTCCGCCCCTGCGACCGAAGAGCTGCGCATGAGGACCCGGTGATCGGATTCTAGGGCCCGCAGCCCCCAGATTATCAGACGCGTCAGAGACCTGCAGGTTGCTCTCCCCGCCCTTAGAGAGTTAAGCTATGCTCTCTTTTGGACGGATTCAACCGTCAAACCTTACAGCATGCGTGTTCCCCGCATCATCGCCGTTTTGCTTGCATCGTTGCCGCTGACCGCAACGGCATGGGGGCAACTGGTGCCGTCACCCGATGCACCTCCAGTCAGTACTGCGCCGCCGCAGCCAGAGTCGGAAGAGTCCATGGGCACCCTCAAGCTGAACGTGAACCTTGTCGATCTGTTTTTCACGGTGAAAGACAAGTCCGGGCAGTTGATTCCTCATCTCACGAAGGATGATTGTTCCGTAGCGGAAGATAAGGTTCCCCAGACTCTGAAGAACTTCAGCGCCGAGACACATCTGCCGCTTACCCTCGGTATCCTCCTTGACACCTCTGGAAGCCAATACCAGGTTCTGCCGCTGGAGCAGCAGGCAGGCGGCGAATTCCTCGAAAGGGTGCTCAAGTCGAAGGACCAGGCTTTTCTTCTTTCGTTCGATGTAAACGTGGATCTCCTCCAGGACTTCACAAACAACGCCCGGCAGCTTGAGCACGCCATGAACAAGGCAGAGATCAACACCGCCGGCGGAAACGGCAGCTCTGGTATTCCAGGCCTTGGCGGCGGCACGATCCCAATCCACGGAACCCCCAAGGGCACGCTGCTCTATGACGCCATCTATCTCGCCTCAAACGAGAAGATGTCGCAGCAGATCGGGCGCAAAGCAATGATCATCCTCACCGACGGCGACGACCAAGGGAGCGACCACAAGATCCAGGAAGCGATTGCCGCAGCACAGAGGGCCAATACGCTGGTTTATGTCATCCTGATTGCCGACCCCGGCTTCTATGGTGGTTTCGGCTACTCCGGCTACTCCGCAGCAAAGAAGCTCTCGGAGGAAACAGGCGGCCGCCTCATCAACGTGGGCAGCAACGGCAAAAAGCTCGATGCAGCCTTCGAGCAGATCGAGGAAGAGCTTCGCACCGAGTACCTTGCCAGCTACACGCCGACCAACGCAAAGCAGGATGGCACCTTCCGGCGTATCTCGGTGCAGTGCAAGGGCGATGATATGAAGGTGCAGGTGCGGAAGGGCTATTACGCGCCATCGCCTGAGCGTCAATGAGAATCTCAGCCAGAGAGATCTGCAGAGATAGGGCCGCCGATCGGCGGCCCTATCGCATTTCGAAGTGTTCTCACGGGCCTTCCCCCGGCAATTTATACATGCGAAAATTTACACGATTCAAAGTTTACTTATCAGTTACTAGACATCAGCGGCAACGCTGAGCCAGTCTCCGGGGGGCAAGTCCTCCCTTATCAGACGTCAGCGATCCTCGGATTTTTGTGCCGAATCTGCGCAGGTTTGGCAGCAATTTTGCGACAGCAGGACACCAAGCACGCAGTTTCCTTGCCGCCAAACAACGGCGTCTCTGGTTGGTGTTCCATGGATCTTCTGATGAAAGCTGCCACCTTGGTCGCGGTGGCGTTTGCAACCGTTTCCAGTCTTCCTTCGCCTGCGCTACCGCAGCAGGATCAGCAGCAACAGCAAACAACGACCCCCACCCAACAAACCCCGCCGGCATCTGCTGCGCCGGGCGTGTCCCACTCTCCAACTCCAACGCAAGCCCAGCCTGCGCCAGAGATGCAGATGCAACCGGTGAAGGGCGCGCTCGTCAGCAATCTCGATTCCAAGTCTGCGAAACAAGGCGACAGCGTAGTGCTAACGACAGAAGAGGCCGTAAAGACTGCCAGCGGCACCGAAATTCCGCAAGGTTCGAAGCTGATCGGGCACGTAACGAACGTGGAGCCTCGCAGTCAGTCTCGGGAGAACTCCCAGATCGCCATCCAATTTGACCGCGCCGAATTGAAGACCGGTCAGAACCTGCCAATTCAATCCGTGATTCAGTCCGTTGCACCAGCGACGGGCGGAGCGACGGGAAACGATACCAGCATGCCATCCTCATCGGCTGCAGGCGCACCGGCCACTGGATCAGCAACCAGAGGAAGCGCGAATCCAAGCACCGCTAACAACGGGACGCCGCAGAGTTCGGCTGGCAATCGTCCGGCCCCAGAAACGAACGTGGGCTCGAACACGACGGCTCAGTCCGGCGCTAGCGATCAGAGCGCAAACAGCGGCGCTCCGGCTCCCGGCACGGTCGTTGCGCGCACCGGCAACGTTGCCATCCGGGTTACAGCGATCCCCGGCGTGCTGCTTGCAAACAGCATCACGGGGCAGCCTTTCGTAAACGCATCCGGGTTGCTGCTCGGCGCGCGGCAAGACATTCACCTCGACGGCGGAACTCAGATCGTGGTCGCAGTCGTCGAAGCTCCCCATGCTCCGGGCGATGGAATGAGCCGCTAGGTGGAGCATCCAACCCGACAGGTCTGGAGTGTGCCTTCAGCCCTGTCGAGTTTTTGGCATGCACAAACGGACTCTCTCTTTGATTCAGCCATAATGGGTTCATGGCCGGAAGCGGTGATCGCAAGCTCGAGTTCGATTACTACATCGTCGATGTCTTCACCGAGACTGCGCTCCAGGGCAACGGCCTTGCTGTGGTCTTCGACACAGCAGGACTAAGCACCGAGCGCATGCAGGCCATCGCACGCGAGTTTAATCTCTCCGAGACCACCTTCGTCCAACGGAGGGAAGCAGGAATTGAAGAGAAAGAGGGCGTGCGCGTTCGCATCTTCACGACGCGAGAGGAACTGCCCTTCGCGGGTCATCCGACGCTCGGCACCGCCAGCGTTCTGAAGTTTGCAATGGCTGAAACGCTCCGGAATGACACTGTGACACTCGCTCTCAAGGTGGGCGCGGTCCCGGTAAGATTCGAGGACGGCACCCTCTTCGGCGAGATGACACAGCGCGACCCGGAATTCGCCGCCGAACTTGACCGCGAGACTGTAGCTCGCCTCACTGGGCTGACGGTGTCCGATCTGCATGCGGCTGCCCGGCCCCAGATTGTCTCCACCGGCACCGCGTTCGCCATTGTTCCCCTGCACTCGCACGAGTCCCTTGCCCGTCTGCGCGTCGACCAGGAGAACGCGACCAAGTATCTCCGCGAGCAGGGCGGACGCTGGTTCTATGTTCTTGGCCCGACCGGTTCTGACAATCCGAGCTGGAGAGCACGCATGCAGTTTTACGGCGGCGAAGATCCAGCCACGGGCTCGGCAGCAGGCTGCGCAATCAGCTTCCTGGTCCGCCACGGTCTGGCCGCGCCGCAACAGAGAATTCACGTGCAACAGGGCGTTGAAATCGGCCGCAAAAGCGATTTGTTTCTGGCCGCTGACCTGGTTTCCAGCAAGGTCACCGATGTGCGGGTCGCCGGCAGCACTGTTCTCGTTGCAAAGGGACAGCTTTTCCTGCCGTAATACACATGCTTTCAACAGATTTTAATAGGCGCAAGTTCCGTTACATGTTCATCCTGCTCGGTTTTCCTTTGTTTCAAGATTGTTTTCACGCGCGCTTTCGCTTCCTGTTCCCTCTTTTCAGGCTATCCCGCTATCCGTACTCTTGCCCAAGCGTTGAATGAAATTCAGCCGGAATTCTTTCCGGTTTTCATAACGGCTTCAAAACTCAATCTGACCGCAGCGAGGCATCTCCTCTGACGGATTGAACGCTATGGAAGTCGTCTGGAGGGGTCGCTTCCTGGATAACGGGTGCGCCACTCGGGCGAGCCCGTGCGCCTCAATTCAAGCATAGGACTACGACTGCGGCCGACGGCCCCGGACCTTGACGAGCCTTGCCCGAAAACAAACGGGCATCGCTGCAGTGCGCCTCAGGTCCGCGCCGACTGAAAAACAAAAGACAGGAGTAGGACCCACATGCGGCCAAAAAAGGTAATTCTTTGCGTAGACGATAACGAACAGGATCTCTCGGTTCTCAAGTTCATGCTGGTAACAAACGGTTACCGCGTGCTCGCAGCCACCAACGGTCAGGACGCAATCGCTCTGTTCGCCGACAACCAGGTTGATCTCGTTCTTTCTGATCACGCCATGCCTCAAATGGGTGGCGACCAGCTGGTACTCAAACTCAAACAGATTGCCGCCCACGTCCCGATGGTGATTCTTGGCGATCCTCAGAAGATGAACGGTCAGATTCATGGAGCGGATGCCCTGCTGGCAAAGAAGACCTGCTCGCCGCAGGAACTGCTGGAGCGCGTAAAGATCATGAGCGCTCGCAAGCGCGGTCCGCGCAAGGGAGTTTCGCGGCTGGCCAGCGCAGAACTGGCCGTTGCTTCCTGACAGTCTAGTTAATCGGAATAGAACTGCCGGGGGTGGCCTCGTTTCAGAATCGTCGCCCCCGATAGTAATGACAAGTTCTTGTCTTCGGGCACCTTCGCGTCTCTGAAACACTTGACGACCCAAAGTTTCTGTCGGCATACTCGGCAACGGTGGCCCACTGGCTTCTGTCCCCTCCCCGGCCAGTAGAAGCAGGGTTCTATGGATCTCATTCTTGTTCGGCTTCTCTTTGTTGCCTTATTGTCGGGAGTTTGTTACTTTCTCCACCCTTTTGGCGCGTCCGGCTGGATGGGTGCGGCTGGCGGCGCCATTGCTGCCGTAGCCGTTATCGTATTTGAACTGCGGGTCCGCGCGCTGAGTCTGCGGCGCCTCATCGGAGCGGTGGCCGGAAGTGTGCTGGGCATATTCGGCGCCGCGCTCTTCTGCCTGGTGCTTCGATCGGCCCCGCTTACCAGCTCGACCTCCGCAGTCCTGCAGATTTTCGTTCTTCTGTTGATGACCTACGTCGGACTGCTTGTGGGAACCAGCAAAGGCGATCTGCTCAATCCGACCGCGCTCGGCACACTCTTCGCGGGCGAGCGTCCCACCCGCAGGAGCGCGAAGGTTCTCGACACCAGCGTGATCATCGACGGCCGGATCGCGGATATCGCAGAAGCCGGCTTCATCGATGGCATGATGGTTGTTCCTGAATTCGTGCTGCGTGAATTGCAGATCGTTGCCGACTCCACCGACGGTTCGAAGCGTCAACGCGGACGTCGAGGACTCGACATGCTTCAGCGCATGCAGTCCAATTCCAACATTCAGGTTCAGATTGTTCCCGACGATTTCCCTTCGATTCGCGAAGTCGATCTGAAACTGCTTGAGCTCGCGAAGAAATGGGAAGCCAAGGTCGTTACCAATGACTTCAATCTGAACAAGGTCGCTCACCTGCACCGCGTTGAGGTTCTCAATATCAACGATCTTGCCAATGCTCTCAAGCCGGTTGTCTTGCCCGGCGAGAAGATGAATGTCCTGATTCTGAAGGAGGGCAAAGAGTACAACCAGGGCGTCGGCTACCTCGACGACGGCACCATGGTGGTCGTCGACCATGCGCGGAAGATGATTGGACGATCGATCGAGATCGCGGTCACAAGCGTCCTTCAGACCGCCAGCGGCAAAATGATTTTCGGCAAGATGGACGAGAACGGAAAGAGTCCCGCAGAAGCGAGCAAGGCCGGCCCGGTAGAGATGGCAAGATAGGCTTCTGTTCGGGACCTGCCACGTATTCTTCACAACTCGGCGCGCTGTTTTCGGTCCGGAACTTCACCGCGGTTCGTTACACCGATCCTCTTCTTCGCATCCTTCTTATCTATCGACTCAACTCGGCAGAAGATCTACCGCGCTTTCGTGCGTTATAGTCAAAAAGGAATGGCAGAAGCTGAAAAGAGAGCCGTCGCTCAAAAAGGCGCGCAAGATAGTTTCGTATTTCTTCCTTTGATTGCAGGCTGGCTGGTTCCAGGCGCGGGACATTTTCTCCTGCGCAAGTGGGGTCGCGGCGCGCTGCTTGCCATCTCGATTGTGTGCATGTTCGCACTGGGCCTCGCTATGCGGGGCCGCCTCTATGCCAACGCGCACGACATTCTCGAGATACTTGGCCTACTCGGCGATCTCGGCAGCGGGCTCCTCTATATCGCTGGCCGTGTTATGGGCCTGGGCTCGGAGTCGCTTCAGACAACCGTCGCCGACTGGGGTACACGCTTCATCGTCGTTGCGGGTCTGCTGAACATCATCGCCGCCGTTGACGCGCACAACATCCGCACCGGGAGGAAGTCGTGATGTTCACTCCCTCGCACTTCACGGCGGTTCTGCTGTTCTCTCTCTTTGCCTCAACGGTCTTCGGCATCACGCAGCGCGAGACCCCGCCGCGCATGTTCCGTTACGGTCTCTACTGCTTCGTACTGTTCGTGGGTTCAGCAATTGTGCTTAGCTGGGTGATGTTTCTGATCGCGCGATAGCCCGCCTATCGCACATTTACCGCTCCCACACCGCAGCGTCGAACTTGTGGACGCACTCGTAGCCTTCGTTTCGGTAGAGATCGATGGCCTGCTTGTTCGCTTCGGTTACCGTAAGTGAGATCTCGCTCACACCCTGACGCACAAAATGCGCCGCCGCAACCGAAAGCATCATGCGCGCCAGGCCGCGGCGGCGGTAGTTCGGGTGGACGCAGAGCTGGGTGATGTGTCCGCTCTGCGGGCTCACGCGCGACCCGAGTACAAGCGCCGCCAGGTCGTGGCTGTTGCGCTCCGCCACCACGTGCGAAACCTGCGATGAGAACACGCCGCATCCCGAGTAGCGCACGATATTGTGCAGAAACCGCAGCGACCCATGGACCGAGCGGTACTGATCATTGATCAGGCTGTCGGGATGACCGCTATAGGCGCTGGCAATCAGCCGCGAAGCCGCACTCAGGTCCTCGTCGCGCCATGGGCGCAACTCGAGTCCCGCCGGCAAATCCAGGCGCGGACGGCTCCAGTGACCCTCGAGTTGCTGCACCATGAAATGCCTGCGAAAGAGCTCGAATCCAGACTCCCGAAAGACCTCTTCGTGTGTCCCGGAGGGATGCAGCAGCAATTGCGATTCAATGCGGTCCACCTGCGGTGAGTTCAACAACGTCTCGAACAGGTGGCGCAGCAAGGTCTCCTCGATCTCCCGCGCCGGCTCGGGTCCAGCCTTCGCGCCGTCAAGCTCAGGGCTTTGCCCAGGCATCGCGAAGACATCGCCAATCACCGCTTTGGTTTCTTCATACACGCAGAAGGCGTAACCGGTCACTTGGCCGGACTCGAGCGCGGCATATCCCGGCAAAAGGTGGTTGTCCAGGTATTGCATCAACAGGCGGGCCGAAGCTCGGTAGTCCCAATGGAGCCGTTTGCTCCACACTTCACCCTCTGCATCCAGCACGGGCCGCAATACCGGCGCAGCAAAGTGCCGAAGATCGAGGATCTCGAGAGTCACGCCAGCTGCCATGTTTACCTTGTTGGATGCGTACGCTTCAGGGTCGTTGTCAGCAATATTGTTGCCCTCAGCGCCCGTTCGTTACACGCACCGCGCCTTCCGGTCACTTTGCCACGGTTTATGTGCGTCCGGCAAGTTGAACAGGCGTTTCACGTTTCCTGAGGAAACCAGATGCTACCGGGCGCCCACCAGGTAAACCTCAAGCCCCTGCTCGGGCCAGCTCAGAAGCTCCTCGTAGTGACGGCCCTCCAGGTATTCCTGCAGCGCGGCCGGCGTGCGCAGATCCACGCCTCGCCGTCCCGTCACGCGCGCTACCAGCAGATGCTGTTCGACGGGCACTCCTGTGTCCTCGTAATTCACCACTTCCCGATTCCGATAGAAGGCCAGGCCGAACTCCACGTCGCGACGCACCCGGTAGACAGCAACCGTCTCGTCCGGCGGAGCCAACTGCGCCAGACGCTCCGCGAGTGGGCGTGCCGAATACGACTTGTCGAGCAGATGAACAACGCGCTTGGTCGAAGCGACCGCCGGAATCGGGTAAAACGGTCCGACGCCATAGAGGAAGAACATCAGCACTACAAGGACTCCCAGGGTCGCCAAGCGCAGCCGCGCGACGCCGTATCCCGTTACCACAACAATGATCAGCATCGCCGCGCCTGCTGAAGCCAAAAACGCTATAACCAGAGCTCGTGCGGGCGGCATCTGGGGACCATGCCCCACAAACCAGGGCAGCAGCAGGGCAATCATGGTCATCACCCCGCATAGAGCGGCGTGGCCCAGCAGTTCCCAGCGATTCAAGCCCGGCTTCCGCCGCCGAAACAGATAGTCGCCGGTGAGAATCGTGATCGGCGGAATCGAAGGCAGAATGTAGCCG
Source organism: Occallatibacter sp. (assembly GCA_035262585.1). Taxonomy (GTDB): domain Bacteria; phylum Acidobacteriota; class Terriglobia; order Terriglobales; family Acidobacteriaceae; genus Telmatobacter. Next base: position 13,376 of record DATFSO010000124.1, on the reverse strand, counting down.
GGCAGCTTGGACTGCGAGAACGAAAAAAACACAATGGGAATGATGGCCCAGAGAACCAGGAACTCGGGGAATGCATCTCCAGGGCGGCTCGGCGCCGGCTTGCCTGGATTCAACCTGCGCAACCGCCACTCTGCCACCGAGGTCTGCGCGCCGTCAATCAGGGCTCGAATCGCAATCACTGTCCACGGCATCGTCGCCAGCAGAACGACGACAATGTAGTACCAGAAGGGTTGCGCGTGCTGGTATCGATTGGTGGAGAAACGCTCGAGATTATGCTCGATGAAGAATTCGCGGAAAAACGTTGGATTATCGTGCTGCACCGCGATGAACCAAGGCAGCGTAATGGCGAAGTAGAGTGCAATCCCCGGCCACCACACCGACCGCGCCACGATCGACCACTCCTTCCGCAGTAGCGCAAATGCGAAAACGATGATGATGGCCAGCAGCGGAGCCACCGGCCCCTTGGCGAGTGTCGCCACCCCGGTGAAGAAGTAAATATCGAAGAGCCAGAATTTCGAATCCGTCTCGTACCAGGCATACCAGCCGAGCAGCCCTATCGAAAGCGGTGCGGCCATCTGCATGTCCGTTGAGGCGCCGCGCGAGAAGCCGATGATGCCTGCGCACGCAACCGTGATGAGGGCGGCGTCGAGATGCCCGCCCGGCCGAAATCGTCGCATGTGCAGGTAGATGAGAGCCACCATGATGAAGGCGAAACTGGCCGAGGGCAGTCTCGCGCTCCAATCGTGCACGCCAAACTCCTGGAACACGAACATCGCCCGCCAGTAGTACAGCGCGGGCTTCTCCAGCCAGGGACGCCCATAGAGATAGGGCGTGACGCACGCGGCCAGACGGCCGGTCAGGGTGTGCGCAGAGTCGAACCGCCCCAGCATCTCGTGCGCAATCTGCGCATAGCGGGGCTCGTCCGCGCCCACCAGCCCGAGGCCTGCGCCGCCGAAGTTCGGTACAACCCCGTACAGAATGAAGAAAGCCGTAAAGACCAGGAAAACCGCGGCCTCGGCTACGGTTGCCCATTCTGGCAGGCGTAGACGTCCGCTCTGTGGCAGATCCGGTGAAACTGGTTCCAGTTGAGTCTCCACTTCCAGCGATTCTCCGGGCCGGCGATGAACCAGCCTTCCGGCCTACCTCCGGGCATTGGGGCAATCCCACTAGAGCAAAATCCGAGGTGCTGCACCCGAAGCCACAACAGCTAAGTTGACGCGATCATCCGTGAGCGCCAACCCTCGACAAACCCCTAAGAGGCGTATTTTTTTCCGGATTTTGCTCTCAGCGCAACACGGGTGCAAACTGACGGTCCGAGACAGCACCTGCGCTTCAGACACAGCAAAACCAAAGTCGGCGCGGTTTCGCCGCAGAAGTTAGGCTATCAGATCGGCATTGGTTATGTGGTTCCGGCCCACGCCTTGCGGCGGCATGGGCGCACCAGACTCCCATCTACTCCACCGATGCCTTCTGCCGCTTTCGCGCGCGCTCCATCAGTTCCTCGATGCGGGCCTGAAAGCGCCCCGAGCGATCGGCCAGAAATGTCAGGTCTGGAACATGCCGCACGCCCATCCGCTCCTTCAACTCATAGCGGATGTAGCCCTTGGCCGCCTCGAGGCCGGCGATCGTATCGACTTCGGCTTTTGCGATGTCGGGCACAGCGCTGTCCACCGCGACATACACTCGCGCCGATTTCCCGCCGGGATTGAGGACAACCTCGGTGACGTAGCAGAATGCAATGCGCGGGTCGGAGAGCTCGCCCTCGATCATCGTGCCGATCTCTTCCCGAAGCGCTTCTGCCACTCGGTCCTGATGATGCTTCCGTCCCCTGTGTTCCGGCATACTCCGCACCTCCCCGAGTGGCTTTACGTAAACGCTTCAGGATAGCAGAGCGAGTCTGGGAACGTGGCTGCGCCCCATTCAGCTCTCCACGTACTCCCAGTAACTGTCTGCCAGCTCCGCGCCGAGTTCGTTGGCCATCCGCCGCGCTGCTCGTTCCACCTCTTCGACGAGCTGGTGCAGATAGCTGCGCGAACCCGAGATGGCCACGATTCCCAGCGTCGCCGACTGCCATGTGACGGCCTCATCCATCTCGGCGATCGAAATGTTGAACCCCTGCCGCAGTTGATCCTTCATCGAACGCACCACCTGCCGCCTGTCCTTGAGCGATTGGGCGTGTTCGATACGCAGTTCGAGGGTCAACTGGGCTACAGGCATGGCGTCACATTGCCTTTGGAGAGTGCCTCATTCTAACTCCGGTCGGGCAGAACACGACGAAGGAGTTCTGCCTCGCGGAAACTGACACCAGTCGCCTTCTTGCTTGTTACTCCTTACTCCCTACTCCCTAGTCCCTTGTTCCCTGCTTTGAGGGCAAACGCCACCACCGTTTCCCCTGTCTCGCCGCCCGTCTCCTCGACCAGCCGATCTTCGAGCTCGCAAGGAACCTTCATCTCGCACGCGGCGATCTGCTCGTCGCTCGCACCCGCAAAGCAGAGTTCGCAGCAGCCAAGCGCGCCTCCCTCGACTCGAACCGGCGGCCCGAAAACCCGGCAGGTCATCGGCCGCCACTCGTACACATCGCAAAGCCCAGACTCCGGATTCAAAGCCGGACACGGTGCGTCATTTGCGAACTCTTCAAATCGCGCCTGATCTTGCTCTGAGGCGCCGAGGACTCCAGTGGCAGGGTCTCCCGGAAACTCCGGCCCGTAGGCTTCGATCCATGCCCGTGCGCGCCGTTCGACGACTTCGGCCTTCTGTGGATCTGCGGCGCGCAACTCGTCCATGCCTGCCTGCAGTCGCGCCACATCCAGCACGTTGATGGCGAACACTCCGTGACAGCATTGGGTGCATCCTGGCTTGCATGCGAGCCACGCTCCCGCCCGCTCTGCCGCGCCGGCGAGGGCCGCATCCATAATCTGAACGAGTTGGCTATCCCCGGCCGGCAGCCTCATGCATCAAGGCTATCGAAGTTCCTGCACGTCAGGCTTGCCGATTACGGTCTGGCGCAAAAGCATGCTATAACGACCTTCGAGGACACCCCAAGGGCCGAGACCCGTCGCCCGGGGACCCTGCGTGAGGTCGCCATGCTCTACCTGGAGCATATCCCCGCTGCGCCGCTCAACAGGTTCGTCAAGTTTCTGTGGTATGCGAACGCGCCGCAGGTCGGCCATGGCCGCGAGCGCGTCCTGCCCACCGGCCGCACGCAAATCATCCTCAATCTTGCGCGCGACTTCCTGCTCGATTGCCCCGAAGGCCAGCGCGACCGTCCCATGCCGCCTTCGGCTGTTATAGGAGCCCGCTCGATATTCGAGATTGTCGACACTTCCGATATGGCCGACCTCATCGGGATCGTCTTTCATCCCGGCGGCTTCGCACCTCTCGCCGCCGATGCCGCCGATCTCTTCAGTAATCGCAGTGTGCCTCTGGAAGACGCCTGGGGAACAGCGGCCCGAGCTCTTCGCGATCATCTTCGCGAGCTTCCCACTCCGGAATCCCGGATGAATTGCCTGGAGCAGTATCTGCTGAGCTACTTCGCCCCCCAACTCGCTCGCTGCGGGCCTGCGAGGCGCAGAGAAGTTGATTTCGCGCTGAGCCGCTTCAGTCAATTCCCAAGTATCTCCGGCGTTCGCGAGACCGCGCGCCAGATCGGCTGGAGCGAACGCCGCTTCTCGCAGGTCTTCCGCGAGCAGGTCGGCTTCACTCCCAAGGTGTGGTGCCGGATTCAGCGCTTCCAGCGCGCGGTTCGCCAGCTCCACGCCGGGCTCGACGTTCGCTGGGCCGAACTGGCTCTCGATTGCGGCTACTACGACCAATCGCACTTCGCCAACGAGTTCCGCGCCTTCTCCGGCGTCGACGCAACCACCTACTCAGCCCGCCGCACTCTTTGGGCTAATCACATCAGCGCCGATTAATCTCATCTTCCAGGGCATTTCCGATTTTTCCAAGATGGGCCTCGATTCTAGCTGCCATTCTGTTGGCACAACTGAATTCTCCACGGAGGTCGCCATGACTGTCGCCACAACCGCTTCCACGTCAACGATCATGCCTGCCCTGCGCTATCGCGATGCCAATGCAGGCATCGAATGGCTTTGCAACGTCTTCGGATTCGAACGTCACGCCGTCTATCCCGGACCCAACAACACCGTCGGTCATGCTGAGCTTACTCTCGGCGGCGGCATGATCATGCTCGGCTCAGTAAAGGACGACGAATACGGCCGAAGCTTCAAATCGCCCTCGGAACTGGGCAACATCGAAACGCGAGGCACCTATATCGTCGTCGCTGACGCCGACGCTGTATACGCGCGCGCCAAGGCCGCCGGCGGCAAGATTGTTCGCGAGATCCAGAACACCGACTACGACAGCCGCGAATTCATCGTCAAAGACCCCGAAGGCCACTCCTGGAGCGTGGGAACCTACAACCCGTGGGCCTCGCATTCCTGAGTCCTTGCGATATATATTCCCGAGTCCTTGCGATATATTCGGTGCTGTCCCTCACCGGAGGTTGCCGATTGAGACTCACGACGTTCGCAGTTTTGCTAACCGCGCTGGCTGCCGCCTTCGCGACCGTAACGCATGCTCAGTCACGCCTGCTCGTGGCCGACAAAATGGATCAGAGCCTTGCTATCGTTGATCCGGCCACCGGCAAAGTGATCGCATCCGTTCCCGAAGGCGGCAACACCGGCCACGAAGTCGTCGCCGCGCCCGACGGCAAGCTTGCCTTTGTGCCCATCTACGGAAACTCCGGCGTGGGCCGCCCCGGCACCGACGGCGCGAATATCGCTGTCATCGACATCGCCTCACGCAAGGTCACCGGCAACATAGCCTTTAATCACGGTGTGCGTCCGCATTGCCCGATGATCGGGCCGAAAGACGGACTTCTCTATGTCACCACCGAGATCGACAAGACCGTCACCATCATCGACCCAAAGACACTGAAGGTCGTCGGCACTCTTCCGACCGGCCAGTCCGAAAGCCACATGCTCGCACTCTCGCACGATGGCCGGCGCGCCTACACGGCAAACGTCGGTCCCGGAACGCTTTCGGTTATCGACATCGCGGCGCGCAAGGTGCTCAAGGTCATCCCCATCTCCGGCAACACGCAGCGCATTGCAATCTCAAACGACGACAAGTGGGTCTTCACCGCCGACCAGACCAAGCCGCAGATGGCGGTCATAGACACCGCGACGAACTCCGTCGCGAAATGGATTCCAATCGAAGGCATCGGCTACGGCTCCGCGCCCACGCCAGATGGCCGCTGGCTCCTCGTCGCCCTACCCGATCAGAACAAGGTCGCTGTCATCGATCTCAACACGATGCAGGTCGCACGAAGCATTCCCGTGGGAGGCGACTATCCGCAAGAGGTAGTGATTCGTCCCGATGCCATGTCGGCATACGTCTCGTGCATGCACAGCGATCAAGTCGCAGAGATCGATCTGGCTACATGGAAGGTCAAGCGCATGATCACGACCGGCAAATACGCCGACGGGATGGCGTGGGCTGGACGATGACGACGCAGTTGTAGCGAACTCACCCGATCGCCCGGTCCCACGTCTCCAGCGTGCGCTTGAACTCGCTCATGAACTTGCCACCATCTGCGCCGTCGATGAGACGATGATCGAATCCCAGGCAGAAGTATTGCATCGAGCGGATCGCAATCGTGTCGTTGCCCTCGGCGTCGGTTAGCACTACGGGCTCCTTCTTCAGCGCGCCGATGGCGAGGATCGCCGACTCCGGCTGGTTGATGATCGGGGTACCAAACTCATCGCCGAAGAGCCCTGAGTTGGTCAGCGTAAACGTCGATCCGCCAACTTCATCCGGAGAAAGCTTCTTCGTGCGTGCCCGGCCGGCCAGGTCTGCAATGTCGCGCGCCAGGCTCACAAAGTCACGCTTTTCCGCCTCGCGCACCGTGGGCACAATCAGTCCCCACTCCAGAGCCACCGCGATGCCTAGGTTGATGTTTGCATGATAGTGAATTGCGTTCTCGATTAGAGATGCATTCACGATCGGAAAGCGCCGTAACGCCTCGATGGCCGCGACCGCAATAAACGGCATGTAGGTCAGCTTTACGCCATTGCGCTGCTCGAAGGCTGCCCGCTCGCGTTCACGCAGCCGCGCGATCCGCGTCATATCCACTTTGTAGACCGTGTGCACGTGGGGGCTGATGCGTTTGCTCTCGACCATGCGCTGCGCAATGATCGCGCGCATCTTCGTCAGCGGCACAACCTCCGCCGTCAGCGCCTTCGGCACCTCCGGTGCGGGTGACCGCGGCTTCGCCGTCACCGGGGGTCGGGCGCTGCCTTCCTTGATGTGTCGCAGGATGTCGTCTTTGTTGATGCGCCCATTCGAACCCGTTCCAGGCACCATCCGGAGATCGACGCTGTGCTCCTTCGCGATCCGCCGCACCAGCGGCGACGATCTGATGCGCCCCGTGTGGATCGGCTCAGGCTCGGGCGCCTGCGGTGTGGCTGGTTTGGCCACGGCACTCGATGGTTTCTCCGGCGCAAAGACACCGGCAGTGGTTGTTCTTACACCCGCATCGGAGGTGCCGCCGATCACCGCGACGACAACATTTATCTGAACTGTCTCGCCCTCGCCCGCCCTGATCTCGCTCAGCACGCCCGTCACCGGCGAGGGAATCTCCGCATCCACCTTGTCTGTCGAAATCTCAAACAGCGCCTCGTCCTTCTCGACGCTGTCACCGACTTTCTTGAGCCACTTCGTGATGGTTCCCTCGAAGATCGACTCGCCCATCTGCGGCATCACTACTTCCACACCGCCGCCGGATGATACTGACACCGCTTGCGCGGACGACGCGGGTCTCGCGGCTGGTTTCTCCGTGGTCTTCGCAGGTGCCCCCGAGCCGTTCTCCGACAGCACCGCAACCACGGTATTGATTTCGACCGTGGCTCCTTCGGGGAATTTGATCTCCGTCAGCACGCCCGCTACAGGCGAAGGAATCTCCGCGTCAACCTTGTCGGTCGAGATCTCGAAGAGCGGTTCGTCCTTCTCCACCGGCTCGCCGACCTTTTTGAGCCACTTGGTAATGGTGCCCTCAAAGATCGACTCGCCCATCTGGGGCATGATCACGTCAGTTGGCATGAAGCGTTCTCCGCGGTGTCGGATATGCGCGGGTCCCCTCGGATAGGTCTTCGTCCGCCTGGTGGCCAGTCGCTCGCCGTCTCCAGCCGGATTATAAATTGCAGCGTGGGTGCGCCATCCCTATCCGCGCTTTGTTGCAAGTGCAGGAAATGAAACCCATGCGGTCGAAACGTCAGGCCCGGACCGGCCGCTCCGGATCGCCGTGCAGCCGCTGCACCTCGTCTGGAACACTAAGCGGGGTGTCCTCTCCCGGATTCCAGCCCGGGTTCTCGGCCGGAGAATCCCTCTTGGTCGCGGCTGGTAAGCGCAGAGCCTCCAGGCTCTCCACCGCGAGCACCTGCTGCGCGAAGACCTGCCCGAACTGCCGGGCAGCCTGGTGCGCAATCTCCTCGAGTCCCGGCAGGGCGACACCCTCGGCCACTTCGCGCCCAAGACTCGTCACCGGCTTGTCCGTAATTCCGCAGGGATTGATGAGTTGAAAGTCGCGCAGATCGGTCGTCACATTGAACGCAAATCCATGCGACGTAATCCCGCGCGAAACATGAATCCCGATAGCGCCGATCTTTCTTTCCCTGCTACGACTCTCGTCCGAAGATCCGCCGTCGGCAAGGCACCACACCCCCGTCAGCCCTGCGATCCGCCCGGCCCGCACTCCATAGACGCCGCACAGCCGGATCAGCGCTTCTTCCATCATCCGCACGAAGTCCACCGGGCCCAGTCGGCCTCCGTTCGAGTTTTGCAGGCTCCTCAGATCGAAGATGGGATAGCCGATTAGCTGACCAGGCCCGTGGTAGGTAACATCACCGCCGCGGTTGATCTCGTGGAGCGTCACCCCGCGCCGGGTCAGCAACTCATCGGAGGCGAGAACGTTCTCGCGGCGTGCATTGCGTCCGAGCGTCAGCACGGGTGGGTGTTCGAGCAGAAGCAGAGTATTCTCAACACGACCTTCGAGCCGCAGTGCCGCTATCTCTGCCTGCAGGCGCAGCGCTTCGTCGTACGCCACGCGACCGAGATACAGATACTCAATCATCCCTCCATTGTAGAGAGTCGTCGCTACGTTACTCTTGTTTGCTCGGCGCAAGGATCCCCGCAAAGGCAGGCCGCACACGCCAGAAGACGAGTAGCCAGAGAATCACTACGAGGAGAGGCAATCCGACGAGCCCCTCGCCATGCATGACGAGAATGTGAGTCGTGAGAATGTTCACGATTTCCGCGGCCAGGATGACTAGCCCGAGGGCCACATATCGATTGATCAGCAGCAGAATGCCTCCGAGAAACTGAAAAAAACCGATCACGGCGAAATAATGCGTGGTCGCCATGACGGTGGAAAAGTCCTTCAAGGGTCCAGGCGGCAAAGTCGGATTGGGCAGAAAGTGGAAGAGAATGTTCGCACCGAAAAACGCAAAGATGAGCCCCAACAGATACCGGGCAATCGTGGCAACGATCTTCACGGCCATCTCCTTTAAATTGAAATCAAACCGGAAAGGTCCGGGGGAGTCATGTAATCGAATGGATGCTCGCGGAGAATGGCGCGATTCAAACCGGATATGATCTCAAGCGCTGGTGCGGGTTGCGGCATGGTCGTGCTCACCGCAACCCGCGCAGTCAGCCGCGGCATGGGATGCTGCGCGGCTGACCGGATGGGTTGGACCCGCCTTCCCCGTGCGTTCCAACCCCGTTGGACTAGTTCCACCGAAGGAATATGGAAGCTAGTCCATTGGGTTCCCTCAAGGCAAGAATATGAGGGAGCCCAAACTCGAAATTCTCCCGTACGAGAGACCTTTGTGTGCTGATCCTCAGGCCAACGGCAGCGCTAAAATGCAGCACGTCAACTTGTTCGGGCGTATGACAGCTTTGATTTAGAGGGAGAGTTTGGAGGGTGGTCCGCGGGGAGGATTGGGACCGTCGGAATCTTGCCTCTCGACTGTCGAAAACGTGAATTGATACCGGCTTTCCTCTGAGTGGAAAAGGTCAAGAACAAATTCCCTCTCGACACTCACCTTTTTCCCACGAATCCTGTGCATGCGCGGAGCTGGCCGTTGATCCGAGGGCAGCGCCGCGAGAAGTTCCGGTGGCGCCGTCCGCGTCTTCCTTGCCGAATGATTGACGCGGAACTGCGCCTTGGGAAGCTCGCATGAAGGAGCGCCGAAGGGCCGGGGCAACGCCAGCAGCGAGGACGGCGACAGCAACAGCGCAAAGAGCAGAGCTCGGAAGATGAATCTGCGTGCCTTCATGTATCGGGAGCCTTGAGTATAACCCACGGGAAATTCGCGCTCGTAATAATTTCTTGTGAGGGTAGTCGCTTTGCGCCGATCGGCGCCTAACAACTTTCCTGGTCGGCTTCCGAGGAAACTGAGGCCGTTTAATCTGCGAGAGGTGAGGTGGAGGGTCACGGCGCGGATAGCGCGCCGTGACTCCATTTGTGGCCTGCCGGACGGAGATCCGGAAGGCTGGTCGCAACAATTCGGCAAAAGGACCTGTAAGCCGAATTCTGTCGAGTGCGGTCATTCCTCTAGGCGCGACGTTACCGCCGACGCTCATCAGCGACCTACCCGGAGGTTCCGGCAACAGCTCGAGCCGCCTGAAGCGCATCGGGCCGATACGCAGCGCCGCCTGGCTCTTAGCGGCAGCTTCCCTCCCTATTTGGTCTTGCTCCGTGTGGGGTTTACCATGCCTCCGGCGTTACCGTCGGAGCGGTGCGCTCTTACCGCACCTTTTCACCCTTACCCCGGAGACGAATCTCCGTGGCGGTATGTTTTCTGTGGCACTGGCCGTCTACGGGCCTTGACGCCCGCATCCCGGACGTTATCCGGCACACTGCCCTGCGGAGTTCGGACTTTCCTCCCCCGGCGACCTGCTCGCGCAAGCTACCGGCAGCGACCGCCCGGTCCTCCTGCCGTTGTCTAGTTTAACCCGAATCCACAACGCGCATTGGCGCCTGCGCCCGATACCATGAGGTCATGCTCCGCGTAAAACTGTTGGAAACCGGCGCCCGCGTCCCGGTCGTCGCGCATCCGGGCGAAGACCTGGGCTACGATGTTTTTTCTCTCGAAGCCGTCACGCTCGAACCGCACAAAACTGTCCGCGTCCGCACCGGAATCTCGGTCGAAGCGCGCCATCCCGAGACCGGCATCCCCCTCGGCCTGCTGGTCAGGGACCGTTCCTCGATGGCGTCTCGCGGAATTGCCACCACCGCAGGCGTCATCGACGCGGGCTATCGCGGTGAAGTCCAGATCGTGATGACAAACCTTGGGACGGCTCCGATCGAGCTCAAGGCCGGTGAAAAGGTCGCTCAGATGATCCCTGTTCCCGTGCTGACAGGCCTGGTCCAGGAGGTGGAAACACTGGAAGTGTCGGCCAGACTGGCCAAGGGCTTCGGCAGCTCCGGGCGCTGATCGGCGTTCAAACTGACGGCTTCAGATCCCGGCGTACCACGCGTACCCGTAATCCGGATCGACCGAGCCCTTTCCGCTGCCGAACTTCTTGATGTCGTCCGTCACGGTGATGTGCGTGAGGTATTTCAGGCTCTTGTAACCGAGCTGGCGAGGCACGCGCAGGCGCAGCGGCCCGCCGAACGGCACGGGAAGGTCGCCGTCGTTCATGCCCATGGTCAGCAGAGTGTGCGGGTGCATCGCGTCAGCCATGTCGATGCCTCCCCATAGGTTCTTTTCGACCGGATAGTAGACCACGTAGCGCGACTGCGGCAGCACACCCGCCTCCCGCAGAACCTCGGACAGCGGCACGCCGATCCATTCGGCGATATAAGACCAACCTTCCTCGCACGCAACCTCGGTGATCTGGCTGTGAATCGGCAGGGTCTTCAGATCGGCGAGCGATAGCGACATCGGCCGCGCAACCGTCCCGTCAATCACCAGCCGCCAGTCCCTGAATCCGCCTGCCTGCAAGCGTTTGAAACCTTCAGTCGGCGGCGCTACCTCGTTCGCAAATGGGTTCTTCGAGATCATGCTGCGCGGGAATTCCCGTGCCGGCGTGCGGGTGGTCAGCAATCGCTGGCATGCATAGGTCAGAGTCTCGCCGGGGCCGTAGATTCCGGCGGCATCGGGCGGTACCAGCCCGTAGCGTTTCGCCAGGTGCTCTGCAGTGGCCAATCCGCCAACGCCTGCGGCGGCCGCAACGCCTCCATAGATCAATTTGCGCCGTGAGATCAAACTCATTGGCCCTCCTCGGAGTCTCGCGGGTAGCCGGTGATCATCGCCCGCATGCGGCTCCAGAATCCCGATAGAGCAACCATCGTCACGTGAACGACGAGAAAGAGCAGCAACAGGCCGGAGACGAAGAAGTGAATGGTCCTCGCCGACTGCCGCCCGCCAAGCAGGTCAGCCGTTGCCGGAAACGCAGACGTGAACGAAGGTGACATCGCCAGGCCTGTCCAAATGATCAGCGGAAACAATACGAAGATCACGACAAAATATGCGGTCCGCTGCAACACGTTGTACGAGCTCTCTTCCGCGCGATCGGGCCAGGTTCGTCGCCAATATCCTAGGAAACGATCCCAATAGGCGCGCCATGTCCAGTCGTCCCGCTTGGGAATCAGATTCCTGCGGAAATGGCCGCTCGAGATGCCGTAGATCCCATACACGAGGCCTGTGAGCACCGCGACCCATGCAGCCTCGAAATGCAAGTACCGGCTCCAGCCGTTCTGGTCGGGCATCGCGCTGCCGAAGCCGTTGTCTATCGTGCCGCGCGAGGTCGCGAGCGGCAGCGAGAATAGCGGGCGCATGTTTACGTTGCCGGTTTCGCCCCAGTAGAACCTTGGGTGCGAGATCACGATCTCCGCGCCCGTTATCAGAAGCGCAACAAAGGCAATGAACGTGAGCCAGTGCGTCAGGCGCACCACTCCGGAGTGGCGGCGAGTCCTGGTTTTTTCAAGCTGGGAAACCGCTGGCACGCGGCAAGACTAGCACAATTCACCTACGACGCGATGATTATCCGGCGGTTGAGCGACGTGCGGTTCCGAAGGAACCTTGACGAATGTCGCCCCCTACTTCCGGTTTTCCGGTGATTCGACCACACCCAAGCTTTGGGGTGTTCTTGAGGTCCGCCGCATCCCGGGTCCCTCCGCCGCGGCGGACGAGCGACCGGGGAGAAGGAGATTGAACGCGAGAGGTTAGTCAGCCTCGGCCAACCGCACAAGTCTCCTCGCCCCGAGCTTCCTGGCTCAGAGTCATCCCGCATCCCGGTACAAAAGACCTCACCCCCTCCCCATATTTTTGGTTATCCACAGAATGCTTACCCGAAATTCGGTCGAGCAATCCCGACCAACTCGGTCGGCCGGTCTAACTTTTTGCACGAGGTGACGCATGCCCGTCGTTTCGGTAACCCGGTTGCGGGTGAGATCGTGGCGCTTCGCGCCTGCTTTTCTGTTCACGGCCTTGCGCATCGGCGCTCAGGCTCGCAACGCGGAAGGAAGCCTTGCCGTCAAGGTCTTTCGGGACGCTCGCAACACCTTCTGGACCTGCACCTGCTGGGACTCCGAAGCCTCGATGCGAGCTTTCATGATCGCGAAGCCTCACGGTCCCGCCATGCACAAGCTACTTAAGTGGTGCGATGAAGCTGCGCTGGTCCACTGGACCCAGGAGAGCAATGATCTGCCCTCTTGGGCGGACGCACACGAGCGCATGCTGCGCGAGGGACGCAGGTCGAAGGTGAATCAACCCTCCGAAGCGCACAAGGCATTCCGCATCGACGCACCGGGCACAAACGCGAAGGGCGAAGTGCGATTCAAATAGCGTTTCGAACCCCGCTCGGCAGCTTGGCTAAATCAACGTTTGGGCAAAACCTTATTGGATCGGTTAGCGGACTCAGGCATCAGCTCACTGCTCTTTTCACCGGTGTGGCGACTCTTGCCTCTTCGGCAGCATTCAACTCCTTCAGCGCGAAGCGGTCGGCCAGGGCGCGCCTTGTCGCTGAATCCGAGCGTCGCATCTCTTGTTCAGAGTTTCGCCGAGAGGGCTGGCGCGTTCGCCTTGACGATCGCATGGAATCGCGCGCTCCGCGCTTCGCTCCTCGTCCGTGAATCCCTTGAACGATTTGCCGGCTCTTTGCAGACTTCTTTGCGTCTTCTGCTCGGGTTTGATCTCGGCCATCGCGTTTCCTTATGGCGTAGACTCATTCGCTGGTGCGGCCTGCATCCGGCGCCAGAAGTAGTAGGAGAGAACCCAAAGCACGCTGGTGATCGACGACGGGGCGAAAGCCGCTCGACGGTCGTGGATTGAGAAGTGGGCGATGAGCGCCGAGACGAGGTTGATCGCGAAGCC
>DATFSO010000123.1:0-2545 GCA_035262585.1 Occallatibacter sp. | reverse complement strand
GCCAACAGCGGCGAAGGCGGACAGTTCTCGAGCAACACCGGCCTTGGATTGTTCGGCGAGAGCGACAGTGGAGTCGGCATCGAGGCCTTCAGTTCGTCGAATGAGGGACTGATCTCATTCTCGCAAACCACTGCCGCGATCCTCGGAATCGCCGAGGGCAATCAGCCTACGGCAACCGGCTTCGGGCCGGACGGCGTGGTCGGAGAAGCGACTGCCGGCGTCGGTACCGGCGTGGTCGCCATCAACACCGACGCTTCCGGCGACGCGTTCCTGGCGATCAATCAGGGCAGTTCGAGCGGTCCGGCAGCTTTGTTCGTCGGCAACGTAACGGTAGCGGGCAATCTCTCGAAATCAAGTGGCTCGTTCCAGATCGATCACCCGCTCGATCCGGCGAACAAGTATCTCTATCACTCCTTCGTAGAATCGCCCGACATGATGAACATCTACAACGGTGACGTCACGCTAGATGAAAAGGGCCAAGCAGCGGTTCAGCTGCCGGATTGGTTCGAAAGTCTCAACCAGGACTTCCGGTACCAACTCACGGCGATAGGCGCGCCTGGCCCGAATCTCTACATCGCGGAGAAGGTACACGGTAACAGCTTCAAGATCGCGGGTGGCCAGCCGGGCTCGGAAGTCTCCTGGCAGGTCACGGGCATCCGCCACGACGCATGGGCAAACGCACATCGCATCCCGGTGGAGAGTGCGAAGCCGGCAGCAGAACTCGGTTCCTACATTCATCCGGAGTTGTTCGGAGCGCCGGCGTCGAAGTCGGTCGCGGCGGTTCGTCATCCGATGATCAATCACCTCGCGACGACGAAGATTACGCCAGCCAGGCAGATCAAGCAGCGGTAATCACTCATCGGTCCCGTGCTTCCTCAGAACCTGGGGCGTACGGGACCGTCTTTTTTACTCCCCAAGCTTGCTGAAATCTTCTTCGATTCTTGTCTTAAGTGGGTGAGTGCCTCGATCCGCAGAGCCAAGGCCGACACAGTGCAGAGCACAGGCCAAACAAAGACTTGTTTTCGGAGGAGAAGACGCATGAAACCGTTTCCTTACCCACCCAGAGTAATCGCATGCGGGCTGCTGCAGTGCCCGGTGCTGAGCGCACAGCAGGCAAATGTGTCCAGTTCAACTTCGGCGGCGATGGGAGAGCACGTCTCTTTGGGTCTGTTGTCTGGACGATAATCCTAAATCACCGCTATCGTCCTGGCGGGTTGCGCCTCGTGTTGTTTGCCGAAAGCCCGTGTCGGTCGGTCGAATCTAGTTGCGCTTCCCGTCGAGGCTGGCCCATTCACCCGACTGGATGAAGCTGCCCCAATAAAAGGGATGCTGCCGGTCTTTGCGCTTTAACATGGCGAGCTTGGTTTGGCGAAGAGCTTCTCCCCGTCCGAGGCCCTTCTTCAGACCTTGGTAGTAAGACGCCATGATTTCGCGCGTGGCATAGTCGCTAACCGGCCACAAGCTCATCACCACCGATTCTGCTCCCGCCAGAACGAATGCGCGGCGCAGCCCATATACGCCCTCTCCGTTGCGAACCTCGCCGATACCCGTATCGCAGGCGGAAAGAGTAACGAGCCTTGTCCCCCAGAGATTCAGGTTTGAGGCTTCGAGCGCCGTCAGGATTCCTTTCTCCGGGCCCGCATGGCTCAGGTTGGCGCCGGTCAGCGCCAGGCCGGCGCGCAGCAGAGGGTTCTCGACCTCGGAATCGGACCGAGTTCCTCGCGTGTTTTCCGGCGAAATATCGGTTGATGCTCGTCTCGGATCCGTCAGGAAAAAACCGTGCGTTGCCACGTGAAGAATGCTGGGCGCGGTGATGCGTTTGACCGCGGATTCGGTCGCCATCTTTCCCGTGAGCAGCGTGGCCTCGGGGAACTGCGACTTGATCGCGTTGGCCTCCAGAGCGGTCCCGGGAAGAGGCGCGAAGTAGATGGCCGACAGATCGCCAGCAGTGGTCACGCTGCGCCGCGCCGAAAGCCGCGCGTGTTGACTGGCCGATTTCGCGCGGGCCGCTCCCACCGGTTTAGGCTCTCCAAATAACGGATCGGCGATGATCACCGGTCCGCTGCGGCTCGTCCGCACCTCCTGCAGTCGCAGCAAATCTCTGCCTGTCGTCAGATAGTCAATCGAGTATCGCTCAAGCAAATAGTGCTGGTTCTCGTCAACCAAAGTTTCGAATGGAATCAGATTCAACTGCCCGTCGGGCGAAATAAGAAGCTGCGTTGCGTCGCCCGTGAGCTCCCGCACGGGACGCATGATTTTTTCATCAAGAGTTCGAGCGAGCTTTTGCGCGTCCCGGCGCCGCGGATCGCGCAGCGCTGCGCGCAGTGAGGCTACGTCAGCGTCGATTCCCCTGGCCGGACCAAGCTCCCTCCACTGCAACTCACCCTGCCGGCGCAGCACGTAGGCGATGTAGTGAGGCGCCCCAAAAGCGGTATCTTCTTCATCCAGCTTGGGATGAAAAGGACGGTAGGTGGCGTACTCGACCAGAACCGCCTGAGCCGGGATGGCTGACTTTATCCCTGCCAGCGTGACCGCCTCCGTGTGG
>DATFSO010000122.1:0-6773 GCA_035262585.1 Occallatibacter sp. | reverse complement strand
GATTGCCCTGCTTGCGAATTGTCTCAGAGTCGCGATCATGTCAGTGCTCAGCTGATCCTTTCCAGAGCCCGGAACGGGCTTTTGGGGCTTAACGTAGAGGATGCTGTCTCATGCGTGCCCCAAGAAGCCGTCGCCCTTTAGCCGACGGTTGTTCACGACAGCCTGAATTGACCCCAATCCTTCTTTCCCTTAAACTAGGAAATTGCGAGGGATGCGGTGTGTCTGCATTCTGACCCGCATCACTTTCCCTGACAATTCAGGGCTTTGGATGAAGGAAGATTCATGGCAAATCATGTTTCATCGTTGAAGCGCGCCCGCCAGACCGAGACCCGCACGGCGGTCAACCGCGCGAACCGCACCCGCGTGCGCACCAGCCTTCGCGCTCTGCGCGAAGCTATCGCCAAGGGCGATGTTAAGGCGGCAAAGGCACAGTACCGCGAGACTGTTTCGGCTCTCGACAAGAGCGTCCAGAAGGGCGTTCTGCACCTGAACACCGTCTCCCGTTACAAGAGCCGGTTGAACGCCCGCCTGAAGGCGCTGGCTACAGCGAACGCTTAAGCTTTTGGGGTGGCCCGTTTGGGCCAGACTGACTGCAGCAAGTACGGCCGGGAGTAATCCCGGCCGCTTTTCATTTGGACGCAGGTGTTCTGGCTTGCCATCGCCCTCTTGGTCAAGCTTTCCCGCCTCGTTCACGCACGTAAGTTATTCAAATACTTGATCGAATGATACCCTCGTTCGTCTGCAGGTAGTTTCCCGCAACGTTGCAGAATAGAGGAGTGCACCAGATATTCAAGGCATCTGCGCTGCATCTGGGCTTCAAAATACTTCGAATGCGAAATCGGGAGGGCCCTCTACCCTCCTCCCTTCTATTCATCTATTCGCCACAAGATTGGCAAATCGCATCTATTGAGATATTTACAGTAAGACGCGGATCGCAAGACATGCACACCATTCCGTGCAATGTGCCGTGACAGCCCAGTCTTGATCCCTTTGGCCCCTGGTTCCCAGACGTCAGTTCAACCGCTCGAAGATTCCTGCCGCTCCCTGGCCGCCGCCAACGCACATCGTCACGATGCCGTAGCGAACGCTGCGGCGTTTCATCTCCCGGAGGAGTGTCGCCGTAAGTTTAGCTCCGGTGCATCCCAACGGGTGGCCCAGAGCAATAGCTCCGCCGTTGACATTGGTTTTCTCCGGATCGAAGCCCAGCTCCCACATCACGGCGAGGGCCTGCGCAGCGAATGCTTCGTTGAACTCGATCAGGCCGATGTCACTCAGCGTGAGGCCGGCCTTCTTGAGCGCCTTGGGTACGGCGAAGACGGGCCCCATGCCCATCTCCTCCGGCAGGCAACCGGCCACCGCGTACGCGACGAGCCGCGCCATCGGCTCGATGTGAAGCTCCTTCGCGCGGCCGGCTTCCATCAGAATCGCAGCAGCAGCGCCGTCCGAAGTCTGTGATGAGTTTCCGGCCGTCACCGTTCCCTGAGCATGGAACACCGGCCGGAGCGCGGCGAGCGCCCCGGTAGTCGTATCGGCTCGCGGCCCTTCGTCCGCGGAAAAGACCGACTCGGACGTAACTGGCTTGCCTGCCTTCGCGCCCGGAGTCGCTGTCGTCACCTTCACCGGAACCAGCTCTTCATCGAATTTGCCGGACTTCTGCGCTGCTATGGCTCTCTGATGGCTCGACAGCGCAAAGGCATCCGCATCTTCGCGCGAGATGTTGTAGTGTTTCGCGACCCGCTCGGCGGTCAGGCCCATCGTGAGCAGCGCCGCAGGGTAGTTCTCAGCGAGCCACGGATTCGGCCTTGGCTTGATGCCTCCCATCGGCAGAATGCTCATCGATTCCGCTCCGCCGGCAACCACCACGCACTGCACCCCGCTCCGGATGCGCATATCGGCCTGCGCGATCGCTTCGAGACCGGAGGCGCAGAGCCGGTTCACGGTCATGCCCGGCACATCGACAGGAAGCTGAGCCCGCAATGCGGTCATCCGCGCCATGTTCCAGCCCTGCTCGCCTTCCTGTTGCGCGCAGCCGAGAATCACATCCTCGACGTCGGCTTTCTCGAGTCCCGGAACTCGCTCGAGCGCATTGCAGACGGCAAGTGCGGCGAGATCGTCGGGGCGGGTCGTAGAGAGTGCACCTTTCGGTGCGCGCCCTACAGGCGTGCGTACAGCACTTACAAGTACGGCTTCGGGCATCTGGGCTCCTTCGAGCATTTAGACGGGGAGGGACGAGCAACCGATTCAGACTTCAGGCGAAGCACTAATCTCCTGGTTCAATGACCCTCCAGGAATTCTTTGAGAAGAAATGGAAGACCACAGTTCTCTCAACAAAAACATCGGCAAGGGCGTCGTGATCGAGCTTTGATGGGTGGTTGCGCTTCAACCCGGACTGAGCGTCATGCACCTGGCTCGGCGATGCCGGATCGATACCCCACGCGAAACCCATCACGCCGGAAGGATCATGCGACTCCAGGCGCGCAAGCTCCTTTTCCGAAGCCAGGGTAATCGGTGAGGTGGGCGAGCTCTCAAAGAACACCATCAGCTTTACGGTACCTTCGGCAGAGCAGAGCACTGCCCAATCCGATGATCCCGCCCGCTCCAGACTCCCGCGAACGACGTTTTCCGGGCGATGAGCTTGAAAGGTCTGCGGAATCATGCAGCCGAGCGTCTCCAACTGCGCCGCGATCTTTTCAGGCAATTCCGGAAAGGACGACACCGGCAACCTGCGAATCACAAAGGGGACTTCATGCCCGGAGACGTAGAGCTTTCCCCGAGTAAGAGTGCCGGCCGTTAAATCTGTCTGGGGATGTGCAGCAACCAAAAGAACCAGGAACGCCGCAGGCAGTAAAAAAAAAGTCTCTTGCTTCATGGGCTACAAGTCCTATTTGCAAAACCAAAGATGCCCCATCCTTTGGTTTTACCGCTAATTGCGCAGGGGTTTACCTGTTTTCAGGGTATGCGCGATCCGCTCCTGCGTCTTGCGCTCGCCGCACAGCGACAGGAATGCTTCGCGCTCCAGATCGAGCAGGTACTGCTCGCTCATCAGTGATCCCGCGGTCACGCGTCCCCCGCAGAGGACGTACGCGACCCATCGAGCCACCTTCATATCATGTTCAGATGCAAATCCGGCCTCACCCATCAGAAAGATTCCGGTGTTTAGTACGGCAAGCGTTGCCGTCCCCGGTGCTTGAACCTGCGTGCGCGGCTGCGGGGCTACGTATCCCGCCTCGGCCAGCGCAATCACCTGCGCCTTCGCATCGAGCAGCAGTCGTTCGCGGTTCATCGTGATGCAGTCATCCGCGGAAAGCAGGCCGAGCGCCCGGGCATGGGCCGCCGATGTCGAAACCTTCGCCATCGCGATTGTCTCGAGGGTACGCTTGAGAGCCGAGTTCACCTCTGCCGATTGCGCGAATCGCGACGGCGGATCCCTGAGATCGGACGGCGCAAGCGCAGCGGCCGAGTCCATCGCGCGCAGCAGCATCTCCTTAGTGCCGCCGCCACCGGGAATAAGCCCAATCCCGGTCTCGACAAGGCCGATGTAAGTCTCGGCATAGGGCTGACGGCGCGCGGCATGCAGGCATATCTCCGCTCCGCCTCCAAGCGTGAGATCGAATGGCGCAACCACCACCGGACGGGGGCAGAACTTGATCGATGCCGACATCTGCTGGAACGCACGGACCGCCGCATCGACCTCCTCCCACTCCCCCTCCTGCGCGCTCAGAAGAAGCTGCATCAAGTTTGCGCCGACGCTGAAGCGCTCCCGGTCACCGCTGATCACAAATCCGCGGAAGTTCTTGACAGCATCCGACGCGGGATTGAGGACCGTCGAGATCATCGCAACGACGTCTCCGCCGATGGCGTTCTTGAGTGAGTGCAGTTCGATGCCGCCAATTCCGTCGCCAATATCAAGCAGCGATGCGCCTGGGTTGCTGCGAATGACGCCGTTGCTGCTTCGGAAATCGGCAACGCGCGCGTGACCAGGCTGCGGCGGAATGGGCTCCCATGCGTGGGTGGCTGGGTTGTAACATTGCGGTCCGTCCGGCGAGTACCAATGCACCTCCGCAGATTCCGGCGACGAATCGAGCAGGCCCTGCACCGCAGGGCTTACGGCGATGCCAAGTGCTGTCATGCGGGCGACGGTCTCGCGCACGCCTGCTGCATCCCAAAGCTCGAACGGGCCGAGCTCCCAGTTGAAGCCGGCGCGCATGGCGCGGTCGATCGATGGCGCATCGTTCGCCGCCTCGCCGATCCGCGCCGCGGAAAAGTTCCACAGGGTCGAAAGAAACGGCCAGAGGAACCGGGCGGCCTTGTCCTTTTTCGGATCATTTGCGAGCAGCAGTTTTATCCGCTCCTGCACTGTCGCGGCGTTCTTAGCCATCTCGAGCGAGGGCAGGTTCGGTTTTACCGAGGGCCTGTACTCGAAGGTGCTGAGATCGAGCACGAGCCTAAGGTCTTTTCCGTCGGCGCGGGTCTTCTTGTAGAAGCCCTGGCCTGACTTATCGCCCAGCGAGCCGCGTTTCACGATCTCCTGCAGGATCGAGCCGAAACCACCAGGAGTCACACCCTGCGGAAAGTTAGCGGCAACGTGCGCGAGGATGTCGATACCCACGAGGTCAGCGAGGCGAAACGTCCCCGTGCGGGGAAAGCCGATCGCCGGGCCGGTGAGCGTATCAACCTCTTCGATGCTGAGCCCCTGTTCCATCATCAGCGTTGCCGCCGAAAACATCACAGCTACGCCGATACGGTTAGCGATGAAGTTGGGCGTGTCGTTGGCGAAGACTACCTGCTTGCCCAGCATGCGATCGGCAAAGGTCGCGAAAGCGGCGACCAGGGCCGAATCGCTTTCTGCCGTCGGGATGAGCTCCAGCAGCTGCATGTAGCGCGGCGGGTTGAAGAAGTGCGTGCCAAAGAAGCGGTCACGGTGCGATTTGAGACCGGCGGCAATCTTTGCGATCGGCAGTCCCGAAGTATTGGTCGTGAGTACGGCCTGCGGCGCAAGATGAGGTGCAACGCGGTCGAGCAGTGCGTGTTTGATCTCCAGGTTTTCGGCGACGGCTTCGATCACCCAGTCGCACTGCTTGAGCTTGCCCAGATCATCTTCGAAATTGCCCGGAGTCACCATCGAAGCCAGAGAGCCCTCGTAAAATGCGGCGGGCTTGGCCTTCGCCAGATTTCTCAGCGCTGTTTCCGCGAGCCGATTGCGAGACAGGTCGCCGGCAGGAACCATATCG
The DNA here is from genome assembly GCA_035262585.1 of Occallatibacter sp. Classification (GTDB taxonomy): domain Bacteria; phylum Acidobacteriota; class Terriglobia; order Terriglobales; family Acidobacteriaceae; genus Telmatobacter. Next base: position 1,542 of record DATFSO010000122.1, on the reverse strand, counting down.
AGCAGAAACGAAGGGATGCCGGCGTTGGCGAGATGCGCGGCAATGCGCGACCCCATGGTTCCCGCGCCAAGCACGGCCGCTCGCCGCACCAGCAACGGTTGTCGAGCGAAGCGGTGAAGACCGGTGGAGGTCGGGGCGGCTACGCTCATCTTCGAGCTCTTTCTGCGCAGGCGCGAAAAGAATCAGCATTGACGCGCATTCGCTCCCGAGCATACGGGTGTGTGCTTCGCCGGGTCAAGGCGACGCTAACGCCTCAAAACCAGCTCAACCCTTCCAGTTCGCGCGCTGCAATCGATACAGCACGTGCCGGCGCATCGGATGTGCTTCGGGAAGCAACGGGTGATCGAAGTCGTCGTGCAGGTCATGGGTCATTCCGAGCTTCTCCATCACCCGGCGCGAGGCAACATTTGCCGGAACGGTAAAGGAGACGATCCCGGGCAGGCAAGCTCATCAAATGCGCAACGAGCTACGGCGCGAGCACCTTCGATTGCCAATCCCTTTCGCCAAAACTCCCGGGCAAGGCGCCAACCGATTTCGACACACGGCGTGAACGCGGCTTCAAACCGCGGCACGGAAAGTCCGATAAAGCCGATGAAGGCGCCTGACTCGCGCAACTCTGCAGCCCACCAACCGAATCCGTGCCGTGAAAAGTGATCACAAATCCGGTCAACCAAAGCATCACTTTCCTCTCGCGAAAGCAACGAAGGAAAATGCTTCATTACGAGCGGATCCTGGTTCATGCGGGCAAAGGGCTCGCGGTCTGCCTCGCGCCAGCGCCGCAGGATGAGCTGCTCGGTGCTGAGCTCTGTTGAAGCTGCCGTCATTTCGTCAGCAACTTGAAGGCGTGTGTCCAGTCATTGCGGGTAAAGCCGGGGATGCACCAGAGCATGCAGAGCGGTTCGATCGCCCTCGCTGCCCCTGCTGAACCCATGTCTGCTGTCTCCCAGCCAAACTCTTCATTGATCTTTGCCACTTGCTTCTTTGCAGCTTCGTTGTTCCCGCAAATAAACATGGTTGGGCGGCCGCCTGCGAACTGGGGGTTGATCATGCACGGAGCGCCAACTGAATTGAATGCCTTGACGAAGTGAGCTTCCCCGAACTGGCGTTGCAGTCTCTCCATCAGCGAGTCATTCAGATCGGTGAAGAACCTGAGCACGCCGTCGCTCGGCGGCGCATCTTCAATAGGATTGCACGCGTCGATTACGGTTTTTCCGGCAAGATTTTGCGCGCCGGCCAGTTTCAGTGCTTCCGCGGCGACGTTGCCTTTGACTGCGAGCACAACAATTTCTCCGAACTGTGCGGCTTCGGCAAAAGTCCCCGTCGTGCTCCCTGGATTTCCGGCGGACCATTCCGCCAGCTTGGCAGGCGAGCGGCTCCCGATTCTCACCTGGTGGCCATGCTTAAGAAAGCCGCTCGCGAGAGTCTTTGCGACATCACCCGACCCCAGTACGCCTACCTTCATAAAGTTAACCTCCAATGAACGGGAGTGTAGTTCGACGGCTGGTTACGATCAACAGACACGCGTTCTGGTACCTTCGGATG
>DATFSO010000121.1:0-13534 GCA_035262585.1 Occallatibacter sp. | reverse complement strand
GTGAAGGGATTGGCGAGGACCAACCTCGCCAAGTCCGTTCACGATGCGGGATGGTCGATGTTTATCGCTATGCTTGCCTACAAAGCTGAGAACGCTGGTAGGCAGCTGCTGCGAGTCAATCCGCATGGCACGTCGCAGACGTGTCTGTGCGGAGCCAACGTCGCCAAGACCCTGCGGGATCGCTGGCACGATTGCCCTGCTTGCGGAATGTCTCAGAGTCGCGATCATGTCAGTGCTCAGCTGATCCTTTCCAGAGCCCGGAACGGGCTTTTGGGGCTTAACGTAGAGGATGCTGTCTCATGCGTGCCCCAAGAAGCCGTCGCCCTTTAGGCGACAGTTGTTCACAAACAAACGGGGCTGGCACGCTGATGCTGGGTTTATCATGAACTCGCCCGGATTTCGATCCCTCCGGTCTTGATCCAAGCAGGAGCACTTCGATGAGCGAAAAGCATCCCGCACCGCCCCGCAGCCGGGGCCGTCGCGACTTCTTGAAGATCGGCGGCGCCGCCACAGCAGCATTGCTCACCCCCTCGGCATTTGCCGTTACGCCGAACAAGACGCTGCCCAGCCTACCGTCGAATCCGCGTACGCCGGCTGCGATGCCCACACGGAACCTGGGCAAGACCGGTTACAAGGTCGGTATTTTTTCACTCGGCGGGCAGGCTGCCCTCGAAAAGGCGAACAACTTCGAGGTCGCCGTGCCCATCATCGAGCGCGCGCTCGACCTCGGCGTGAACTACATCGACACGTCGTCGATCTACGGAGGACCCGAGCGGTGGAGCGAACAGTATGTGGGCAAGGTAATGGCGAAGCGCCGCAACGAAGCCTTTCTCGCGACCAAGACGAAGGAGCGCACGCGCGACGGCTCCATGCGCATGATCGAGAAGTCTCTGCAGCTTCTCCAGACCGATCACGTCGACCTGTGGCAACTGCACGACGTCGGCATCTCGAAGAACATTGACGAAATCTTTGGTAAAGGCGGTGCCTTCGAAGCGCTGCTCGATATGAGAGAGCAGAAGGTCGTGCGCCATCTTGGAATCACCGGCCATTATCGGCCCGATGTGCTCATCGAGTGCATCCACCGCTACCCGTTCGACTGCATCCTCATGGCCATGAATGCTGCGGATCCGCACCACTACAGCTTCAATGAAGAGCTTCTGCCCCTCGCTGTCGAAAAGCAGATGGGCATCATCGGCATGAAGATTCCCGGTCGCGGCCGTTTGCTCACCACCTGGACACCGCCCTCGCTTGAAGCGCAAAAGCACTCCTGGGAAGGCATGGCCGTCCAGACTGACAAGCCCGGTACGCTTACGATGCGCGAGGCCATGTACTACACGCTCTCCCGCCCAGTGAGCACCGTGATCGTCGGCTGCGACACGATTGCTCAGCTTGAAGAAAACGTGCAACTCGCGCGCGACTTCACGCCGCTCTCAGATAAGCACGCAACCGAACTGGTCGCCAAAGCCGAACCCTGCGCCAAGCCGTCACTTTTCTTCCGTTTCTACGACCGTCCCAACGACTAGACTCACGCCGGCAAATCAGCGAAGCCCCATCTCACGGTGGGGCTTCGTGTCTAGGGCTCTCTGCAGGAGGAACCTTGTCTAGCTCTTTCAGCACGGCTTCGTAAAGTTCGCCAACCGTGAAGGATCGAACTTCGGGCGTCGGTTTGCCGAAGAGAGACTGAAAGAATATTGGAAATAGCTCAAACCCTTCGGAGCGGAAGACGTACTCGTTGAATTCAAGTCCAAACGATTCAGATGTGAACTCGATTCCGTACCGCTCCTGCACGGCTTCAAGTAGCTCGGTCCCATCATCTCCAGTGATGCCCAAATCTCGCTCGAATTGCGTATCGAGCGAGATTTGCTTGTCGTTTCTTAACAGAGCCCACTTGCGGACAAAGTCAGCGAGCCGCTCGAAAGAGAAATCTTGCATCTCAACTCTCGACATTCAGATACAGCCGATAATGCTCGTCGTGAATCGACGTGAACGGGCGCATTGTGAACTGGCCGGAGGATGTTTTCGCCTGCCAGTCCGTTGAACCCGCGGAGACCTGCTTTACCGCCGCGAGTTCCTCGGCCCGAACCCAAGATGGAATTTCACCCACAGCAAACAGCGCCAGCGGTCCGTGCACCGCAGCCATGACCTTCGGGTGTTGTGGATCGACCGCCTCCAGCCGTGTCGGTATATCGAATTCTACCTCGATGCGGTCGCCTTTCTTCCATGTGCGGTGAATGCGGGCGAACTGGCCCGGAACCGGCGAAGTCTCTGCTCGCTTTCCGTTCACAGCAATCGAGGACTTCGGTCCAGCCCATTCCGGAATCCGGATAAACACGGCAAATGCGCCTGATTTCTCGGGTGCGACTTCGATCTGCGTCGTTGGCCGATGCGGATACTCCGTCTGCTGTGTCAGAACCACGCGATCACTGCCTCGCTTCCAGGTCACACGGGAGGGTAGGAACAGGTTTACATACACGCCTGCGTCATCGTGGAAGTACGAGCTGATGCCGTAGTCGGCCGTGACCTGCGAGAACGTTCCCGTGCAGCAGTGCCACTTGTAAGGGTGGTACACCTTCGTGCCGTCATTGTTGTAGTCGGAGTAGTAGAAGCCGTGGCCGTCCTTCTCGATCGGCTTGGCACCGAGAATGCAGTTGTAGAGCACGCGTTCCATGCTGTCGCCGTAGTGGCTGTCTTTCGTGGTGCGCAGCAGGTAGCGCGTGATTTTGAAATGCGCATAAGAGCCGCAAGGCGTCTCAAAGCTCGAGTGCGTCTTGGTCAGGCTGTCGCCAATTTCGCCGATGCCCGGTTTGCGAAACTCCTCGTTCGGCCCCCATCCACCTGTGGCAAAGCTCTGCGCCCGAACGAAATCGAAGCCGTTGCGCGCCGCGCGCAGGTACTTTTCGTTCCCCAGCACGAAGTACGCCTGGATGGCGCTGCTCATCGCATTCACGTGGCTATAGGCGTGCTTGCCCGGCAATACATTCTCGCCCGCGGCCAGCGGATCCCAGTACCAATTGTCGGCCAGAAAGTGAACACCCATGTCGCGGTATCGGCTGCCTGCGCCGCGTTGCCAGGCGAGGAAGAGGTTTTCAGGTAGCGTGTACGGCTCGTCCCAGCAGAACGTCTCATCCCGATGTGGACGCGCATACAACTCGGCTCGAGATATTCCTCCGGGCGGCAGATACTTTTGCACAGAATCGAGCGCCGCATCCAAAGCTTTAAAGGCCTGCGGTGCGCCGGCGAATGCGTGCGCATCGATCATGCCGATCGAGATCTTGTCGTAGGTATAGGCAGGGAAGCGGTTGCCATCCCAGAAATGTGCTGTAATCGCAGGCCCGAACGCATTGACGAGGCGATGCACCTTTTCCTGCGTTGCCTTGTCACCAGTGACGGCGTAATCGCGCGCCAGGCCGGATAGATACTGTCCGAAGCTGTGGCCGGGAGCAAAGCCGTTGTCGCCCGGCTTGTCGACATCACCCAGCGGAGCCCAGCTATACCAGCCGCCCATCTCCTCGCCGGGATCCGGCAGTCCCGCGCGCTGGCGGAACGGTTTCAGGAGCGAGTCCTCATCCAGCGTCAGGTAGAACGCATGATTCCGGTCGAATTGTTCGCGGACAGGCCCCTCGAGCAATGCGATGTCGCCGTAGCCGAACTGGTCCAGCGGTGGCCTGATTGCGAGCGAATCGCCTGCAGATGAAAATCCGGAGCGAGGCAAGGCCAAAGCAGCGGCAGCAGCGGCCGCACTGGATTTCAAAAATGTACGACGGGATTGGACCGCGCTGACCCTCATGAATCTCTCCCCGGAGGATTCTACAGGCAGAACCAGAGGAAGGTGTCACCTGTTCAGTATCGGTCGAGAGCGCCCGCCTCCTTGTGTAGCGAAAAGGGGCTACTATAACTGGAATCGTCTGCCTTTGGAGGATTACATGCCGAAGAAGCCCAGGCTGCTGAAATGCGGGCCAAACAAGGTCAAGGACAGACTTGCAGGTTCCATCAACGCCAAGGACCTGCCGACAGCCATACAGAAGGCGTCAAAGGAGATCTCAACAAATTATGTGAAGGCTGAGGACAACCTCACGCGCGTGCTTTGTCCGGGTGACTGTCCCAACGATCGCCCCCGCCCCTTGAGCGGCACATGGACAGGCGTGATCAAGATCTCGGCAGATCGCGGACGCCGGTGTCGAATCGTCTGGTCAATAAGAGGTGAAGCCAAGGTCAACTGCACCTCAAAGGTCAAAGGTTCTCACCTGGTCCCATCATCGATTCGGCGGTCTCGCGCCAAGGCGAAGAAATCGTAGTCGCTGCGACCACACGGTTCGAGCATCAGAACATCAATTCTGCTTCTCTGTTCCTTGAATGTCTTTGCCCAAAGAGGCCAACTCTACGAGTTGTCCTGACCTTTCCCGGCAACCTGTAGTTCGTTCTCGACACTAAACACACCCGGGACTATGTTTGCCCGCATCTCAGCCATGGCCAGATCAGCCTCTGAATCCACCACACCCGCTAAAGTCACATGGCCGTTTCTCACGATAATGCGGATCGCATGCCAGCCCATTGGAGGATCGTTTGTGATGCCGCCCGCCGTCCGAGCCAACGAGGGCATCCGGCTCGCCCCGCCGCGATTGGACGTGTACCGTTCTAGAGCCCCAAAGCGGTATATGCTTGCATACACCGCGGCGCGGATCCGATCGTCGTTCGGGGAGGGCGGAAGAACTTCTATCTCGTTCTTTACGTTCTTTACCCCCTCGATTCCCTTGACCGAATTCTCAATATCCGACTTCAGGATGGGGCGAGATGCATAGCCGCGAAGTATCACCGTGTCGCCTTGAATGGCAAAGTGGATATTGTCGAAAACACCGTACCGCGGCTGCCTGATGATCTGCCTGCGAACCTCTTCGGCGAGTTTCAGAACGGCCTGTTGTCTGGCGTCAGGATTCGCGGCTTGCTCTTGCGAAAGTACCAAAGGCACGAACAGGACAAGGCTGGAAATGCTTGCGATAACCCACGTTGGCGCATGAAACTTCATAAGCTCTCCTTTTCGGCGCAAATTCCCAGAGATTGACAGGGCCAGGTGAAGACCGAATGAGTCACAAGCGGGGCGGCGTTCCCCACGTTCCAGGTCTGATTCTCCGGCGTGCGGTCCCGACTGTGACGAAGCAATGACGGCGGATGGGAAGCGACGGTGCCGTCTATGTTGAGTCGATGGATGGTTTTTGAATTCGGTTGCCTCGGAGCCTGCCGTGGACCAGTCTCCGGGCGAGCAAACCATGCATTAAGGAGATTGCATGCTCTGATGCGCTCTTTGAAAGGCGTAGTCACTGACATGGATCAGGCCGTAAAAAGGCCGGTGAATATCGGCAATCGCCACAAGAGACAAGGAGACCAGAAGAGAGAGGAAGAGAACCTGCAACGTTTGGAGTTTTATGTTTTCCTCACCAAAGGTGCACGCTGAGAGGATCGTGAGGCTCCCTCCCACCAGCAGAACGCACCAAAGCACGTGCGGAAGCCGGGTCTTGCTGTGGAGAATTCGGGTGAGCCGGTGCTGCTCGAGCGATTCAAGTTCTCCCATCGAATGCTCTTGCGCATTGACCTCGGTCGGCTGTGCCGCCTTGACGGACATAACGGTCTTCCACATTTCCTGGCTAATGGCTGAGCTCTGCTCCGGAACCTCGCCCCGGGCCATCTCCGGCCACTCTTGCTGTATCGCGGTCTCGGCGTAAGAGCGCGCCAGCGTCTGCAGTTGTGTGCGCTGAGATTCTGGCAAACCGTCAGCCAGTCGATATAGATTGACCACAGCGTTGGCCTCAATATCAACGTTTCGTTCAGCTTCGCCGAAGCTGGTCCACACCGTGTAGAGCATGAATCCCAGGATGACGGCGTAGGTTGTGCCCAGAATGCTCAGCTGCCAACCGATCAGATCGTTAAACTGTTGCCGCTTCTCCCTCGGCCAAACGCGGTTCAGGCCCATCATAGCGAGCAGCGAGACGAGGATCGTGATGGTGACCACGATAACGTTTTGATGGATAGTTGCCATGGCTGATATGCATTGAGGTCCCGTGCGAATCGACGCGTTTCCTATCCATTCTCGACACGCGCCTTTATGTCCCCGTACGCCGCATCGATGAGCCTGCTGAGCGCTGCGGCATCTGTGGCCGTTCCCGGCCTCAGCTTCACATGGCGCATGTACTTGCCGGTGCCTTGCAACAGGCGGGCCGGATTCGGCAGCGATGCGCCTTGAAAGAACCCTACATTCACGTGCGAGGAGAACACATTGACGTATCCGAATGGCACATCGCCCAGGCATGCAACCGGACAGCCGTCGTGCAAGAGCTCGCGGACCTCATCCCCGCAATTTCGCATCACCTCGAACCAGTGATGCGCGATGGCTCCCAATTCGCCGGGATGCTCTTTCATCCACGCATCAATGGCGGGATCGCGCTCCAGAGCGCCGTTGAATCGCAGCAATTCCGCTCTCATCTCGCTCCGCTCATAAGCTTCGAGTTCCCGGAGGGGAAATAGCCCGGGATGGAGTCCGCGCAGCCGACGGAATCCTGGGAAAGCGAACAACAAGAACCAGTCCCGTGGGGACGCCCGAACCGCGCCACATTCTCTTGTCCGAAATAATCTCAAAAAAACCGTACAAAATGGAAGTTTCTGCGTCGCACCCTGCAATACAAGGCAGGACACATTCTTTGCGGTGGTCGTGGAAATCCAAAAATACGGAAGGCTCCAAGAACAGTGCTGCTTCGTCTGACGCTGAGCTTGCTTCGCGTCTGCAGCAGAAAGATGAGCGTGCTTTCCTGAGTCTCTACGATCTGCATCGATCGTCCGTCTTTCGGTTTTTGATGCACATGACAGGATCGATCGCTGTCGCTGAAGAGCTTACGCAGGAAGTATTTGTCGTGATTCTCGATGCGATCTGCACAGGAAAAATCGGGAAGTTTGATCCTCAGAAAGGGACTCTGGAGGGCTATTTGTTCGGGATTGCGCGGAATCTGGTCAGAGCCGATCAGCGGAGGACGCGCAGTCTCGTTTCTTTGGACAACATCATCGAAACCCCGGAATGGGAGGGCCTGCTGAATCCGATGTTCTTCGAGAGCGAGAAGCGGGATGTGGCGACACTGATGGCGTTGCGTTCCGAACTGAGGGTTCTCTATCAGGCGATACTCGAACTGCCGGAGCAATATCGAGGGGCCATCGTATTGTGTAGCCTGCAGGAGAAAAGTTACCGGGATGCTGCCAGGCTCCTGCAATGCTCTGAGGGGACTATCGCTTCGCGAATGAATCGGGCCAGGACGATGCTGTCGGCCAAACTTCATCGATCGGGGCTCAGTACCTCAACCGCATCGACAATTCTGCGGGGAAAGGAGGGCACGGATGTCCGGGCAGCGATCAAGGCGAAAGGAAACTGAACCCGCCGCGCGCGTCGATCATCTTCTGGGCCTGCTCGGCAAGCTGACGCAACGGGACCCGTCTCCCGCTCTCCGGGAGCGGCTAAGCGCACTCGCTTCCCAGCGTTTGAGAGAGGGTCCGAGATACGCCGCGCAGGTTGCCGGCCCCAGGAAGCCGGTCTGGCTCAGGCCCGCTCTTGCGGCATCGCTCCTCGCCGCAACCGGAATCACCGGTGTGCTGCTTGTTCAACCTCGGCCTGCGTCTGATAGAGCTGCCAAGGACATCCCTCGCGCCGTTTCGCCGGAGAACAAACCGAGCATTGCGACGGCGCCCCGATTCGTTGCGAGGCGGTCCGAGATCCACCGCCGTCAGCCTGCTCGCGCGCGGGCTGCGACCAAAGGACGAATGACGATGCAGCTTCCCTATTCCAACAGCGCGATTGAAACCGGAACCGATGCAACCATTCGAGTATCCATGTCCCAGTCCGAGCTTCTTTCGCTGGGATTTCCCATCAATGCAACCATCCAAGACAGACGCGTCGCAGCCGAACTCACGCTGGGCGGCGACGGCCTGCCGCGCACGATTAGCCTGCCTCTGCCGCTTGAGGTGATGAAGGAGAAGAGATGAACCTGTTCATTCGTCAACACGCACTCTACGGATTGTTAGTGGTGCTTTTCAGCATTACAGGGATCGGGGTAGCTCAGGATGCCAGCGTTATGCCGCTCCCCCCGCTCACTCCGCAAATGATGGGTGGTCCTGCGTTAGGGCCCGCTCAGATTGGAGTGGTCACCACTGGCGGGATGGCCATACCGATGCAGGAGAGTACGGAAGTTGTGAAGAACCAGCCTTATCAGGCGCAGGCCGTCACAGAGGTCAAGCAGACTCTTGCGGATGGTTCTCACATTACCCAAACCACGACGGCTACCGTGGCTCGCGACAGCGATGGCAGAACAGTGCGCATTCAGAAATTGGGCGCGATGGGTCCGTGGAAATCCGCCTCGGGTTCATCGCAGGCAGATGCCCCGACGCTGACGACCATCTTCGACCCGGTAGCCCAGACCCACACCGACTACACTTCCGATAACAAGACTGCACACGTGCTGCCGATGCCACCGCTCGCGGCAAAAAAATGGGCAAGAGCTGCATCGGATGGTTTCCATATGATCGCCGCGGCGCCTGGAGGCGGGCCGAGCAATATGACCTTTGCTTATAGAGATCGAGGGGTGGCGGGCGATGCGCCGGACGCGGATGCCAAGACAGAGTCACTCGGCGACAAGGCGATCGACGGCATTCCGGTTACGGGAACGAAAACGACAAACACGATTCCTGCGGGCACGATCGGCAACGACAAAGACCTCGTGATTACGCGCGAGACCTGGTATTCGCCGGACCTGAAGATGGTTCTCCAAAGCACGCAGACTGACCCGCGCTTTGGCGAGACGACCTACTCGCTGACCAACGTGCAACGGAGCGAGCCCGATTCGGCGCTTTTTCAGGTACCGGCCGGCTACACGGTGGAGAAGGTTCCTGTGAAGTTCGAGGACCGTCGATAAAGTGTTAAGCCCCGATTGCTGATCGTTTCACCTAAGTTACTGATTCCGGATAGTTTCGGCGAAATCGCAAGGAAAGCAGGCTCCTGCGGTGAACCTTACCGTTGCTCTTTGATTTGGCGGATACGGGGGCAACCGTAAGTCATTACTAAGATCAATCTGCGAGGCAGCAACATATGACGAAAACTTCATCTCCGATCCCGCTCGGAGGAACGCATTCTCTCGTATAGTGTCGGTAACGATCAGGGCGCGATCCTGACATTTGTTTGGACTTTGGGGGAGGGCAAACAAAAGCATTCGCGCCCTGTCGTATTTAACCTAACTTCCGCCGGGTTAAATTGGTCCAGAACTGAAGCTCCCGAGGACCAAACTAAGATCCATCGGTTGAGACCCAGGGATCACTCCAAGCCTCATTCATCCTCAATCCATGTGGTTAATCAACGATGCAATGCACGCCGCGCCGAATCCGTTGTCGATATTAACCACCGAAACATTGGGCGAGCATGTGTTCAGCATGCCGAGTAGTGCGGCCACGCCGCCGAAAGAGGCGCCGTATCCCACGCTGGTGGGCACTGCCAGAACGGGCGCTTTCACAAGCCCGGCGACCACCGTCGGCAACGCGCCCTCCATGCCCGCGCAGACGATGAGAACGCGGGCGGATTGAAGCGATATCTTCTGCGCAAGCAGGCGATGAATCCCCGCCACGCCCACATCGGCAATCAACTCAGTCGTGTTTCCCATCAACCGGCAGGTAATGGCTGCTTCCTCCGCGACGGGCAGGTCGCTTGTGCCTGCGCACACAATGCAGATGCTGCCTCTACCGGCAGGAGCCACTGCCTGTTCCAGGGTGATGGCGCGAGCCGTTTCGTGCCACGTCGCTCGCGGCTCCACGCTGCTCACGGCCTCGTAGCACTCGCACGACGCCCGAGTCGCCAGCACATTGCCGCCGGCTTTCGCCATGTGCGCAAAAATCTGTGAAACCTGGTCGGGTGTCTTGCCGCCGGCAAAGATCACCTCGGGCATCCCGGTGCGAAGCGCGCGATGATGATCGAGCTTGGCAAAACCAAGATCCTCGAAAGGAAGATCCTTGAGGCGCGCCAGCGCCTCCGGAACAGGCGTGCGGTTTGCCTGAACATCCTTGAGAAGCGCTTCGATTTGCGAGCGATCCATCAGCGCTCCTCCTCGCGTGCTGCAAGCATGCGCGCCGCCTGTTGCGTCACCTGCTTCAAAGGGACAGAATGTGCGATCGCGATGCGTCTGCAGTCTTCATATTCAGGGGCGGCGTTGGCTATCTCGCCCGAGGGCCAGCGCGCTATCTTCACGCGCACCGGTCCCCACTCGGTCTGAACTTCCTGAAATTCACGTTCCAGCGAAATCTTGTTCTCAATGCGCCAGTGCATGCCGATAGTCGTGGTCTCGCGAAAGAGCAGGTCGCGCATCGTGGGTACGCGGTCAGGATGGCAAAGCACGTTGAGCTGCACCCCGGTGCGTCCCTTCTTCATCTGCACGGGAATGCGATAGACGTCCCAGGCTCCCGCTTCAAGTAGAAGCTCGCTGACATAGGCGATCAGTTGCGGGCTTGAGTCGTCGATTACAGTTTCGATCACCGCGATCGCCTCTGCAGCAGCGTGCTGGGCGGCTTCCTCGCCTACCAGCAAGCGCAGCAGATTCGGCTGGCCGGATGTCTCGCGTCCGCCGGCGCCGTAGCCCGAAGCCGAGATGCGCATCGGTGGTAGCGATGCATACTCCACGTCGAGCATACGCAGGATTGCCGCGCCGGTCGGTGTTACGCGCTCCATCGGCTGGCCTGCAGCGTAAACCGGAGCGTCGCCGAGAAGCGCCAGCGTCGCCGGTGCAGGAACGGGCAGGGTACCGTGAGCACAATCAACGGTGCCGCTGCCGACATTCAATGGCGAGGCCAGCCAGCGCTCGACCCCAAGATGTGCACAGCCGGCAGCTGCGCAAACGATGTCGACAATGGTGTCGACAGCCCCTACTTCGTGAAAATGAACCTGCTCGACCGGCATGGAGTGGATTCGCGCCTCGGCTTCGCCCAGCAGTTGAAACGCGCGGCTCGCGCGTGTCTTTACCGCGGCCCCGACCGGAGCCGCATCGATGATGCCGAGGATCGTCGAGAGCGAGCGATGGTGATGATGTGTGTGCTCATGCGCATGCACTGTGCCGTCCGCATGCCGATGCTCGTGCGAATGAGTGTGGCCGGCAACATGTTCGTGCTGGTGATCGTGGGTATGTTCGTGCGAATGCTCGAACTCTGATCTCTGATCTCTGATCCCTGATCCCTGCACATCTACCTTGGTTCCCGTGAGTCCCCCGCGGATGACTTTCCGCATCTCAACCCGCGCATCCAGGTTCAATGCTGCGGTGGTCTGTTCGAGCAGGGCAAACGGAACGCCCGCATCCACAAGAGCGCCGAGCAGCATATCGCCGCTGATCCCGGAAAAGCATTCCAAATATCCAATGCGCATCGAGAGAATTGTAAGTCACGCCCTGGGAGGAAGACACATCGGGATGCGGTGTCTTCACCCGATCGACGCGCCCAGAGGGCACCCGCTGTCGCTGGGAACCCCGTATCTATGCGCCGCGCCGCACCAGAACATCGGCTGGGAGCACTGCGTTCAAGGAGCCGGAGCGGAAGCCGCCGCAGTCGAGCGTTACGTACTGGAAGCCGGCCTTGCGCAATTCAGCGGAAATCCTGTCGAGCATTTCCATTGTGAGTGCGCGCTCCAGTTCTGCCCGCGAAATCTCAACGCGCGCAAGCTCTCCGTGGTGCCGGACACGGAATTCGAGAAATCCGAGTTGCCGCAGGCTCTCTTCGCTGCGCTCGACCTGTTCCAGAACCTCGCGCGTCACCGCGCGGCCATACTCGACACGCGACGACAGACACGGCGCGGCAGGTCGATCCCAAAGCGTGTATCCCGCCTCTTTGGCCAGTGCGCGGATCTCCTGCTTGGCCAGGCCGGCTTCGGCAAGCGGTGCCAGCACATCATGTTCCTCGGCGGCGCGTTGTCCCGGCCGGTAGTCGCGGCGATCGTCGGCATTCATGCCGTACGCGATCTTCGCAAATCCGAGCTCAGTGGCCAGCTTCTTCATGCCCTCGAAGAGTTCGGTCTTGCAATGGAAGCAACGGCTTGCATCGTTGCGCTGATACTCGGGCTTCTCCAGCTCTTCGGTCTGGATTACGCGCAACGGAATTCCATGTGTCTCGGCAAACGCCTTCGCCTGCTCCATGTCGCGGCGCGCCAGGCTGGGCGAGTCGGCCAGCACCGCAAGCATCCTGTCGCCAAGGACGCGATGTGCCGTCGCCGCCAAAAACGCCGAATCCACGCCGCCGGAGTAAGCCACCATCACGCTGCCCAGCGCGCGCAGGCGATCTTCGAGCGCGTGCAGCTTTGCGGCCGAAGTGGATTCTGCGAGTGGCATATCGGAAATCGCCGGCATCAGTGCGATTATACCCGTGACTTGGATGCCCCGGCTGCGCCGTTAGAAGCGCCGATTGTTTCCAACCCCGGAATCCAAGCCTTTGATGAGCTTCAACCTGGCAGAGGATGGCCGGTCGAGGAGCGATGCTGTATACTCCGGGACGATTCCAATTTCGGTGAGGTTCTCCATGCGTTTTCAGTCAATGATGAAGTTCGCAGGGACCGCAGTGCTGGGTTTGGCAGTAATGGCCTCGCCTGCGCGGTCGTTGGCCCAGAGCGACACGATTCTGAAGCCGGCTGACACGGAGAAGCTGCTTCCGGCCAGCGTCTACTACAAGGCCCAGTCCGCTCCGACGCAGCTGCGGAACTCGGCTGGCGTCAAATTTGCCGACGGCTTCTATGTCCTTACTACGATGGTCGACACGAGCGGCTACTCCAGCGATGTGGCAACCAAGTACCAGGCCTACTTCATCACCGAGATTCCCCTCAAATTCGGGACCGAGAACCTGCCGGCGGGCGTCTACGGCATCGGCTTTATCGGCGGAGATAAGTTCGTGGTGACCGACGTAGGCGCGCACGATGTCTTCTCGATCAGCTCGTCGGCGGATGAGGGCATCAAGCGTCCCATGCCGCTGCAGATCATCGCCGACCCATCGGGAGGCTACCGCCTCTACGCGGGGCGCAAATACGTAAAGTTCACCCGATAGCCAAAGCAAAACCAGAGTTGCTGTATCTCGAATCCATAGCATCAGGCAAACTTTAGTGCGGCTGCCGTTTCATCCTGACGCCCGGTTGTCCATCATTCAGGAATTCGACGCCAGCCTTCTCCCGTGCCTTCTGGACCTGAGAGAGTGTGGACGTGCGCGCCCCAACCTCTCCATCAAAGGATCCAAGCTATAGGGGCGGCTCTGATATTCACGATGACGTCCTTGCAGCCATAGAAGTTACGCCTTGGGGACTTTCGCCTTCAGGCGACAGCGGAAAAGGCGTGGGGTGTGAAGGGCCGCTCGTTTTGTGTTTAGTTGAGCGGCACCTGTATACTTGCCGCGAATGAGCGAACGATATAGGAAAAACAGCGGTTGCGTTTTCACGCTGAAGTATCACATTGTCTGGTGTCCCAAATATCGACGCTCTGTGCTTGTGAAGCCTGTCGAT
>DATFSO010000120.1:0-71214 GCA_035262585.1 Occallatibacter sp. | reverse complement strand
TTCGATCGCGCAGCAGCCTGCGTCGAAGCCGTTGCCCGACGCACCGACATTCGAGTCCCCTTCATCGAAAGGCATCTTGAAAGGGCGCGACTTGAGTCGTGCCGATTGCTGCCCCAATTTGAATGGGGTTTTAGCCCCTGAGGGATGTTTTTCAAATGATCGCTTATCGAAGCCGGGGTCTCAACTTGAGACTCTCGCCCAGGCGACGCCACTGGTCGCGGCGAGCTCCAACGCGAACGCGTCCGCCCCTCCAGCGCCTTCTCCTGCCGGGACGCGGCTCACGCTCGCCGAAGCCGAGAAGATGGCACTCGAGCACAATCCCAACATCAGCGTCACGCATCTGCTCCAACTGGCGCAGAATCAGGTCACGCGCGAGGTGCGCTCCAACGAAATGCCAACTGCCACCGGCGATTTGACTGCCGTGGGCGCTCACGACAACAGTCGCATCACCGCCGGCGCGCTCAACAATCCCATCGTGTACAACCGCGCCGCAGGCGGGCTCACGGTTCGTCAGCTCATTACCGATTTCGGCCGCACCCGCAATCTTGTGCGTAATGCTCAGTCCAACGCGAAAGCACAACTCGATACCGAACGCGCCACCATAGAAGACATCACGCTCGCCGTCGATCAGGCCTTTTACCAGGCACTCACCGCGCAGTCCACACTCAAGGTGGCGCAGCAGACTCTCTCCACTCGCCAGGCAACGGCTGAGCAGATCGGCGCCCTCACGCAGTCGAAACTCCGCTCGACGCTCGATCTCAGTCTCGCCGACGTTCAAGTCTCGCAGGCACAGCTGCTCGTGCTTGATGCGCAGAACTCCGCGCAGTCGGCTATGGCCGGGCTGAACGCGATTTTGGGATCGGAAGCGGATCAGAAATACGAACTGGTCGACGAGACACCGGCGAATCCGCAGCCTGCGCCGTCCAACGCCGAAGACCTTGTGCAAACGGCCTTCAACTTCCGGTCCGATCTCGCATCGCTCAACGACCGTTGGCTCGCCGCCCGGCAGTTCGCATCTGCCGAGCACGACCTGCTTCGGCCAACCATCTCTGCCCTCGCAGCGGCGGGCGGCACACCGGTCCGCGCCGATCAGATCCAGTCTTCCTGGTATGGCGCGGCTGGAGCCAACATCAGCATTCCCATCTTCAACGGCTTTCAATACGCAGCCCGAGCCAGGGAAGCCGATTTGCGTGCACAGGCTGCATCGGAGCAGGTTCGCGACCTGCGTGACACTATCGCTCGCGACGTCCGAATCGCCGTGCTGAATACGCAGAGCGCCTTCCAGCGCATTGGCGTCAGCCGCCAGCTTCTCGACCAGGCCAACACCGCACTGGAACTTGCGCAGGCGCGCTACAAGGTGGGCCTGAGCGGCATCGTCGACCTCACACAGGCTCAACTCGCGCAGACCGAGGCCGAAATCGGCTACACCAACGCGCGGTTCGCCTACCAGACTGCGCTGGCCGTGGTTCGCTACCAGACAGGGCGATGATCACGCCTCGGGCAGATCCTTCCCCTACCCCTTCACTTCGTTGAGGGTCAGTGTCAGGATTTCGCCATGCGCGCACAGAAGCCCGCAAAACGGCCCAAATTCGATCCCTGCTCAGCCCCCCATAGAATCTGGGACTCGCGGTATCCCCTCTCCTCAGGCTTTATAACCGCTGCTCAGTTTCCCCAATGTCGCACAATAGTCATCTTTCCTTTTTTTGCTTCCGCGGTATAGTTCAGGCATATGCCCCGCAAGACCCGATTTCTCGTGGCTCTCGCCTGCCTGGGCTGTATGTCTCTGTCCGCGCAGGACAAGGAGGCCCGTAATCGCCTGGCGGCCGCCCACACGCAGTACTACACACCGACTGCAAGCGGGCTGAAGTCCTTTCATTGCGACGCCTCGATCGATTGGAAAGCTATGCTCTCTCGATTCGCCGGCACCGACATTCCCGACGACAACCCGGCGCTCAAGTTTCTTCAAACCGTCCATCTCGCGGTCAACGACGATCTGCACGGCACCGGTGAGCTCGAATGGACCAGCACCGTCGAGCCGCCGAACGACAGGAAGGCCGGTATGCAGCAGATGCAGGACGGCCTTCAAACTATGATCGCCGGCTTCTTTCAAAGCTGGAACGCGTATATGAACGGCAGCATGGTGCCGCTCCCGGACCAAACTGTGACCGTCACAAAGTCCGGCGATGGCGTGCACTTGAGTGGGACGTCGAAAGACTCGACCTTCGACGAAGATTACGACAAGAACATGCTGCTGACGCAGGCACTCGTTCTCAGCCCGAGCCTCAAAGTCCTGGCAAAACCCACATACACAGGCACCACGGACGGACTCATTCTTTCGTCGCTTACGTCACTGGTCCATCAGCCGCCCAGCGCGCCGGAGGTCGAAGCGACGTTCCGTGTCGAATATGCCAAGGTAGACTCGTATCAAATCCCGTCGCATGTCGTCTTCGACATCAAGAACACTGGGATGTTTGAGTTTGGCTTCAGCGCCTGCAAGGTAACCGTCGCCGATTGGGCAAAAAAGAACTAGGCCGCGCGGTCTAGTCCGGATCTCGTTTTGCCAATTCCACCAGCCGCTTCATCAGTCCGAATGCGGTTGAAAGAATCGGGCCGCCCATGGGGTCCCTGTTCAGCGCCTCCACCGAGCCCTGCCCTAGGTGGATCCCGCTGGGCGTAAGCAGGTTGATGCGGGCAATACCATTCCTGGGCTCTGGCGGCCTGGCTTGCTTCCAGGGGCCGATCGCGTTAACGACAACCGTCCCGGCCTGCAGCAGCTCATCGATAAGGCCGTCCAGCGATTCGTCGCGATGTTCCCAGAGCACCCCGGCGCCGCTGTAATTGAAGTAGCGGGCGCGACGATCCCGGTAAGCTGCAACGAGGTCCAGTCCTTTCGGCATTCCCACCTCTACTACGATGCCGAGGACCTCTTTTTCTCTTCCTTGTGGCGGGGCTTCTCCCAGTTCTCGGAGCGTATGCCAGGCCTGCAAAAACACGCGTGTCTCCAGATCCGGCATATCGAGGATGTGATGCACAGCCTTCTTCGCGCCCGGCTGATCGCCATTGTCCTTGAGATCGCGCGCGCGCTGAAATGAAGCCCATGGATCGGAGAGCGGAACCTTGGGATGTGCCCGTACAAGTTCGGCAAGGGGCACGTCGCCAAACAGCGTGTTCCTGATCTCGCGATGGATCGAGGAAGGATTGAGAGCTACGAAGTCCGACAAACTGAACCTCCTGCGCCGATAAGCGCAAGTGAAGATTCAGCCTGCGCTGATTCGATTGCGCAGGCGCTTGAGAACGTTCGGGGGAACCAGCCCGGCGACCTCGCCGCCAAAGCTTACCACTTCTTTAAGCATGCGCGAACTTACGAACGAGTAGCGGCCTGCAGGTTGCAGAAACACGGTTTCGATCTCGGGAGCAAGACGCCGGTTCATCAGTGCCATTTGAAACTCGTGTTCGTAGTCCGAGATGGCGCGAATTCCGCGCAGAACAGCAGTCGCACCGAGCTGGCGCGCAAAATCAACCATGAGTCCGTCAAAGGTGGCCACGCTCACATTGCTGAGCGCAGCGGTTGACTCTCGAAGCATTTCAGCGCGCTCTTCCACGGTGAAGAGCGGGTTCTTGATGGGGTTTTTGAGGATGCCCACGGTGAGATGCTCGAAGAGCTTCGACCCGCGCTGGATCAGATCGATGTGGCCGTTGGTCGGCGGGTCAAAGGTCCCGGGGTACAGCGCTTTGACGCTCATCAAGTGGGGGCTCCGGATTTGATTCTAACGGGATTTGCTCTGACACGGGCTGCTGCGGGGGTTGGCTAGGAATATGCGGGGCATGGCGCTAGGCTATGTCGGGAAGCCAACGCGCTTGACCAAATCCTGAAAGCGCGGATCATTGCGCAGCGGATCTACACAGGGATCGATCTTGAGGTACGTGAGACCCTTGTCCCGGTTCGCAAATGAAAGCTCGAGCCACTCGAACGCGTGGTTCTTGTCGCCGAGCCCAGCATAGATAAGGGCGATCTCATACCTGCCGATACCCGACTTCTCAACCTCTTGTTTCAGCTGATTGACAACGGCCTCGGCTTCGCGGACACGCCCTTGGCGAGCATAGATGTTGCCAAGATGACCGGTCGCATGCGGGCCGCCAAGCTCCTGGAATTTCTGGGCCGCCTCCTGATAAAGACGCTTCTCCGTGTAAATAGCGCCGAGGGCGAAGCGAAGCTCCTGCTCCGTATGTGGCAACGATGTCGCTCGCTGCAGGTCATCCAGGGCCGCGTCATAACGTCTTGTGTAGTACTTGATGTAGGCGCGATTCACGTAAGCCCGGCTTGAAAGCGGATCCAGTTTCAACGCAACGTCGGCTTGAGCCATCGCCTCCTCTGCATGCCCGGTCCGAATCAGGTATTGAGCATAGGACCAATGAGCATTGGTTGAGTTGGGGCTCATGGCAACAGCGCGTTCCAACTCGCTCTGGCAAGTCGCCCAATCCCAGTTCTGGTCCAGGGCCGCCAACGCCAATTGAAGGTGAGGCTCCGGACGCGAGTCGTCAAGTTGAATTGCCTTGAGTGCTTCCTCTCGTTGTTTGGCGAAGGCTTCTGCGTACGGCATTCGCCCTGCTTCTCCTGCCCATCCGTAAGCTTCCGACAATGCAGCGCGGGCTGGTGCAAATGCAGGATCCTTATCGACCGCCTGTTGGAAGTATTCAATTGCAACCAGCGGTTCACCGTTGAACTGCTGCATGCCTCGCATGTAAAGCTCCATTGCATCGGCGTTCACGTGCTGGGTGCGATTGAGATGGGATTGTTCAGCGGGAGTGAGTTCGGCATCGACCTTGTCGGAGATCTCGCGGGCCACCTCGCTTTGAATCTGAAGCGTGTCGGTCATGTCGCGGTCGAGAGTCTGCGCCCAGAGATGTTTGTCGCTTCGCGCGTCAATTAGTTGCGCGGAG
Organism: Occallatibacter sp.; assembly: GCA_035262585.1. Lineage (GTDB taxonomy): Bacteria > Acidobacteriota > Terriglobia > Terriglobales > Acidobacteriaceae > Telmatobacter. The sequence goes on along the minus strand of DATFSO010000120.1, from coordinate 66,273 downwards.
ATGCGGACCCTATTTCCCACCCGCTCCACGGACCCCTCGACAACGGCGTCTACCGAAAGCTCGTGCGCGATCTGGGGAATCGTCTTCTGCGTACCTTTGTAGGACATGGCAGAGGTTCGCGAGATCACGCGTAAAGAGGAGATCCGGCCTAACTCCGAGATCAGATTCTCCGTCATGCCGTCGGCGAAGTAATCCTCCTTCGGATCTCCGGAATAGTTTGCAAGGGGCAGGACCGCAATCGAGCGAATCGGACTCCCCTGGGAAGGCCGGTTCCAGAGGAACATTGCGATTACGACGGCCACAGCAACCAGCGCGGACCCCGCCAACACAACGATCGATCGAGGCGTCTCGAACCAGGGACGGGGTGGTGGCGAAGGTGGTTCAGGCGGTTGGCCCACCGCGACTGAGGTTTCCGGCTCTGTTTGTGGTGGAGCTTCAAAGAAAAACTGGGGGACGTACGAACCGGTGGGGATGCTGATCCGAACGGGCGGAGGTATTTCAAGCGTTAGATAATATTGAGCGAGTCGGCGGCGGACTTCAGAAGCCTTGACGCGCACTACCGCGTCGTTGGCAGTGTCGTAGTCCACGGGGCGGCCGAACATCTCCACGCCGAGCATCCGTTCCCGAAGACGATCGACACGGCCGGCAAGCGCATGCTCTACAACAAGTTCCAGAAAATCCTGTGCCCGCCTGCCCCCTTTGAATGCTTCGCTCGCGAGGATGTTCCGAAGTTCACTGCGGATCTTGGCAACCCGGTCCACTTCCTCCGGCTTTGGCTCATATTCGCCGGGCATTCGCTACCTCGGGGACAATTCGGCGAGTGTGGCACAACGGTTGCACGATTGTTGACTAGGCAAATTGGGCGCGAGAGCCGCGTTTGTTGTGGCAGTTCCCGACACTGCAAATAACACAAAACACGCCCCAAACCCCGTCTTACCCGCCCAGCAAACAGTTTGTAACGTCCTCGGAGAGGCCCGCTCCTGATCCTCAAACCCGGCAATCCATTGGCAATGAAGCGCCGGAAGTGCCCTGTAAATCATCGTGACGCGCTATCGCCAGATAAGAAAACTGTTTAGAACATTCCGTCTAGCTCGACGAGGCCATAGCCTCGCATGCAGGCAAGACGTGATCGGGAACGGTCCACCACGATTCCGGACGTCCTTTTACTCGTGGATAGGTCCTTTCCCGAGGATGGAGATACCATGAGCCCGTTCCGCGATAGAGTCGTCAAATTAAAGCAAGCGTATAAGCAACATTCGCTATCCAAGCCGAATTACTTTCCGCACAGGGGTGCAACAGCCACGCAACCATCGGAATTCCACCAATTCTCGTTCCAGCCTATCGTTGGACCGCAAGGACAGCAGTTCGGCTGCGAGGCCCAATTCCGCGGCGGATCTGATGGTGTTAACCAGGACCCAAGTGCCACCTCGTGGATAATGCTCGACAACTGGCTCCTCTGCGGGTTTGAGGAATTGATTCACGGACTCGTGCAATTCCTGAATTGCACGCGCGAAACCCTGGTGAGCGACTTCCTCTCGCTGCTACCGCATTCGGCCGTCTTCGAAATCTCCGAATCTGTCGAGCCGGATGACGAGGTGTTATCAGCCTGCCGGTCATTGAAGGCGGCCGGCTACCGTTTTGCATTAGATGATTTCGAGTCGCTCAAGAAAATGGAGGAATTCCTCAATCTGGCGGATTTCATCAAGGTCGATTTCCGGAACGCCCTACACAGGGAGCGCGCCTGCATGCTTCGTGATCTTCAGTTGACCCGGGCTGTGCTCATCGCCGATAGAATCGATTCTGAAGAAGCGTTTCACGAGGCCGTCGAAGAAGGCTTCAGTCTCTTCCAGGGGGAGTGGGCCGGAGAGCGGGTCGCATACACGAGAGTGACGCCCCCTCTGCACCCCATGAAATGTACTTGCATCCTTGGAGCGCTCGAGGTGCCTGTCTTGCCCGCAAACCGGTTAATCGACCTGATCAACCTGGAGCCCGGGATCGAGTATCGATTGCTGCGCCGGGCAAATTGGATTACACCGCCGGACGTAGCAATCGATTCCATCCAGGAGGCACTTGAAGTTGCCGGAAAAGCAGAACTTCAAAAGATCGTGAAGCTGGCAATGAGGGCCGACTGGGAATACGATTCGCTACCCCGATCTGTTCCCGTTCAACAGTCCGCGTTGAACCACTTCGGCTCCGACGTTCTGGCTAGATGGATGGAACAGGGCTTACAGACGCCGTTGCGGTACGGCACAGAACAAAGCAGCATTCTCTGATTCTTCGGCCGGGCAACTCGAACAGAAGGTCGCCTCGAATGATTGGTATTCCAGCGTGTAGCGGCGCGAGGCCGAAATACTGCAACAGGATCTATATTCATGCAAACCATACTCACTGTAATGCGCAGCAACAAAGGTCAAACTGGCATCGTTGACGATTACCTGGCCGGGTTCTGTGCGCGACTCGCGAGCGATGAACAGGCAATCGCAACCTCATCCTCCGCTGCGGGCGAGGTGGCCTTTGTAAGAGATGATGCTTACCTCCAGTTCCACGAGGGCCGTGATCAAGAACAGCCTGCGCACCTGGGCAGTTTTGGACAACTGTCCAACGACGCAAATTGCAGGCACGTGATCTTTATGAACCCGATCATTCTCGTGTACCGGAACAATGGACAAAACTTGCGTCTTTGCATTACAAACACCTCTTCGGAGGCGCCCGAAGACGCGGAATCCGCGTAAGTCGTAGCGGCCGCTGTGAGACGAAGAATGGGGTACGCGCCACCTACGTTCAGATAAGGAGCCGATCAGCGAGCAATGTTGAGTAATGTCCGGTTTGTCGGTGAGGCGGAAGTTAGACGAATTTTCGCCGAATCTTCCGGGATTGCCAGTAATGCGGCCAGATCAGATTACTGCCTCAGATTCTCCATGTCCGGAATGCTGTAGGCGAATATATCGTCGTTGGACGGACCCACTGGCTCCCCTGCCATCCGGTTGAGCAATCGCGCTCCAACTATGCGAACGAATGGGCCTTTTCGCCCCGTCCAATTGTTGCCGAATGGGCGAGGAGCGAACCCGGCAACGCTTCCGATGATGAGAAGTGTACTGTCATCCAGAAGGTCTCCCACTCCAATGTCAACACAGGGATAGATGTGCTTCTCATCTACAAATACTCGCTGAACGATCTGCTCGATCGCGTTTTCAGTGATGAGCGGTTCCGACGGACCCAGCCAACGGAAGACGTATGGCCGTGGCAACGCCTTGCCACATTCTCGCTCGGCGAGGCAGATGACCTCTTCAATTGTTTCCTCTACAAAGTGTGTGAACTCTTCCCGTGTCATGGTTGCTGGTCCTTCGCCGAATCAGACGGCAACATTTGATAGGTTCCGGTTGGTCGGCAAGCCGGAAGTCTGGCGATTCTTCGCTCGGCAGAACCGATAACGCGTCGCCGTCAGCCTGCTTGCCGGGCCGCCTTGGGCGCGCGGCGCGGACGAGGGGAGGGAGCACGCGCCCATTTCAACGGCTTCGGCTAAGAGGAACGATGGCTGAGCTACGACACTTCAGGTGCGTGTCGTGCAACGGGTACCATCCGGTGACGAGTCATCAAGCCGTTGAAGATCAGCGATGGCGGTAATCAGTGCGAGATCCAGGTTGCGTAGTGCCCCGTCTTTCTTGACGTACGGAGTGTAGTAGACCAATAGGGAGTGAGTAGAGCGCAGGATTCGTTCGAGGTCGTGAGCACGCGATCGCTCGGGAGTGTCGGAGAGTAGATGGCGCATCGTGCGTTTGGCTCCTCGCATCAGCATTGGGTTCTTGTAAAGGAATCTCCGTATCGAGAGAGGCAGCGTGGCCGGAGGCATGAATGCGCGGCCGGTTGGTCAATGGTCGCGCGGTTGGAACGCTCTTCGCCAGTCTGCTCTTTCTGTACAGAGCTGAGGGTGGTTCTGCCAAGTCGGGAGGTCCCCATCGGCGAAGGAACATTTAAACCCGGTCCAAAGAGGCGCGCAATGCAGTTTGTGCCAATTCGACGAGTAGGGACGCGGCGTGCATTCATTGGTCAGGAGCGAAGAGTTTCAGACGCCTTCTCGCCAAAATGGGCACGATCGTAGTACGGAATTCGCGATACGCGGGAAATCTGTAAAATTAGAGGCATGACGACTGTTGCCGCTCCAGTGAAAATCTTTGCCGATCGTATTGGCCGTATTGAAGTTTCTGCCACCATGGCGGTCGCCGCCGAGGCCGCCAAGCTTCGCGCCCAGGGCGCCAAACTGGTAGATTTTGGCGCCGGAGAGCCGCACTTTCCCACCCCGCGCCACATCAAGGACGCCGCGATCGAGGCCATCGAGGCCAATTTCACCCGGTATACCGTGGTGCCGGGCATTCCCGATGTGCGGAAAGCAATCGTCGAGCGTCACGCATGCGACTTCGGGTCCGACTACGCGATCGACGAGGCGATATTCACCACGGGCGGAAAGCTGGCGCTCTTCAACACGATCCAGGTGCTGGTGGATCACGGAGACGAGGTGATCCTGCCGGTGCCCTATTGGGTGAGCTTTAAGGACATCATTCAGTACGCGGGCGGCAAGGTGGTGTTTCTCGAGACCAGCGAAGGCGAGAACTTCCGCATCACTGCCGATGCGATCGAGAAGGCGATCACGCCGCGGACGAAGGCGATCATTCTAAACTCGCCGTCGAATCCGGCGGGTTCGGTGGTCTCGGCAGAAGACCTGGAGCGCATTGTTCACCTTGCGCACGAGCGCGGGATTTACCTATTGCTGGACGAGTGCTATGTGTACCTCAACTATGCCGGCAAGCCGGTTTCGGGCGGGTCCTACACGTGGGCGAAGGAACGCCTCGTCATTCTGGGGTCGCTTTCGAAAACCTACTCGATGACGGGGTGGCGCGCCGGGTATGCGCTGGCAGCCAAGCCGGTGGTGGCGAATTTGAATAAGCTGCAGTCACAGTCGACGTCGAATGCGACGAGCTTTGTGCAGAAGGCGGCGATCGGCGCGCTTTCCGGATCGCAGGAGTGCGTGTCGCAGTTCCGTGCCGAGTTCATTGAGCTGCGTGACTACATGCTGGCGAAGCTGAAGGAGATTCCGGGCGTGACCTGCACGAAGCCGGAGGGTGCTTTCTACGTGTATCCGAACATCTCGGCGTTCCTTGGAAAGGGCGGCATCCGGACAGCGACCGAACTGGCGACGAAGCTGCTGCACGAGGCCCACGTAGTTACGGTGCCGGGCGAGGCCTTTGGAACGGGAGAGCACATTCGCATCTCCTACCCGGTGACGAAGGAGAATATCGACGAGGGCACGCGCCGGATGGGTGAGTTTTTGGGGAATCTGAGGTAGAGATTTAGGAGACTCGCGGAGACCGAAGGCCCGGGCGACCGGGCCTTTTCGTTTGACGATCCTGGCTTCTCTTTTGCGGCCCCATGCGGAGGGAGCAGTGGCCTTCAGGCCATTGAACAATGCCGAAAGATTGGCGGGCCTTTCAGGCCCGGACTCCGCCCATGACGCCGACGCCGGGAACATAGCCGGGCTGCCATTCCTGAATTGGCGACTGCTGGTGGCAATCCATACAGGTGGTCTTTTCGAAGCGCGCGGAGCATTGCGGGCAAACGCCGCCGGTCTGGAAGGTGTCGAACTGAGCGCTGCAGTTGTTGCAGCGCCAGAATGAGCCAACCGGCGGCGAAGTGTGGCAGCTTGGGCAGGCGAATCCCTGGCGGCGGGGAATCTTCTCGAGTTTGCGCAGAGCCTGGGCCGTTTTGAAGCCGTTCCAGCAGTTGATACCTGCGTAGGCGGCGATCAGGCCGGTCCAGAACGATTGCAACCAGAGTGCGAGTAGAACTAATCCGGCGACCCCCAAGAAGCCGAGGACTGAGGCGACCATCAGGCTTCGAGCGCGGCCCAGCGGGAACCATAGGAGCGAGCGGAGGATCTGGCCGCCGTCGAGCGGGTAGATGGGGAGGATGTTGAAGACCAGGAGCACGATGTCTGTGGTGAGGATGGCGCCGAGGAAGCGATATTCGTTCGGCATGGTGTATCGCCACTGTGCGGAGCGTGCAAGGGCGAAGGCTCCGCCGAGGACGGGCAACAGCGCGACGTTGACCAGGGGACCGGCGGCGATGCTCCAGAGCGTGGCGCCGGGGCGCTGAGGCGGCCTGACATAGGCCACGCCGCCCAGGGGCCAGAGCATGATGGTGTCGGCCGTGCCGCCCACTGAGCGGCAGGCGAAGGCGTGGCCAAATTCGTGCAGGAGCACAATGCCGAAAAGGGCGAGATATTCGAGGACATTCCAAACGGGCGACGTGTAGTGGCGTTGGCGCGCCTGTATCTCGAAGACGGCAACCAGGAACCACGTCCAGTTGAGGTAGACGTCAATGCCCTTGACGCGGAAGAGACGGAACGATCCCTGGCCGAACATGGAGCTAGCTTACCTGATGCCGGGCTTGGAGGGTGGAAAGCATGGGAGGTCGGAGACGCCCGGGAATGTTCTCCATTGAAAGTGCTACCCTTGTGTTCTATGTGGGACGGCCTGGCTGGTTAAACCTAGACCAAAAGTATCGCCTATCACTGTGCAAACCTAGCTTCCGTCCGGTAGGATGTGTTTTCCATGCCGAAGTCTATCGATTTTCGACCGGTTATTCTCGCAGGCGGCAGTGGGACGCGTTTCTGGCCCCGGTCTCGCCGCGCACGAGCCAAGCAAGTGCTGGCGCTCGACGGCGAGCGATCGATGATCCAACAGACTGTTGAGCGCTTGAAGCCTCTTGCTGCGCTTGAGAAAACCTGGGTCATCACCAATGAATTTCTAGCCCACGAGATTGCGGATCAACTGGCCGGCGTGCCGCGCAACCAGATCGTTGAGGAGCCGGTGGCGCGCAATACGGCGCCCGCATGCGGACTGGCCGCATTCCTGATCGAAAGGCAGAACCCTGAAGCTGTACTAGGTGTATTCCCTTCAGACCACGTGATCGCCGACGAGCCAAGGTTTCTGAAAGCGCTGCAGAGGGGGATCGGCATTGCCGCCGCAGGCGACAACATGGTGGTGCTCGGCATTGAGCCGACACGGCCCGAAACCGGGTATGGATACATCGAGACCGGTGAAGAAGACAGCGACGCGAGCGCGCTGCGTGTGCGGCGTTTCACGGAGAAGCCGAACCTGAATCGGGCGCAGGAGTTTGTCGCTGCCGGGAATTACTACTGGAACTCGGGGATGTTCCTGTGGTCGGCGAAGACGCTGGCCAATGGGGTGCGCGAGCACCTGCCGGAGACGGCCCCGCTGCTGGAGAAGATTGCTGCGTGCTTTGGGCGGCCGGAATTCGAGGATGTATTCCGCGACCTTTACCCGAAATGCGAGAACATCTCGGTGGACTACGCGGTGTTGGAGCCGCGTTCCGCCAAGGGTGAACACAAGTCGCACCTCTACTGCGTGCCTGCGGAGTTTGCGTGGAACGACCTGGGCTCTTGGGCTTCGCTCTACGAGTACCAGATGGAGACCCGGCTGCGCGGCGATGGGGACGGGAATGTAGCCGAGTCGGACGGGCACCTGACGATCGAGGCCGGCAACAACTATATCTACAGCCCGAGGAAGTTTGTCGCGCTCGTAGGCGTTGAAAACCTTGTCATTGTCGATACCGAGGATGCGCTGCTGATTGCGCATCGCGACCACTCGCAGGATGTGGGCAAAGTGGTCAAGGAACTCGGGCTCTCGGGGCGGGACGAACTGATCTAGCCTAAGACAATGCAATTCACAAAACGTTTGCGCGAGGGTGTACGCAGGGGAGAGATCACCTGCACAGTGCGGATCTGGACGAGGCTGCAGGTGCGCGTGGGCGGCCGGTACCGCATGGAAGAGGGCGAGATCGAGATTGACTCCATTGAGCCGATCGGATTCCCAGACATCACGCCTGCACTGGCGCGGGCTTCTGGATTTGCCGGAGTGCTGGACCTGCTGAAGGTTGCCAAGCATGGCAGCGGCGACAAGATCTACCTGATCCGATTTCACTACATTCCGCCGCGAAAGAAGGGACGCAACGTAAGTTAATCCCGACATGATCGCGACAGCGATCCATGTTTGATTATTTAGACTTTTGCAAGGAGAACGACTTTCCTCAAAATGCCCCATCCACAAATCAAGTTTGGTACCGACGGCTGGCGAGGTGTGATTGCCGACGACTTTACGTTTGCCAATGTGCGCACCGCCGCTGCGGCGATTGGCTCTTACGTTCACGAGCAGGAAGATCCTGCCAAGGGCATCTGCATCGGGTACGACACCCGGTTCGGCTCGAAGGCGTTTGCGCGGGCGTGCGCAGAGGTCGTGGCTGCTACAGGAATCAGGGTTGCGATGGCCAACGACATCACGCCGACTCCGGCGCTGAGCTTTGGCGTTCGCGAGCGCGGCGCGGCGGGCGGCATCATGATCACGTCGTCCCACAATCCGGCGCAGTGGAATGGCCTCAAGTACAAGGCGTGGTACGGCGGGTCGGGCAAGCCGTCGATCATGACGGCGATCGAGAGCTATCTTGACAAGCCGGCGCCGCAGGCAAAGCAGGCTGCGCCAATCGAAGAGGTTGATTTTCTGCCGCCGTATCTGAAAGCGATCGAGAGCTTCGCGGATCTTGATTTGATTGCGAAATCGGAAATGAAGTTTGCGATCGACTCGATGTATGGCGCGGGGCGGACGATTCTGTCGGACATCTTTACGCGGATCGGCGTTGATCACGTGCAGATTCGCGCGAATGTTGATCCGCTGTTTCCGGGGATCAATCCGGAGCCGATCGAGCCACATATCCGCGCGCTGGGCGAGGCATGTATGGCGCACAAATGCGATGCGGGCTTGTGCACCGATGGGGACGCGGACCGCATCGGCGCGACCGATGAGCATGGGAATTTCGTCGATCCGCACAAGATATTTTCTGTGCTGCTGAGCTGGGTCCTGCGGCGCAAGGGATGGCCGGGTGCGGTGACCCGCGCATTCAACACAACCAAGATGCTGGACCGCATTGCCAGCAAACATGGGCGAGAGCTGATCGAACACGGCATTGGATTCAAGTTTGTTTGCGACTACATGCTGGAGCGCGAGATCGTAATGGGTGGCGAGGAGTCGGGCGGCATCGGGTTCCAGAGGCACTTGCCGGAACGCGATGGTCTGCTGAACGCACTGCTGCTGGCAAACGTGATGGCTGAGGAGAACAAGACACTCGGGCAGCTTGTAGCCGATCTGCAGGCCGAGTTTGGCGAACACCAGTACGGGCGCGTCGATCTGCACATTCCCGATCACCTGAAGAATGCGGCGATCGCGCGGGCGAGGGCGTTGCCAGTGGGTGATACGTCGATTGCGGGGATGCCGATTCTGCGCCAGGAGACGCTGGATGGCGTGAAGTTCTTCCTCGACAATCCCGAGGCGAAGGCGAAGAGGAAAGCGGCAGAGACATGGATTCTCTTTCGCGCCAGCGGGACGGAGCCGCTGATGAGGATTTATACCGAATCGACGTCGAAGGAGTCGGTGGCGAAGCTGCTGGAGAGTGGAAAGACGTTTGCGATGGCAGGCTAAACGCGAGTTCAAAGTTCGCAGTTCGCAGTTCAAAGTTCTTCGGGCATTCGCGGGAGGAGCCGTGTTCATTCATATTTTTGGATTTCGATGGAAGGATCACGCGACCGAAGCCGATAAGGCGCGGGCGACTCGGGAGATTCGCGCGTTTCAGGGGCAGATTCCAGGACTGATCGACGTTTCCGTGGGCGAAAACCTGTCGCCGCGTGGGCAAGGGTATACCTTTGCGGGGCTGATGCGGTTTACCGATCGGGCCGCGTGCGGCGGGTATTCAACGCATCCGTTGCACCTGGCAGTGCTGGAGTGGCTTGTGCCACTGATCGATCCAGTTGAGCTGGACTTTGAGGCTTGAGCTAGCGTCTAGAGGACACTCTGAACCGGTTTGAATCACCTTAGAAACAACAACGCGGCGCTAGGAGCAGGGACGCGGACGGAAAGAAGGCCGTTTCGAGTCTCGATAGATTCGATACTGCGCGGATTCCATTGCGCCGTTGGTTCAATCTGTGTACCGGCAAGGGTTACGTTCTGTGTTGAATCGAGGCTCGGCGCCTGCAATCGCCAGAGGTTGCCGGAGCGCGGTGTGAAGTCGCCGTGGATCGCAAGTTGCATCGGCGTATGTTCATCCTTGTTGAAGATAGCGACTTTGACCTGACCCTGGTTGCGAGCTGCGTATACAGATGCGTTGAGCCCGTGAAGATCGCCTTCGACGCGCAACATCCGAGCTCCGCAGAACTGGTTGGCAAGCATCATTCCGTAGAAGACGGGCATGGCCTTTACGGGCTTATCCGGCTCACTCTGAATGGGACTGTAAAAACCACTGTGCACCGCCTGCGGAGTCCTGGCGACCTCCATGCCTGGGGTATGGCCGCCAAGGCCAGCAGTGAGAAATGCGCTGCGGCCTCCGTGGAGATTGACTCCTGCACAACCATGGTCGGCAAGCTCAAGCATGTAGTCGCCGGCCCAGAGCGCAGCGGCGAAGGCATCGCTCATGCCGGGCTTCCCGCCGCGATAGCACGAGTTGCCTTCCGTCATTCGGTAGACACGGGAGTGGCTGCGGGCTGCTGAGACGATCTCAGTTGTCTCTGTGCGGATCTTCGGGTTTCCCGCAAGGAGACGTGCGATCGTGACCTCGGGATCGTTCGGCGGGCCCTCGGCGTAGTAGTGCCCGGTGAGAGCGACGAGCCGAGAAGAAATATGCTCTGGGACCTGGGCGCCGAAACGAACGACCCAGTCGGATGAGGCGGCGACATCGGGACCTCCCAAGCGGGCTGAGGGGACTTTCTGTGCGACCGCTTCGGCAAAGCGTGTCCACTCGGCTACGTATTCGGAGAATCCCCAACCGGGCGGGCGCGTGCCGTTGCTGGCCTTGGCGTAGAGATCGGGCTCATTGCCAATCTGGAAGAATTCGATGCGGTCGCCGATCTTGCCGGCAACATACGCCGCTTCTTCGGCGGCGCGCTCGGGGGTGCTGTTGCCGAAGTTCAGACCGTAGATGAGTCGCCATCCGGTAGCATGCAGGAAACCCGCAAGTTCATCGATGGCCTCCGGACTGATCGCGAAGAGCCGGTGCGGCATCCAGTTTTCAGCGAGGTTTCCCGAGGGAACGTGAAGCCTAGGCGCGGCCGTGGATGGTGTGGCTTTGAACCAGCAGAACTCACTCGTGTTTCCGCCAACGCGTAGGATACCGTTGGAACTGAGGAGCTTGAAGAACGCGACCAGGTCGCGATTCTGCGTTGAGAAGAAGGCAGGGTCGGAAAGCTGCGCGAGCTCGTAACTGAGGCCGGTGTAGGCGAGCGGGACATGAACGGGCGAAGGCACATCGCGCAGAAAAACAGTGATCTCCGGCGCTTCGGCACGAAGCAGCGGCGTGGCCATTGCGGCGGTCGCGGCGGTTTGCAAAAGAAATGCCCTGCGATTCACTGCGCCTCCGCGAAGTATTTGCTGTTACCGGTTCAGCGAGTTAGCGGCGCTGAGCGCCGATAGCGAGTTTGCGGGTTAGCTGGTACGGTGCTTGCGTGTTTGAAGAGCTAGATGGTCTTGTCGTCGACGTGATCCTGTTTCGTATCGGCGTAGTGCTGACAACCAAAAACGCGGAAGCTTGAGACGTTCTTCAGGCGGAACTGATTGGACTGCGCACGTTGCGGGAACTTGATTCGGAAGAGATCGGCGCCATCGACGTCGTCGAAATGGAAGGCAGGGCGCGCGTCTGCGGATTCAGCGGCGATTTCGACGTTGCTGAGCTCAAGGTTGCGAACATGACGCGCGAAGATGCCGGTCGCGGGGAGGTCGCCGAACATCGTCGGTTCAGGATATTTTTCGGCGTTCTCCGCGGGCTGAATGGCGGCCATATCGGCACCAGCGGCGCCGACCTGGTGCAGATAGACGTCGCTGATCTTGATGTCTTCGACCGGGTAGCCCGGGATTCCGGCAATGATGGAGGGCAGTTGTGCTGCGGCTGAGCTGATGACGTTGCTGATCGCGATGCGCTTCATCGTTCCGATTACGGTTTGCGGCTTGGGTCCGCGGAGGCGTGCGCCCAGTCTAAGAAAGAAGGGCGCGCCGACGTTGCGCATGGTGATGCCGGTGATGGTGATGTCTTCCACGATTGCTCCGTCGACGGACTCGAGCGCGAAGCCACGGCAGCGTTCGAAGACGCAGTTGGAGATCGCGATGTTTTTGAAGCCGCCGTTCGATTCGGTGCCGAGCTTGATGCGGCCCGTACCTATTCGACCATTGGGCAGTTGCACGGGTTTCCAGGATCCATCAAGAAGGGAGCCCAACTCGTAGGCGCCGGTGACGTAACAGTTGGCAATCGTCAGGTTCTCGGTGGCGCGCGCATAGCCAAGGGCGAAGGAGCTTTTGGGGCAAATGCCATCGTCCCACGGTGAGTTGACGGCACAGTTTGAGACGCGTACGTTGCGGCAACAGTCGATGTCGATGCCGTCGCGGTTGGTGTCGATCTTGAGGTTATCGATGGTTAGGTTGTCGACGCCCGAGGCAAGGACGCCGAACCATCCGCCCTGCAGGATTGAGAAGTCGGCAAGGATGACGTTTCGGCAGTTCTTGAGGGCGATGGCCTTGTTGCCAACGCCGGGGGCGGTGGTGTTGGGCAGGGTTTTCTCGTCGTGACCGCGACTGAGGCCTTTGCCGTAGATCAGGCCGGGGCCGAAGATGCCGAAGTCATGGATGTTCTCGCCCCAGATAAGGCTGTTGTGCCAGTGGTTGTGACCGTAGTCCTGATACGGCTCCCACGCACCCTGCGGCTCGGCCGCATCGTATCCGCCGGACGTGAGGCCCTCGTAAGGCGTCGGCGCGGCGAGTATGGTGGCGCCCTGCTGGAGGAAAAGCGCGACATTGCTCCTGAGGTGGATCGAGTAGCTGGCGTAGACACCCGCGGGTAAGACAACGGTGCCGCCTCCTGCATTGGCGGCTGCATCGATAGCGGCATTGATGGCGGGCGTGTCGATGGATGTGCCGTCGCCTTTTGCGCCGTAGGCGCGAACGTCATAATAGACAGGCTTGGCCGCGGTCGCAGCCGATGCGGCTGGAGCAGCCTGGCCCTGCGCCTGCGACGAATTCAGGATCGTGGCTGGGCCACCAGCCAGAGTGAGGCCAGCCATCTTCAAAAACTCTCTGCGAAAGTCGTGCACAAAAAATCTCCCCGACAACTAGATCCCGATGTCAATGCGGCTTTTAGGTACGGATCAATTCAGCCATCGATTGTAAGGCCTGCCTGCGGGTTGGAGCGCATTCGAGTTTGATTGTGCTTATTGGAAGCATGTTAAGATTGGTTCCTCAACGGTCGGCCCCGAAGCCGTTGCCCTAAGCCGTTTGAGGTCCCGCAAGAACCCGGCGACCGGTCGAGCGTACTCCGCCCGGGAATTTGGCATCTGCATGTGATGACATCCTTTAGATCCTGAGGGGGCATCGCATTCTTTTCCGGCAACCTGGAACCCGACAAGGTCTGCGAATCGAGTGAAATCGAGAGCTTTCATCTGTCGATGGTTGTTTGGCCTGGCATCGTTGCTGCTTGCCGGCGTGCCCAGTGCGGCTTCGCCATCGACGTCGACGTTCGATCCGGCCAGTACGCCGGCAGGGCAGCTGAACGATCTCTCGATCTTCGTGCTCGGTATTTCCGGACTGATCTTTGTAGGCGTAAGTACGCTGCTGGTGTACGCTCTGGTGCGCTACAGGGCGCGTAAAGGAGAGACCTCAGAGCCCGCGCAGGTGTTTGGGAGCGTTCAGATCGAGCTGTCGTGGACGATCATTCCTATCCTGATCATCGTGGTGCTATTCCTGACGACGGCAAGGGTGCTGTTCGACGTGCAGGATGCCCGGAAACCGGCGACGGCACTGGACGTGACCGTGGTTGGGCATCAGTTCTGGTGGGAGTTCCGATATCCGCAATACAACGTCGTGACAGCGAATGAATTGCATGTGCCGATGAGCAGTAGAGATGCGCCGCGGCCTACATTCATGAAGCTGACGTCTGCCGACGTGATGCACAGCTTCTGGGTTCCGCGGCTGGCAGGCAAGACGGATCTGCTGCCAAATCGTGTGAACGAGATGTGGATCGATCCGCTACAGCCGGGGTTGTATGTCGGCCAGTGCGCGCAATTCTGCGGTGCGCAGCACGCGAAGATGCTGCTGAGGGTTTATGTGGATACGCCGGAACAATTCATGCGGTGGATTACGAATCAGCAGAGGTCACAGCCGACGCTGCCGGGCCGGGGACCGGGTGCGACACCGGGCGCTGGGAATGCCGGTGGGGTAGTGCACGCTGGGACGACGCTGGTCCGGGCAAACTCACTGGCCACACCCGATGATGTCTCTGCCGAAGCCGAGAATTTGCAGGATATTTCTGCGCGCGCCGGGCAGTACGTGTTCGAGCACCAGGCGTGCATCAGTTGTCACGCCGTAGCGGGGACGGTGGCGACGGGGCGATTCGGTCCGGACCTTACGCATCTGATGAGCCGCGAGACGATTGCGGCGGGAGCAGCGCCGAATACGCGCGAAAAGCTTGTGGATTGGATTGGAGACCCGAACCGGATCAAGCCGGGATCGCTGATGCCGGCGATGCACTTGACCGATCGCCAGAATGAGCAAGTCACGGCGTATTTGCTGACGTTGAAGTAGTCATCCTCAGGGGCTAAAGCCCCGTCGGATTTTGCAAGGCTCTGCGGCGCGGTTGAAGCCGTGCCCTTTCAAAACAGGACATAGACCGGCGGTCATTTGGGAGCGGAGCATGGGCAGCGAGAGCTTGCCGAACATTCCGGGAATCGAAGCAGGGCTGGACCGCACGCCCGCTCTGAAGAAGACAGGCACGTATCTCGAACTGGTCCACGACTGGGTGGTGACAGTTGATCACAAGAAGCTCGGCATTCTCTATATCAGCTATGCGCTGATATTTCTGCTGGTAGCGGGAGCTGAAGCGCTGCTGATGCGCATTCAGCTTTTCTTTCCGCATAACACTTTTGTTTCGCCTTTCACGTTCAACCGGCTGTTCACGATGCACGGAACCACGATGGTGTTCCTGGTGGGGATGCCGATTCTGTTTGGGTTCGGGAACTATCTTGTGCCGCTGATGATCGGGGCGCGTGACATGGCCTTTCCGCGGCTGAATGCATTCAGTTTCTGGATCAGCGCGTTTGCGGGCCTGCTGTTGTACTACAGCTATATCGGGGGTGTAGGGCTTTCAGGAACGGGGTCGGCCCCGGATGTCGCGTGGTTTGCCTACGCGCCGCTGACGTCGCGCGCATTCTCGCCGGGACACACGGTTGATTATTGGGCGGTGTCGATTATGGCCAGCGGAGTCGGGAGTATCGGCACGGCAATCAATATTCTTGCAACTGTGTTCTGCATGCGCTGCAAAGGAATGACCCTCTCGCGCATACCTCTGCTGCCGTGGCTGTACGCGACAGTATCGTTCATCGTGCTGGTGGCCGTGAGTCCACTCACTGCGGCACAGGCGATGCTTATGATCGACCGCTACCTGGGCGGACATTTCTTCGATACGCAGGCAGGCGGGTCGGCAATTTTGTGGGCGCACTTCTTCTGGATATTCGGGCACCCTGAGGTGTATGTGCTCGTACTGCCGGCGTTTGCGTTTGCGAACGAAATCATTCCGGTGTTTTCGCGCAAGGCGATCTTTGGGTACTCCGCGATGGTGGCAGCATCTGTCGGTATCGCTTTTATCAGCCTGAGCGTATGGGCGCACCACATGTTCACGATTGGGATGACGTCGTTCGGGAATGCGTTCTTCACGCTTTCGACGATGCTGGTTTCGATTCCGACTGGGATCAAGACGTTCAACTGGCTAGCGACGATCTGGGGTGGGAAGATCCGCTTCGCGACGCCCATGCTCTTCTCGATTGCCTTTCTGTTTCAGTGGGTGATCGCGGGGTTGACAGGGATCATGCTGTCGATTTCGCCATGGAACTGGCAAACGCACAATTCGTATTTCGTGGTTGCGCATTTCCATTACGTGCTGGTGGGCGCGATCGTCTTCATGATTTTTGCGGCGCTGTACTACTGGTATCCGAAGATAACGGGGCGGATGCTGGATGAGCGGCTGGGGAAGTGGCATTTCTGGCTGATGGTGATCGGGTTTCACGTGACGTTCGACACCATGCACTTTCCGGGATTGCTGGGAATGCCGCGGCAGATCTATACCTACGAGCCGGATCGCGGATGGACGCTGCTGAACCAGATTGTCTCGGTCGGAGGAATCATCCAGGCGATCGCAGTGTTGATCTTTGTCTGGAACATGGTGCGCTCCTACTTTCGCGGTGCGGAGGCTGGGCCTGATCCTTGGGATGCCTGGACGCTGGAATGGTCTACTTCTTCGCCGCCGCCGGTTTACAACTTTGTCGTCGATCCGGTGGTTGCGAGCCGCCGGCCGCTGTGGGATTTGAAGCATCCGGAGGATCCGGATTCTGCGTTCGAGTGAGGATCGAATGGCGACAATTCCGCTAGAGCATGTAGCGACGGAAAGCGAATGGAAACAGCCTTCGCGCGGCGTCGTGGCCATGGCGAGCCTGATCACCGCTGAGGCCTCGATCTTCACGATCTTTGTAGTTGCGTACCTGTATTACCTCGGCCGCGACGTGAGCGGGCCAACGCCGAAGCAGGTTCTGGAAGTTCCGATCTTCGGGACGGTTTGCCTGCTTTCAAGCAGCGGATTCATCATGCTGGCGGAGAGTGCGATCGAGCACGGACGGATAGCGGCATTTCGCATCTGGTGGAGCGTGACGATCCTGTTAGGAGCGATTTTCCTCACGATTACCGGGTTGGAGTGGTACAAGCTGATCGTTCACGATCATCTGACGGTTCGGACCAATTTATTCGGGACGACGTTCTATTCGCTGGTAGGCCTGCATGCTTCCCACGTGGTGGCCGGGCTATTGATGATGCTGGCGGTGCTGGCCTTTGCGCTGACCGGACATGTGCGCCAGGAGCATGCAGAGCGCATCAAGGTTCTGGGGTTGTACTGGCACTTTGTGGACGCGGTTTGGGTTGTGGTATTCACGGTCGTTTATGTGGTGGGCAGATGACTGAGTTTCATTCGCAGGAGGGTGCAAATCGCGAGGGCGCGTTGAGGACGCACACGATTCATCTGCCCGCGCCGACAGCATGGCCGTTCATGATGGCGCTCGGATTGACGCTTGTGTTTGGGTCACTGGTAACGAGCGCGTGGCTTGGAGTCCTCGGTGCGTTCCTGACGATGGTTTCGATCGCGGGGTGGTTCCGGCAGGTGCTCCCGCATGAAGCGCACGAGGACATCGCAGTTACGGAAGAAGCGGTTGTGATTGTTCCGTCGCGAGAGAAAGTAGCACGAATCGAGGTTGGCGAGACACACCGCGCGCAGTTGCCGCTTGAGACGTTTCCGATTTCGAGCGGAATCGTGGGGGGCATTGCGGGCGGCATTGCCATGGTGATTCCGGCCCAGATCTATGGAATTCTCCGCTATCACAGCATCTGGTATGTGGTGAATTTGCTGGGCGGTGCAGGCGTGGGCGCATGGGTGAATCCAACAGTGGAGCAGATGAGACA
This sequence comes from Occallatibacter sp., assembly GCA_035262585.1. Classification (GTDB taxonomy): domain Bacteria; phylum Acidobacteriota; class Terriglobia; order Terriglobales; family Acidobacteriaceae; genus Telmatobacter. The sequence goes on along the minus strand of DATFSO010000120.1, from coordinate 48,679 downwards.
CTTCAAGCTCAGCGCCTTTGTGACGGCCAACATCATCCAGGGAGCGACGACGTTGCTGGTGGGCCTGCTGTATGGGGCGATGTTGCCGATCTGGCCGAAACGTCCGATTCTGCTGGGCGGAATTATCGCCCCTGTAGCATGGACGGGCCTGTTGCACAGTGTGATCGGGATTGTGAATCCATTTCTGGCAGAGCGAATTGATTGGTGGTCCTTCGCGGCATCGCAGGTTGTTTTTGGGCTGGTTGCCGGATATGTCGTGACGAGGTACGGAAAGATCAAACGACTCAGGCAAGTACCGCTTCCTATCCGGCTTGGACTGGAGACGCCGGGGTTGCGACCGCCGGATGAGGAAGAGCCGAAGCAATGAAGACGACGGGAGCGCTGGCGGGACTGTGCATGCTGGTGGCTGTCGCACTGGCGAGTTGCAACCTGCCTGGCAGACCGAAGCCGGAACCGGAAGTGCTGCGACCGGAAGAGGTGCTCTCGTTTGACAAGTTGTATGGCGAGAATTGCGCCGGATGTCATGGCGAAGAGGGGAAGAACGGCGCTGCGGCGAATCTCTCCAATCCGGCGTACCAGGCGCTGATCGATGACGTATCGCTGCGCGACGTGATAGCGAAGGGAGGCAAAGGAACCCTGATGCCTGGATTCGGGCTGCAGAGCGGAGGCACACTGACGGATAAGCAGATCGATGCGCTGGTCGAGGGAATGCGCGCGCGATGGAGAACAGGAGATCCGTTTGGCGGGCAGACACCGCCTCCGTACAAAGCAGCTCGTGCCGGTGATCCCGCGAAGGGGAAGGCCGTCTATGCCGAGGCATGCGCGCGCTGTCATGGACCCTCCGCGAATCAGGAGGGGAAGGCGGGATCGATTCTGGATGCTTCGTTTCTAGCGCTGATTAATGAGCAGACGATTCGCACAACGATTATTGCGGGACGTCCCGATATCGGAGAGCCGGACTGGCGCGGGCATATTCCGGGAAGGCCCATGACGGATGAAGAGGTAACGAACGTGAGCGCGTGGCTGATGTCGCAGAAGTCGCTGACGCCGGGACAGCCCTACCCCCAGTCAGGGACGCCGAGCCAAGGGCACGGTTCGCATTGAAAACCTCGAAAAAGGAGGCAGACGTGATTGCACCCAAAGCTGAGGACGACCCTCCGGGGCTAAAGCCCCTGCTTTTTTTGTCCGCGATTACGGCACGCTAAAGCCGTGCTGCTTCAAAACTAGCTGTGCGCGCTGAGGAAATGTTATGGACGAAAAACTTCCGCCGCCGAGCAAGGAAGAACACGAACAGCGCCTAGAGACGGATCGCGTCTCACGACGAACGTTCCTGATGAACGTGGGAATCGCGTTGAATGCCTTGGCGGCGCTGGCGATTGCGACTCCGGTGGTGGCGTACTTGCTCGGGCCATTGCTGCGTCGCAAGGAGTACCGGCAGTGGATCGAGATCGGGAGCGTGGACGATTTTCCGCCGGGCGAGACGAAGCTGATCACGTTCACGAACCCGTTTTCTGATCCGTGGGACGGCGAGTCAGCGAAGGTTCCGGCATACGTGCGCAGTACTTCGCTCGGTGAGTTCAAGGTGTTTGCGATCAACTGCGCGCATCTTGGTTGCCCGGTGCGCTGGTTTGCTGAGTCGCAGCTGTTCATGTGCCCGTGTCATGGAGGCGTGTATTACGCGGATGGAAGCCGCGCATCGGGACCGCCGGAGCGCGGACTGTTTACGTACGAATCGAAGGTGGAGGGTGGAAAGCTGCTGATCAAAGCGGGTCAGCTGCCGACGCTGAGGAATCGGGCGGGCGCCGGACCATGTCCTTCGCTGACGGCGCCACCCAATGAACCAAAACTTGTTGCGAGGATCGAGCAATGTCGCCCACCATGTCGCCCAAGCGACCGTGGTACCAGCGCGCCTACGATTGGCTAGAACGGCGCATTCAAATCGAAGGACCGATCAAGGATGCAGCGCTGCATCCGGTGCCGCGAAGTACGGCAAGCTGGTGGTATGTCTTCGGCAGCGCAAGCCTGACGTTACTGATTCTGCAGGTGGTGACTGGCGTTTTGCTGGGGCTGGTGTATCAGCCCACGGCCGCGCACGCGTGGGAATCTCTGCAGATGCTGAACCACGAGCTTCCGCTGGGGTGGTTTCTGCGCGCGATGCATGGGTGGGGATCGAACTTCATGGTCGCTGTCGTGCTCATCCACATGGCGCAGGTGTTTCTGTTCGGAGCCTACAAGTTTCCGCGGGAGCTCACGTGGATCGTGGGCGTGTTCATGCTGCTGATGACTCTGGGCATGGCGTTCACGGGCCAGGTGCTGCGATGGGACCAGGATTCGTACTGGGGTCTTGGCATCGGCGCTTCGATCATGGGGCGCGTGCCGTGGATCGGCGGCGAGCTTGTGCACCTGTTGCTCGGCGGACCGATCATCAACGGCGCGACCCTCACTCGATTTTTCGCTCTGCATGTGTTCATAATTCCGGGCACACTGCTTGCGTTCACTGCCTTGCATGTGTGGATGGTGCTGAAGCTTGGCGTCAATGAGTGGCCGATGCCGGGGCGCATCGTGCGCCGCGAAACGTACATCGCAGAGTACAACGAACTGACGCACAAGGACGGTATCCCGTTTGTGCCGGGCGCCGTGTGGAAAGATCTGTTTTTCTCGGCGGCGATACTCTTCGCGGTTGCGGTTTGTGCGGCGATGTTCGGTCCATTTGGGCCGAAGGGCGTTCCGGATCCGACGATCATCAACACGGTGCCTAAGCCGGACTTCTTCTTCTTGTGGATCTACACGGTGTTGTCATATCTGCCGCCGGAGATGGAGACGCCCTTCATCTTAATCGTGCCGGTTGTGGCGGTGGTGGTGCTGGTGGCGTTGCCTCTGGTGGCGGGCATAGGCGAGAAGAGCTTGTGGCGCAGGCCGGTGGCCGTGGTTTCAGTGATGTTTCTTGCGGTGTGCTTTGGCGTGTGGACGCATCTCGGTACGTATACACCGTGGAGTCCTGAGATGAGTGCGTGGAGCGGCCAGTCAGTGCCGGTGAATCTGTTGCGCAATCGCACGCCGCTCGAACGCCAGGGAGCCAACGTGTTCCAGGGGAAACAGTGCCGCAACTGTCACGCTGTCGGCGGGCGAGGCGGGCAGCGCGGGCCGGCCCTGGACGAGGTGGCGACACGGCTGACGGAGGACCAGCTTTACAGGCAGGTGCTGCTCGGCGGAGGAAATATGCCGGCGTATGGCAGCGCGCTCTCGCCGGCAGAGACAACCGCGCTGGTGCAGTTTCTGAAGACCCTGCATCCACCTCACCTGACGCCGTCGGCGGATGCGTCGCGACGGGTCGTGGAACAGGTCGGTGTGCCGCCTAACTCTACGGTCGAGCGGGGCGGGGAACAGTCGCCGGCGCGATGAGCTGAAACGTAAATGATGTGCGTGTTCACTTACGAGAACGGTGCGCCGGTCCTTGGTGATTTGCTCTACGAGTGGTCGCTGCCGATCGGGCCGCTGGTGTCGTTGTCGATTGCGCTGGTGTTGTATCTGCGCGGGTGGAAGGCGGCGCGGGTAACCCGTTCGCAAGAACTGCCGGTATGGCGGCTCGCATGTTTTGTGGGCGGATTGGCTGCGCTATGGATTGCGCTGGCGTCTCCGATAGACACGTTCGATGACTATCTGCTTGCGGCGCACATGATGCAGCACTTCATCCTGATGTCGGTCGCGCCGCCGCTGATCGTGCTGGGTGCGCCGGTTGTGCCGCTGCTTCGCGGGTTGCCGCGGTCCGCGATTCGGGCATTGCGCCCAGTGTTTCGTGCCGGATGGATACGGGCGATTGCGCGATTGGTTACGCATCCGGTGTTTGCGTGGGTTGCGATGAATGTGGCGTATCTCGGTTGGCATGTGCCGGGGGCGTTTGAGCTGACGTTCCAGAGCGAGCGAATTCACCAGTTCGAGCACATGTGCTTCTTCGCGACGTCTCTCTTGTTCTGGTGGGTAGTGCTGGAGCCGTGGCCTGCACGCTCGCGATGGCCGCGCTGGACGATGATTCCGTACCTGCTGAGCGCGGATATTCTCAACACGGTATTGTCGGCTACGCTGGCGTTTTCGGGGCGCGTGCTGTATCCGTCGTATGCTGCGGCGCCTCGGATTTCCACTCTGACTCCGCTGAAGGACCAGGTAGCTGCGGGCGCGGAGATGTGGGTGCTGAATTCCATGGTGTTTCTAATTCCGGCGGTCGTGATCGCAGTGAAGGAGTTGTCGCCGAGATTATTGATGCACTCTGCGGCGCGGGAGAGTTTTGGCCGGGGTTAAAGGCCCTGAACCTTCAGAATTGTGATTCGATTCAGGGCCCTGAAGGGCCCTGCTCCTCTGATGCTTTAACTTGCCAAGACACCCGCAGATCCTGTGCTTAGCTAAGGATGCCTCTTCTGGGATTTCAGCGCTTTGATGAGACCTCGGGATTTGCGTGCTGGGCGGTGACAGCGTCGAGTTTCTTGAGCATCGTGGTGATTTCGGGATTGGACATGAAGTTCTTCCAGACCAGGCCGGAGCGGTAGTTCTCGATCATGACCACAATGGGAGCCTGATTGACGCCCATGTAGATGGGGGCGACCCACCCGGCTGCCGGATTGATGGCGTCGCGGAGGCCGTAGACACCCCACATGGTGTCGCCGAGGTCGCGGTAGTAGTGTTTGAGTGCAGCCATCGAGGCCTCGGGAGCGTAGGGGAAAGACGCGAGAGCGCCGGTCGCTGTGATGTTGCCGATGTCATCAGCCTCGTCGGGAGCCTGGGGCTCGATCCCGGCTTTTCCATTTTCATTTATAGAACGAGTTGCCTCAGAAGTCGCGGCGAAATACGAGAGAAGTCAGAAAGAGACCTGGAGATGATGATTCGAAGTTGGGCTTCCCTTGGGTTGACGATAGCGGCATCTGTTTTGGCCGCGCAATCTCCGGCACGAAAGGTTGCGATCGATGGCCCGATCAAGGCCGGCGCAGTTCCGCATGCCGCGCCGTCGAATGCGCAACTGGCCTCACCGGAGATTGAGGGACGCGTTGATGCGTTGCTGAAACAGATGACTCTCGAAGAGAAGCTTGGGCAGCTTGTGCAGTACGGCGACAGCGGCTACAACCATGCTTTGACGGCAGATGAGCAGGCCGCAGCACCGGGGAAGAACCCGGCAGCGCAAACCAACGTTGATGCGATGCAACTGGTTACCACCGGAAGGCTCGGTTCCCTGCTCAATACCGTGGGGCAGGCGCGTACAAATGCATTGCAGCATGCTGCGGTCGAGAAGAGCCGGCTGCATATTCCGCTGCTTTTCGGCGCCGATATCATTCACGGATACAAGACGATTTACCCGATTCCGCTTGGACTTGCGGCGACGTGGGATCCGGAGTTGGTCACATCGCTCGCACATATTTCAGCTTCGGAGGCGAGGACCGGCGGTGTGAACTGGTTCTACTCCCCGATGGTGGATATCTCGCACGATCCGCGGTGGGGACGTACGCAGGAGGGCGCGGGCGAAGATGCCTATCTAGGTGCTGCGATGGCGCGGGCGTACGTTCGCGGATATCAACAGGGCAATCTTTCTCTTCCGACCAGCGTTGCCGCCTGTGTGAAGCATTATGCGGCGTACGGTGCGGCCGAGGCGGGCCGTGATTACAACACCACAGACATGTCAGAGAGCCGATTGCGGCAGGTGTACCTTCCTCCGTACAAAGCTGCGGTAGAAGCGGGCACAGCAACCATGATGAGTGCCTTCAACGCGCTGGATGGAGTACCCTCGACAGCGAACCCGCACCTGATGCAGCAAGTGTTGCGCGATGATTGGGGTTTCGATGGATTTGTCATTAGCGATTACACCGCTGTGATGGAATTGCGCAACCATGGAGTTGCACTTGATGCAGCGACCGCGGCACGCAAGGCAATCACGGCCGGAGTCGATGTGGATATGATGTCGCACTACTATGACACGGAATTGCCTGGGTTGATCCGATCAGGACAGGTCCCGACGAGTGTCGTGGACGAAGCGGTTCGACGTGTACTTCGCGTAAAGTTTGCACTGGGACTTTTTGACCATCCATACGCGGAAGGGAACGAGGTAACGTCGGCGGTGCCGGAGCATAGGGCGGCTGTGCGGCAGGCTGCTGAAGAGTCGATTGTGTTGTTGAAGAATGAGGCGGGCGCCGGCGTCGGACCGATTCTTCCGCTCGCCAAGGATGCGAAAAAGATTGCGTTAATCGGACCGCTGGCGGACAACAGCGGAGAGATGACCGGCTCGTGGGGTGGTAACCGGAGAGATCCCGACGTAGTGACCGTGAAAGATGTGTTGGAGCAACGAGCGAAGCAAACCGGAGGTTCGCTCAAATATGCAAAGGGCTCCGATATTTCAAGTGACTCGGAGGTGGGATTTGCCGAGGCCGTGGATGCGGCGAAGCAGGCGGACTTGGTTGTGCTTGCCCTCGGCGAATCGAGCGAGATGAGCGGGGAAGCGGGCTCGCGTGCATATCTTGGATTGCCGGGAAACCAAGAGAAGCTGCTGGAGACAATCGCTGGGAGCGGCCGGCCGATTGTATTGCTCGTCTTCTCGGGGCGTCCGCTTGTGCTTACGTGGGCTGCGCAACACATTCCGGCAATTATGGAAGTTTGGTTTCCGGGGACGGAAGCCGGCAATGCGATTGCAAATCTGCTCTATGGCGACACGGCTCCAAGTGGGAAGCTGCCGATGAGCTTCCCGCGGGCCCTGGGGCAGGAGCCACTTTACTACAATCAGTTTCCCACCGGCCGTCCGCCAGTGGGACTCGATCTTAACCAGCCGCCGAATTTCGATTCGCGCTTCTTCTCGCGCTATATTGACGCGCCGAATGATGCGTTGTTCCCATTTGGCTTTGGGCTGAGTTACACCTCGTTTGCATATGAAGACGTCGCGGTGTCGAGAAAATCGCTCTCGATCTCAGAGGCAAACCGGAGCGGTGCACATGATCTGATTGTCGCGACCGCGACGGTGAAAAACACTGGAAATCATCAAGGTACGGAGGTCGTGCAGTGCTACGTGCGGAACCTTGGCGCGAGTCTCGAGCAGCCGGTTCGCAGTCTGGAAGGATTTCAGAGAGTGACGTTGAAGCCAGGAGAATCAAAGCAGGTTTCATTCACACTTGGATTCGAGGAGCTCTCGTTCTTCGACAACGCCGGTAAGGCTGCGATTGAGCCAACGGATTACACCGTTTGGATTGGCGGTAGTTCGGCCGCAACGGATCATGCGGAGTTCCATATCGCCAGATAGTCTTCGTGCGATGAGCAACAAGCAATCAGGGAGCGTGCGTCTTCCGGTTGGACGGAATACTGGAAGCGGAAAACAGATTGTTCAGCTTCTCTAATGAGGCATTCCAGAGATCCTCGTAGAAGCTCAGGTCAGACCCGAGTAGGCTCACGTGAGTGAGTTGAACGATGGTGCGTTCGAAATCGCCAAGCAACTGCATCTTGACGAAGCTTGGAATGGTCTTTAGCCCGGAAATAGGGCTCCAGGTAATCAGCAGTTTGCTCCTTCGGTGAACCCTATATGAGCAAAGAATCCGGGCCGATGCGCCATCGGCGCAGGACCAGCAGATCTCCAGCGATCCCTGCCAAGGCAATACAAATGTATGGCCTGTGAGTGCACCAGGTGGGGAGAACCATGTCTCGATGTACTCCGGCTCGGTGAGCGCCTGGATAATTCGAACGCGATCAGCATTGATGTGTTTGAAAACAGAGACGCTGAAGCAGTGTTCCTGAGGGAGCCAGTCCGGCCAGTCGCGAATGAAGTGTGCCGATCGCGGATCAAGTGTATATGTGCGCATTAGAAACCACCTATTGCGAGAGGTGCACACGCGCTGCCAGCAATGGGCGCCGCAACGCTTTTGTGACGGGGCGTAATATGCAGGGACGAGAACCCATGAACGAGTGCACCGGCATGTGGGCAATGAAACGTCATACGTCTCGATTAATACGGCAACTTCTCCTTTTTTGTATTCGACGGTGAGAAACTGCGAAAAACTTGTAGCTGGGATGGACAACGTGAAACACGGCATGAATCACGAACATTCAGGGACAGGCTGCAACTCTCTATAGGCTTCACGGAGGCGAGGACAGCACAGCGCTTCAAAATATTGGAGAATCCCTAGGCGGATATCAGTTTGCGAATGCGTGAGCGATAGCTGCGACTCATGCGAATCTTTTCGCCGCTCATTAGCATGACGGTTGCATCACCATCCGCTTCGTTGATGACTTCCCTGACGTAGTGGAGATTGACGATGGCAGACCGGTGCACACGGAGAAAGATCTGGGGATCGAGCCTGCTCTCAACACGTCCGATGGTTTCGCGGAGGAGGTGCGACTCCGTTGCGGTGCAAATCCGAACGTAGTTTTCTTCAGCCTCGATCCAACGGATGTCACTGACAGGGAGAAAAAGAATGCGCCCGCGAGATTTAAAGACCATGCGGGTGGTGTAGCGATGAGGCTCGCGCATCACACTTTGTCCATTGGCCCCGGCGATGCCTGACGCGAGTCGCTCTCGTGCGCGGCGCAATGCTGCCTGAAGCCGTTCCATGGTGAATGGCTTCAAAAGGTAGTCGACAGCGTGAATGTCGAATGCACGGGCCGCAAACTTGTCATCCGCGGTTACAAAGATGACCTGGGGGCGCTTGCTGTTCGCATTGGCGGACAGCGCGTCGATGATCTCGAACCCGTCGCTGTCTGACATGCGAATGTCGAGAAACAGTAGATCCGGAGTTGTGAGTTCGACGAGCTCGAGGATCTCACGCGCAGAGGCGCATTCGCCGACGATTTCGACGTCCTCATTCTCCGTCAAAAGCTGTCGAAGTTTTTGACGCGCCAACACTTCATCGTCTGCGAGGACTGTGCGTATCATTGTGTGCCAAACCTTGCTATAGGTCGTGTTTCGTTTGCCGGATAGTGAAGAGGAAGCACGATGGTTACCTGAACGTGTCTCGCATCGATCTGCGTGATATCGAAGTGCGAATCGCCGCCATAGTGAAGTTCGAGCCGCTTCTGAATGTTGCGCAATCCGACGCCGCGCCTGTCGGTGTCTCTATCTGTTCTTGGATTGAGGCCGATGCCGCTGTTCGTCACCGTAAGCCGCATCTGGGGACCATTTCTGCGCCCCTCGAGGACCAGCATGCCGGGCGCCTCAGTCTTCGAAAGACCGTGTACGTACGCATTCTCCACGATGGGCTGGAGCAGCATGCTGGGCACAAGCGCGTCGTAGAGTTCGGCATCGACGCGCATCGTTTGCTCGACGCGGCCGGCATAGCGGCGTCCCTGCATCGCGAGATACATTTCAGTGAATTCAATCTCCTCTCGCAATGCGATGAGCTGGGCTTCTCCGCGCTCCAGTGACATACGTAGTAGACAGCTGAGTTGTTCCAGCATGTCGTCAGCAGCCTCGACATCGCTGCGCATCAGGCTTGAAATGCTATTCATTGCGTTGAATAAGAAATGAGGATTCAACTGCATGCGCATTGCCGCAAGCTGCGCATTTGCAAGCTGGACTTCGAGCGCGGACTTGGCATCCTCGTGCTCCCTGTAGCGTTGGTAATATCCAATACCGCGAAAGAGCAGGAACGCGCACCAGAAGATGAGCATGTTATTCAGCAACTCGGCATAGATGTAGATCGAAAGCCTGCGCCAGTAAGAGGTCTCAGGGTGGTTGAGCGGCAAGTTAGGAAAAATGAGCACCCACAACATCTGCTGCGCGAGGCTGATGACGACACTGAGGGGCAAAAAGACAGTAAGTATCGTCTGGATGTTCGCACGCTGAATCTGCGAACCAAAAAATCGCCAGAGCAGCCAGCAAATCGCTCCCCAAACCAGAAATTGAAATCCCCAGCACTCAAAGAAAATCACTGGATGGACGTGATAGCCCATGTGGCGAAGGCTCATCCATTCCTGAAGCGCGAAGAGGAGACCGACCAGAACCGAAGTTGTAATAAAGATTGCCGGTTGCATAAACACCGGTTCGTTCTTGCTCGATCTCCCCATAGTGTTTTGAAAATGCCTCCCTCCTGTTTGTGCCTTGCGAGATCACTTCAATTGAAGGAGCTACCGACGCTTTGCAGGCTGTCCGCCTGAGGACCGCTGATCAGCGTTGCGGCATGAACATCGTTTTCCGGGTAGCTCAGCGCAAAAGCGGGGTAACTGCGTTTACTGTCGTGCAAGTTTACGAATTGAAGATGTCGGCTGTGCTTCTGGGCCCAGTCGGCAGACCGCAAATCGAGCTCCTGAATCTGCTCCCGGCCCAATATCGCTTTCAGACGAGTGATGTCGTTTTGCACCAGCGCAACTGCGGGGTCGCCGCCTTGCAGGACAGCAGCACGGAAGTGATAATAGGCTTCCTTGTCGTCTTTTTCCACTCCACGCCCATCGCGAGCCAGAATTCCGAGTACGATGGACGACTTCCAGAACCCATTCGATGCAGCTTCTTCCAGTAAATCGATGTTCTCGCGGGACGAGCTCGCATAACCCGGATGATTCGTCAGTTCGAGTCCGAGCTGATGCATTGCGCCTACTAATCCAGCGGCTGACGATTCCCGGAGCAGATCTATTGCGCGCTGATGGCTTGCGGGATCCGAGCGCTGCAAAAGCATAAGAGCAAGATCGTATTTGGCGGGCTGGCTGTGCAGCTTGATCCCGGCTTCAAGCCAGTGCCTTGCTTCGGAAGGATCTTTCTCGACTCCAGTGCCGAAGTAATAGAGAAGTCCGAGATAGCTTGCACCTAGGCCTTCACCCTTCTTCGCAGCCTCACGAAAGAGTCGAGCGGCGAGGGCGGGATCCTTACGAACACCGAGACCCCAAACGTACGCGACACCGAGGTTGACTTTGGCGATTTGAGACCCGCCTGTCATGGAGCGTTCGTACCACTTTACGGCGCGTGAAAGATCTCGCTCAACGCCGGTTCCGGTTTGATAAAAGAATCCAATCTGGTTCTGGGCTCCTGGATCCCCGGAGTTAGCTGCTTTCTCGTACCAGTAAGCAGCCAGCCTTTCATCGCGAACCACGCCACGCCCGGTGAAGTACGCGGCTCCCAGCTCGATCTGCTGCTGAATCGAGCCTTTTTCCGCAGCAGACTGCAGGCGCGGAATGTCTGGGTTTACAGCAAATGCGACGCGGCCGCCGGCCAACGTGAACGCAACAACGCCAGCCGAGATGAAGGCGGCAATCGAAACGAGACGTCTAGGCTGAATTTCAATCATGGTGCACCTGAACTGGTTTGGATGATGGGCTACGGGTGGAACGAATCCTTGAGCTGCCTGGGTTCACGAATCGTGATAGGTCAGGATACCCAGCAAGTTAACCAACTGGATGTCACGTAACGATGAGTTGAATGCCGCGGCATCAATTGCTGACGAGCAGTAACAACAGGTCTACCAACATCGGATCGCGTTACTGTCTAGAGCGAAACAGAATGTGCGAGCGGTGCCAAGTGAGAGTGGGAAGGGGTTTGAGACAACTCGCTGACTCTTACTGCGATTCATGATTTCCTCCAAGCGAGCTAAGAGGCCGGGGATGCTCACTTCAAGAATGCGAGTGCGAAAGCGTGAATGTGCCGCCGATAACTAGACTCTAGTGAGGTGCATTCGGTTATCGGTGTCAATTGTCTATCCGCGGCTGTCTGCCCTTTCTCAAGTCCGTCCTGATGGCCTGGAGAGCCAGCTCACCAATGCAACACTGCCATTCGTCACAAATCAAGAGTTCCAAAAAAGCGAAGGGTGCAGCAATCCCTTGCTGCACCCTCCCGAGAATGATTCCAGAGCAATAACGCTTCAGAACCGGATCTTGCCGCCGAGTTCAATGCGGCGGCGATCGATGCCTGAGAAGACGGAGTTCGTCTGCCCTGCGCCGCTATTGTTGAATAGCGTGTTGCCAAATGAACCGCCGGCGTCAGCGAAGTTACCATAGTCGATATTTACGCCGGGAACGCCGCGGTACTGACGATTGAGAACGTTGTATGCGGTGCCGCGCAACTCGAACGTGACTCGCTCCTTCACTTTGAAGTCCTTCAGCAAGGCAAGATTTGCATTGTTGATGGTCTGACCGCGCTGCTGGTTTCGTCCGCCGCCTGCGAAAGGCGTTCCAAAATAAACCGCGGAGATGTCATCATTGCGAATCCAATGGATATTCTGACGACTCACAGGTGCGCCTGTGTAGTAGTTCACGAGCCCGCAATCGGGAGCCGACGGGTCGGTACATTGCCCCACGGTATCGATCGGAGCGCGGGAGTTGTTAAGAATCGGACGGCAAGTCGTGCTTCCTGAGGTCTGGGTCGGATCGCAAAGCAACGTGTCAGACGCTGCATTCTCGAGCACGGTGTAGGGCTGGCCGCTTGCGTAGCGCCAGACAGGGTTGATCTGCCAGCCGTTTACAAGGGTGGCCGCGACGGAGTCACTCTTAATCAAACGCGGGACCTCGTAAATCATGTAGATGGATGCGAGCTGAGGGTAGTCGAGTCCGCTCACGCCACGTTCCGAACGGCTCAGATCGAAGGGACTCTGCGAAAAATTCGTGGTATTGCCGCCGGTCACCGTTGCGTAAATTTCGCTGACATTGTCTATATTCCTGCTCCAGGTGTAACTCACACCAGCCGTAACGCCGTGCCAATGCTCAATACTCAGCCGAGACTGCAGGCCGTTGTAGTTAGAGAACCCCGTATTTCCCAATGTAATTACATGGGTACGATTGCAATCCGCGTAACCGTAGCCGTTCTTTGCGCCGGGCGCGCCGGCCGTTGTACAGGGCGTAAGGCCTGAGGGAATCACGTTCTGGAAGCCAGCACTGATAAGCGGACCGAGCGCTGGATTGCCGTTTCGATTTTCAAGCAGACCGACGCCATGATTTCCGAGATAACGCAGCTCGCCAACGACGTGATTGGTAAACGCCTGCTGGATGCCAAGGGTCCATTGTTCGGTATACGGGTTAGAGAGGTTCGGGTCGGTGTTGGACTGCGCGCGAGAGCCAGGATTGACGCCAAGTGGAACTTGCGGATTGATGATGGTGCGCAGGGATGCAGCCGATCCGTCAGCGGGAATGCAGCTGTTGCACGTTTGCAAGTTAGCAAAGTTCACCATGGGGGTGCTTTGCGCGATGTTCGAAAAAGGGTTGTTAAATGTCGCATCGTAGCCGATATGGAAGCCGCCGCGGAGTACAGTCGAGCTGTGCCCATGAATCTCAGGCTGCCATGCGAAACCCGCGACCGGCCCTAAGTTATGCCAGACAATTGGGAGCGATTGAACGGTCCTCAGGTTCAGAGGAAGGGAAGTGTCCCAGAATGCTGTGCTTGGATTCGACTCACGGGCCGTGGTGTAGTCATGCAAGCCGTTAATAGGCTGACTCTGAACCTCATAACGAAGACCAAGTGAGAGGGTCAGATTAGGTTTGGCCTTGAAGTCGTCCTGAAAGTAAACTGCGCCCGAGTTATAGGTGAGGTCATAGGTAGACAGCCCATCTGCATACAGAGTCTGCTGGGGGCTGCTCTGGATAAATGCGTCGAAGCTGCTGAAGACCAAGAATCCATTCAGGTATGGAATACCGTAGTCGGTCTCCGGGAAGTGGCTGTATTCGCCGCCGAACTTGATGGAGTGATTCCCGATCTGCCATGTGGCGTTGTCCTGAAGTTGCGAACTCTGGATGAGCCGCCCCTGGGGCCAATAGTCATTCTTTTCACCAATCGCGAGGTCTGTCCGATCCTTACTTGAGAAGGAGATACGGATCGGGCATCCCGTCAGAATCGCGCCAGTAGTGCAGTTGGGGAAGCCACCACCTCCGAACGTTACGTCGGAGCGCGAGTAACTGTAGCGCAGCTGGTTGAGCAAGCTCTGGCTGAACGTGTGCGCCCAGTCTGCTCCAACGTAGTGACTGGTGCCACCGACATTTACGAAAGTGCCAGTGACGGCCTCGGAAGGCGCGAAGAAGTTGTTGTTGTACGTGAAGCTCTTCTGGTAGATGTAACGACCGAAGATGCGGTCGCGCGAGGACAGCTGATAGTCGGCGCGTCCCATTGCCTCAACGTCATTGAACGGCGAACTGACGAGCCTACGTGCGGTGGCGAACTCGATCGGGACACCGAGCACATCAACGGTTGTGGGCGCGCCGAAACTGAGCTGTCCGGCTTTAACGCTGGCAGGCCCGATTGCCGCCAACGCCCCAACAGCGGGGTTATTGGGGAATGCCGATTCCAGTTGCTGAATTCCGTTGGGGGTAGGGGTGATCAAGGGATTCGAGAACGACGGCGCTGTCCCGGTCCGGGTGTGTTCCCACATGCCGGAACCAAAGAACCACAGCCTGTCTCTTAGAATCGGCCCGCCACCCGTGCCTCCCCAGCGATTGTCAACATAGCGAGGGATGGTCGGCTCAATGCATCCCGTCGAAGGACTTACACCCGCGGGGCAATAGCCGAACAGAGGACTCTTGTCCTGGTTGGCGAGCGAGTCGGCCCAGCTGCCGTTGTAAAACTCAAATGCCGAGCCATGAAATTTGTTGGTGCCTGACTGAGTGATGTAATTGACGACCGCGCCACTGTTGCGGCCGTACTCGGCACTCTCCGATGTAATCACCTGAACCGCGGCGATGGCATCGGCGTTGCCAAAAAAGACATTAGGGCCACCGATGTTAGTGTCATTGTTGGCCTGGCCGTCGAGCTGGAAGTTGTTGTTCCGATCGCGGATGCCATTTGTCGAGAACTCTGCTCCATTGTTGTTGGTGAATTGATTGCCCCCCGAAGGTGCAACTCCCGGAGTAAGAAGAGCAACGATATCGAAGCCGTTTCCAATTGGGAGATCGGCTGTCTTCTGGGTATCGAATTCCTCACTGATCTGCACGGAGTCGGGCTGTAGAATCGCCGATGCAGCTTCTACTGTTACAGCTTCAGAGGCGGCGCCGACCTTGAGCGTCACCGGGAGCGGGGTGGCCGTGCCAGTCTGGACGGGCACTTTTTCCATCGTTACTGCATTAAATCCTGCGGCCTCCACATTGACGTTATAGGCGCCGATGGGGAGACCTGGCAGCTGAAATGTGCCTGCAGAGTTTGTTGTGGTTTTCGCGGCAGAGTTGGTTCCGATTTGCGTAGCCGTCACAGTAGCGCCTGGCACGACGGCTCCAGTGGGATCCTGCACGGTACCCGTGATGGAACCGGTTACGATCCCTTGGGCTGCGATTCGATTGACTGGAAGACTTACCGCCAAGGCGAGGAAGAGACTTATCGGCAAAAGGCGTTTGATTGGCATGTCGCTCCACTCCGAACAAAGTGCACTTCGGGGTTGGAGGTGCATGCGCGAAACCAGTCGTACGCTTTGCGTCACCAAAGTGACAGGACGACGTCCGGATGGGATGAAGCGGCGAGTTTCCGGGGGCGGAGAGGAAGCGTGGGGTGTAAGTTCATTCGCGTACGCTTCAGATCAATCCATGGAACCAAACCTTCGATTCGCCACCGTATGAGCTTCCATATTCCGTGACGAAGCGGCAGCCTGCGGGGACAGCCCGCGATACACATACATGCTGTTGCGGAATGATGCCCAGCGCGTTCCCCGAAAAATCTACAGAATTCTGTATCACCAGCGTCAGAAACCTTGACCAGGAGCGCAACTGTACACGGGTGTGTGTCCAAAATTGAACAATTCGTCGCGAAAGTGAACAAGTCTAACTATTGAGTGGCGATGGGAACGAACGCAAGTGCTTGAAATCAGGCCTAAGCTGCTCGGAACGGCGATGGCATTTGACTTGCGGCATAACAGCTATTGCGTCACTTTTCTGATTCGAGGACGGAATTCAAAAAACAGCATTTGAACAGGAGAGTCCATGGCTATCCAAACTTTGATTGCTGATGATGAACTGCTCGCCCGTCAGAAACTTCGCCAACTCCTTCGCGGGGAACCGGATATTGAAATCGTGGGTGAAGCGTCATCGGCGCATGAGGTTCATGAACTTGTGCGTGCTGCGAGCCCACAACTGCTCTTTCTCGATGTCCGAATGCCTGGTATGGACGGGTTGGACTTGATTGCGGAGCTCTCACTTTCACCCGGGATCAGGATGCCTCGGGTGATCCTGACGACTGCATACGACCACTACGCCCTTCGGGCCTTTGAATTGAATGCCACTGACTATCTGCTTAAACCCTTCAGTGCGGAACGCTTGCGCTCGGCCGTGAAACGGGCCCGCGAGCAATTACGGAAGGGCGAACGAAGAACGGAGGACGGTTTGTCCAAGGAAACAGGAGCAGAGCCGTATACAGCGCGGATCATCTTCAAATCGCGCGGACGCATTCTCTTTCTCCCGGTCTCAGACATCCGCTGGATCAGTGCAGAGGAGAATTACGTTCGGATATGCACCGGCACTGAGACGCACTTGCTGCGCGAGACCATGACATCGATGGAACAGCGGCTGGATCCGCAGCTGTTTCTCCGGGTACACAGGTCGGCAATCGTGAATCTGCGTTACGTCAAGGAAGTCCGTACGGAGCAGCGTGGGGATTTCATGGTGCACCTGGTGAATGGACAGAAGCTCGCCATGAGTCGCAGCTATCACGCGCGCATCAGCGACTTATTCAATCGGGCATAGCGGCGATTGTCTGCGTCTGCAGAACGCGGCAAGCGGCCTATTAAAGGAGATGCCGGTGGAGGATTCCTCCTCCACCGGCATGCACACACTCGGCAGTCGACCCCTCCAGTATCTGGATGGTTCATCGCCGGTCGGAGATATCTCGGCTATTTCCCGCGAGCGAGATTCTTCGGAGAAGTGGTCGTCAACTCGGAGATCAGCGTTTGGGAAGATGCAGGCGCCTGCGCGCTTCCTGAAAAGATCTCCTCGCCCGAGATCTTCTTTCCGTAGAGTTTCTCGTTACCGCTATCGTCGGGTCCCAGCGAAGTTCCGGAGAGCGAAACACCGCCAAAGACGCCTTTTGCGCGCGAATAGGAAAGCATCTGCGCGCTCATTGTACCGGTTGTTGCTGCTTCTGCATTGCGGCCAACTGGACCGGCCGCGATGCTGGCTTCTGAGCCGAGTTTGGCGCGGCCCTTCATAACCGAACGGGCGCCTTCGTTATTCATCACGAGAATGACAAAGTCGGTTGCTTCTCCGCCCGCCTGCAGGCCAAAGCTGCCGCCGCTGGACTGCATCATGATCGGCGAACTCCATGGACCGTTGAAGTCATTTCCGGTGCGGCAACTCATGACTCCCTTGCCGTACTGGGCGCCCACGATGAATCCGGCCTTCTTGACGGCGGGCAAAATGATGACACAACTCGCCTTGTTAAGCAGGTTAATCGGAAGACCGTTGGGAGCGTTGGCAAGCTCTTTGAATACCTGAGCAGACCTCTCGACTCTCTCTGACGGTTCATCCGCCTTTGCGAGGAGTGGCAGGACAAAACTCGCGATGACAAACAGGCTGACTATGGACGGGCGACAAATCCTCGAGTGTGGCACAGCAACCTCCTTGGATGGTTGAGAAAGGGCCGAAGGGCCTTGCGAACCTCACGTCTGATTACTTCGATGCGTCTGAAAGGGGAAGCGCATCTCCGTCCGGATGTTTTCGCACTGTCAGTTTTACTAGTGTGACGCTCTGAACGGTTTTGCTACTCTTGTCCGGTCACTTTTCTGTGGCAGGTGCGCCCGCCAGTTGGCGCTGAAATCCTGGTTTCTACCCACTCCCAATCGTGCATTGAGTCGGTTGTTTTCACCTCTTTCCGTCAACGCAACTGTCGAAATTAAGGAGCAGATTATTATGAGCCCCGATGAAAAACAGCACCCCCTTTCCTATGATGAAGTCGCTGAGCAGAAACGGTTGAACGATGCTCGTGAAAAGGGAGTTCCCTGGAAGAAGTGGGGACCATATCTCAGCGAGCGGCAATGGGGCACTGTGCGGGAGGACTACAGCAAGGACGGCAACGCCTGGGATTACTTCTCGCACGATCAGGCTCGTTCGCGCGCCTATCGCTGGGGCGAGGACGGAATAGCCGGCTACTGTGACGACCATCAACTGCTCTGCTTTGGACTGGCGCTCTGGAACGGCCGAGATCCGATTTTGAAAGAGCGCATGTTTGGTCTGACGAACAGCGAATCGAATCACGGCGAAGATGTGAAGGAGTATTACTTCTACGTCGACAGCACCCCGACGCACTCGTATATGAAGTACCTCTACAAGTATCCGCAGTCGGAGTATCCCTATCTCGGTCTGGTCGAGACCAACCGGAACCGGTCACGAGAGGAGTTCGAGTACGAACTTCTCGACACGGGCATCTTCGATGAGGATCGATATTTTGATGTCTTCGTGGAATATGCCAAGGCCGACGCGGAAGACACACTGATCCGCATCACGGTTCACAATCGGGGTCCCGAAGCCGCCGAACTCCATGTACTCCCGACATTGTGGTTTCGAAATACCTGGTCGTGGGGAGAGGGCGAGTCGAAGCCGGTGCTCGGTGCAATCGATGACGACAAGATTTATGCATCTCATCCACAACTAGGCGGATACACGCTGCAGTGCGAGGGCGCGTCTGAGCTCCTTTTCACCGAGAATGAAACAAATATCAGCCGCCTTTGGGGACAGCCAAATTCTTCGCCCTATGTGAAGGACGCCTTCCACCGGTATCTGATCGACCGTGCGGCCAATGCTGTGAACCCAGCTAAGACCGGAACAAAGGCTGCGGCTCACTATGTGTTGCAGGTCCCGGCAGGCGGAAGCAAAACAGTGCGTTTGCGGCTCAATGTGAAGGCTGCAAGGGACGCATTCCAAACGTTCGATCGAATCTTTGACAGCCGTCTCTCGGAGGCGAATGAGTTTTACGATCGAATCACCCCGCACAGTTTAAGCGAGGATGAGCGGCGTATTCATCGCCAGGCGCTGGCCGGAATGTTGTGGTCGAAACAGTACTACTATTTCGATTTGGACAAATGGCTGACCGAGCATGACGCTCATCCCATGACGGGATCGGGACGGGGAACCAGCCGCAACGCCGACTGGTTCCACATGCTCAACAGTGATGTCATTTCCATGCCGGATAAGTGGGAGTATCCGTGGTATGCCGCATGGGATCTGGCTTTTCATACCATTGCGCTCTCGCTCGTGGACTTTGATTTTGCGAAGGGCCAACTCCTGCTGATGCTTAGAAACCTGTATGCGCATCCGAACGGCCAGATTCCTGCATACGAGTGGAATTTCGGCGATGTGAATCCCCCGGTTCACGCCTGGGCTACCTTGTTTCTCTATCGAATCGAGACACAACTCGGACGTTCAGATATGCGCTTTCTGGAGCGTTCCTTCCAGGGACTGATGTTGAACTTCAGCTGGTGGGTCAACCGCAAGGATCCGCAGGGACGAAACGTCTTTGCAGGCGGGTTCCTCGGACTCGACAACATCGGAGTATTCGACCGCAGCGCAGAGCTGCCGACCGGCGGACATCTCGACCAGGCCGACGGTACCGCATGGATGGCGTTCTACTGCTTGTCGATGCTGGAGATTGCGCTCATTCTCACCGAATACGACGCGATGTATGAAGAGATCGCTTACCGTTTCCTTGAGCATTTCGTCTGGATCACATATGCCATGGACCGCATTGGTGAGAACCACGACGAGATGTGGGACGACGAAGACGGTTTCTTCTACGATCTGCTCCATTTCCCGAACGGGGATACCACGCGTTTGAAGATCCGCTCAATGGTAGGACTTCTGCCGCTTTGCGCTGCGACTGTGTTTGAGGGGGGGATTGCTACAAAGTACCCGCGCCTGCTGGAAATGATCAACTTGTTCCGTAAGCGCCATCCAGAGGTGGCGCGGAAGATCGCCACTTCGGATGATCCCATGGTCGGAGGGTATCAAGGGCGGAGGCTTGCCGCAGTCTGCAATAAGGCGAAGTTGACACGCATCCTCTCGCGCATGCTCGATGAAAACGAGTTTCTCAGCCCCTATGGAATACGCTCGCTGTCGAAGTACCACCTCGATCA
Source organism: Occallatibacter sp. (assembly GCA_035262585.1). Classification (GTDB taxonomy): domain Bacteria; phylum Acidobacteriota; class Terriglobia; order Terriglobales; family Acidobacteriaceae; genus Telmatobacter. The sequence goes on along the minus strand of DATFSO010000120.1, from coordinate 28,712 downwards.
CCCCTTCCTGTTTCAGCTGGGGAATCAGGAATACAAGGTCCAGTATCTTCCGGCGGAGTCCAACACCGGCATGTTTGGCGGCAACTCCAACTGGCGGGGACCGATATGGATGCCCGTGAATGGCCTGATCGTGCGCGGGCTGCTGCAGATGTATCCGTTCTATGGCACCGATTTCAAAGTAGAGTGCCCGACCGGCTCAGGCAAATACATGACGCTTTTTGAAGTGGCTAAAGAGATCGGTCACCGTTTGTCGAAGATCTTTCTGCGCGATGAGAACGGCAAGCGCCCGGTTTATGGAGGAACAAAAAAGTTCCAGGACGATCCTCATTGGAAGGATTACATCCTGTTCTACGAATACTTCCACGGCGACAATGGCGCTGGCCTGGGCGCCAGCCACCAGACCGGATGGACGGGACTGATCGCTCGCAGTCTCGATCTTTTCGCACGGATGAACCCCGCTGATGCAATGCAGATGCCCTCAACACTGATGGCAGAGATGACCCGAAAGCAGGTCACTGGAGCGTAAAGTACATGCCGCGGTGGTGCAGCGAATTGCTGACCACCGCCCCCGCCCCTGGAATCCGACCAAGATTAGAGCAACTTCCCCTTGAACGCAGTCGGCCCCATCGCTTGGTTACTGGCTGCGAGGGCAACAGATTGGTGTGTGCTTTGCGGGCGAAGCGTCGTTACAATCCTCGCAACACGTACCACCACTATTATTGCTAGACGTAAAGCGATAAAACACAGAATGACATGAAGAGAACCTGGACCCGAATAGACTTGGTCGGTCAACTTTTAGGGGTTCGGGTGCAATACTGATTGAATTGATAAACGATCACGCTCCACCTGTGACGCAATCTGTCGCCAAAGCCGAATCCTCAAGCACCGGCGTACGTCTTCACCGGACGCTGGGGCTATGGAACCTGATCATCATCGGAATGGTGATCATCCAGCCGACTGCGCCGATGGGAATCTATGGCGTCATCAACAACAAGGCACATGGCCACGTTGTCACGACGATTCTTATCGCGATGGTCGCCATGCTGTTCACGGCGATCAGCTACGGAAAGATGGCGCGCGCTTATCCGAGCGCCGGCTCGGCTTACACATACGTCGGCCAGGAGATGCACTCCGCACTTGGCTACGTTGTAGGCTGGGGCATGGTTATGGATTATCTTCTGAATCCATTGATCTGCACTGCATTTTGCGCCAAAGCCGCAATGAACATCGTCCCGGAAATCTCATATTATGTCTGGATACTGATCTTCGCGGGCTTCTTTACCTGGACCAATCTTCGAGGGATCAAGACTTCCGCGCGCATGAACGAGGCTCTCTGCGCAGGCATGGTGATTGTCGTCCTGCTCTTCCTGGCGAGCGTGGCCCGCACAGTGTGGCATATGGAGCGCGATCCGGGATTCTTTCTTCGGCCGTTCTATGATCCCGCGACGTTTCAGACCTCGAGCATCTTCGCCGGAACCTCTGTTGCGGTACTGACGTACATTGGATTCGACGCAGTCTCCACGCTCTCGGAGGAAGTCAGGAATCCGCGACGTAACATTCTGCTCGCTACTGTGCTGGTCTGCCTGATCACAGGTTTCCTCTCCGGTTTGGAAGTCTACGCGGCGCAACTGATATGGGGATCCAAGCCGTTCCCCAGCGAACAGGTCGAGTCCGCATTCGCGGTTCTTTCCCGTCAGGCCGGCGGAGCCATTCTGTTCCAGATCATCAACTTCACACTGCTGATCGCAAATATGGGATCCGGAATGGGCTCCCAGCTCGCTGCCGGACGGCTCTTATACGGGATGGGACGTGGAGGAGCCCTCCCCAGATCGTTCTTCGGCGCGATCGATCGGCGTCACCGCATACCGCGGAACAACATAATAGCTGTCGGTGCGTTCGCCCTCCTTGGAGCGGGCCTTCTGGAACTCTTTGCTGCGAGGCTGGGAGGCGGCGCGTATGAAATTGGAGCTCAGGCGTTGAACTTTGGTGCGTTCATTGCATTCATGGGAGTGAATGCTTCTGCATTTGTCTACCACCTGCGACACGAACGCGGAAGTTGGGCGAGTGATTTCGTCGCTCCGGTCCTGGGATTCCTGATCTGCGGATTCATCTGGATTCATCTTAGCCGTCCAGCGCTTGTCCTCGGAACACTGTGGATGACCGCAGGAATCATCTACGGAGCGATCCGTACGCGAGGATTCAAAGCCGAGCTGGTCACGTTTGAGATCCCCTCCGACGCTGACTAAGGCAATTTCAGAGGGACCGCACATCCGGCCAATCAATATGTCACGGTCGCGGTGATCGTAAGCGATGTCGAAGGGTCTCCAATGGCTCTCTCACTGCTGCGAATTCGGTGACCGCTGCACCGTCAGTCGGTAGCCGTCTCGGGTGCGAACGTGGTACTTCTGCAGATCCCTGCCCACGAGCCTCACTTTGATCGAGCGCCACCCACGATTTGGATTGGCCTGGGGATAGTAGCTCAACGTATAAAGATGGACCAGATCTTCACGAATCGATGCGAAGGCCTGTTTTTCCTCCCGCCAGTTCTTTGCGAAATACGCTTTTCCGCCGGAGACCTTGCTCATGCGTTCAAATGCGGCAACTGATACCTCATCTTCCTGAGCCTTCTGCGTACTGACGATATAAATGATCGTCCCCGTCGACTGGGCCAATTCGGCCACATCCTCAGGTGGAACAGAGCTTGCGTTGTCGGGACCATTGGAAAACACCACGATTGCTTTTCGTCCCTTGAGAGGCGCGGCGTCCTTTACGGTCAGCAGGAGGCTGTTGTAGAGCGCGGCATCGTCGCCGGCGACTGAACTGCGTACAGCATTGACAACCTGGAGACGATCCGTAGTGAGCTGAATCGCGCGCGAAAGATCCCGGCAATAGGAATAGAAAGCAATCTTGTTTGTTTCATTCATGGAGCGAATGAAATCTGTGATCGAGTCCTGAGCGAACACGAAGTTTCGATACATGTAGTTGCTGGTATCGAAGAGAACGAAGACACTGGCGCCACTCAAGTGCGAAATCGGAATGACGCCGCTATCTGGCGCACGCGGCTCGACGTCTGGGGCACTGCTTGGACTCGCCGCTCGATTGATCTGGCCAGGCCGGATGATCTCATTTGAACCAGGCTCAGAATTCGCGCTCTCCTCAAAGGTGGAGATCTTCTGCGGGATCTTGTCCTCGGTTATCTCGAAGTCTTCGGGACGAAGGTCCGTTACGTAGTTTCCCTTGTTGTCAGTGACAGCTACGTTGAGCTCAACGAGCACAACATTTACGCGCAGATGAGTTGGGTCGTCCTGAGCAGCGGGCTGGCGCCCGGCGCCCGTCAAAAGAAGGCACGAGAATAATCCGCAGCGAATAAAAGTCTTCTTTTGCATCGGTTCTGGTCCCTCTGTTCGATCTTGCTGTTTTATTGCGTGGAGGTCGCCACTGCCACGTGAAGGGCGATCTTGCCTGCTCTAAGCTCATTTCCCGTCTGTTCCATCGCACGTAGCAATGCAGGCCAATCGTCGATGTTGCTGGCGAAAATGTCGGCGATCATATTGCGCGTTAACTCCGGTACCAATAGATTGAGTTCGACCGGAGAGTAGCCCATCTCGTCCGCGAGTCTCGCCCAGTAAAGATTGTTAGTATTCCAGGATTCTGCGTAGATCCAGCCGGGGATTCCGACGAAAGTGGAGACTGCCTTCATCTTCACCAAAGCGGTCGGACTGATGAGCATAAAGGCGGGATGTGGCCCTCCAAAGTCGGAGGACAGTCGCTCCCAATTGGCCTCAGAAGGATATTTCTGGCAGAGCTCATTCAATTCCCGGCTCGCTGGTCCCCAGTTGGAAGCCTTTTCCGGATTTCTCTTCCGGTAATCAACGGCGAGATAGAAAACATCTGCCGGCAATACCTGAGAAATCCCCGCGTTGATCTCACTCGGAGTCTGGAGAGCACGTTCCAGCTGTTCCAACCGAACCGGCGTCATCCGGTCAGAGAGGATGGTTGTGACCTCCGAACGAAGCTCCGGATTATTCGCCGAGGCGGTCAAAAGCTCTTCGCCGGCGCGCTGATAGAGAGCTGCCAAATGCAATTCATTCTTGCTAACGTTCCACCAGCGCGGTTGCGTGGCGCCTACCAGCAGGTGGGGAACAACGTCTCGCCAGATCAGAGCCTGGATGTTCTTCGGGACAATGAAATCCGCTTCCGTGTTTGCCAGGGCATAAGGCAGATCGGCAAGCGAACCCAATAAGTAGGCTCCACCTCCGGCGGTTGCACCCACACCGACCAGCCGCGGAGCTCCCCATATCTCCTGGAAGCCCTGAACCGAAATCGAAGAGAAGTCATGAGAACGAACGAAAAGAGGGTTATTGTGCAGGACCTGTGCGCCCGGAGGCTCGTAGTACGCGTAGTTCAAACCAACCAGGGTGTCTCTTAGAAACGGCGTGAGCTGCCCTCGCGCGGCCTCAAGTTGTGACGGAGACGCAGGAGATTTGAGTATTTTCGTCAAATCTGTTCTCACCTGCAATTCCGTGTGCCGGCTGGTGTAAACGGGGGGAGCCCAACTGGCCCTTTCAGTCCCCGAAAAGATTGGCCGGGGCAATTCGAATTCGCGAAGGCTCTCGGCGAGCGGTAGCAGTGCGCTTCCGGTCGATGCCCCGTGCGACATCTCGGTCATTCCGTCATACAGTCCGAATAGCGTGTCGAGTGATGCCAATCGCTGGTCATCCAGTACGGCATGAATCCTGTCGGCCATCTCCTGGTGCACACGTTGGCTGTCACGGTCGTCGTGAGCCGGTCCCGCGAGCAGGTCGATCGTCTCATCCTGGGAGAGATCTCGTTTGCCGGCGACCGCTTGCAAGCTAGCCTGCAATGAAGCGCGGGACGCTTCGAAGAGTTGTATCGACGAAGAAACTCCGAGAAACGGCTCTACCACCTTTTGCCAGGTCGAATTCAGTTGATCCGCGGGAATCTGGCCCTGCCGGGCAAAGATCTGCCAAAGTCCGACGTCAGCCTGGAATGATCCAAGTGCGTTCGAGCGGAGGGCTGAATTCGAAATGCCGCCGACCCGGTCCGCTGCGCTTACAAACTTTTTAATTGCCGAATCATCGAGGGCCGGAAACTCAGCAAAGATCGGAAACCATCGGCTGAACTCCGAAAACCTGTGCGCAAGCAGTATTTCCGTCTCACGCGACAGCTGTCGTTCCGGCGGCCTCGCGGAATCGATTGCGCTCAGGATCAGAAAGATCTCGACTGGCCCGGTCTCCAATCGGTAGTTCGACGCTGCGATCAGAGTGTCAAGCAGCTTTCCTGTAGTATTCCAATCGCGCTCCCGCCCCATCCACATCTTTATCTCCCGTGATTTGGCGACCTGCGAGAGGATGTCATTCCATACAGAAAGCTCTCCGGGGGTATCGAGATCCCCATCGGGTTTCCATCTCAGCGATGCCAACAGGATCACGAGGTTGCCGTTTATCGGATAGACGCCTCTCGATGCGTCCGCCTTCATGGCTGTGGAGCGGTACGCGTTGTAAAAGCGCCTGAGGAGGTTGCCTTGCGTGACGTGAGCTTGCTCGGTCGGATTTAAACGGCTGAGAGCATCAAAATAGGCTGACAGCCATCCGCTGTCTTTTGTGAGAAGACCGTCGACGAACGGTCCGGGAGAGTGAGGGCTCTCACCCACTAACTCCTGCCAGGACTTTTCGGCATCACCCGGCACAATCACGTGTCCAGACTTGATCGTGATCTGACTGCCATACAGATCCATTACTGCTGCATGAGGCATCAAAGCCCTGAGCCCGGGGGAACCATTCAAAGCAATCCGCGTCTCGTCATCGCACCTTGCCAGCGCCGTGTAGAGCCGATCGAGATGTGGATCGTGCAAGAGCAGATCGAGCAAGTTATTGTCACGATTTTGCTTCCATTTGCCGGCAGACAACCAGTCCTTCTCGTGAAGAATGATCGGGACCCTGGTGGCCGGAAATGCGTATGTAAACGGGCCATCCATTTGCAGCGCATGTTCGAGTGTGGTGAGAGGAAAGCCCGAGTCGATGGTCAGGAAAGCCCGCTCGGCGTTCGCCGTCATGAGAGCGGTATCCCGGCGGCCGCACTCCCGCTGCAACTTATATCCAAGAGCTTCCAGCAGGTTTCCGGCGTCCTGGCAGCCAGTGATGCGTATCGTGCCATTCTCATTGGCGAGCCCACGTAGATCCCGGGCGAATTGCACATACCTTTCCAGCAAGATGAGGTATTCCTTTGGCTTGTCGCTGGCGTAGCCATAAAGCGAAACATTCCGGGCCAATGCCGGCACCACCTCATCAGGAGCGGCCTCCTGGCTGATCGCCGCCATGCGAAGAAAGGATCGCAATGGCCCGGGAATCTCAATCGAATCGCCAGAGCCGCTATGTGAAGAAGCAGCCGGTGAGCCGGAATCGGGACGATTCACTTCCAATAACGCCGAGGCATGAGGCGGGTAACAAATCGCAAACCAGAGCAAACCCGTTATGCAGACGGCCCGACGACGAGGGAACCGCATAAATGCACCCCTTCAGTCCGTAATAGTGCCATGCTTGAAGCACAGTACGCTCCCGCGGCGAAACGAACAGGATTGGGGGCTCGTACTAGAGGGCCCGGCTTAGAAAAATACCGATTGCGTTAGCCGCATGAGCAATACCTGGAATGATTTGAACGCTTGCAGGCCCCCAAAGGAAGCTTGTTGGAAGGCTAAAAACCTTGCAAATTTCCAAATTGATCCTGGGTCGCGTCCTTAGCGACGCAGACTGGCGTACCATCATCGCAAAACACCAAATCATCCGGCAAGCCCCTATTGGAAGATTGCTGACGGCGAAGGTCGAATCATTTTCACGTAATGCACATGTCCTTCGTCGGTCAGGCAAATAGTTTGCTCGGCAAAAGAGGGAAATCACCGCGGCTATCTGTGATTTACAGATTTGAACGATGAATGGCCGAGTCCTATTATGGTCCTTCCGGCTGCCAGTTCAGGATCACGGCCAGGGAAGACGCGTCAGTGGAATTGTCATGGAATTGTCACAGAAGCATTGGCGAAAGATCCTCGCGATTCGTTCCTGCGAATGTACGCCGGCGCAGCAGGCGGCGTACAAGAGAAGTGGCGGTGGCCCACTGGCTTCAGTGTGACGGAGGTGACGAGACCAGAAGCGTGGACCCTACTCTGTACCCTGCAGGTACTTCTGCAGCCATTCAACGGAGCGGGTGAGTTCATCGCGTTGATGTTCGCGTTTGACAAAACCGTGGCCCTCCTCCGGGTAGTACACCGCATCCACAGTTCGGCCTTCCGTCTTCAATATGCTGACCACCTGCTCGGCTTCTTCCTTAGGCACGCGGATGTCGTTGTTACCCTGGAGAACGAGAAGCGGAGCTTTCTCATCTCGGATGTACTTCAGCGGCGAACCTGCTTCATACACAGCACGGTCCTTCACAGGGTCACCGAGCAGACTCTTTTCATACTCCTGCAGGCGCGGGTCTTCGTGCTCCAGCATGCTTAACCAATTCAATATGCCGTACTCATCCACAGCGGCCGCCCAGACGTCCGGCGTTTTACCAATCGCCATCAGCGTCATGAACCCGCCGTACGATCCGCCCCAGATGCCTACGCGCCTGGGGTCGATGAAGCCCGTGGCTTTCAGGAAGTCAACGCCCGCGATCTCGTCCTTCAGATCCGACCCTCCCAGGTCCTTGACGTTGGCGTTCTGGAACTCCATCCCGTAGCCGGTCGAGCCGCGCACGTTGGGTGCAATGACGACGAAGCCGCGCGAGGCGAGCAATTCAGCACGCCCGTTGAACGTGTCGGTCGTCTGGCCGGTAGGACCGCCGTGCGGCATGACCACGGCTGCCGCTGTACCGTCGCGCTTGAGGTTGAACGGAATCCACACGAACGCCGAAATCAGCCGCCCATCGAAGCTCTTGTAGGTAACGAGTTGCGACTTGGGTAGAACGACGCGCTGCAACTGATCGTTGGCGTTATGCGTTATCTGCGTCAGCGTGTTGTCTTTGGCGAGGCGATACAGTTCCTGAGGGTGACTCGAATCTTCGTGCGACAGCAGCATGGAGCCATCCGGCAGAAATGGCGTAGGTGCGGCTGTGGGCATGTTCATCCCTGCAGGTACACCTCGCTCGGACTCCTGCATTTTCTTCAGGTCGACAAAGCGTGTGGATACACGTCCATCCGCATTCAATGTATAGACCGCGGTTCCACCATCCGGCGTAAACGCCGCCCCACGAGCTGACCACTGGGTATCGGTTAGCCATCGCAGCTTCTTCGTTGCCAGGTCGAGCAAAGCTACGTTCTCGTAGCCACCCTTCGCATTCGAGCTGATGAGCAATGTGCCGCCATCGTGAGACACATCCGAGACGCTCACCAACTGCTTGCCAGTGTGCTCCAGCAGCTTTTCGACCTTGCCTGTGGCTACCTCCACGCGAAAGATGTCGGAGTCATCGATCCCCACAGTGCGTGTTGCATAGATGAACTTGCCGTCTGGACTCCATGCATTCTCGCTCCACGATGCCTTGGGATCGGATTCGTGCGTGAGCTGGTCAATGGTGCCACTCGGCCACTCCATCACGGCAAGATTGGTTGGCGGAGAAGTCTTCTGTTTGATGCCGATGGCAAGCAGAGTGCCGTCAGGCGAGAACTCATCCACGGTTTCACTGATATCGTCGGTGTGGGTCAGATTGCGTGCCTCACCACCGTTGGCCGGCACAACGTAGATGTCGTAATACTCGTTGCCGCCGCGGTCCTGGCTGTAGACGATTTCAGCATCATCGTGCGTAAAACGCGCACCGGCTTGGCGGTCCTCGCTCTTGATAAGCTGTTGCGCGCCCGTGCCGTCCAGGTTCATAACCCACAGATTCGGACGACCAGAGGCGCTGCTGACGAAGGCAATCTTGCGGCCATTATTGGAGTGTGCAACACCGTAGATTCGCGTAGTAGTCAGCAGGGCTTCGACGGGCAGAGCCGTTGCCGGCGGCCCGCTGGCTGACGTCACAGCGTGGGGGTCAGTGAGCTTTCGAGAGGCCGGCCCATCTGCGAATGCGCAGAGCGAGACACACAATAGACCGAAAGAAGTGATGCCGGTGAGCCGCATAGTTTGTCACCACAGAGAAGGAATCCACGCAGTATAGCAGCGAGCCTGCTTTAGGCAACGGCGACAGGGTTGATCACATGGCGTTGGCTTGAACACCTCGCAGCCTTACGCTTGAGGCGGAGGTGGAGCAGGAGTCAGCCCGTGGCGGAGCATAATCTCTACCATCTTCGCGCGATCCAACGGACCACCGGCCGCCGCCCTTACCGCTTCCGCTGATTCGCGGAAATACTGCGGGCCGACTGCGGCGGGCGTAATGACGCACAGTGCCTTCACGTCCTCCGTGCCGTTGTTGTCGAAGCGGTGAACGGCACCCCGCGGAATGCAGAGCGCCTGCCCCGGCCCTAAGTCGATCCGCTTGCCGTCGACGGTCCAAGTCATCACGCCTTCGATGCCGTAGATCGTCTCCTCGTAGTGATCGTGGCTGTGCGCGGGCGCCATCAGGCGCTGCCCGGCGGGTACAGCCACCTCAAAGACCGCGACCGTTCCGGCTGAATTCTCACCGGTGACCAGGAACCGAACCATGAGTGGCCCTAGATGGATCGTCTCGTTGGCAGGATTGACGGACAGATCGATCGATTGCAGTGACATGGAGACCTCTCTTTCCTATTAACTGATTTCTTTGTGGACCTGTTGAAACCCTTTATGCCGGGGGAAGAAGCTCAAGTCCGTACCTTGGAGCAGCCGCGAGCGCCCGACCCATCAGCTCTTTGCTCGCAGGCGGAGGCGTCGCGGAACGGTCCGCAGCTGGCTCGAAGACTTCCGTGAAAAACCCCTCAAGGCCGGCCGGAGTGATTGAGACCAGTGCCTTCGCATAGCCGTCGCCAGTGTTCTTGAAGGAGTGAGCGATGCCACGGGGAAGAAAAGCAAAATCTCCGGCGGATGCAGTGATTGTATCCCCGCCCACTTGGATCGTCAGAGTTCCTTCGAGCAGGCGGAACGCTTCGTCCTCGCGGTGGTGGATGTGCGGCGGTGTTCCTCCGCCCGGCGCGACAGAGATCTCCGACATGAAGATCGCGCCACCTGTCTCCTCTCCGGTGAGAAGAAACGTCATCAGCTCGCCGGGACCCCAGTAGGCTGTGCCAGCTCCTGCGGGTAGGCACTTTGCCTGCGGGAGCGTTGAGGTTTGGTGTCGAACTGCCGATACGATTCCGTCAGACGACGAGTCGATGGTTTCTCGTGTCATCTTGCTCTCTCTCTGGTAAACTATGTTTACCGATAACGTATGGTAAACATAGTTTACGGAGAATGTCAATGAGTTATGTTGAAGAAAAGTCAGCACCGGTCACGGCCAAAGATATGCTCATCGGCGCGATGCTGCGTGCTCCTTCCGAGGCCATCCACCGGCGCATCATCCGCGACCTGAACGCTGCGGGCTTCAAAGGGCTTATCCTGCCGCACATAGCGGTGCTCCGATTTCCGGGCCCGGATGGGGTTCGCCCCGGCGTTCTGGCCGAGCGTGCAGGGATGAGCAAGCAGGCCATGAACCGTTTGCTCGGGAGTCTGGAAGAGCTCGGATATCTGATTCGGTTTGACTCGCCGGATGAGGGCCGCGCGCGCATTGTCCGCTTTACCAAGCGCGGCCACGCCGCGTGGGCCAAGGCTCTGGACGTGCTCCGCGAGATCGAGCGCGAATGGCAGGCCGAGCTGGGCCCGCGAGATTTCTCTCAACTCAAGGAATTGCTCTTTCGCGTTTGGGGAAGTCCGTTAATTCGTTAGCCTTTTTCAGAGGCAAGCTGTCGCACAAACTGTTCGCGAGGCCGCTCAGATCGGGGCTGCGTCATGGGTGAGATGCGAAGAGCAATCGCACGCGAGGAGCAGGAGAGAGCGAAACAGGATCGTTTCGCCTCCACGCTGGTGATCGCTGCTTCGATCATTGCAGCGGTGCGACTGGCACGTGACGACGTCAGCCGACCGTCACCAAGGTTGACATCAGTGATTGGTGACAGTGTGCAACTGAGTACTCGGGCTGCGCGCGGCGGTGCAGCCGCGGGTGAGATCAAATGAATGTAATATGGCCTAAGTTAAATGCGCAGCTTATTCATATCCATGTTCGCGGTCATTGTGCTCCTGGTCGCCCGCTCTCTTAGTGGACAAGGTCGTGATGAGGCGTTGCGACGAGCAGTCGAGCAGGTCGCCGCTGCTGAACCCACGTCACGAATTGTGATCCTTGATCGCGCATCTGGAAACGTGATTGCCGCCAGGCAATTGACGGCGGCTTCGCGTACATTGGCAGCTCCTGGTTCTGTGCTGAAGCCTCTCCTTCTTTACAGAGCGCTTGAAACGGGACAGTGGGACTCTTCGAATCGCATTGCGTGTAATCGTCAGCTGGTAATCGGACGTCACAGGCTCGGGTGTTCGCATCCGAATGCAGCGCCGTTTGACGCTCGCGAGGCACTCGCGTGGTCGTGCAACAGCTACTTTGCCGGGATGGCACGCGCACTTCGACCGGGTCAACTTATGAGTCTGCTGCGACCGACGGGACTTCTGGACACAACAGGACTGACAACCGGGGAGGCGCTGGCTGAGTTTCGCGAGCCGGCATCGCTCGAAGAGCAGCAACTTGCGATGCTCGGCTTGAGCAATATCCGCATCACACCGCTGGAACTCGCAGTTGCCTATCGCTGGCTGGCGAATGAACTGGCGGCTCATCCTCAGTCAGCCGCCACGCGAACGGTGGCGGCCGGCCTTACAGATTCGACAGATTTCGGCATGGCCAGTGGAGCGAGTACAAGCGGCGCTTCCATTGCGGGGAAGACGGGCACTGCGGAAGGCGTGACGTCAAGCGGAACCCACGGATGGTTCGCCGGGATAGCTCCTGCGCAGGATCCACGAGTTGTCATCGTGGTCTTTGTGCCGAGTGGACGAGGTGCAGACGCTGCTCAAGTAGCAGGACAAGTCATTGCGAAGGCACGGTTGACGTTGCGATGAGCGACTTTTCGGGCTGTCTGATAGGGCGCGTTCGCCGGATGCGCGCAGCGCTCATTGCGAGTTGCATTTTTCTCTTCCCCGTTTTGTTCTCATACACTCAACCAGCCCATGATCACGCAACCACGCTTCAAGTAGGCATGTGGACGCTTTGGCATGATCGCAATCTAATGCTGGGCCCCACTGGTCCCGATGGCTTCTCGGTCGAAAATTGCCCGCCGTGCGCGATGCACAAGGTGAACCAGACACTAAGCCTTCGCGCTGCCGATGCGAAGGTGGTGATGGAGTTTCAGGGCAAGACGATCGTTGCGCGCCGGATGAGGATAACGAACAGCGTCCGACTAGTCGCGCACAACGAGTCTGTCGTCTTGAGCTATCCCATAACCGTTTCTGCAAGAGACGACACTCTGGTGATTGCCGTGACCTTGCCGGTGGAGCGCTACATAGAGCGGGTGGTTGCAAGCGAGAGCGGACCGGAAGACAGCGACGAATCATTGAAGGCTCTGGCGGTGGTTGTGCGGTCTTTCGCACTCCACCAGAACCATGGACATGCTGCATTCAATCTGTGTGATTCGACGCATTGCCAGCTACTTCACTGGACGAACGCTTTGCCTCGTCAGGCGGCGGCTCATGCTGCTGTTCTAGCCACCGCTGGGGAGACACTGTGGTTTCACGGCCGGCGTGCGGAGGCGTATTTCGGCAAAGACTGTGGTGGGCAAAAGGCATCTCCCAGCGAGATTTGGCCGAGAGCACATGGATCAACGCCGTATCTGTCATCGGGTGCGGACCGGTATTGCGTGCTCCACCCCGGAAACACCTGGGCCACTGCGTTGCATCGTTCGGAATTGAGTGCATCGCTCGCGGCGGCCGGTTTGATGCGGCCGGGATGGATGAACCTCACAGTTGCACGACGCGGCGAATCGGGAAGGGCAATAACAGTCAAGATCGACGAAACAGAGATTTCCGCGGAGGAGTTCCGGCTGGCGGTAGGCCAAGCGCTTGGCTGGAACAAGATTCCGAGCACTTGGTTTGAGGTGAGCGAGCAGGGCGACCAGTTTCTTTTTCATGGACGCGGCTGGGGCAATGGTGTGGGGCTTTGCCAGAAGGGCGCTGCAGAGATGGCCACACAGGGGAAGAGCATGGCGGAGATTCTTCAGCAGTATTTTCCCGGAGCGGAAGTTGCGGACGAGGCAACTGACCGAAGCTGGAATGCCTTTACTAGAGAAGGATTCACACTCGAGACCCTCGATGATAGCGATCGAGCATTTCTGCCAGCTTTGTCCAAGGCTCTTGCCGAGGCTCATGAGCGATCAGGGCTCCACGCCTCGCCGCCAATTACAGTTCGCGCTTTCGCCTCCACGCGTGCCTTTCGCGACGCAATGCTCGTCCCGGGGTGGGTAAGCGCCTTCAGCGAGGGGCAGTGGATCGGTACGCAGCCGCTCGAAACTCTTGCTGCACGGCGATTGCTTGAGCGTACAATGCGCCACGAGTTTCTTCACGCGCTGGTCGAGCGCGAGACCGGCCCCAGAGCACCGCTGTGGCTGCGTGAAGGACTGGTGGAGTTCTGGAGCGAAGGAAGCAAGACTGGCGACGGAAATACGCCTCTTTTGCCCATCAACACGGTGGAGAGAACGCTAGGCCGCGCGAGATACGCATCGGAATCCGAAAGGGCTCACAGCGCGGCGGCACAGTACGTTGCGATTTTGCTGAACCGATATGGAAAGCAGCAGGTGGCCGCGTGGCTGCGATCAGGCATTCCCGATGCTGTCACCGCCTCCCTCGGGAAGAGGTAAGCGAACCGCGCCTCCATTGTTACCGTCTGGTGGCGAGGTTGGCGCGGGTACAGGGATTCGTTCACCCGGGTCAGCTGCGGGTTTGGCCGCCGAAAACAGAGTTGCGGCCCAGGCCAGCAGAATTAGCCATGCAGCAATCGCCAGGAAGTAGACTGCAGCGAGCTTGAGTGTAACGGCCCATACCTGATGCGAAACCGTCCCGTGCGGAACGCCTTCAAAGAACGTCGAAGGCCACGCGACCGCGATCAGAGAACAGATGACAACGGCGAGCCACCATCGCCAGCTGAAGATCAGGCGCAGGACTCTGCGGAACGGCGCACGCCATCCCCATTGGACGGTTGCCATTGCGTTGAGGGTCAGCTTGCCGGGAACGAGAATCCATCGGAAGACCCACTCCGCCAGGCTGAGCCAACGTTGCAGATGCTCGTAGGTAAACACAGTAGCGCGACTGTGGGCTGAGAAACGCGAATTAAGGTAGCTTGCCCAGTTCGGTATCCGAGCGTCGCACCAATCGAGCAACAAGCAGGCGATCAGTCCGAGTGCGACCCAGAATCCGAGAAATAACACGCTCCAGACGAGGCGGATCCGGGCATGCTCATAGTCCATCAATCGGCGCATCGTTGCCGTCTGCAGCAGAAGTACCGCAACGATCAGCAGCAAGGGCATCGCCAGGGTGACAAGGACCTCCCATGTGGTCTTGTCGGGAATCCGGGTCCAGGTCAGGCCAAGGAGAATGAGGACGATCATTCCGGCGAACTGAGCGATGATCCAGGGCCAGGCGTGACCCAGGCGGAGAATTGCGCTTCTAATGTTCTTCACGGCTGCACCTCCAGCGTTGCGGGATCCGTGGTAGCGAGCACGTTCGACTGATACATAGGGCCAGCCTGTGCCGGACTGATGGCAAACTTGCCGGGATTGACCACCTTCAACAGATACACGTATTCGTGGCGGCGGCCAAATTCGGTGTTGAAGAATGCAGCACGGTCGTCGTGGAATTCCTTGCGCGTAAACCAGTCACCCCACCAATCGGGCTTGTTGTTCAGCTTGTAGAGGCCAGTCTCGGGCAGGAATTCAGTGCCTGCCGGTATGGGATCCTCGGCGAGCAGATATTTCCAATCCGTGCCGTCCAACGCGAGCCGAACTGCGATGATGTCGCCTATATGCACAGGGCCGTTAAGAGGGACAAGATCATAAGTGATAGGGTCCGTCGGCTTGTTCTGTTTCTTGCTCAGCACGTAATAATCGCGGGCGATGTTGAGCGCGAGTTTACCCTGCTGGTAGAGACGCTTGTTTTGCGAGTACCAGGCGGCCTCGGCAGACCAGTAGGTAAGACCGTTACCACTCTTGCGAATTGTGACCTGACCTGTATTCCCAGCGATTGCTGCCGGAACGGAAATGCGCCACGGTGCCGCGAAACCCTCGCCGGCGCCGAAATAACGCTTGCCCACGCTCGTACCGTTAACGAGGACTTCGACATCGGAGGTGTTGTTCAGTTCACCGCTGAGCGCAATGTAGTCGGTCAAGCCCTCAATGACCAGAGCTGTTTGTTTTGTGGAGTACCAGTAGTCACCGCTCCTGTGCGCGGCGAGCCATTGCGCAGCCTTTGGCATCAATGCACTGCTGCGATCCTGGCGGACCAGCAATTTCAGCGCAAAGGCCGTGGTCTCCGGCGTCGTGTCATCCCAGTACTCGAGGAGGCCGTCGTAGTTGCCTTCCCAGTGCGCATCGACTTCGCTGAGCTTCGCCCTCACTTCGAGCAGCTGCGCTGCCTCGTGGGCGCGGCTGTCCCCTGCGGCGTCAAGCGCAAGACCAACCAGGGCAAGACCTTCATTACTCAACTTGTCACGGCTTGACCAAGCCCTATCCAGTGCATCATGGGGCGCGCCGCCCGTGGTAGACAGCGCGTAGACGGTATAAGCTCGCAGTTCCGATGTCATATTGGGATGCGCTGCGAGCGTGGAGACCAGCCAATTGCGGCCCTTGTTGAGCCGTTCCTCCTCAATGTTGAACCCGGCAGCCTTTGCCTCTCCCAGACCGCTGACGACGTAGGCAGTCATGAACACGCGGCTGGGATCGTCTGGCCACCAGCCCCATCCGCCGTCGTCATGCTGGTAGTTGTTCAACCGGTCGGTGCCTGCGCCGACCATCTTGCTAAGTTCTTTGCGGTCGATGGGTGGCTTCAGGTGGAGCCGATCAACCGCCCTCGCCACGATTATGTTGGGGAGGAAGCTCGACATGGTCTGCTCGGTGCAGCCCCACGGATAGCTGGTCAGATAATCGAGCGCACTGAAGACCGTACCGGCAACCGATGGACCTACGGTAATAATTAATTGGTGCGCCGATGGGTCTGTTCCATCGGGATAGCGATAAGCCCACTGATTCTGGCCTGCGCCGGAGAACACCACGCCGGCCGCTGCGGATCGCTGCTTTACGCCATGCGGAAGAATGGGAAGCGTCTGTTCGAGCGCATCGGATTCCTCGTTGGTCAAAGCTTTGGCGGTCAAGACAGAGTTGCCAACGGTACGCGCCTTTACCCGCCAATCCACAAAACCCTCGGCCTTGGGCTGAATGGTTATCTTTTGCGATTGACCGCCGATCACGTCGAGGCCGCTGACATCGAGTCCGAAGGTCACCTCTTTCGCTGTTTCGAGGTAATTGTGTGCAATAACACGTAGGACCGTTTCGTCACCTTGGCGGAAGAAGCGCGGCGCAGCAAGCCTGACGATCAGGTTCTTGCGAACAAGTACACGCGAAACTGTGCTTCCGGCCTTGCTGTCGTTGGTCATGGCGCGAACTGTGGTGCGCCAGGTTGTGAGGGCATCGGGGAAATTGAACTGGACGCGGGCGTGTCCGTCAGGTCCCGTGTGCACGTTTGGATTCCAATAGGCCGTGTCCGGAAACGCCTTGCGCACCTTCGGCACCACAAGGTCCGATCCAGGCTTCACCTGTGCCAATCTCGGATGATACATTCCCGCTCCGATCGCCAGGCTCGCGAGCAGCGGACTCTTTGTGCCGGCCTCGCCCGAGAAGAAGAACTCGAACGACGTTTGCGGATTCAGGAAGACGTTGCGCATCGGATAGAGGGTCGCCAGCGCATCACCGCTCGTGTCCGGACGTACCGAGTAGAGTGCCTCATCCACTGTGCCGAAGCCCAGATCGGCTTCGACGGGCTTGCCCTGCGAATCCGCCGCATAGACATCGAAGTTGCCCTTCTCCCCGGGCAGATACCTCGATTTATCGGGCGTAACGTTTATGGTCAGAGTTCGCTCGACGAGGGGAACTTTAAGGCTCTTTTGTGCGGTGATCACCTGATTGTCGCGCACGGTGATGGCATCGACAACGAGATTAGGTTGGGCCTTCTGTGTAATGGGAACGTCAAATGCCAAGCTTGCACTTGTTGCGTGCATCAGCTGGCGCGATTGCACGCTGTCGCCTTCGACCGTCACGACAGCCCATGATTCAGCGAGTCCGGTGACAAGGATCAGGTGCGCGGTGTCGCCCACGCTGTAGCTCTTCTTGTCTGCGACGATCTGTGCCTGGGCATTTGGCGTGTACCACTCGCCGGATCCGTTCCAGATCCAAACCCAGGTGTGTCCTTCCACTGTGCGGTTCTCTGGAGTTTGCGCGCTCGCAGTCACTTCAAAGTCGCCCCTGCCGGCGATCGGCAGGTCAACCAGTATGGTTCCGTCAGGCCCAGTTGAGGAATCGCTTGTCTGGACTTGGGTCTCTGACCACTGGCGCGCCCCGGAATCCCATCGCCTCAGAACGGCCCTCAAATGTACCTGCGTTTGGACCGGCTTATTGTCGTAATCCTGCGCCGTCACCTTGACTCGAATGGGTTTGCCGCTCTCAAACACGTAGCTTGTCGGTTGAACGCTGAGCCGGAAGGAACCATACGTTGCGAGGACTGTAGCGTGGCCTGCCACCTCGCGGTTCGCAGCGTCGGTCACGCGTGCTTCGATCCGGTAATCCTGATCGTTATGCTTGCCATCGACAGCAACCGGAAGAGTGATGGCGAGACGGCCATTGGCATCGAGCACGCCTTCGTGTTCCTGTTGCTCCGTCTCATCCGAGGTCGTTTCCCCATCGTCGGCGTTGCCAGGTTCGCCTTCAGCCTCGCTGCTGGTGTCGTCTGCTTCGTCCTCGTCCCACCAGTAGTGTTGAGAGGTGTGCACAACGTACTTCACCTTGGCATTCGCCACCGGTTCGCCAAAGAAATAGCGCGCCTCGATCGTGGCCTGAATCTGGTTACCCTGCAGTATCCGGGATGCCGCGGGTTTCACCGTTACCTGGTACTCCGGCTTTTTGTAGTCCTCAACGTAGAAACTGCCGGCTCCGATGTTTCCTTTCACGTTGATGAAGTAGTATCCGAGGACAGCATCGCTGGTGAGGTCAAGGTCTGCCGAAACAGTCCCATGAGCGGACACTGCAAGATCTTTGTCGAGCACCACTTTCTGGTCGGGGCCGGTGACGGTCAGCTTTACGCTCTTCACATCGGGAAGGACCAGCGTGTCGTTCTTTTCATTGCGCAGGATTCCCTTGATGTGTACGGTGTGGCCCGGCCGGTATACGGGCCGGTCGGTGTAAACATAGGCCTTCGAATTTCTGGAGTCTTCTCCGCCAAATCCGTAGGACCACGGTGTCACCAACGCCGCGTCGGCACCATGTCTCGCGAGAATCCAGACATTCTCCGGAGCGGGGCCGTGTTCTCCGCCGGCTGCTTTCGTCCTGAGGGTCGCCATGCCGTCCAGCCCGGTTTGTGCAGTCGACTGAAGTTGCTGGCCCGCCCACAACGCGACGTCAGCCGTACCGATTGGTGCGCCGGTTTTGCGATCGGCCACATAAAGACTGGCCTGCCCACTGTCTGACCGCTCCACAACTGCAATGCTGGTGACAATGGCAACGGTATAGGCCTTGTACGTGCCGTCCGTCGCCTCGATCAAGTACACGCCCGCCGAGAGCCCGTCGATAGGCAATTGCTGTGTCTCGCTCACAAGCGTGGGCGGGGTCTGGAGTTTCCATCGCGCCACCAATTGGCTGGAGTTGAGAATTGGTACCTGCGCAAATTGTGCCGCGCCGACGATCTGGCTGCGCTTGCCCAGCTTTGCCTGACGCTCGCGAAACGAATCCCGCGCTTCATTGGTAAATTGGCCTCGGAAGAAATGGCGGACGCGCCACCAGAGATCGGCCTTGAAATCGTGCAGCCGCTCGAGCCACGTTCTTTCGTCTATGTTTTCGCTCGGCGAGCTGCTGGAAGTGCCGAAGCTGTGTACATCCTTAAGCCCGGAGAAGAACCTCTGAACATCACGGACCTTGTAGACGCGAAATTCGAGTTCAGGCACATTGCGAGCTATCAGTTGGATCTTCACGCTTTCGCCCGGTGAGAAGGTTCGAGACGTGGAGAGCGAAAAAGAGCGCGGTGCGTCCTTTGCCGCCGCTGATGTACAGAAAAGCAAGAAAAATGAAATGAGGATCAGGGGCTTACGGAGCCTCATAGGGTCCCTCGCAGAATGTTCCAGCGATATACGCCGAGGAAGTTGGGATTTGACGTCAACGGCCGCCACTGCGGCTGCGGATGATCAAGAAGTTCTGAAATAGCCACCCGGCGCAATTCACCGCGGCGGCCGCGGTCCGAGCCAGTGTCGTAGACCACAGCGGCGTCAATTCCGACCCGGGTCACGATCATCGAGTGCCACGGTGAGGATTGGCCGAATTGGCGGTAGAAGAGTAGATCACCTGGAAGCGCGAATCGTACATCGCGACCTACTAGGTAAGCGTTGCGCTCCACAAGCGTGCGGGCGTCTGCAAATTCCGCAAACGTTCCGTCAGTTACATCAGCGGGGACGAAGGGACCGGGTGTGATCCTGAACAATCGAGCGCCTAGCGGCGTATAAGGGTAGGCCCAAGCCCGAATTTCACCGGGTGCAACTCGAACTTCGATTCGACTGTCCACAAGCCAACTGTCGTCATGGCGCTTAAGTGCCTCACGATAGGCAAAACGTAGCAGACTCGCACAGTCGGAAATCTCTGCCGGTACATCAGCGAGCGGGCGAACGGCCTGGTATTCGGCGATCAGGGTGAACCACCGGCGGAAGGCAGCCTGATCTGCCGGATCGTTAAGGCGCAGGAAGTCTGGAGTCCCATCATCAAAGCGGTCGCTCCACCCAGCTTGCGAACCAACCACGGTGGAGCTCTTCACCGGTTTCGTTTCGAGCATTCGCAGCCACAGCTTTGAGCTACCCGAAATCAAAAAAATAACGACCGCTATGACAGCAATTTGGAGCGTCGATCGTGCTCTCCACCAACGGTCTGCTGGCGGTCTTGTGAATTCGACCATTCTGGGCCGGAAGATCACCGAGATTGAAATGAATGTTGCAACTATCCTACCGCGAAACGGGGCCAACTCCGTTTCACAGATACAGAACATTCCGGCAGACCAGCATTGCGACCTTGCGCGAACGTAGGCGCTTCTGCGCCCAGCGCGCATTGACTTCAAGCTTCGTGGGCTATGCACGGATTCGCAGAGTGTTGAACTGATTCCGGGAGTTGGCCGCTAACCGTCCTTTCATTGTTATGGAGCGAGAGGTGGGATTCGACCCACGCGGTGCCAGGTTGGAAGCCTGGTGCCTTTCCGCTTGGCGACGCTCGCACACCGACCCCAATTCGGTGAACTACGCAATGGGCTTGCGTCAACTCACTTATCCAGTCGCGCGTCCAGATGAACAGCGCCATGGCAGGGCGATCACATGCAACCGAATAGCGCCCAATCGACCGGTCGCATAAGCTGAATTCCATGACCTACGACGATCTCGGCCTCCTCGTCGACTACAACTACTGGGCGCGCGATCGGATTCTCGACGCCGTTTCTGCGCTCACGCCGGAGCAATTTACCCAGCCGCTAGGCAACAGCTTCAGTTCGATTCGCGACACCATCGCGCACATCTGTGATGCCGAGTCAATCTGGATAAGGCGATGGAACGGCGAGCAGCCTATTGGATTTCAGAATCCCGAACGCATTCTGGATGCTGCCGCCGCGCGCGAGGAGTGGGCAAGGCTGGAGCGGCAGATGCGCCAAGTGCTCGAAAGGCTGGGACCGGAAGGCGCCGAGCTCACGATCGAGTATAAGGACATGCGCGGCGCACAGCGATCGGAAGTGTTCTGGCAGATGGTGCAGCATGTGGTCAATCACGGCACCTACCATCGTGGCCAGGTGACGACGATGTTGCGTCAGTTGGGCGCCACCCCTCCCAGGTACATGGACCTGATCGTGTTCTACCGGGAAAAACAGCAGAGCTAGGATCCAGATAATTCCAGGAGCCCCGCGCCAAAAAGTTTCGCCGCAATGAGTGACCCGAGACATAGGTAACAAGTTTGAACCGGACACATCAACCTTCCGCGCGGGCCTACACCGGTTTGCCCAAAATCGGTGCGGACCGCTTCGAGTCGGATCGTGCGAGTTTCTATGACAACGTTCGTCGCTGTTCTGACGATTGCGGTTCAACCAGCTGCACAAAGCCAGACCTACACCACGTTTGACCCCGCGGGATCGACAAGCACCTCGCCCGCCAGCATCAACCCAGCGGGTGCGATCACGGGAACATACCAAGATGCGACTTTCGCATTACATGGATTCCTGCGCGCTGCCGACGGAAGCATCACCACAATCGATGCTCCAGGAGCACTCGATGCTCCCTATGTGGGCACATCTGCCGCCGTCATAACCCCACAAGGGTTGATCGCCGGAATCTATACTGACGCGAACTACAACCAGCACATGTTCCTGCGCGCCAAAAACGGCACGATGACCAACTGGAACTCCCGATCGCTGTCGGACGACAGCGGGACAATCGCGGGATTCTACAATGACATGACCCAGGACACTTCGTGGTTTCCTTCTCGCCAGCAACGGAACCTACAGCTTCTTTGACTTTCCTCAGATGGCGGCAGTCGGCAATAACACGTCCATCAATCCGTCGGGAGCCGTCGCGGGCTCCACGGGTAGCTTTACCTGCAGCGGCTACTTTTGTTTTGAAGTACTTTCCGGTTTTCTGCCGCACTGCCGGGGGCACCGTTACGGCCCTGAGTTATCCGGAGGCAGGAGTGCAGACCACAGTGGCCGTCAGCATCAATCCCTCTGACCGGATCTCACAACGAAATATAGTCGGCTCAATGCTACGGTCAGTTGCGCGATCACCAAAGGATCGGTTGCTGCTTCGATTGCGGCGTTGAGCTTCCGGCGAGCGGCGGAAATGAACATCAGTTCTCCTTGAACGGCTCGTCGGTGAAACCTGAAGCCTACTAACACCAACGGGGCATTCACAGCGCGTTACGAAGCGGGTAGCGTCGTTGGCTAAGTAGTAACGGGGGTCGTCGTACAGATGGAGCAAGAAACAGGGCAAATTATTGTCAAAACCTTTGTGAAAACCAAGGTCTGCGAGAAGTGTAACGGGTTGCGCGTTTCAGAAGATGGCAAACCACATACTTGCGCTGGACAGAAGGGGCGACGAGCAGGTGCGGGGCAGGTGATCGTGATCGCGAGACATGAAACAACTGTGTCGGTGAGGTCCGCTGAGTAAGTCGCGTCGGCGTGATCGTCTTCGCAGCAATCGAAGTTTTTGTCGGTCCGGTCCGCTGGTGGAGGTGCCGTCTGGGACATCACCCCCGGTCTCGGCTGCCGAAGCTACCTTTTTCAGCGTTGCTACAACCGACCAGGCCGGTTTGCCGGTCACTCGCCGGGAACCCGGCGATGTAGGCTGGTGAACGCGGGGCTGACCGTCAATGAGTGGCTTTACGAAGCCGTTAATCGGCATTTGGTCAAGTGAGGGTGGTGGCTGCATCCATATATTTGAAACGGGGCCCGGTACTTTCACTGGCTGGTCGGACTCGCTTGAAGTTCCCGGCCGGATCGTGTTTGGTGCGAACTTCCCCGGACCACATCAGCTTTACCAGAACTATGGCGATCTCGCGAAGGTCCATCTCGCGACAACGGAGAGGTCTCGGTAACCCGCGCAGAACGCAATGAACAAACCGTGCCGGATTTGAATGCTTTTGCGCAACCGCTGCGGAGGGCACGGTGTACTCCTATTGACATTCTGTACAAACAAAAATTAGCTTCTATAGACAATCGATAGGAAGTAGAGCCATGGGACAAAATCAGACCAACTTACTGCAGGGGACGCTGGACCTGCTGATCCTCAAGGCGATTGGCGAGGGCGAGATGCATGGACTGGGCATTTCGCGCAGAATCGAACAGATCACGCAGGGGACTTTTCAGGTTAAACCCGGGTCGCTGTTTCCGGCGCTACACCGGATGGAGGAAGCCGGATGGCTGACATCATTCTGGGGAGAGTCGGAAAACAACAGGCGCGCGAAATACTACCGGCGCACCAAGGCGGGCGAGCGCCAGGTGGGCATTGAGACAAAGCAGTGGAAAACGATTGTCGAGGCGATGGCCAGCGCACTGAATGCGTAAGGAGGCGATGATGAGAGCTCTCTCGCGGATGATAGCTACGGTTCGGAACCTCTTCCACACGCGCCAGGTGGAGAGCGACCTGGACGCGGAGATTCGGACCTATGTGGATGTCGTAACCGAGGAGCGCATCGCTGCGGGAATGACACCGGAGACGGCGCGCAGGACCGCCCTGGCCGAGTTTGGCGGGACCGAGCAGGTGAAGCAGGCGGTGCGCGATAGCCGGGCGGGCACAGGAATTGAGACGCTTTGGCGGGATGTGCAGTTCGCTATTCGAATCCTGCGCAAGTCGCCCGGATTCGCGACCGTGGTGATTCTGACGTTGGCACTGGGAATCGGTGCCAACACCGCGATCTTCACTCTAGTGAATGCGGTTTTGCTGCAGACGATTCCGGTGACGCGTCCTGAAGAGCTGGTGGTGATGCGGTGGTCGGCACACAAATCTCCGGAAAGCACGGGGATGAGCAGCTTCGGTGATTGTGTGATGCGCAGGGACGCTGGAGATGAAAGCGGCTGCTCGATGCCCTATCCGGTATATCGCACATTAGCGGAACGCCGGGATGTGTTTGCGAATGTGACGGCATTTGCCGGGACGGCTGAGCTCGATCTTGCAGGGAACGGTCAGGCGAGCATCGCCCGCGGAGAGCTCGTTTCCGGTACGTACTTCGATACGCTGGGGGTTCCGGCAGCGTTGGGTCGGACGCTGGGTGTAGCGGATGAGCAGAACGGGGCGAGCGCCGTGGCTGTGTTGGACTACGGCTACTGGCAGAGAATGTTCGGCGGCGCGCGAGGCGTGCTCGGCAGAACGATCCGGCTGAATAACCTTGCCTTCACCATTGTGGGCGTTGCCGACCGCGGATTTACACGGTTGACCCCCGGCAAGTTGGCGGATTTATATGTGTCGGTGAGCCAGACAAAAGCGCTGGGACTGAGGTGGGGCGGGCACGACGATCCGGGATCGTGGTGGGTGACAGTAGTTGGAAGGCTGAACCCCGGAATGAAGAGGACACAAGCGGAGGCGGCAGCGAATCTCGCTTTTCGCAATGCCACGATGAACGGAACCAAGCCGGCATGGAGGGCGGCCGACGATCCGCGGCTGGTGCTGGTTCCCTCGCAGGAGGGGCTCTCGGGATTTCGGCGAGGCCTCGGCGAGCCGTTAAGACTGCTAATGGCAGCCGTGGGCATTGTGCTGCTGATTGCGTGCGCCAACGTGGCGGGATTGATGCTGGCGCGATCAACCTCGCGTGAACGGGAGCTTGCGGTGCGTTTTGCGCTGGGCGCAAGCCGACGACGCGTCATGCAGCAGCTGCTGACCGAAAGCGTTCTTCTGTCGCTGGCCGGCACCGCGCTGGGAACGCTGCTGGCGTACGCGGGAGCAAGCGCGCTAGCGGCCTTTACTTCGGCGAACTGGTACCAGCCTCTGCATATTGATGTGCGACCGGACGCACGAGTTCTGCTGTTTACCATCGGCGTGGCCCTGGTGACGGGAATTGGGTTCGGGCTGGCTCCGGCGTTGCGCGGTGCGCGCACGCGGTCGGCTGTGGAGATGAGCCGTGGCACCACGGAGGGCTCTCCGCTGACTTTGCCTGCGGGACCTCGCTGGCCCGGCCTGGGGAGCACGCTGGTGGTCGTGCAAGTGGCGCTCTCCATCGTGATGCTAACCGGCGCGGGATTGCTGTTTCGCACCCTGGACAAGCTGCGGAGCGTGGATGCCGGGTTCGACACGCGGAATGTTCTGCTGCTGGGGGTCAATCCCACTCTGGCCGGCTACGACAAACCGCGCTTGCAAGCTGTCTATGACAATCTGCAACAACGGCTGGCGGCACTGCCGGGCGTCGTGTCGGTGAGCTATTCATCAGACGCCTTGCTCGACGGCAGTCTCTGGACGGAGGATGTGAAGGTCGAGGGGCAGACCAGCAAACAGACCGTGGATTCCCAGATGCTGCGAGTGGGCCCGCACTACTTCGAGACGATGCGGCTGCCGCTGCTGCGAGGGCGTTCTCTGGGGCCTGCGGATATCCGGGGTGGGCCGCCAGCTGCAGTTGTCAATGAGGCGTTCGTGCGGAAATTCCTCGAGGGGCGTGATCCGATCGGATTGCATTTTGGATCGGATGACAAGCGCGCACCGCAGTGGGCAATTGTGGGCGTGGCGCGGGATGCAAAGTACAACTCGCTGCAGGATGAGGACGCACCTACGGCGTATGTTCCACTCGACACGGGCGGAGCGACATTTGAGCTGCGCACGACTGTTGCCCCGGCAGGATTCATTCCCGCGGTTCGGAAGACGGTACAGGATGTCGATGATAATGTGCCGGTGATACAGGTGCGGACGCAGTCCGAATCCATTGGCCGGCTGCTTTTCAATCAGCGGCTGATGGCGCGCTTGCTTGGAGGATTCGCGGTGCTTGGTTTGGGGCTGGCGTGCATCGGCCTTTACGGATTGCTCTCGTATGAAGTGGCCAGGCGGACGCGTGAGATCGGCGTACGGACAGCTTTGGGAGCGCAGCGCAGGGATGTACTTGCGCTGTTCCTGCGGCGCGGGCTGGTGGTAGTGCTGCTGGGGTCGGTAGTGGGTGTCGGTGCGGCGGCCATGGTGACGCGGCTGCTGGCCAGCCTACTATACGGCGTACGGGCGCTGGATCCGCTGACGTTTTTGGCGGCGGCCGTGCTGCTCGCGGCAGTTGGGTTGGTAGCATGCTGTCTGCCGGCATCACGCGCGTTGCGGGTCGATCCGGCAGTGGCACTTCGGTGCGAGTAAAACAGAGTTTGCTCCCTCGACTACTGATGCGTTCAGGGCTTGGCACTCATTGACCGCGTTCTGGGTGAGTGGTCGGCTAACCGGACTTTGACGAACCTTTGCAGAAGATTATTGTTGCCGATTCCGGTGTGTCCGATCCACGATGAATCGGGGCGAGGTGCTATGCCTAGAACGGCTTTGCTCTGGAGCATTCTATACTCGGTAGGCACTTTCGGCAGTGTTGCGCAGGTCTACAGTCAGGCAGCGACTTCGAATAAAGGCAGCAACTCACCGCATTTCGAAGTAGCGTCCGTAAAGGAGAACAAATCGGGTAGTCCGCCTTCCTCGAATGTTCCGCTCGATCGGAGCGATACGTTTTTTCCCACAGCCTGTACTCTCCGTGCTATCAATCAGCCGTTCGTTACTTATTTGATCTTTGCCTACAAGGTAAGCGTGAGTGAATTCCGGGGCGGTCTAATGCGCTCGCTTCCATCCTGGGCGGTAAGAGACCGCTTCGACATCATTGCGAAATGCGCGTCGCCGAGTCCGAGCAAGGACGACCTGCGCCTAATGCTTCAGTCTCTGCTTGCTGAGCGGTTTAATTTGGAAGTGCATCGCAACAATCGTCAATTTCAAGTGCTGGCAATGCACCCAAGGAAGGCAAGTTCACTAGGACCCCAACTAAAACCGCACGATTCAAGCTGCGCAACGCCCCTTGCTGCCCCCGTTCTATCGACACCATCCGCTGAACTCGTTGGCCGATGGCCTCAGCTTTGCGGCGATGGAGAGGAACTACGACTGTCCGGGAAACGCCTGAGAGAAGGTGGGCGAGCAATGAACATGGAGCAGATAGCAGATTGGTTGTCAGGTGCCGGAGATCTGGAGTTGCCAGTCGTCAATCGATCGGGCCTGACTGGAACCTTCGATTTCGTCTTGGAGTTTGTCCCGGATAAGCTCCAAGATGCCATTCCTGATCCTGCTGACAAGGACGGATCGGGACCCAGCTTCCAGAATGCCGTAGAGGATCAACTCGGAATTCGCTTGAAGAAAGAAACGGCGTCCATACCTCTCTTCTTTGTCGATAGAGTTGAATATCCTTCTCCAAACTAAGGGGATGTGGCGTATTCGGAGCGAGTTGTCGCCGATAGTTTCCGAGTTGTGTCGGCAAACCGGAAGTTTGACGATTCTTTGCTTCCCGCCATGTCTCTGCCGCCACGCTCAACAAATAGGATCGAAGTAACCAGACCCCTAGATGACTCGTTTTCAAGTGAGGTTACTTTTTTATGTCGAAAGATGGGTCTACTTTCGAGGGTTAGGGCCTACTATGGTCGCACGGTTTTTACATCTGACTGAAGGCTGTTTGTCAGACTCTCTCAGAGAGAAAGATCAAACGCACGATTCTCGGCGGCCACCGTATGGCATTCAAGATCAATGGGGCCGCGTTAGCAACCCCGCACAAGCCGCTGAGCAGCTCACACAAAAAGGCCCGCGCTGCCGCGGGATTCTTACCTCAATTGGGGGTGCCATGTCCCAGTGTCGGCATTTCAATACTCTTGCCTCGGTGCTTTTTTCACTTCCACTCTTTACAACGCTCGTCACGGCCCAGTCAGCGCCTCCCTTAGGAGACACATACTCGAATAGTGCGCGTCCTGCGACAAATTTCGGATCTCAAACTACCCTGCTCATGCAGGAGGGCGCCAATATTTATATTCAGTTCAATCTGGCGACGTTGCCCTCAGGAGCGAGCGTGAGCAGGGCAACTCTTCGCCTGTTTGCAAGCGGGGTGACCACAAGCGGCAGCTTCGATGTGTACCCGGTCGATAGCAGTTGGACTGAAAGCACACTGAACTATAACAATGAGCCTTCGCTGGGAGCGTCAGTGACCAGTCCTCCCATTGCGGTGAACACCTCAAGTGTCAATCAGTTTGTGCTCATCGATATCACGTCGCTTGTTCAGGGCTGGGTGGCAGGAACTGTTCCCAACAACGGCATCGCGTTGGTGTTGCAAGGCACCACGGGTTCATTCTCTTTTGACAGCAAGGAGAACAAGGACACCAGCCACCACCCTGAGTTGGAAATTGCGATGACAGGTCCCGTTGGCCCGCAGGGGCCGCAGGGACCGACAGGGCTGACCGGACCTGCGGGGCCGATCGGCGCGCCAGGTGCGACCGGCGCAGCGGGCCTGAACGCGTACACGACGACGGCGTCGAGCTTCACGCAGCCGGCGAGCGGCTCAAACACGGCGACCATTGCGTTAGGTAACTCGTCATGGATGTCTGTCGGCCAGGTAGTGTTCCTGACCAGCGGCGGTTATTACTCGGTTGCCTCCACGCCGACCGGCACGAGCGCAGTTCTGACCAACCTGGGCTACACGGGTAACGCCTCATCGGGGACAACGATTGCCACGGCCCAGGCGGTGAGCCCGGCGGGCCTCATCGGTGCCACAGGGGGTATCACCGGTGTCGCAGCCGGGACGGACTTGACCGGCGGCGGCACCTCCGGCAACGTCACCGTCAACCTGGACACCACCAAGGTTCCGACATTGGCGGCGAGCAACACCTTCAGCGGCGCCAATACCTTCAGCAGCACCATCACCGGCAGCGTCACCGGCTCCGCAGCCAACGTGACCGGAACCGTTGCGATCGCGAACGGCGGCACGGGAGCGACCACCGCGA